>JABTBR010000019.1 GCA_013284265.1 Oxalobacteraceae bacterium | reverse complement strand
GCTGACCCGCCGGGTCAGACCCCAGGGTTACGCCGTGGGTTCAAGGTGGCGCCAAAAATCTAACAGCCCAGCAAAACCGTTAACGGCAGTCTAACGGCCCAAACTGCTCGGCCAGGGTGCGTCCAAGGCCGCGTTCAACGGCCGTCTCCACCTCCCGCGCCAGCCCGGCGGCATCGCGCGCGGCCTTCAAGTCGCGCTCATTATCACTGTCGGCCACCACGCCAGCATTGACCGGCATGCCGCCAAACACGAACAAACGGTACACATCCGACAACGTCAGCTTGTTCACATTGGCCAGCAGCACCCAGTGATCGGTGCCGTCACTGATCCGCTTACCCCACTGCACCCGCGACGTCGCCTCCAGGTTGATACGCCCGACCCAGCCTTCGGCCAGCATTTTCTCCAGCAGCATATCCATCTCATCAAAACCCAGCCGCGTCTGCGAGCGGATCTTGCGCGAACTGACCAGCGCCGTATCGCCGCACACACAGGCCACATGCAGCACCTTCAAAATCGCCATCGCATCGACAAACTCGCCGCCCGGCGCCGGCTCGTACCACCAGCGCTCATACTTCACCACCGGCAGCGCGGCCACCAGCAGCGCGCCGACCAGCGTGATCAGCCAGGACACATACACCCACAGCAGGAACAGCGGCAGCGCGGCCAAGGCGCCATAGATCTTGGAATACGTCGGCGACTGGATAATAAAGACCGCGAACGCGCGCTTGGCCACCTCGAACGCCAGACCGGCCACCAGGCCACCCCAGGCCGCATCACGCCAGTCGACCTGGCGGTTCGGCACCACCACATACAGGAAGGTAAAGCCGCCTGCGGTCAGCGCCAGCGACACCACGGTGTACAGCAACGCGCCGACGATAGGAACATCACCCACCAGATCGCTGGTGGCCATGAAAAACTGCGAGGACAGCGTCAACGACACGCCCACCAGCAGGGGGCCGAGGGTGATAATAGCCCAGTAAACCAGAATCCGCTTGGTCAGGCGCCGTTCGCTACGCACCCGCCAGATGCGGTTGAACACCCGTTCGATCATCCCCATCATCGCCACCGAGGTCAGGATCAGCACCATCGCGCCGACCGCGGACAGCCGTGTGGCCTTGGAGGCGAAGGTGGTCAAATAGGACAGAATGGTGTTGGCGATCGCCTTCGGCATCACGCTCTGGACAAAATACGCTTCCAGCGAGGTACGGAAGGTATTGAACATCGGGAAGGTGGTGAAGATCGCCAGCGCGATCGTCAGCAGCGGCACCAGCGCGAACACGGAGGTAAAAGTCAGGCTGCCGGCGACCTGCGGCAGGCTTTCCTCGCGCAGGCGGCGGCGCGCGAACAGCATCAGATCGCGGATTTCCTGCCACGACAGCGAGCGCATGGTGGCCATGCCGCCCTTGCAGCTATGCTTGATGTATTGGAAAAAAGGACGTATATAGTTTGAAAACATGTAATCAGTACTCAATATGCAAGGCTGGCGTTCATGCCAGCCCGTAAAGCGCCCTATAATACCAACGATGAACCGACCCAATCTGATTATTCTTGTATTGTTTTACTCGCGTCACGGCGCCACACGCAAACTGGCCGAGCTGATCGCGCAGGGAATCGAGTCCGTCCCCGGCTGCGACGCGCGCCTGCGCACCGTTCCCGCCGTCTCCAGCGTGGCCGAGGCCACGGCGCCGGAAGTGCCGCCCGAAGGCGCGCCCTACGTCGAATTGGACGACCTGAAGGAATGCGCCGCGCTCGCGCTGGGCTCCCCCACCCGCTTCGGCAATATGAGCTCGGCCATGAAGTATTTCTGGGACGGCACCGCCAGCGAATGGCTGTCGGGCAGCCTGTCGGGCAAGCCGGCCTGCTTGTTCACTTCCACCGGCAGCCTGCACGGCGGCCAGGAATCGACCTTGCTGACCATGATGATCCCCCTGCTCCACCACGGCATGATGATCATGGGCCTGCCCTACACCGAACCCGAACTGATGACCACCTCCACCGGCGGCTCGCCCTACGGCGCCACCCACTGGTCCGGCCTCGATGGCAAGAAGGTGCTCAGCGAGGATGAAAAACGCCTGGCCGTAGCACTGGGCAAACGCCTGGCCGAAACGGCCGTCAAACTGCGGAGCGCCTGATGGATAGCGCCATGCACAAGTATTTTCACTGGGGTGCGATCGGCAGCCTGGTCACGCTGATCGTCTGGTGCCTGCTGTGGGAGCTGGTGATCGCCCCGCTGCATCCGGGCGGCTCCTGGGTCGCGCTGAAGGCCGCGCCGCTGCTGATTCCCCTGCTGGGCGTGATCAAGCGCGATATCTATACGCTGCAGTGGACCTCGATGGTGATCCTGCTCTACTTCACCGAGGGCGTGGTGCGCGGCTACAGCGATGTGGGCACGACCTCGGCGTGGCTGGGCTGGGGCGAAGCTTTCATCGTCTGCATCTACTTCGTCTGCGCGCTGATGTATCTGCGCCCATACAAAAAAGCGGCCAAGAAAATGGCCAAGGAATTGCTGGCCAAGGTCAACTCCAACAAGTGAACCCCGCATGAACGCCGAATCGTCCGCCGCCGCCGCTGGCTCAGCGCCGGCCGAGTTCCTGACCGAATGCCGCCGCATCGCCGGCGCCGCATTCGTATTGACGTCGGCGGACGACATGGCCCCCTACCTCACCGACTGGCGCGGACGCTTCACCGGCCGCGCCGCCGCCGTGCTGCGTCCCTCCACCGTGCCGCAAGTGGCCGCGCTGGTGGCGGCCTGCGCGCAATGGCGTGTGCCGCTGGTGCCGCAGGGCGGCAAGACCGGGCTGGTGCTGGGCGGGATTCCCGACGCCAGCGGCGCGGCCGTAGTGCTGTCGCTGGCACGCCTGAACACGGTACGCGCGGTCGATCCGGTCAACCGCACCATGACGGTCGATGCCGGCTGCATTCTCCAGCATGTGCAGGAAGCGGCGGCCCAGGCGGGCTGCCTGTTCCCGCTGTCGCTGGCGGCCGAAGGCAGTTGCACCATCGGCGGCAATTTATCGACCAATGCGGGCGGCACCGCCGTTCTGCGCTACGGGAATACGCGTGAACTGTGCCTGGGGCTGGAAGTGGTCACGCCGCAGGGCGAGATCTGGGATGGCTTGCGCGGTCTGCGCAAGGACAATACCGGCTACGATCTGCGCGACCTGTTCATCGGCGCCGAGGGCACGCTGGGCATCATCACCGGCGCGGTGCTCAAGCTGCATCCGCAGCCGCGCGCCAGCATCACCGCACTGGCCGCACTGCCCTCGCCGGCGCACGCGCTGCGCCTGCTGAGCACCATGCAGGACCGCTGCGGTGCCAGCCTGACCGCCTTCGAGCTAATGTCCTCGTTCTGCCTGCAACTGGTGGCGCGCCATTTCCCGCAGTTGCCCAAGCCGTTCACGCAGGAGCATGGGCAGTATGTGCTGCTGGAGCTATCCAGCAGCGAATCGGAACAGCATGCGATCGCGCTGCTGGAGACGGGCATCGGTGCGGCGCTGGAAGAAGGCAGCATCAGCGACGCCGTGGTGGCCAACTCGGTCGCGCAGTCGGCGGGGCTGTGGCAGTTGCGCGAGCATATTCCACTGGCGCAGGCGGCCGATGGCAAGAACATCAAGCACGACATTTCGCTGCCGGTGTCGCGCATCGCCGACTTTATCGGCGTCACAGCGCCGCTGCTGGAACAGGCTTTCCCCGGCTGCCAGCTGGTGTGTTTCGGCCATCTGGGCGACGGCAATCTGCACTTTAACGTGGCGCCGCCGCCCGGCATCTCGAACGAGGACTTCCTGTCCAAGCAGGACCGGGTCAACCGCGTGGTGCACGACAGCGTGATGGACTTTGGCGGCTCGATCTCGGCGGAGCACGGCATCGGTGCGCTCAAACGCGAAGAGCTGGCCCATTACAAATCTGCCGTCGAGCTGAATATGATGCGCGCGATTAAAGCGGCGCTCGACCCGCTCGGTATCATGAATCCGGGGAAGATCCTGTGAATACGCTCAGCCTTTCAATCAAGTCGGCCGCGCTGGGCGCGATGCTGGTTTTGCTGGCGAATGGCGCGCAGGCCCAGACCGTCTACAAATGCACGGTGGATGGGAAGATCAGCTATAGCGAGTCGCCCTGTGCGGCTGGAACGGGCACGGTTCTCGCGGTACCGGACGCGCCGGCGCCCCCCGCGCCTTCGGCCAAGGCCGAGCTGAAACAATTGAAAAAAGAAGCAGACCGGCTGGAAAAGGAGCGCCACCGCAAGGAGGCGTACGAAGCCCGCGACGAGGATCGCGCCGCCCGCGACGCCGACATCCGCTACAAAAAATGCGGGCAGCTGCGCCAGAAACAGAAATGGGCTGAGGAAGACGCGCGCGGCGCGACGCTCCAGAACAGCGAGGCGGCGCGGCGCAAAGCCAGGCGCGCCGCCGAGACGGTCGCCCTTGAGTGTCCCCGTTGAGGCCGGACACGATTACACCGCCGGGTAGCGGCAGTGCGCATGCGCCGGCGCCCACAAACCATGGCGGCAGCGGCAATGCCCATCCGGGTGTCTCCGACACCGGCATCGGTGTCCGCGCCGGCATGCGCCGCATGTCGCGCTGGTTGCTGATCGGCGAGTGGCGCGCCCACCCGGTGCGTGCGCTGGTCGCCATCGCCGCCATCGCGGTCGGCATCTCGCTCGGCTTTGCCATCCATCTGATCAACGCGGCGGCCTTTAACGAATTTTCGTCCGCCATCAAGGGCTTGTCCGGCATGGCCGACCTGCAGCTCAGCGGCAGCGAAGCCTATTTTGACGAGCAAATTTATCCGCGCCTGGCCCAGCGCGAAGGCGTGGCCGTGGCCTCGCCGGTGCTGGAGTTCGACGCCACCGTCCCCGGCGAGAAAACCGCGCTCAAGATCATCGGCCTGGACGCCTTCCGCGCCGGCTTCGTCTCGCCCGACCTGATCGGCGCTACCGAGAAGGGCAATCCGGAGGATGTACTGGCCGACGACTCAGTCTTCCTGTCCGCCGCCGCGCAGGCCTGGCTCAAGCCGGCGGGCGGCGCCTCGATCGCGCTGCAATCGGGCACAGGGACGGTGGCGCTGCGCGTGGCCGGCTCGCTGCAGCGCGCCCGCGCGGGCCAGCGCATCGGCACGATGGACCTGGGCGCGGCGCAGTGGCGCTTCAACAAGCTGGGACAGCTCTCGCGCATCGACATCAAGCTGCGCGACGGCGTCAACCGCGACGCCTTCCAGGCGCAGTTGGAGCAGGACCTGAAGCGCGATTTCCCGGGCCGCTTCCGCATCAACCAGCCCAATGACGATGAACAGAACAGCCGCAACGGCAGCATGAGCCGGGCCTACCGCGTCAACCTGACCGTGCTCGCGCTGGTGGCCCTGTTCACCGGCGCCTTCCTGGTGTTCTCCACCCAGGCGCTGTCGGTGATCCGGCGCCGCAGCCAGTTCGCGCTGCTGCGCGTGCTGGGCCTGGACCGGCGCGCGCTGCTGCGCCAGATCCTGCTGGAGGGACTGGCGCTGGGCGTGGCCGGTTCGCTGATCGGCATCGCCGCCGGCTACGGCATGGCCGCCGCCGCGCTGTACTATTTTGGTGGCGACCTTGGTGCCGGCTACTTCTCCGGCGTGCGCCCGCAGGTGCAGTTCACCCCGCTGGCGGCCTGCATCTATTTTGGACTGGGCGTCGGCGTGGCCCTGCTGGGCTGCGCCGCACCGGCCTGGGAGGCGGCGCGCGCCCAGCCTGCGGTAGCACTCAAGTCGGGCACCGAGGAAGCGGCCATGGCGCCGCTCTCGACCGCCTGGCCCGCCCTGCTGTGCCTGGTGCTGGCCGCGGCGCTGGCTTTCGCACCGCCCGTATTTGAACTGCCGCTGTTCGGCTACCTGTCGATCGCCCTGCTGCTGATAGGCGCGATCGCGCTGATGCCGCGCCTGGCCGCGAGCGTGTTCCGCTTTGCGCACCGGCGCTGGACCCTGGCCTATGCGGGACGCAGCGACACGCCCGCCGTCCCCACGCTGACGCTGGCGCGGCTGGCCAATGCTTCCGGCCAGGCCGGCATTGCCCTGGGCGGCGTGCTGTCGAGTTTCAGCCTGATGGTGGCGATGGCGATCATGGTGACCAGTTTCCGCGTGTCGCTGGACGACTGGCTGCAGCAGATCCTGCCGGCCGACCTGTACCTGCGCAGCGCCAGCGCCGGCAGCACCGCCGGTCTGCATGCGCCCGAACAGGCGGCCATCCAAGCCCTTCCGGGCCTGGCCAAGGCCGACTTCCTGCGCGCCCGTTCGCTGTCGCTGACCCCGGGCCGCCCCAACATCGGCCTGATGGCGCGCAATATCGACGCCGCCGAACCATCGAAGGCCATGAGTATCGTCGGCCAACTGCTGCCGCTGTCGGCGCTGCCGGCCGGCGGCCCGCCTCCCGCCTGGGTATCCGAGGCCATGGTGGATCTGTACGGCATGGCGCCGGGCCAGCGCATTGCACTGCCGCTGGGCGGCGCACTGCATTCCTTTATTGTCGCCGGCGTCTGGCGCGACTATTCCCGCCCGACCGGCGCGGTACAGATCCGTCTGAGCGACTACCGCGCCATCACCGGCGACATGGACGTCAGCGACGCCGCGCTATGGCTTGCGCCCGGCGCCAGCCTGGCCGACGTCCAGCGGCGCGTCAAAGCCCTGCCCTTCGGCGCCACGCTGGAAATGAGCGCCCCCACCGAGATCCGCGCCATGAGCATGACCGTATTCGACCGCAGCTTCGCCATTACCTATCTGCTCGAGGCGATCGCCATCGTCATCGGCCTGTTCGGCGTGGCCGCCACCTTCTCGGCCCAGACGCTGGCGCGCTCGCGCGAGTTCGGCATGCTGCGCCACGTGGGCGTGACCCGGCGCCAGATCCTGGCCATCCTCGCCGTCGAAGGTGGCGCGCTGACCGCGCTGGGCATCGCCACCGGCTTTGTGCTGGGCTGGATCATCTCCCTGATCCTGGTTTATGTGGTCAACCCGCAGTCCTTCCACTGGACCATGCAGATGCACCTGCCCTGGCCCCTGCTAGCCGGCGTCGCGGCGCTGCTGCTGGGCGCGGCCGCGCTGACGGCCTTGCTGTCCGGCCGCCAGGCGCTGTCCGGCGGGCCGATACGCGCCGTGCGGGAGGATTGGTGATGCGCGCGCTCTTTAAATTTGTGGCCGCTTATATGGCCGCTGCCCTGATGCTGCTGGCGCAGCTGGCTTCCGGCGCGGCCCAGGCGGCGCTACCCGCGTTTACGCCGGTGCTGCCCTTGAAGGCGCCGCTGAGCTTTCCGGCCGATTTCGGCGCCCATCCGGACTATAAGACCGAATGGTGGTACGCCACCGGCTGGCTCAAGGACGGCGCCGGCAAGGATATCGGCTATCAAGTCACCTTCTTCCGCAGCGCCAGCCAGCACGATCGCGCCAATCCGAGCAAATTCGCGCCCACCCAGCTGATCGTCGGCCATAGCGCCCTGTCCGACCCCGCCAACGGCAAGCTGCTGCACGACCAGCGCAGCGCCCGCGAAGGCTTCGGCCTGGCCTATGCCAAGGTGGGCGATACCGACGTCAAGCTGGACGACTGGCATATGCGGCGCAAGCCGGATGGCAGTTATCAAATCCATATCGACACCCCGCATTTCGCGCTGGACCTGCGCCTGGCGCCCTCCCAGCCCATGCTGCTGCAGGGTGAGGCGGGCTTTTCACGGCGCGGTCCGCATCCGCTGCAAGCGAGCTATTACTACAGCGAGCCGCACCTGGCCACCAGCGGCACGGTCACCCGCAACGGCCGCGCCAGCGCCGTCACGGGCAGCACCTGGCTCGATCATGAATGGTTCAGCGCCGAGATGGATGTGGGCGTCAGCGGCTGGGACTGGATCGGCGCCAACCTGGCCGATGGCGGCGCTTTGATGGCGTTCCAGGTAAGAAGCGTCACAGGTGCTAAACTATGGGCGCGCGCGACTTGGCGCGACGCGTCCGGCAAGATCCGGCAGTATGCGCCGGATCAGGTCAGCTTTACCCCGCAAAGGCAGTGGCGCTCACCCCGCACCCATGCCGAGTATCCCGTTGCCACCCTGCTTGCCACCGGCGGCACCACCTGGCAGATCACGCCCCTGCTGGACGACCAGGAGCTCGATTCGCGCCGTTCTACCGGAGCGGTGTATTGGGAAGGCGCGGTGACGCTGAGCCGCGACGGCGCCGCCGTGGGGCGCGCCTATCTGGAGATGACCGGTTACGTAAGCCGAATAAAACTATGACGACAATAACGAATAACATCACTACTGACAGCACTGCGAACACGATGAACAACAGCACCACCGGCAGCACCCAGCCAGCCAACGCCGTCACCGGCAAAGAAGCCCGCGAAGCCAAAAAAGGCAGCCTGGCCGCTTTCAAGGGCCTGCTGCCCTTCCTGCTGCCCTACCGGCGCCAGTTCATGATGGCCGGCGTCGCCCTGGTGGTGGCCGCCTGCGCCACGCTGGCCATTCCCGCCGCCTTCAAGCAGATGATCGACCTGGGCTTCGGCAGCGCCGCCGGCGACAAGAGCATCCGGCATGTGGACCTGGTGTTCCTGGCGCTGTTCGGCGTGGCCACCGTGCTGGCCCTGGCCACCGCCGCGCGCTTTTACACCGTCTCCTGGCTGGGCGAGCGCGTCACCGCCGACATCCGCAGCGCCGTCTACAGCCATGTGGTCACGCAGAGCCCCGAATTCTTCGAAACCACCCAGACCGGCGAAGTGCTGTCGCGCATCACCACCGACACCACCCTGATCCAGGCGGTGGTCGGCACCAGCATCTCGATGGCGCTGCGCAATGTGCTGCTGTTCATCGGCGGCCTGGTGATGCTGTTCGTGACCAGCCCCAAACTGAGCGGCATCATCATCGGCCTGCTGGTGCTGACCGTGCTGCCGATCGTGATGTTCGGACGCCGCGTGCGTTCGCTGTCGCGCGATTCGCAGGACCGCATCGCCGACGCCTCGGCCATGGCCGGCGAAATCCTCAACGCCATGCCGACCGTGCAAGCCTTCACCCACGAAAAAATCGAATCGGCCCGCTTCGGCGCCTCGGTCGAAAGCGCCTTCAAGACCGCCATGCGCCGCATCCGCGCACGTGCGCTGCTGACCGTGATCGCCATCGTGCTGGTATTCGGCACCATCGTGTTCGTACTGTGGCTGGGCGCGCACGCGGTACTGGAAGGCACGATGACGGGCGGCGACCTGGGCCAGTTCATCCTGTACGCCTCGATCGTGGCCGGGGCCATCGGCGCCCTGTCGGAAGTGATGGGCGAAGCCCAGCGCGCCGCCGGCGCCACCGAACGCCTGCTCGAACTGATGGCCGTCAAATCCGAGATCCAGTCGCCGGCCCAGCCGCTGGCACTGCCGCCGCGCGCCGCCAACGGCGCCTCCCTGAGCCTGCAGGACGTCAGCTTCAGCTATCCTTCGCGCCCGGATACGGCCGCGCTGGGCCACCTGTCGCTCGATATCAAGCCGGGTGAAACGGTGGCCGTGGTCGGTCCTTCCGGCGCCGGCAAGACCACCCTGTTCCAGCTGTTCCTGCGTTTCTACGATCCTCAGAGCGGCAGCATCAAGCTCGATGGCGTGGACATCACCAAGATCGACCTGCACACCTTGCGCGACGCCATCGGCATCGTGCCCCAGGATACCGTGATCTTCTCGGCCGACGCGATGGAAAACATCCGCTACGGCCGCGCCGGCGCCACCGACGCCGAAGTGATCCAGGCCGCCAAGCTGGCCGCCGCCCACGAATTCATCGAGCGCCTGCCGCAGGGCTACCAGTCCTTCCTGGGCGAGCGCGGCGTGCGCCTGTCCGGCGGCCAGCGTCAGCGCATCGCCATCGCGCGCGCCCTGCTCAAGAACCCGCCGCTGCTGCTGCTCGACGAAGCGACCAGCGCGCTGGACGCCGAATCGGAACGCCTGGTGCAGTCCGCGCTCGAAGCGGCCATGGTCGGCCGTACCACCGTGATCATCGCCCACCGCCTGGCCACGGTGCAGCGCGCCGACCGCATCATCGTCATGGAAGACGGCCATATCGTGGAAACCGGCACCCATGCCACATTGGTGGCGTTGGGCGGCATCTACGCCAATCTGGCCGCGCTGCAGTTCCATAACGTCCACGTGGTTCACTGAACCACCCCGAGCACACCCGAACGGAGGCCGCCTTGACCGAAACCGAACTGCGCCAACGCTGCCATACCGTGCTGCCGGGCCACCGCGTGCGCACCCCGGCCGACACCTTCGCGGCCATGGCCGCCTGGTGCGAGGCCAATCAGGTCGACCACGACACCTATGGAGAGGGCGCGCTGCTGCAGGAGTTCGAGCAGAAAGTGGCCAGCCTGCTGGGCTTTGAAGCGGCCGTGTTCTGCATCACCGGCACCATGACGCAGGTGACCGCGCTGCGGCTGGCCTGCGAGCAGCGCGGCAGCAAGCTGGTGGCGCTGCATCCGACCGCCCATATCCTGCGCCATGAACGCGGCAACCACCAGTTGCTGGACCACTTCCACGCGCTGACGATCGGCGACCAGCACCGTCCATGGACACTGGACGAGCTCAAAGCCATTCCCGATCCGCTGGGCGCGGCCCTGCTGGAGCTGCCCGCGCGCGAAATCGGCGGCCAGTGCCCTGACCTGGACGAACTGCATGCCATCAAGGCGCATTGCCAACAGCAGAATATTCATCTGCACATGGATGGCGCGCGCCTGTGGGAGACCGCGGCGGCCTATGGCCAGCCGGTATCGGCGATCGCGGCCGGCTTCGACAGCGTCTATCTGTCCCTGTACAAAGGCCTGGGCGGCCTGGGCGGCGCCATGCTGCTGGGCAGCCGCGCCTTTGTGGACCGCGCCAGCGAATGGTTCCGCCGCCAGGGTGGCAATGTCATTCACCGCACGCCGTATGTGGTAGCCGCCGCAATGCAGTTCGATGCGCGCCTTGCCGCCATGCCGGACTACTTCCGCCGCACCGAGGCCTTGTATCAGGCCTTGCAGGCCTTCCCGCTACTCAAGCCCAATCCCGCGCGGCCCCAGGCCAGCATGCTGCACATTCACATGCCGGTCAGCCGCGAACGCGCCAGCGAATTGCGCAACCGGATCGCCGAGCAGCATGGCGTGTGGCTGTTCAACCGTGTCAGCCACGGCGCGCTGCCGGATCACAGCGTGACCGAGCTGTATATCGGCGACAACCTGCTCGATGTCAGCGACGCGCGCCTGCGCGAAATCCTGGCCCTGTGGTCGGACGCGCTGACCCAATAGCGCCGCAACCTAGCTTTTTGGCTGCCGGCCGCGCCGGCAGTCCTCTCATTTTTTCAGAAACAGACACCATGACTTTCCAAGCACTCGGCCTTATCGAACCCCTCCAGCAGACCATCGCGGCACTGGGCTATACGGAGCCGACGCCGGTCCAGAAGCAGGCCATCCCCGCCGTACTGGCCGGGCGCGACCTGATGGCCGCCGCGCAGACCGGCACCGGCAAGACCGCCGGCTTCGCGCTGCCTATCCTGCAGCGCCTGACCATGGAAGGCGTGGGCAGTCCGCTGTCGATGCGCTGCCTGGTGCTGGTGCCGACGCGCGAACTGGCCGAGCAGGTCTACGACAGCTTCCGCACCTATGGCGGCAAGCTGCCGCTGCGCATGCACGTGGCCTATGGCGGCGTCGCCATCGAACCGCAGATCGCCAAGCTGCGCAAGGGTTTGGATGTGCTGGTGGCCACACCGGGCCGGCTGCTGGACCTGTTCCGCCAGGGCGCGCTGACTTTCGAGGCGCTGCAAACGCTGGTGCTGGACGAAGCGGACCGCATGCTCGACCTGGGTTTTTCGAACGAACTGAACGCCATCATGGAAGCGCTGCCCAAGCAGCGCCAGACGCTGCTGTTCTCGGCCACCTTCTCGGATGCGATCCGCGCGCTGGCGGGCGGCCTGCTGAAAGATCCGCTGGCTATCCAGGTCAGCCCGCGCAACACCGCCACCAAGACCGTCAAGCAATGGCTGATCACCACGGACAAGCGCCGCAAGCCTGAACTGTTCCTGCATCTGCTCAAGCAGCGGCGCTGGGGCCAGGTACTGGTGTTCGTCAAGACCCGCAAGGGCGTCGACCAGCTGGTGGCGACCCTACTGGAACAAGGCGTGGCCGCCGATTCCATCCACGGCGACAAGGCCCAGCACGCGCGCCTGCGGGCGCTGGACCGTTTCAAGACGGCGCAAGTACAGGTGCTGGTCGCCACCGACGTGGCCGCGCGCGGCCTCGACATCGACGCCCTGCCGCAAGTGGTGAACTTCGACCTGCCGACAGTGGCGGAAGACTATATCCACCGCATCGGCCGCACCGGCCGTGCCGGTGCCGAGGGCGAAGCGGTCTCGCTGGTCTGCGCCGACGAAGTGGACCTGCTGACCGCGATTGAAACGCTGACCCGCCAGTTGATCCGGCGCGAGGAAGAACCAGGCTTCGAAGCCGATCACCGCGTGCCCGAGACCGGCGCCGCTGCGGTAGCGGCTGCGGCAGCAGCCAAGGCCGCGCCTGCGGCCAAGAAGAAGCGTCCGTTTACCGGCCCGGCCGGTGGAAAAGCCGCGCTGGGCGGCAAGGCGGCGGGTGCGGCGGCCGGTGGCGCCCGAACGGTCGCATCGGCCGCGCGGCCAACCGGCAAGGGTGGCCCGGGCAGCGTGCCGAAAGGCGCCGTCATCGTCACCGGCGGACGCGGTGCAAAATCGACCGCACGGGCGGCCGCCAAGCCCGCCGCGCGCAAAACAGGCGCCGCTGGCGGCGGGCGCGGTCGATAGAATCAACACCCACTGCGTCACTCTCGGGAGATCGCTCACTTCGCGGGCAGCTGGCGCCAGCCTAAACCCACGGCGTAACCCTGGGGTCTGACCCGCCGGGTCAGACCCCGGCTCTTTGCCGTGGGTTCTGAACGAGCGGCGCGGCCCCTCGGCGCCGGCGGGCAAGCATTCCCTCACATGATAAAATAACCGGCTTCGCGCCCCGGGCGCCAGCACTATTCGGAGTAGCAGCATGCAGCAATACCAGGATTTGATCCAGACCGTTCTCGACATCGGCAGCTGGCAGGACAACCGCACCGGCATCCGCACGCTGAGCGTACCGGGCGCGATGATGCGCTTCGACCTGCGCGAAGGCTTCCCCGCCGTCACGACCAAAAAACTGGCCTTCAAATCCGTGGTCGGCGAGTTATGCGCCTTCCTGCGCGCCTCGCGCAGCGCCGCCGACTTCCGCGCGCTCGGCTGCAAAGTCTGGGACCAGAACGCCAACGAAAACAAGGCCTGGCTGAACAATCCCTACCGCCTCGGTGAAGACGACCTCGGTCCCGTCTATGGCGTGCAGTGGCGCAGCTGGCCCGGCTACAAAATCATCGCCGCCGACCAGGACGCACAGATCAACGACGCCCTGAGCAAAGGCTTCCGCCTGATTTCGCCGATCGAAGAGGAAGGCGTGAAGAAGGTCGTGCTCTACAAGGCCATCGACCAGCTGCGCGAATGCCTGGACACCATCGTCAACGATCCGGGCAGCCGCCGCATCCTGTTCCACGGCTGGAATCCGGCCGACCTGGACGCCGTCGCCCTGCCCGCCTGCCACCTGCTGTACCAGTTCCTGCCCAATGCGAGCACGCGCGAAATCTCGATGTGCCTCTACGTGCGCAGCAACGACATCGGCCTGGGCACGCCATTCAACCTGGCCGAAGGCGCAGCCCTGCTGCATCTGGTGGCGCGCCTGACCGGCTACACACCGCGCTGGTTCACCTACTTCATCGGCGACGCGCACATCTATGAAAACCATCTGGACATGGTCAAGGAACAGCTGACCCGCACGCCCTTCCCGGCGCCGCGGTTCATCATCTCGGACCGCGTTCCGGTCTTTGCCGATACGGGCAAGTACGAACCGGAATGGCTGGAAAAAATCGAACCCTCGGACTTCGCGCTGGAAGGCTATCAGCACCACGCGCCGATCACCGCGCCGATGGCCGTTTAATCCACCCGCCGAGACGACGATGACTGACACGATCCGGCTGGACTTCATTCCCGGCACGCTGTGCGACGAGCGCATGTGGTCGCGGCTGGCGCCGCTGCTGGGCGAAGGCAATGCGCTGCATCACGTACCGCTGCACCAGGCAAGCAACCGCCCGCACATGCATCGGCTGATCGCCGAGCACAGTGCGCCTTCGTCCAACCTGGTGGCGTTTTCGCTGGGTGCCTATCTGGCGGTGGAGCACGCGCTGGCCCATCCGGAGCGGGTCAGTTCACTGGTATTGATCGCCAACTCCGCCAGGGGGCTGAGCGAAAACGAGATCAAGACCCGCCAGCGCAACATCCCCATCCTGGAGCGCAGCACCTATGCCGGCATCTCGCGGCCGCGGATGCGCGAAATGCTGCACGAATCGCATCGGGACGATCAGTCTATTACCGGGCTGATCCAGGAAATGGCGCTCGATCTCGGCAAGGAAGTGTTGCTCGCACAGTTCGCATCGTCCATCGATCGTCCCGACCTGATGGACAGGCTGGCGGAAATCCGCTGCCCGGTGCTGATCATCGGCGCCGAGGATGACAAACTGGTCAATCCGGACTATCTGCGCGAAATGCACGAGCGCCTGCCCAACTCCCGCCTCGTACTGCATGAAGGCACTGGCCACATGCTGCCGCTGGAAGTGCCGCAGGCATTGGCAGACGACCTGCAGCACTTTTATCGATAGACGCAATTGGCGCCGCTTGCTCCCACGGGCTGATCGAGAACTGATGTCGCTTGGCTGGAAGTCGGCCAACCGTTGACGGCCAAGGAAGAGCTGCCACAAATTAGCCTAAACCTATTTAGAGCATGCAAGCTATGGCTGCAAGAGTCGGAATCGAAGCCCCGACAAAAGCATTGGACGTTATCCATACGAAAGTGGCATACCATCTACTCACCGTTCAAAATATTGGCCTCTTCTTTTGGCAGTGTTCCATTAATCAATTTCCTGCTTAGCAGTCCGGAAGGGTGCACTAAGCCGTTTTGTTCATATCCAATGATTAACCATTCGTCACCGGCAGAGACCAAAAAATTCCAGTTTCCATCACAGTCTGTTCCTAAAGGTTTCTCAGCCTTTCCTCTACCCGTTACGCTCGCTCGTGGGGCGCCGTGCCACCACCGAGTTGCCGCGAACTCGATACGCTGATCGACTAGAAGACCTTTCGCTGCCTGCACATTAGACACAGAAGCGACCTTTCCAACAAATACCACCTTCGAAATACCCGGCTCTTCCAAGAACGCTTGAAGATCATAGGCCGCCGCACCCAACTTACATGCCGAAGCAGCGTTCATTGAAAGCCACAAGAGAGTGAATGCGGAGAATATTTTATTGAGTTTTAGCACGAAATTTCCGTTGGGGTAAATGGTGAAAATTATCGGCCGCTCAACGCGGGAAGGTCCAGATGGTGTCGATCAAACCATCCAGTACCTCAAAGACCACCACCATTTCCAGCGGCTCGGGCTGCACGCCCCAGACGCGTTCATGGTCGAATACCTTGTTACCCATGACGGTACGGGACAGCAGTTCAGCTTTCAATTCCGGCAAATTAAAGCGCTGCGTTGCGTAGAATTCGGCCAGTGCTGCTTTGCCGGTAACGACGGGGTCCGGCGCCGGCATACGGTAAGTCTTGATGGTATCGCTGAAATTTGCCATAAAGCGCTCCAGATCGCGCGCATTGTAGGCTTCAAATTGGGCTTCCACTACTTCTACAGCTGTCTTCATCGTTCAGTAATCTCGTAAGAAAATTGCGGTTGGTATTCTGGCGGCACAAAACAAAGGCGACAGTCTCAGCCGTCGCCTTGTTCTTATTTTACCAATAGTTCCCGACAATATTTACTTGCGATAAATCCCGACACCCAGCAGCAGCCCCTCATCGACTTTTTCGATATAGGATGACTTCGGTTCAATCGCCTTGCTGACCGGGTTGATCCACTGATAATCCACCCAGCCTGATCCCTTGCCCTTGGCTACTTCCGTCATCGCCTTGACGAAATACTTGCCATCGGCATCCTTCAACTCGCCAAGATCCTTGCCATTCAGGCGTTTATTGCTCGCGTGGCAGACCACTTTATACTGCATATCCTGGACAAACACATAGAGTTCGCCCTGCATAAAGCCGCCCTGCGGCTCGGCGAAATCCTTGCAAGCCTGCTCGATACCGTTCTTCTTCACATGGGCAACCGCCTTTTTGGCGAGCGCGATGGCATCCTCTTTGCTAGCACTTTGCGCCAGCGCCAGGCCGCAAACCGATACGAGTAATCCTGCAATCAGCGATTGTGCAATCATGTTCATAGCCGTCCCCAGAGTTTTATATAGTAGTGCCACTCGGCAAACTATACACCCGTGCCTGCCCTTGCCGGAGCTCCTCATTGTCGACTGTTGCTTAACGACGAAAGCGGCCTTCAAACCTGTGGTAGCTCAAGCGCGCCGTCCTTCCCGTCGAGCGCCTGCCTGCGTGGCAGATGGACGGTAAACGTGGTGCCGTCGGCCGCGCTGGAGCGTCCGCTGATCCTGCCGCCGTGCGCGCAAATGATCTCACGGGTGATGTACATGCCGAGGCCCAGATTGTGCTGCGTACTGAGGGCGCGTTCGCTGGCCGGGCGCATGGCGAAACGCTTGGCCGGGTCAAAGATGGTGCGCAGGCTGGCGGGGGCGATCGCCGCGCCGGCATTGTGCACGCTCCAGACCAGTTCCGCCCCATTGCCGTTGACCAGCACGGCAACCGGCTCGTCTTTCGCGCCATGCTGTATCGCGTTCGACACCAGATTCGCCAGGGCCTGGCTGATGCGCGCGCGATCCCAGGAACAATACAGGTCGCCCTGCATCTCCAGCGTGATCACACAGGCGGGATGGAAGGCGCGGGCCTCCTCGACCACGGTTTCGCACACCTGCGCGAAGTCCATCGGCGCGGTTGTCACCGGTATGCCATCGCCAAGGTGGCTGGTCGAGAAGTCCAGCAGATCGCTGACGATTTCGCTGGCTCGCTTGGCACTGCTCACGATGCGGGTAGCGATCTGCACCGACTGCGGCGACAGGCTGTCATTGAGCAGCAGCATCTGCCCGCCCATGCTGATCGCCCCGAGCGGCGTGCGCACATCGTGCCCCAGGATGGCGAGGAACAGGTTCTGCGATTCGCGCAGCATCACCGAGTAGCGTGCCACCGATTCCGCCAGCGCCTGATCGATGGCCTCATCGAAGCGCACGATATCGTCCAGATCGACCACCGCGGCCGTCTTCTCATGTGCCACCCACAGCCGGATCACGCTCGAACGCAGGGCGCGGTACTCGGCGGTGAGCTGCTCGATGGAGAAACCGGACGAGAGCCGGTCGGCGGCATGAATTTCGGCGGCCGTGTCGGCGTCAAGCTCCGGTGCCAGCCCCTGCGATTTGGCGATGCTGGCCTGTTCTCCCTGCGCCGTATCCAGATCCAGCGCCACCGTGCGCAGCATGGCCTCGGCATGGTCGCGCAGTTCGCGCGACGTCATCGCGTGCACCGATTCGTTGATCGTCCTGGCGAAATCCTCCCATTGCTGGAGGATGGGTTCCATATTCGACAGAATAAATTTTGACAGCCGCACGATCGCTCCCAGTCACGTCAAAACGACCCAGTCCCCGCCACTTGCCAGACTGCCGCAATACAGCATACAGGGATTACAGCAAAAAGGGCGCCCGAAGGCGCCCGCCGATACCGCGCCGCGCCAAATGTCGCTGGCGCGGCCGGACCGCTGGATCAGAACTCTTCCCAATCCCCTTCCGCGCCATTGGCCATCGCTGGCTGCTTCTTGGCAGCAGGGCGGGATGCCACCGGGGCCGGAGCGGGCTTGCTGGCCTTGGCCTTGACGGACGATTGCAACTGGCGCAGCGGCGCGGCGGCGCGGGCGGCCGGCTTGGCGCGGGGCGCGGCCGCGGCGGGCTTGCCGCTGGCGCCATCGAGCTTGAAGATGCTCACCACCTGCGTCAGCGCACCGGCCTGGTCCTGCAGCGAGGTGGCCGCGGCGGCGGCTTCCTCCACCAGGGCCACGTTCTGCTGGGTGATGGCGTCCATCTGGCCGATGGCGCCATTGATCTGATCCAGCCCGGCGGTCTGCTCCTGGCTGGCCGTGGTGATCTCGCCCATGATGTCGGTCACGCGCTGGATGCTGGTGACGATTTCCTGCATCGTGGCGCCCGCCTGGTCGACCAGCTTGGCGCCGCTTTCCACCTTGTCGACCGAGTCGCCGATCAGCTCCTTGATTTCCTTGGCGGCGCCGGCCGAACGCTGGGCCAGATTGCGCACCTCGGAAGCGACCACCGCGAATCCGCGGCCCTGCTCGCCGGCACGCGCCGCTTCCACCGCCGCATTCAGGGCCAGGATATTGGTCTGGAAGGCGATGCCATCGATGACGCCGATAATGTCCACGATTTTCTTGGACGAGTCGTTGATCGAACCCATGGTGTCGACCACCTGGGCCACCACGCTGCCGCCACGCACGGCCACTTCCGAAGCCGACTGCGCCAGCTGGTTGGCCTGGCGCGCATTGTCGGCGTTCTGCTTGACGGTGCTGGTCAGTTCCTCCATCGAGGTGGCGGTCTGCTCCAGCGACCCCGCCTGATCGGTGGTCCGGTTCGACAGGTCCATATTGCCGGCCGCGATTTCGCGCGAAGCGCTGGAGATGGTGTCGGTACTGCCGCGCACCTCATGCACGATCCCCGCCAGATTGTCCTTCATCTTGTCGAGCGCGCTGAGCAAGGCGCCAATCTCGTTGGTGTTGCGCACCTCGTTGCGGCCCGTCAGATCACCGGCGGCGACCTTGGTGGCGATGGTCATGGCCTGTTCCAGCGGAACGGTAATGGCGCGCAGCAGGCCGACGCCGACCGCAATGCCGATCCCCAGACCGGCCAGCAGAATCGCAAACATCGCATAGCCGGTCGTGCTCAGGCTGGAGTTGACGGCGGCGTCGTTGGCGGCGGCCTTGGCGGCGTCATGTTCGACCAGCGCCTTGAGGGCGACATCGCCGACGCGGTAGCCCGGATTGATCTTCTTGATCAGGATGGTTTCCGCCTCGTCCCACTGGTTGTTGCGGATCGCCGCCGAGGCGGCACGCACGTTCTCCACGCCCAGGCCGGCGCTGTCGGCATACCATTTTTCTGCCAGCCGTTTCTGTTCGGGCGAAGTGAGCTTGGCCAGATAGCCTTCCCAGCGCTTGGCGATCCGGGTCGATACCGTGTCGATCTGGTCGAAGTGCACCGTCAGCGCATGGTCGTGCAGTTTCGACCAGGCCAGTTCCGGATTGTGCTGCAGGGCCTGCAGGATCTGGCTGCGGCTCAGCTCCATATCGAGCCGGATGGCGTTCTGCTCGGTGGTGTTTTTCTCGTCCGTCAGCGTCACGCTGCGCAGCAGCTTGGCCGTGTGGTCGGCGGTATAAATACCCATGACGCCGTTGGCGAGCATGAGCGCGATGAGCACGCCCAGCGCACCGATGACCAGCGTCTTGATTCTTAAATTGGCGAACATAATGTCTCCTGGCTTCGATAGGTCTTACAAGAAGGGCTCAACAAAAGGCGCTAGCGTTGGGCGGCGCTACCCAGCGCCTTTTCGTTAAAGAAGCGGTGCAAAGGCCCCCGCAGTTCGTCCACGTGTTCAAATTCCACGTACGTCACATCACACAGATCTTGCAGCTCGCGGATCAGCGTCGTCTTGATCGGGGCGTGCTTCCATACTAAAAACAGCACGGGGGTGCAGCGTCCTTTGAAGATGTGATAACTCAGCTCAAAGGCGCTGCTTTCACTCATCCCGACCCTGATATTGATCATCACGTCGGCCTGGTCGAGCAGGTTCAGACGGTGTTCGCGGAAGTTTTTCGGCGTGAAGGGCAGCTGGTAATCGCGCTCGAAGGATTGTTTGAAGGTCTCGGCACTCTCCGCGTGCTTGCCGGTCAGGTATTCGAAGGGGTAAGGCGAGCCATTGGCGCTGTCGATCACCTGGAGGATCTCGCCTATCAGGCGTTGCTGCTCCTGATCGGACTCGGTGAAAGGCTGGCGGATGAACAGCTTGACTGGCGTGCCGCCCACCGTGCGCACGCGCCGTCCCGCGCGGCGTTCCGGCAGCACGATGGACGCTGCCGCCACATCGACGGCATCCGGCACGGGACGGCCCGGACGGGCACGGCCGGCATGGCCGCCCTGTTCGTGCAGTTCCTGCAGCGACGCCAGGCTGTAGCTATCCACGTGTCCCAGTGCCTCGGCCACCGCCTCGGCGCCGGCGATGGTGGTATAGACCGGCGCCCCGGACAGCAGCGCGGCCACCCGCAGCGCGCGCGAAGCGGCGATGGCGGCGCGCTTTTCGTCCACGGTGATGATCACCATGCTGATCTCTTTTTGCTTGAACTGCTCCATCAGTTCCGCATCCTCGATGGTGCTCACAGGGATGCCGCCGGCGTCGATCACGGTGGCCGTGACCATGCTGGCGTACAGCTCATAGCCGGCCGCCGCCAGCCGCCTTGCCAGCGCCACGCCGCGCGCCTGGTCGCTCTGCTTGACGCGGATGAAGACCTTGCCAGCGCGCGGCAGCCGTACATTGGCGCCCAGCTGGGCCTTGAAGTAGGCTTCGCCGAAGCTGGCCCCCACCCCCATCACCTCGCCGGTCGATTTCATTTCCGGGCTCAGGATGGTGTCCACGCCGGGGAATTTGGCGAAGGGGAACACGGCTTCCTTGACGCTGAAGTAGGCCGGCACCACCTCGTTGGTCATGCCCTGCTGCGCCAGCGACTGGCCCGCCATGCAGCGCGCCGCGATCTTGGCCAGCTGCTGGCCGGTGGCCTTGGAGACGAAGGGAATCGTGCGCGAAGCGCGCGGGTTCACTTCCAGCACATACACGCGGTCGTGTACCCGCCCGTCGAGTTTCTGCTGCTGGATCGCGAACTGCACGTTCATCAGTCCGACCACATTCAGTCCCCTGGCCATGCAGGCGGTCTGGCGTTTCAGTTCGGCGATGGTGTCCGGCGACAGCGAATACGGCGGCAGCGAACAGGCCGAGTCGCCCGAATGGATGCCGGCCTGCTCGACATGCTCCATCACCCCGCCGATCAGCACGTCCTCGCCGTCGCAGACGCAGTCCACATCTACTTCCACCGCATCGTTAAGGAAACGGTCCAGCAGCACCGGCGAGTCATGCGAGACCTTGACCGCCTCGCGCATATAGCGTTCCAGGTCGGCCTGCTCGTGCACGATCTCCATCGCCCGTCCGCCCAGCACATAGGAGGGGCGCACCACCAGCGGGTAGCCGATTTCCTGCGCCATGCAGACCGCTTCCGCTTCGGTGCGGGCGGTGCGGTTCTGCGGCTGGCGCAGTTCGAGTTTTTGCAGCAGTTGCTGGAAGCGCTCGCGGTCTTCGGCGGCGTCGATCATGTCGGGCGAGGTGCCGATGATGGGCACGCCGTTGGCCTCCAGCGCCAGGGCCAGTTTCAGCGGGGTCTGGCCGCCATACTGGACGATCACGCCCACCGGTTTTTCCAGCGCCACGATTTCCAGCACGTCTTCCAGGGTCACCGATTCGAAGTACAGCCGGTCGGAAGTATCGTAATCGGTGGAGACGGTCTCCGGATTACAGTTGACCATGATGGTTTCATAGCCATCCTCGCGCATCGCCATGGCGGCGTGCACGCAGCAGTAATCGAACTCGATGCCCTGGCCGATGCGGTTCGGGCCACCGCCCAGCACCATGATTTTCCTGTTGTCGGTCGGTTCGGCCTCGCACTCCTCGTCGTAGCAGGAGTACAGATAGGCGGTGCGGGTGGCGAATTCGCCGGCGCAGGTATCGACCCGCTTGTACACGGGACGCACGCCCAAAGCGTGACGGCGCTCGCGCACGGCCTGTTCGCGCACGCCCATCAGGCTGGCCAGACGGCGGTCGCCGAAGCCCTGCTGCTTGAGTTTGTACATCACGGCTTTGTCGAGCGCGGCCGGGGTCTGGGTTTCCACCCACAGCTCCACTTCCACGATGTCCTGGATCTGGGCCAGGAACCAGGGATCGATATGCGACAGCGCATGCACCCGCTCCAGGCTGAAGCCCTGGGCGAAGGCGTCGCCCACATACCAGATCCGGTCCGGACCGGGCAGGCGCAGTTCCTCCTCGATCACCGCCTCGCCGGTGGGCCGGCGGCGCAGGCCGTCGACGCCGATATCGAGGCCGCGCAAGGCCTTCTGGAACGATTCCTGGAAGGTGCGGCCCATGGCCATCACCTCGCCCACGGATTTCATCTGGGTTGTCAGGTGCTCGTCGGCGCCGGGGAATTTTTCGAAGGCGAAGCGCGGGATCTTGGTCACCACATAGTCGATCGACGGTTCGAACGAGGCCGGGGTGGCCCCGCCGGTGATCTCGTTATGCAGCTCGTCGAGCGTAAAGCCCACCGCCAGCTTGGCCGCCACCCGGGCGATCGGGAAACCGGTGGCCTTGGAGGCCAGCGCCGAGGAGCGCGATACGCGCGGATTCATCTCGATGACGATCATGCGCCCATCGGCCGGATTGACGGCGAACTGCACGTTCGAGCCACCCGTGTCGACGCCGATCTCGCGCAGCACCGCCAGCGAGGCGTCGCGCATGATCTGGTATTCCTTGTCGGTCAAGGTCTGGGCCGGCGCCACGGTGATCGAGTCGCCGGTATGCACGCCCATCGGATCGAGATTTTCGATAGAGCAGACGATGATGCAATTGTCTTTTTTATCGCGCACGACTTCCATCTCGAACTCTTTCCAGCCGATCAGCGATTCTTCGATCAGCAGTTCCTTGGTGGGAGAGAGCTCCAGCCCGCGCTGGCAGATGGTGTGGAATTGTTCGGCGTCATAGGCAATGCCGCCGCCGCTGCCGCCCATGGTAAACGAGGGGCGGATGATGGCCGGGAAGCCCAGCGCCTGCTGGGCTTCCCAGGCCTCGGCCATCGAATGGGCCACACCGGAGCGGGCCGAGCCCAGGCCGATCTTGGTCATCGCGTCCTTGAACTTGGCGCGGTCCTCGGCCTTGTCGATCGCTTCCGGCGTGGCGCCGATCAGCTCGACCTTGAATTTGTCCAGTACACCGTTGCGGTGCAGGTCGAGCGCGCAATTGAGCGCGGTCTGCCCGCCCATGGTCGGCAGGATCGCGTCGGGGCGCTCCTTGTCGATGATGCGCGCCACCACTTCCCAGGCGATCGGTTCGATATAAGTGACGTCGGCCGTTTCCGGGTCGGTCATGATGGTGGCCGGATTGCTGTTGACCAGAATGACCTTGTAGCCCTCTTCGCGCAGGGCCTTGCAGGCCTGGGCGCCGGAGTAGTCGAATTCGCAGGCCTGGCCGATGACGATGGGGCCGGCGCCGATGATAAGAATGCTGCGGATGTCTGAACGTTTAGGCACGGTTCTGGCCCTCCATCATGGATATGAAACGGTCGAACAGGGAGGCCAGGTCATGCGGGCCGGGCGAGGCTTCGGGGTGGCCCTGGAAGCAGAAGGCGGGCCGGTCGATACGGGCGAAGCCCTGCACCGAGCCGTCGAACAGCGACACGTGCGTCAGGCGGCAGTTGGCCGGAAGCGATTCCGGATCGACGGCAAAACCGTGGTTCTGCGAGGTCAGCATCACCTGTCCGCTATCGAGATCCTGCACCGGATGGTTGGCGCCGTGGTGGCCGAACTTCATCTTGATGGTGCGCGCGCCGGAGGCCAGCGCCATGATCTGGTGCCCCAGGCAGATGCCGAAGGTGGGCAGGCCACGCTCGATCAATTCACGCGTGGCCGCGATCGCATAGTCGCAAGGCTGGGGATCGCCCGGGCCGTTCGACAGGAATACCCCGTCCGGCTTGAGCGCCAGCACGTCGGCGGCGCTGGACTCGGCCGGCAGCACCGTCACGCGGCAGCCGCGCTGGGCCAGCATGCGCAGGATATTGGTCTTGACGCCATAATCAAATGCCGCCACGTGGAAGCGCGGGGCATCCATATGGCCGAAGCCCTTGCCCAGCGTCCACTCGGTGTCGCGCCATTCATAGGCTTTTTTGGTCGAGACCACGCGCGCCAGGTCCATCCCCGTCAGACCGGGGAAGTCGCGCGCCAGCTGCAGGGCGTGATTGGCGTCGGGACCGACCGCGATGGCGCCGTTCTGGGCGCCGTGTTCGCGCAGGATGCGGGTCAGCTTGCGCGTGTCGATGCCGGCGATGGCCACGATGTTCTGCTCGCGCAGATAATCGGACAGGCTGATGGTGGAGCGGAAGTTGGAAGCGAGCAGCGGCAAGTCCTTGATGATCAGGCCGGCGGCATGCACCCGGTCCGATTCGCCGTCTTCCGGATTGATGCCTGTATTGCCGATATGGGGGTAGGTCAGCGCCACGATCTGGCGGGTATAACTGGGGTCGCTCAGAATTTCCTGATAGCCCGTCATGGCGGTGTTGAAGACGACTTCGCCGCTGGTGTGGCCGTTGGCGCCGATGGAAATGCCGTGAAAAAGGCTACCATCCGCCAGGGCCAGCGTTGCACGCGCAACATCGCCCAGAGCGTGTTTCAAGGGGTGCTTCATTGTGCTTCCTCCAAGGGTGGCAGATCTGTGGCCGCCGTGCCAGAGCGCTTGTCCTGCACAGCAGGAAAGCGCGCTTTTGCCAGGCCTGCCCTGCGTCGCGCTTGAGGAACATTGGACGGTCTGGTCTGACTACAATACGTGGAATTGGATGGCGCGATTCTCTCGAAAACTCACATCTGTGTGGTTTCTGCATCCAAAATTTCTTGCCATGCGGCAAAGCAACAACATCTTGCAATAATCCATGTCCAGACTATCTAGCCTGTCTGGCAACGCTGTCAAAGCGGCATCCCCGCGCTGCGGCGAATTGAACGATAATGGCGGCTGCCGCGCTCCCGCGTCGGTGCGGATATTACTTTTTGACTTCGTTTTGACTTAGTTTTGACTTTAGGCGGCTCCTTTCTTCATGACCGATATCACCATCATTGTCGCCATCGACGCCCAGCGCGGCATCGGCGTCAACAACACCCTGCCCTGGCATCTGCCAGAGGACCTGGCGCACTTCAAGCGCCTGACCAGCGGCCATCCCATCGTGATGGGCCGCAAGACCTTCGATTCGATCGGCCGCGCGCTGCCGAACCGGCGCAACATCGTCGTCACCCGCAACGCGGACTGGCGCCACGACGGCGTCGACGCGGTGGACTCGCTGCCGGCCGCGCTGGCGCTGGCCGGCGACGTACCGTCGCTGTTCATCATCGGCGGCGCCCAGATCTTTGAACAAGCTCTGCCGTTGGCGCAGCGCCTGGTGATCACCGAGATTCAATCCAGTTTCGCATGCGACACCTTCTTCCCAATGTTAGATGACGCACAGTGGGAAGAAAGCGAACGCAGCGTTCACGAAGCGGCCAGCGGCCTGCGTTATGCCATCGTCAACTGGCAGCGCAAGGCCCCATCCACACCCAATTAAGAAAAGAGGAAGCAACGATGTCAGGAGATGGTTTTCACGTACACGGCCCGCACGATCACGCGGTAGAGCACGCAGCCCACGGCAGCGACGGTTTTTCGAGCAACATCGCCGTGATGACGGCAATCCTGGCCACGGTGGGCGCGATGTTCGGCTACCAGGGCGGCGCGACCCAGAACGACGCGGCCCTGTTCAAGAACAATGCCGCGATCGACAAGACCCAGGCCGCCAACAGCTGGAATTACTACCAGGCCAAATCGAACAAGCAGAACCTGGCCGAACTGGCCATGACCTTGCCGGGCGTCGATCCGGAAAAATACAAGGCCGACGTGGCGCGCTACAAGGGCGAAAAGGAAGACATCAAGAAGGAAGCCGAAAAGTGGGAGGAATCCTCTAAAGAGTGGAACCACAAATCGGACGAGGCGATGCACCAGCACCACCAGTGGGCGCTGGCCACTACGGCTGAGCAGATCGCCATCTCGCTGGCGGCGATCACCCTGCTGACCCGCAAGAAATGGCTGCAGGGCGCCGCCTATGCGGTGGCCGGCGTCGGCATCGCGCTGGGCGTCTGCGCCTGGCTGCACATCGATCCGGTCGGCGCGGCGATGCTCAAGCTGGGCATGGGCGCGGCCGGACACTAAGCCGGCCACCCTGCGGGAGGCGCTGTTTTTATTGCAATTGTAAAGTGCACGTCACAAACAAGTCATGACGATGTTGCAATATGCTACAGAACGCTGAAGGGCTGAGGCTTCTGCTATGATTTTTTTCACCAGAAACTCTGCATTTCTGCGAGAATCCCGTTCTTATTTTTTTTCGGCGCAGTCGGTTATCCCCTTGCCGCGCCCTACCCGCCCTGGCCTAAATTGGCCGGGGCGGTCTTCTTTTCTGGAGACAGCATGAAATTTCGTTTCCCCATCGTCATTATCGACGAGGATTTTCGCTCTGAAAACACGTCCGGCCTGGGCATTCGCGCCCTCGCCGATGCGATGGAAAAAGAAGGCATGGAAGTGCTTGGCGTCACCAGCTACGGCGACCTGTCGCAATTTGCCCAGCAGCAATCGCGCGCCTCGGCCTTCGTGCTGTCGATCGACGACGAGGAATTCGGCGCCGGCTCGGTCGAGGAAACCGACCACGCGCTGAAGTCGCTGCGCGCCTTCGTCGAAGAAATCCGCTACAAGAACGCCGACATCCCGATCTATCTGTATGGCGAAACGCGCACCTCGCGCCACATCCCCAACGATATCCTGCGCGAGCTGCACGGCTTCATCCACATGTTCGAGGACACCCCGGAATTCGTGGCGCGCCACATCATCCGCGAAGCCAAGTCCTACCTGGACGGCCTGTCGCCGCCCTTCTTCCGCGCGCTGGTGCACTACGCGAACGACGGTTCCTACTCCTGGCACTGCCCCGGACACTCGGGCGGCGTGGCTTTCCTGAAGTCGCCGATCGGCCAGATGTTCCACCAGTTCTTCGGCGAGAACATGCTGCGCGCCGACGTCTGCAACGCCGTCGAAGAACTCGGCCAGCTGCTCGACCACACCGGCCCGATCGCCGCGTCCGAGCGCAACGCCGCGCGCATCTTCAACGCCGACCACTGCTACTTCGTCACCAACGGCACCTCGACCTCGAACAAGATGGTCTGGCACTCCACCGTCGCCCCGGGCGACATCGTGGTGGTCGACCGTAACTGCCACAAATCGATCCTGCATTCGATCATCATGTGCGGCGCGATTCCCGTGTTCCTGATGCCGACACGCAATCACCTGGGCATCATCGGCCCGATCCCGCTGGAAGAGTTCACGCCCGAGAGCATCGCCCGCAAGATCGAGGCGAACCCGTTCGCGCGCGAAGCGGTCAACAAAAAGCCACGCATCCTGACCATCACCCAGTCGACCTACGACGGCGTGATCTATAACGTCGAGACCCTGCGCGAAATGTTGGACGGCAAGATCGACACCCTGCACTTCGACGAAGCATGGCTGCCGCACGCCACCTTCCACGACTTCTACAAAGACATGCACGCGATCGGCAAGGACCGCCCGCGCGCGAAAGAGTCGATGATCTTCTCGACCCAGTCGACCCACAAGCTGCTCGCAGGCCTGTCGCAGGCCTCGCAGATCCTGGTGCGCGAGTCGGACAAGGTCAAGCTGGACCTGGACGCCTTCAACGAGGCTTACCTGATGCACACCTCGACCTCGCCGCAATACTCGATCATCGCCTCCTGCGACGTGGCTGCGGCCATGATGGAAGCGCCGGGCGGCACCGCCCTGGTCGAAGAGTCGATCATGGAAGCGCTGGACTTCCGCCGCGCGATGCGCAAGATCGATCAGGAATGGGGCAAGGACTGGTGGTTCCAGGTGTGGGGTCCGAACGAATTCGCCGAGGAAGGCATCGGCTCGCGCGAAGACTGGATCATCCGCGCCGACGACGACTGGCACGGTTTCGGCAAGCTGGCGCCGGGCTTCAATATGCTCGACCCGATCAAGGCGACCATCGTCAATCCGGGCCTGTCGCTGGACGGCCAGTTCTCCGACACCGGTATTCCCGCGTCCATCGTCACCAAATACCTGGCCGAACACGGCGTGATCATCGAGAAGTGCGGCCTGTACTCCTTCTTCATCATGTTCACCATCGGCATTACCAAAGGCCGCTGGAACACGCTGCTGACGGCGCTGCAGCAGTTCAAGGACGACTACGACAAGAACCAGCCGATGTGGCGCATCCTGCCGGAATTCGCGGCGGCCAATCCGACCTACGAAAAAATGGGCCTGCGCGACCTGTGCCAGCAGATCCACAATTTCTACAAGGCCTACGATGTCGCGCGCCTGACCACCGAGATGTACCTGTCCGACATGGTCCCGGCGATGAAGCCGTCCGACGCCTTCGCCAAGATGGCGCACCGCGAAATCGAGCGCGTGGCGATCGACGAGCTGGAAGGCCGCATCACCTCGATCCTGCTGACGCCTTACCCACCGGGTATTCCGCTGCTGATTCCGGGCGAACGCTTCAACAAAACCATCGTCGATTACCTGCGCTTCGCACGCGACTTCAACGAGCGCTTCCCCGGCTTCGAGACCGATGTGCATGGCCTGGTGAAACGCGAAGTGGACGGCAAGCGCGGCTACTTCGTCGACTGCGTCAAGCAATAAGCCCTGCGGCGCGGGTGGCGCGATCGGCTTCGGCCGGCAGCGCCGCCCGCGCCGATTGAATTTCCCCTTCCAGCTGCCCACCATGCGCCTTCCGCTTCTGCTTTCCGTTCTGGCCAGCGCGCTGCTCACAGCCTGCGGCACCGTTGCGCCCATGTCCACACGTACCGGCGAGTTCATTACACTGAACATCCCGGGCGGACAATACCAGCGCTACGTGGTCGACAACACCAACAACGGCAAGCCGGTGGAGCTGATGGCGCGTCTGTCCGAGCCGCGCGGCAACACGCAGTGGACCCCGCTGATGCTGTTCTGCGCCCAGGGCAGCCGGCTGGGGCAGGAATCCTGCCTGTGGTTCCAGACCCTGCCCGACGGCGTGGGCGGCTATATCACCCCCTACAACGGCGTCGACCGCACCGAACTGCAGCGCAATATGCTGGCCAGCGGCTTCCAGGTCGACCGCGCCATGCGCCTGGTGATGAAGCTGGAGCCGCGCGGCTATTCGATGGCGGTGGACGGCATGGTGATCTACTCGAAAAAAACCGACTTCGATGTGATGGGGTATTCCTTCGGTTGCTCCTCGGCCGTGTGCGAATTTAATTTCACCAACTGAATAACGCCACTGAGCGCAGCCGCAGCCCGTTTGGGCTGGCGCAAACGCGCGCCATTGCGCTCGACGTATAGTGCTTCTGCGCCGTCCTTGCGGCGCGACTTCTTAAGCAAGCTCAAGCCACCTTCGGCCATTCTCTCTTCGCAAAGCAATGAATTCGGCGGCGCCCACGGTCTGGCTGCACTGCGCGGATGAAGCCTCATCCGCCAGCGCGGCACAGGTCCGAAGCGTCCTCATGCAAAATGGCATTGTGGTCGAGGCCGGCGGCGCGCGCGCCGGCGGCTGCGGCGTGCTGGTCTTCGATGGTCTGGCCGCCGCACCCGCACAGATGCGTCAATGGTGCGCACGCGCCCAGGTGCTGGCCTTGGCCAGTGCCGCGGCGGCGCCGCCCGCGCCGCAACTATGGCAATGCCTCGCCGCCGGCGCGGCCGATGTGCAATGGTGGCCGGCGACCGCGGCCGGGACCGCCGGCGCCGTCGCCCGCTCCGCCTCGGCGCGACCGCCATCTTCCTTGCCCGCCTCGCTGTCCGCCTCACTGCCCACCTCAGCGCCCGTCTCACTGCCCGCCGCCGCGCTGCTGGCGCGCCTGCGCCGCTGGCACGCGGTAGAAACACTGCTGCGGTCGCCCATTGTCAGCCAGTGCCTGGTGGGTGCTTCGGCGCGCTGGCAGACGCTGGTGCGCGAGGTGGTGGAGGTAGCGGCGCTCACGCAATCGCCGGTGCTGATCACGGGGGAAACCGGTACCGGCAAGGACCTGATCGCGCAAACCATACACCGCCTGAGCGGCTGCAAGGGCGATTTCACGGTGCTCGACTGCACCACGCTCTCGCCCGAACTTTGCGGCAGCGAACTATTTGGCCATGAGCGGGGCGCCTTCACCGGCGCGGCGGCGGCGCGCGACGGCGCGTTCGCGCTGGCCGATGGCGGCCTGCTGTTTCTCGATGAAGTCGGTGAGTTGCCGCTGCCGCTGCAAGCGCAGCTGTTGCGCGCGATACAGGAACGCAAATACAAACGGCTGGGCAGCAACAGCTGGCAGCCGACCCAGTTCCGGCTGGTGTGCGCCACCAACCGCGAGCTCGAAACGGAGGTCGCCCAGGGCCGCTTCCGCGCCGACCTGTACTACCGCATCGCCGCCTGGCGCTGCCGCACGCCGCCGCTGCGCGAGCGCCGCGAAGATATCCCGGCGCTGGCCAGCCACTTCCTGCGCGAGCTGGCGCCGCCAGGCAGCTGCTGCGAATTCGATCCGGCGCTGGCGGCCTGCCTGCTGGCGCGCGACTACCCCGGCAATGTGCGTGAGCTGCGCCAGACGGTGGCACGGATCTGGCATCGCCATTGCGGCGTCGGACCGGTGACTGTGGGTGCGCTGCCGCCCGAGGACAGACCCGCCTGCGACGGCGGCGACGCCGGCTGGCTCGATGCCGCCTTCGAGACCGCGATCCGGCACGCGCTGGCCATGGGCGCCGGCCTGACCCGTATCAGCCAGGTGGCGGCCGACGTGGCGATCCGCATCGTACTCGATGAAGAAAACGGCAGCAACCAGCGCGCCGCGCTGCGCCTTGGCGTGACCGACCGCGCCTTGCAGATCCGCCGCAAGCGCGGCGGCGAGTCGGAGTCATGACGCCGGCACCAGCGGCAGCATAGTGGCTACTGCGACCCAAGCGCCGCAAGCACCGGCCCTACCAGTTCCCCATCAACACAATGCGGTTGCCACGCCGGCGCCAGCGGCCGGTGACGGGACGGCCCAGCAGACCCGCTGAACCGGCGAAGACGGGCCGCTTCAAGGGCTTGATGCTTGGCCGGGGAATCACGAAGGCCATGACTTCGAAACCCTCGGCATTGCGCTGGCGGCATTTGGGACAATGACAGATCGCGTTATGCATGCTGTTCTCCTTGAAGATGGGCTCTCGGCCGGTGCCCGCCTGTTAGCGCGGCCAGACGGACTCGAACAGTTCCAGCTCCAGCTCGCGCTGGGTGTTGGTCAGCACGCCCGGGTAGCGGGCCTTCATGATGGTATGGATGCGCCGCTCCAGATTGCGGCGCCGGGTCTCGTCGTACTTCGGCAGCGGCGCCACATACACTTTATGCAGCGCGATATTCATGCCCATGATGCGGGCGCACAGCAGATGCTGCTGCAGGCGGCGGCGCATGTCGCCGCTCTGGCCGCTGTAGGCGCGGTCGCGGCCATCGGCGGGAAACTCGATCAGGTACAGGCCGCTGCCACGGCTGAGCTCATTGGCCAGTGCCTGCGTCAGTGTTCCGAGCGCGGTATAGGATGGCCGCTGGTGCGAAGGGATGCGTTCCAGCGCCGCCTGCAGGGTTGGCGGCAACTCACCTTGCGCGCCATCGTCGAAGCCATCGAAACCGCCGCCCGCATCGGGCGCGCCGGAAGAGGGATCGTAGCCGGCGCCATCGGCCGGTGCATGGCCACCGCCCATATCGGGGCCGCCGTCCGGCATCGCGCCGTCGTCGAATACGGCCACGTCCCCTCCTCCCAACACCGCAGCGGGGAAGTAGCCCGGATAGCGTGGCCAGTAAGGCCGCGCATACGGCCAGCGCGGCGGACGCAAGCCGCCTTGCGGGCCTGGCCAGCCGCCGCCCGGCGCCATCCCCGCCGGCGATCCGGGGCGGCCGGGCCAGGAAGGCCGGCGCCCGGCCGAAACTCCCCATGCCGGCCGCTGCGCACCGCGCTGCGGGCGCATGCCAGCGCTGCCTGCGGGGGCGCCACGGGTGGCCATGCCGGCCCGCTTCATCATCGCGCCGTGCCCGCCCATGGCGCCCATGCCGCCCGCGCCAGCGCGGCCACCCGCCCTTGCCCTGCCGCCCATGCGTCCAAAGCCCAGCTGTGCCTCCTCTTCCATTTCCCGTTCGGCGCCGAACGGCAGCAATTCAAACGATGGATACATATTGCCTCCTCAATAGCTGTGCAAGCGCGCCCAGCGCGCAATCGATTTCCTCGGGCCGGTGATCGGCGCGCAGCAGAAACACCAGCGACGCCGCCCCGCCCACCTGCTGGGCCAGCGCGTTCACGCCGGCCCGCGCCAGCGCGGCCTGCAGCGCCGGCGCGTCCGTGCCCGGCGTCAGCGCCACCGTCTGCACCGGGAAGCGCCCGCCGCCGCCGGCAATGCCCAGCCGCGCCAAGCCCTGGCGCCACTGGCGTACCCGTTCCCACAGCAGCCCGCGCAAACGCCCGCCGCTGTGACGGTTGATGCGCAGCGCCTGATGCGCCGCCGCGACCGTGGCCAGCGCCGGCGGGCTGCAATGGCGCCGGGTCTGGCTGGCCGCGTCGAAGCGCCGCAGCAGCGCCGCGCTGCCGCCCAGCACCGCCAGCGGCACCCCAAAGCCCTTGGCCAGCGAAGCCCCCACCAGGATCTGCCGGCCCGCGAGCGCCGGCCTGCCTTCCGGCCGCAGCGAGCCGCCGCCGTCGACGCCGCACACCCCCAGCACCTGGGTATCGTCGAGCACCAGGTAGCCGCCGGCATCGGCCGCGATGGCGGCGTAGGCGGCCAGCGGCGGTGGCGCCGCCTGGCCTGGGCTGTAGCCGTCGGCCAGGATCAGCGGGCGCCGCCCCGACTGGCGCAACTGGCGCACCAGTGCCGCCAGCGCCGCCGCGCAACCATGGCGGAACACCCGCTGCGGCCAGCCGGCCAGGGCCATGCGCTGCGCGCACCAGCGCGCGATCGGATAGGCGCCGGCGTCGATCAGCACGGCGAGCGGCTCCTGCGCGAGCATGCCGAACAGGTCCCAGAACAGGTGCAAGGTCGACGGCAATAGCACCGCCGCCGCACAGCCCTGCAATCGCGCCAGCCGCGCCGCCAGGGTCTGCGCGCACGGTGCCTCCTCCAGTGCCGCCGGCTTGCCCAGCGTCAGCGCCGGCCAGCCGGCGGCCCCGCTCCACCCGCCCGCTTCGGCCCATGGATGGCGCATGCCCAGATACAGGGCGCTGGAAAAGTCCGACATCGCCTCAGCTGCCGCGCAGCTGTTCGCTCAGGCGCTGGCGCAGCAGCACCGAGGGAATGGTCGCCTCGGCCACCGGATCGACGGCGTCGATGGACAGGTCCACGCCGGTCGCGGCGCGATAGGCGTGGATATAGCCCTGCACCTGCGGACGCCAGAAGCGCGCCCAGTTGAAGGCCGGCGTCGGTTCGTAGATATCGCTCCAGGCGCCGTAGCGCACCGACAGCAGGATCTGCTCGCCGAAGGTGGCCAGGCTGCGGAAATGCACCACGCTGGTGTCGGTCCAGTTCTGCAGCTTTTTCATCGCGTCGACCCGGTCCATCCACGGCTCGGGGTAGGCCACCATCAGCCGCGTCGGCAGGAATTCGCGGAACTCTGGCCGCGCCAGCAACCATTGCTGCATCATCATCTCGATGCGCGCCGTCGAGGGCAGATCGCCGAACTGGTTGTGCGCCCCCTGCGACAGGATCAGGTGCACCTCCTTCAAGGCATTGAGCACGGGGAAGGCGTCGGCCTTGACGGTGGTGTCGTCGTCCTGGCGGTAGAAAGAGGTGCACAGGCGCAGCAGATGGTGGAAGGCTTCGAGGAACTTGGACCGGCTGTCGGCCGGACGGAAGTTCTGCACCGCCTTGCCGTCCAGGCGCACGCCGTAGTGGTGGTCATATTCGTAGTTGCGCCGCACCACCGTCAGGCGGTGCTGCTCGTCCTGGGTATAGCCCCAGATCAGATTGTTCAGCGGGCGCAGCATGTCGATCTCGGAATTGGCCAGCGCCTCGCTGATGCCGGGTGCGCGCACATTCTGGAAGCGCTGGGTGATCGCGTTCATCGACTGCACCAGCATGCCCTCCTCATGCCAGTAGGACCAGATCAGCTCGAGCAGGCAGGGGTTCGACAGCTTGTCCTGGATGATGCCGAAGCACAGGTCGGCGTCGTCCTCGCTGCCGCGCGCCAGCGTGATCGGGATATCGGGCAGCTTGCGGCGGATGATGGCCAGATAGGGCAAGGTGACGGTGCCGTCCACGCTCTCCAGGTAGTTGCTGAGCAAGACCGTTTCCAGGTCGTTATTGGCGGGGATGTCGCGCCGGTCCAGATAGGCGTCGTCCTCGCTGGGATTGAAGGCCAGCGGCTGGTTCAGCACGCCGCAGTTGACCATGACGAAGGCCTCGGTGGCCGCCTTGAGGACGCGATAGGCTTCGGCATCGGTAAACGGCAGCGCGCGGCGCTTGTTCAACTGGCGGAACTGCTCGGCCTTCTTGCTGAAGCGCTCGGCTTCGAAGCCGCGCACATTGGCGCCGTCGCCGCAGAACAGGCTGTCGATGAAGTGCAGGTAATTGCTGAAGGACATGGCCTCGGTGCTGTTGCGGATCAAGGTCCACAGGCTCAGGTCCTCGGTCGGCTCGGTCTCGGTGCGGCTCAGCGAAACCCCGACGTTGCCGCCGATCAGATTCGGCGTGCGCTCGTCGGCGTCGAAGTCGGCGCCCACCCCCAGCAGCGCGGCCGGGCCGCCCTCGATACCAGCGTCGGGCAGCAGCGCGCCCAGGCCGCTGTCCTGGCGCCGCGCCAGCATGATCTGGCCTTCGAAGCGGTGGGTGCCGGGCCGCTTGACCGCATACATGAAGGTATACGGGTCGTCGCGCTGGACGCTCCAGGATGGGGGCGCCGCCACCCGCACGCGCTGGCGCAGCTCGGGGCTCTGGTCGCCGAAGAAGGACACCTTGGCGATGGCGCGGTCGTTGACCCGCGCCGTGCGGCAGGCGCTGGGCTGGCAATCGGGCGTTTCGAAGCTGAGCGTGACGGCCGGTTCCACCTGCGGTTCAAAGCACAGCAGCGCGGCGCAACCCGCGTGCAGTTCGGCGCATTGCGGCGCCGTCAGCGGAACATTGTCGTAGCTGGCGACATAGGCGCCCGGCGCCAGACCGCCAAACACGGCATAGCCGCGCAGATCGGTGTAGCGGATGTCGACCAGATCGTCGCGCCGCGGCTGCCACTTGGCCGGATCGAAGTTGTTGCAATCGGCCGCGGCGCAGCGGAACAGGCCGATGGCGGCGTTGACGATCACCGCCCCGCTGGCGCCGTCGTGCACGCTGACCTGCACCGTCCCCGGCCGGGCGTCTTTTACCGTTGGATTCCTGGTTGCCATATCAAACTCCTTGAAGGATGGACGAACGATGTTGCTGGGTTGCGCACAGGGCCGTGGTATCGAAGGTACTGCGCAAGGCCCAGTGGCGCAGCAGGCGGCCCATCAGCGCCGCCTCCTGGTCCGGGGCCAGCAGGCCGCTGGCGCGCGCCTGTCCCAGCACGGCAAACACCAGCGAGGGCGCGGCGCGGTACATCAGGCGCGGGCTGCGGTTCCACAGCCGGAACCAGGCGCCCAGCCTGCGCGGCTGGCGCGCCGCCACCTGCAGCGCCTCGGGCAGCGAGCGCCCGCGCAGCGCGGCCGGCCGGTGCGCCACCAGCAGCCCGACCAGGGCGGCCATGCTGGCCTGCAGCTGCTCGAACAGGGCGCGCTCCGGCCCGCCGATGCCCTGCAGCGGATAGAAGGCTTCCCATAGCCGTTCCAGCCTGGCCCACTGCGGATGCGGATACAGCGCCCGCCCCATCGCACAACTGAGCTTGACCCGTATCCACGGCGAGGGATGGGGGTCGTCGGTATTCAGGCGGAACACAAAGGCGCGCGGCAGGCTGACCACGCCGATCAAGCCCTGGGTGGCGGCCACGCCGCAGCGCGCCAACGACCACAGGTCGGCCACGATCTCGGAGATCCAGCGCTCCCACAGGCGCCAGGCCTGCGGCGCCCCGCCGCCGCCGTGCTGCATGGCCTGCAGCAGCGGCCGCAGCGAGTTGACCAGGTCGAGCAGGGCCGCGCCCTGGTGCCCGACCTCGTGAAACAGCGAGGAAGCGATGCCGCTGCCGACCATGCGCTCGCGCGGCACGCGGATGATGGCGACCGGATTGTCGCCGCCGCCGGGCAGGCGGGTGCGGGCGCGCCGGATCGCCGCGCCGGGACCGCGGTCGAGGTAGCAGATCACCGGCGGCGCCGTGAAATAGCGTCCCGGAATCGCCAGCGCATCGGCCGCCACCGCGTCCAGCCCCGACAGCCAGACCCCGTTCTCGTGTTCGCTGCGCTGGGTGATGACGTCGTTGAACAGGTCGAACTGGGTCAGCGTGGCGTTGAACTTCAGGCGCAGGAAGGTGAAGCGGCGCTGGCCCTCGGCCGGATTGAGGCGCTCGGCCTGGGCCGCCAGCCAGCGCAGATAGGCTTGCACCAGATCCTGCAGCTCGTGCCGCCCGGCCGCCAGGTGCGACTCGATGGCCAGTTGCGCCTCGGGCAGCAGGGCGGCGGCCGGCACCATCGGCTCGATCAGCGCGAACGGCCGCACCCGGGCCAGGCGCGCCAGCAGCGAGCGGGCCTCCTGGTCGAGCATGGCGGCGGCGAACGAAGGCATGGACATCGCATCACACGCCGTACAGGACGATTTTGCGGCCCTGGCGCATCCAGCGTCCGCCCTGCCCACGCCCCTGAGGCGCGGCGCTCCCGGCGCCGGCACCCGGTCCGCCCAGGCCGCCCTTGCCCAGCAACCCCGGGGCGAACTGGCGCGCCGCCGCGACGGCCGCGTTCTGGGCGATCGCGCGCGGATCGCCACCCCGTGCCGAGGCGGCGCGGTTGACGGTGTCGGCGGCCAGGCGCACGAACTGGCGCGCGCCCTCGTATTCGCGCTCCTCGCCCATGGTCTCGGCCTCCAGCCCCAGCGCGCCGCCGGCCGCCGAGGCCAGCCCGCTGCCGATCTTGGCGCCCAGCGGGCCGCCGAAGTAGCCGCCGATGGCGCCACCGGCCAGCGGCAAGGCTTTCTTGGCCACCCCCTTGAGCACCCCGCCCACGGCCTGGCCGATGGGCGATTTGATGACCTTGCCGGCCACCGAGGCGGCCTTGCGCAGGAAACTGCCGAGAAACTGCTCCAGCTCGGCCTCGTTACTGACCGAGAGCAGCTCGTTGGCCAGCTCCATTTCCTCCGATTCCGAGAACATGCCCTGCTGGCCGCCCTCCCATTCGTTCTGCTCGGACTCGAACTCGGCTTCGTAGCCGCTCATTTCCTGGGAACCGAATTCCAGCGTCGTACGATCGATGTCATGCATGGTGAACCCCTCTTGAAGTGTGAAACAACAAAAGCCCGCGCAGGCACAGCTGCCGGGCGGCGACAAGCTCAGCAATCGAGCACGATCAGGCGCTGTCCCGCGCGCAGCCAGCGCCCGTGCTGCGGCACGCCATGGCGCAGCAGGCCGGGCGCATGGTGGCGCGCCGCCTGCACCAGCGCGGCCTGGGCCGCCCCGGGCGCGGCCGCGGTGCGGCGGATCGCATCCTGGGCGAAGCGCACGAACTGCTGGGCCACCTCGAACTCCTTGTCTTCCGGGCTGAGCCCTTCGAGTTCCAGGCCGAGAATGCGCGCGGCGCGGGTTTTCAGCGCGGCCAGCGCGGCGCTGCTCTGTCCCGGCAAGGGCAGCACGGCCAGGGCGGCGCGCCTGAGCTGGCTGCGCAGCGCGCGGCCGGGCAAGGTGCCGCGCAAGACCTGCGGCGCCATCCCGCCCTGGGCGGCCATGCGCTCGATCAGCCGGTCGAGGGCGGCGGCGCTGCGCAGCTCCAGCGCCTCGGCGGCGAAGCCCAGCGTGGCCAGATCGGCGTCGGCGCGGCCGTCGAATTTCCCGGTGGCATTCAATTCCAGTTCAGGGCGGTAGGCGAGCAAGTCCGATGGCATGGGGTACTCCTGGTTGACGAGACGGCGTTGCACCGACCAGCAGCAAAGCCCATGCCATGCTGCATTGCAGCACAGCCTCCCGGAAGGCGTTTCAGATTTGTCAAGAGAGTTGACGAAACAACGTTCGTGCCCAGCCCTCAAGTCAAGGAAACCGCGAAATAAATTTCGCATTTGATGCAAAAAAACATCAAATTCGTCGCACGAAATGAACGTTTCTGAAAAATAATATTCAATTTCAATATATTAAGTTCCGACAATTTCCCAACATCATCGGGCAAAATCCCTCAAAAAATTGCATTTATGGAATGGTGCTTCGCACAATTGAAAACACCACTTGCATCTGAAATTAACTCTTTTAGAATCTAGCGGTCGAAAAAATATTGAGGATAGGCAATGCAATTCCGGACTCCTAAACTACTTCTGGCCGCGCTCGCCATCTGCGTCGTCAGCGCCTGCGGCGACCGCTCTCACGACGCCAACAGCAGCGAAGCGCGCAGCGGCCAGGGCGGGCTGACCCTCGCGGAAACCTCCACCTCCAGGATGAGCCAGGCCGAGGCGGCACGCTTTCTGACACAGGCCAGTTTTGGCCCCAGCATGGCTAGCATCAATGCCCTGGTCGAGATGGGACCGGACAACTGGATCACCGACCAGTTCTCCAAGATGAAGTACAACCACCTGGACTATATGAAGGCGCGCGCCTTGCAGCTCGATCCCGGCGTGCGCCTGGACCAGCCGCAATTTTTCGAATCCTTCTGGCGTCAGGCCATCGGCGGCGAGGACCAGTTACGCCAGCGCATGTCCTTCGCCCTGTCCGAGATTTTCGTGGTGTCCTACGACAATGCCGCCGGCGAGAATTTCCCGCGCGGCATAGGCGACTACTACGACCGCCTGGGCCGCTACTGCTTTGGCAATTTCCGCGAATTGCTTGAACATGTGGCCCTGCACCCGATGATGGGGATCTACCTGAGCCATCTGCGCAACCAGAAGGAACAGGACTACCGCCTGCCGGACGAAAATTTCGCGCGCGAAATCATGCAGCTGTTTACCATCGGCCTGTACCAGTTGAACCCGGACGGCTCCGTCAAGCTCAGCAATGGCAAGCCGATTGAAACCTATACCCACGACGACGTGGCCGGCCTGGCCAAGGTCTTCACCGGCTGGAGCTGGCGCGGCCCCGACCGCTCGATCCAGCGCTTCTACGGCTATGTGGCCGCCGAGGACCGCGACTGGAAACTGATGCAGAATTATCCGGACTTCCACTCGACCTCGGAGAAGAAGTTCCTCGGCGTGACCATCCGCGGCAACACCAGCGGCGAGTGGGATGCCCAGGTCGCGCTCGACACCCTGTTCAACCATCCGAACGTGGGACCGTTCATCGGCCGCCAGCTGATCCAGCGCCTGGTCACCAGCAACCCGAGCCCGGCCTATATCGGACGCGTCTCGGCCGCCTTCGCCGACAATGGCAGCGGCGTGCGCGGCGACATGAAGGCGGTGATCCGTGCCATCCTGCTGGACCCGGAAGCGCGCCAGCCTGGCAATCCCACGGTCTCCAAGCTGCGCGAGCCTATCGTGCGTCTGGCCAACTGGGCACGCGCCTTCAATGCCAAATCCGGCTCTGGCCGTTTCTACATCACCACCCTGGACGATCCGCTCACCGGCCTGGGCCAGAGCCCGATGCGCTCGCCCTCGGTGTTCAATTTCTACCGCCCGTCCTATGTGCCGCCCAACAGCAGCATCGCCGACGCCGGCCAGGTCGCGCCGGAAATGCAGATCACGGCCGAACCTTCGGTCACCGGTTACCTGAACTTCATGGAAGAGGTGGTGCGCAAGGGCGTGGGCAGCAACTATGATGTGCGGCCAGACTATGCCGCCGAGATCGCGCTGGCCGATACGCCCGAGCTGCTGCTCGACCGCGTCAGCCTGCTGCTGACCAACGGCACCATGTCGCCTGAGCTGCGCGGCATGATTTCCACCGCCATGACCGGGATGTACTATCCCAAGCCCGACGCCGGCAATGCCGCCGTGATGGCCGAGGTGCGCCGCCAGCGCGCCTGCCTGGCGATCTTCCTGACGATGGCGTCGCCCGAATACCTGGTACAAAAATAAGGAATGAGCATGGACCACAATCAATCACGGCGCCGCTTCATCGGCAACATCCTGACCATGGCCGGCGGCAGCGCCGCGCCCTTCGCACTGAACCTGGCCGCCATGGGCCAGGCCGCCGCCGAAACGGCGACCGACTACAAGGCGCTGATCTGCCTGTACATGGGTGGCGGAAATGACCATTTCAATACCTTGTTGGCCACCGACAGCGAATCCTGGAATGCCTACAGCACCATCCGCACCACCAAGGACAGCGGTTCGATCGCCCTGCCCGGCGTGGGCGCGGTCAACGGCGTGCTGCCGATCACGCCCTCGGGCAACGCCAACCCGGGCCGCAGCTTCGCCCTGCACCCCGAGCTCAAGCCGATCAAGGCCCTGTTCGAGCAGGGCCGGGCGGCCATCGTCGCCAATGTCGGCACCCTGATCCAGCCCACTACCCGGCTGCAGTACCGCGCCGGCAGCAATCTGCCGCCGAAACTGTTTTCGCACAACGACCAGCAGTCGCTGTGGCAATCCTACAAGCCCGAAGGCGCCGCCTTCGGCTGGGGCGGGCGGATGGGCGACATGCTGGCCGCCTCCAACAGCCATGCGAACTTCACCTGCATCTCGGCGGCCGGCAACGCCGTGTTCCTGACCGGGCGCGATGTGCGCCAGTACCAGGTCGGCGCGGCCGGCGCGGTGCCGATCCGCACCCTGAACAACATGCTGTTCAATTCCCCCGCCCAGAGCAACACCTTGCAGCAGGTGATCACCGCCGGCGGCACCACCAACATCGGCAAGGAACATGCGGCCGTGGTCAGCCGTTCGATCGCCGCGCAGTCCCTGCTGAGCGGCGCGATACTGGCCGCCGGCAGCGGCGGCGTGCCCGACCCGACCCGGTATGTCAATCCGAACACCGGCTTGCTGGCAACGAACCCGCTGGCCGTGCAGTTGCAGACGGTGGCACGCATCATCGGTGGACGCGGCGGCCTGGGCGCCAAGCGCCAGGTGTTCTACGTCAACCTGTCTGGCTTCGACACCCACGACAACGAGCGCGCCCGCCATGGCGACCTGATGGCCAAGCTGGCCCATGCACTGGCGTACTTCGACGCCGCCCTGGCCGCGCTGCAGGGGACCGACATGCGCAGGCAGGTCACGCTGTTTACCGCCTCCGACTTCGGCCGCACTTTCGCCAGCAATGGCGACGGCTCGGACCACGGCTGGGGCTCGCACCACTTCGTGATCGGCGGCGCGGTCAAGGGCGGCGACATCTACGGCGCCGTGCCGCCGATCGGACTCAATCACGACTACGATGTCAGTTCCGGCTCGCTGCTGCCCACCTTCTCGGTGGACCAGTACGGCGCCACACTGGCTACCTGGTTCGGCCTGAGCGCAAGCCAGCTCACCGATGTCTTTCCTAACCTGGGCAATTTCAGCACCCGTAATCTGGGCTTCATGTCGGCGGCCTGACCCGGTCCTCACATCTGGAAAAAGCAGTGCCGGCAGTCGCCGGCACTGCTTTTTTTTCGCCCGGAAACTCCCCGCCCACTCTGCCCCGCACGAGTGACAGTAAAATCCTTGTCAAGAAAAATATGCCAAGGAGATCCTCAAAAATTGTAACAATTGATGAAAATGAGGCATATCTGCAACATGTTATTAAAATATATAATATTGATGCTTCAATATTAACTTCTGGTAATTATCCCGCTTTCCCCTGCTTAAGCTAGCAAAAATGTAGTTTGTCCAAATCACGTATCCGCTTGCCGCGGAATGCTCTATTTACTTCAGGTATGAAATCTTCGAGAATTCTTGACGTTGATAAAACACTAAGGATAGAAGATGAACATCGGAACACCAACACGATTGATCGCGGCCCTGGCGCTGGCCGGTCTGAGCGCTACCGCCCAGGCAGCGGCACCTGCCCCTGTCTCGGCCGAGTCGCTCTGCGCCTTCGAGGGCCACCGAATGAACACTGCGGAGGCGGCTCGCTTCCTCGGCCAAGCCACTTTTGGCCCGAGCACCGCCAGCATCGAAGAGCTCTGCCATTTGGGTTATAACGACTGGATCACCGCCCAGTTCGCAATTGAGCATGTGCCGCTCAACACCAATCTGTACTACCTCGACCATCGATCGCCCGCACCCGTCAACGGCAAACTGGATCAGACCCACTGGGTAGAATCGTTCTGGCGTCAGGCCATTGGCGACGGCGGCCAGGTCGGCAAGGACCAGTTGCGCCAGCGCGTCGCGTTTGCGCTGTCGGAAATCTTCGTGGTCTCGTTCAACAGTGGCGCCGTTACTTTCAAGCCGCGCGGTATGGCGGACTACTACGACAAGCTCGGCAAATATGGCCTCATGAATTTCCGCGACTTGCTGAAAATGGTCGCCACCCACCCGATGATGGGTCTGTACCTGAGCCACCTGCGCAACGAAAAAGAAACGCCGCCAAATGTCGCCGTCCAGCGGGTGCCGGACGAAAATTTCGCGCGCGAAATCATGCAACTGTTTTCCATCGGCTTGTACAAGCTCGACACAAATGGCGAGCGCCTGCTCGATGCCCAAAATAATCCGATCGAGACCTATAAGCATGAGGACGTGGAGGGCCTGGCCAAGGTGTTTACCGGCTGGAGCTGGGGCGGCGGCACTAACACGGCGCTGCGCTTCTACGGTGACGATGATTCGGTAAAGCCCCCCGACCGCGAAATCGTGCCGATGCAAATGTATCCCTACTTCCATTCCACCTCATCGAAGGCATTCCTGACCAAGACCATTCCGGCCAGCAACGCCAGCAATGCCGGTGAAACGGAGATGGATCAGGCGATCGACGAACTCTTCAATCATGACAATGTCGGCCCCTTTATCGGCCGCCAGCTGATTCAGCGTCTGGTTACTAGCAATCCCTCCCCCGACTATGTGCGACGGGTGGCCCTGGCGTTCAACACCCCTGGCGATCGTGGCAATATGCAAACTGTCATCCGTGCCATTCTGATGGACGATGAGGCGCGCCTGCCCAACGCAAGAACTTACAAACTGCGCGAACCTATCGTCCGCGCAGCAAACTGGGCGCGCGCTTTCAATGCCTATTCGAATAGCGGCAACTTCAGGGCGTATATCGCCGACGATCCTGTGGCCACCTTCGGTCAGTCGCCGCTGCGCGCGCCCAGCGTGTTCAATTATTTCCGTCCCGCTTACATGCCGTCAAGCTGGACTATCTCGCACCCAGAGCTGGTCGCGCCGGAATTGCAAACCACGTCGGAACTGTCTGTCACCGGCTATCTGAATGCGCTCGAAGAAATGGTCCGCAAGGGCTTTGGGGCACCAACTTACAGCACCGGCGGCGTGTACGCCGACCATGACATCACCAGCCAATATGTGAACGAGTACGCCTTGGCCTCCGAACCGGACAAGCTGATACGTCACGTCAGCATTTTGCTGACCAACGACACCCTGCCGGATACCTACCGCGCTCTCATCAAAGCAAGGATGCAGACCATCTATTTCCCGGCGCTCAAGTCCGACAACAGCAATGCCGCCGCCGTCCTGATGGGCGTGCGCAACCGTGTCGGCCTGGCGATTTACATGACGATGGCTGCCCCCGAATACTTGGTACAGAAATAAAGGATGACTATGGAACACAATCAATCACGCCGCCGTTTCGTTGGCAATCTGCTGACCATGGCAGGCGGCAGCGCCGCCGTACCGCTGGCGATCAATCTGGCCGTCATGGGCGAGGCCGCAGCGGAGAACGCCACCGATTACAAGGCGATCATCTGTCTGTTCCTGGCCGGTGGCAATGATCACTACAACACCGTGCTGGCGATGGACAATGAAGAGTGGGGCTACTACAGCGCGCAGCGCAGCACCGGCGGCAGCGGCTCGATCATGCTCGACAAGCTCAGCCTGCTGAAGCTTCCATCGACGGGCAGCGACAATGGGGTGCGTAGCTTCGGCCTGAACCCGAATCTGACCGCGCTCCATGGTTTGTACGGCAATAACCGGGCCGCAATCGTGGCCAACGTGGGCACCCTGCTGCAACCGATTGCGAATAAGGACGTGTATAAGGCGGACCGGTCCCTGGCGCCACCGAAACTGTTCTCGCACAACGATCAGCAGTCGATGTGGCAGTCGCTCAAACCCGAAGGCGCCAATTTCGGTTGGGGCGGCAAGTTGGCTGACGCGAAACACGATTCGAACAGCGACCATAAATTCACCTGTGTCTCGGCCTCGGGTAATACCGTCTTCCTGGCTGGCGCCATCACGACTCCCTATCAAGTCAGCTCACAAGGTGCGGTCGCCATTTCGAGCCTGAAGTCGAACTTCTTCGATATGAATGTGGTGGCGGGCACCCCTTCGATGGTGAAAGATACCATCACGGCGGCGCGCGACAACCCGATTGAGAACGAGCATGCGCAGATCGTGGCGCGCTCCATTGCCGCGCAACAGGCACTGAGCACCAACATGCTGCCGGCCGGCGCAGGTGGCGTGCCCAATCCGACGCAATATAAACTGCCGAAAGTCAAACCAAGCGATGCGGATACCTGGGCCCCGAATCCGCTGGCGATACAACTGCAGAGTGTGGCGCGCATTATTGGCGGCCGTACCAATTTGGGCGTCAAGCGCCAGGTGTTCTTCGTCAGTTTGCCAGGCTTCGATACCCACGATAACCAGCGTATCGACCATGCCGACCTGATGGCCAAGCTGGACCACGCATTGGCATATTTCGACAGCACCATGCGCGCCTTCCCAGGGAGTGGCGACATCAGCAGCCAGGTGACGCTGTTTACAGCCTCCGACTTTGGCCGTACGCTCTCGAGCAATGGCGACGGCAGCGACCACGGCTGGGGTGCGCACCACTTTGTTGTGGGCGGCGCCGTCTACGGCGGCAAGATCTACGGCGAAGTCCCTCTTGTCGCCCTGAACAACGCTTGGGATGTCGGCTCCGGCGCTCTACTGCCGACCACCTCGGTGGAGCAGTATGCGGCCACGCTGGCCACGTGGTTTGGCCTGGATGGCGCTCAAATTGCCACCGTATTCCCCCGTCTGGCCGGTTTTAGCAAGCCCGACCTTGGCTTCATGAAGCCCGCCTGATGTAAATGAACAGCGCCGGCGGCCATCGGCCCCTGGCGCTGCCATCAACACTTGACTCGGCAATATGGGCATGTTGTTGTTTTTATTGCACATTTCAATGCAATAACCTCCTTTTCCTCATAGTAACTTCCATCGACCTCACGGTAACTTCCAGTTAAATTAACAAAAAATATCTTTGCGCGCACGCTGCAACATCGCCATCTAAAAACACATTTGTTTCTCCTGCGAATACTCTAGAATCCGCGTTGTTGAAAAAACATCAAGGATGAAAAATGAACATCGGAAGACCCACACGCGTTGTCGCCGCCCTGGCGCTGGCAGGCATCTGCGCCAGCCCGCAATCGCAAGCCGCCGAGCCGGCACCCCAATCCGCCGCCAGCATTTGCCTTCCAGGCCAGTCCTATGGAAATATGACAGCAAAGGAAGCCTCGCGCTTTCTGACGCAAGCCAGTTTCGGCTCCAGTTTCAAGACCATGGACGAGTTGTGCAGAAAAGGCAGCCACGCCTGGATCACGGAGCAGTTCGCCAAACCCCAAAATCTCCACCTGCCCTTCATGATGGAGCGCGACCGGCAATTGAAGGCGATCGATAGTGCCTCCAAAGCGGATCAACCACAGTGGTTTGAATCATTCTGGCGCCATGCCATTGGCGATCTCAGAATCACTGGCGACCTCAATATTGGTGACGATCAGTTGCGCCAGCGTGTCGCCTTCGCCTTGTCGAAAATTTTCGTCATCTCCTATGCCAACGGCGCGGACGCGAACTTCCCGTATGGCATGGCACACTTTTACGACCTGCTTGGCCAATACGGTTTCGGCAACTTCCGTAGCCGACCACGTCGGTAGACCAGTATGCGGCGCAACTGGCCCAGTGGTTCGGTTTGCAAGTCGATGAGGTCAATGCCGTATTCAAAAATCTGGGTAATTTCACCGACACCAATCTGGGCTTCATGGGTTCGGTTTAAAGACAGACTGAAGACATATCCGGCATGCGGCGCACACAGCCATCGCGTGCCGGCTGAAGCACGACGACACCCCACACGAAAGCGGGAAAATAAAAAGGCAACGCAGGAAGAACCTCGTTCTCCCAGCGCTGCCGGTAGTTTTTCAGTCGCGGTTGCACCACATCACAGCGCCGCCGCAGCCTGTTGTTTGCCTCCCTCTACTCGTCTTCCCCGCTTATGCGCTCACGCCCACCTGCAGCGTGAGCACATAGCCGTCCGTCACACTGCCCGACATCGTCCCCATTTGCAGGCTGGTGCCGTCGCTGAACACATTGTCCGACGCAAAACTGATCTGCGCCAGGTTGCGCACACTGGCGCTATAGCCGCTGGTGGCATACACCTCGCTGCAGGTAGCCAACGGGAAGGTGAACTGCGAAGTCTTGATGCGGTTCCCGGCATTGCTCGCCTTGGCCAGTGTTGGATACACCTCGAAGTGCACATGCGGCATCCGGCCCGAATAGCAACCCGGGAAGATGGTGGTAAAGCTGATGTTGCCACTGCTGTCGGCCTCCTGGACGCCGCGCAGATAGTTCTGCGCCGAGATACTGCTCGAATACAGCGAGTAGTTGCCATCGCGGTCGCAATGCCACAGATAGACCGTATAGCCGCCCAGCGAGGCGCAGCTATTGTTGGCGTTGACGATCTGCAGCTTGATCGTCAGCAGAATCCCCGCCGCCACGCCGGTGGGGCCGTTGAAACTGCTGCGGATATCGCTGCGCACCACGCCCGACTGGGTCAGTACGTTGACGATGCCGCCGCTGTTGCTGTTGGTGCCGTCGCCCGGATACGGGCCGCCGGTTTCTTCCGGTATCAGACCACAGGTGCCGGTGGCAGGCGTGGTGCTGGTGCCGGTCGATGGCGTCGTCGTCGTGGTGGTACTGGCGGTGCTGGTGTCGCTGCTGGACGAACCGCCGCCGCAGCCCAGTACCGGCAGGACCGCCGCACCGGCCAGCAGCCAGCGCAGCGACTGGCGCCGGTTCGACGCCATCCGCATCATCGCCGCCAGATCTTGTGCCAGGCTATGCTCGTGGTGATCGTGCTCCATTGTCATTCATTGCTCCTTGAGTGGCTGGGCCGCTGCCTCAGACCGTGGTGTTAATCAGGTTGCCGCTGCTGCCCACCCCCGGAAGATTGCTCGACAAAGCCTCCAGGAAGGACGCCAGCTTGCTGCTTGAATCGCTGCTGTCGCCACCCAGTTTTTCCAGCAGGTTTTTGAACGAGCTTTCCAGCGCGGTGGTGCTGTCGCTGCTTGCCTCGGTGGCGCTGGTGCTGTCGCTGCTGTCCGTGCCGCTGTCGGTGCCGGAAGTAAGTTTGGCGATCAGGCTTTGCAGGTCGGCTTCCAGCTTGCCTGGACCGCCAGCGCCACCGGGACCGCCCACCTGCCCCGCTTCGCCGTATGGCGGCGGGCCGGAACTGTCATTGCCCTGCGTATGCAGCGATGCCATCAGGTCCTGCAGGAAGCTACCCAGTGCCTGTGCGGCGCTGGTGGCGTCGGTGCTGTCGGTGCTGTCGGTGTTGGTGCTGGCGCCAGTGCTGGAACTGCTGTCGCTGACACCGATCTGCTGCAGCGCGCTGGCGATCGCCTCGATGAAGCCGCCGCCTTCGGGGCGGCGCGGCGGCGGTGCGCCGCGGGTGGCCCCGGTGGCGTCCGACGAACTTGCCTCGGTGGCGTTGGACAGTTTGCTCATGTAGTTCAACTGGCTTGCTGCGCTGCTGGAATTGATGGCACTGATCGACATATGGTTCTCCTATGGGTGGACCAACAAACTTCAGGGACGGACGGGACGATGTGGCTTGTCTTCTGCCAGCTGCTTGCGCTGTTCAGGCGTCAGCAGGGCCAATACCTTTTGCTGCGTGCGTACCTGCTGCAGGGCGATACTGGCCATGGCTTGCGCCGCGCTGTTGGCCAATGCGGCCGCCTTGGCGTCGTCATAGGCCGCCGCTTTGTTCAGGGCGCGCAGCGCCGCATGGGCCTTGTCGGCCGCCTTGCCCTGCTCGCGCAGGAACGGCGCCTGAGCATGCAGGATGGCGAACAGCTTGTCCTGCTGGGCTTCCGTCAGCTCGATGCCGCGCAGGAAGGGCAATTCCGGGCCGCGCCCAAAGACGCCCATGACATCATGCGGACCTTGCGGACCGCGCGGACCATGTTCGCCCGGAGGCGGACCGTCCTGCGGGCCATGCTCCGGTCCGGCGCCATCCGGGCCGCATTGTTCGGCGCCGGGGCCGGCTGGGCTGGCCCTTCCCGGGCCGCCTGGACCGCCGGGGCCGCCACGTTCGGCGCGGCCATATTCAGGGCCGCCATTGTCCTCGGCGGCGCTGCTGATGCCGCTCCATCCCGCCAGTGGCAGTGCCAGTGCGGTCAGCAGCAGCAGGTCTCGCACGCCTTGTCTGTTCTTGTTCATTTTTGCGCAGTCCTTGTGAAGATGTCTGTGAAGAGCAGCCATTGTGCGATCCGGCCATGTAAAGCGCCGTTAGCGGGACGTAAAAGCATGTAAAGATGGCCCTTGGGCACGCGGTGGCTTGCCATGTAAAAGCGGGTAAAGCGGCGCTAACCGCTCTGCAAGGTGCGCTATCATGGCCGGATCGACACTGAATAGTAGCGCTGCAATGACCAAGGTACTGCTGATAGACGACGACATCGAGCTGGTGGGCATGTTCCAGGAATACCTGGAGCTGGAAGGCTTTGAAGTGCGCGCCGTGCATGACGGCCAGGCCGGCTCGGTGGAGGCACTGAGCGGCCAGTACGCGATCGCCATCCTCGACGTGATGATGCCGCGCATGAACGGACTGGAAACGCTGCGCCGCATCCGCGCCACCAGCCAGCTGCCCATCCTGATGCTGACCGGACGCGGTGACGACACCGACCGCATCGTCGGCCTGGAGTTGGGCGCCGACGACTACGTGGCCAAGCCCTGCACGCCGCGCGAGCTGACCGCGCGCATCCGCGCGATCCTGCGCCGTACCCAGGGCGCTCCGCTCGATCCAGCCGCCGCCGCCACGCTGAGCGTGGGCCAGCTGACCATGTGGCCGGAGCAGCGCCGCGCCGCCTGGGCCGGCAAGGCGCTGGAGTTGACCAGCACCGAATTCAATCTGCTCGAAGTGCTGGCCCGCAACGCCGGCCGCCCGGTCAGCAAGAACACCTTGTCCGAGCAGGGTCTGGGCCGGCCGATGGCGCGCTTCGACCGCAATATCGACGTCCACCTGAGCAGCCTGCGCCACAAGCTGGGCACCATCGCCGATGGGCGCTCCTGCCTGCAAACCGTGTACCGGCTGGGCTATCAGCTGATCAAGGACTGACGCCGTGGGCCGCCTGTTCTGGAAGTTTTTCCTGTGTATCCTGCTGGCCCAGCTGGCGGCTACCGTCGGCATCGGCGGCGCCATCTGGCTGAAGAACCGCAACCCGCAGCAAGGCGCGGGCGCCGACATCGACACCAGCCCGCCGGCCGAAATGGCCATCAACGCGGCAGCCTCCACGCTACAATTCGGCGGCGCCAAGGCGATGCGCGCCTTGCTCGAAGCGATGGACCATCACCGCGTGTTCGCACTCGACGATACAGGCCACGAGCTGCTCGGACGGGTCGTCACCCCGGCCATGCAGGGCGAAGCGCGCCAGTTGCTCAAGACGGAAGGCGCCCACCGCGTGGTGCGCGAAGTGAGCGGCAGCGACGGCCATCGTTACCTGCTGTTCCTGCCCTCGCGCGAGCACCAACGCGGCCTCGACGGCCCGGAACGGCCGCTGCTGGCGGGACTGGCGCACACCGAATTGGAAAGCGCGCAGGCGGTGCTGTCGCCGCGGAAGCGCCCACCCGCCCCGCCCGACCGGCCGCGCCGCAATGGCGAGGATGGCGAGAACGGCGATACCGAACCGGGCCAGCGCTCCGGCATGCCGCAACGCACGCAACACGATCCATTCAATGGCGGCCCCTCACCCACGGCAGGCGATCGCCCGGCCATGCGCGGCGGCCCGATGGGCGGCGAAGATGGCGCGAATCGGGGCGGCCCGCAAGGTCCTGGCGGCCGCCAGGGTCCGCCCGGTCCGCGTTTTGAACCGCTTAAGCCATGGGTGCCTATCCTGACCGCGGTGCTGGCCAGCCTGCTGTTCGCGGTGCTGCTGGCCTGGTATTTTTCACGCCCGATCCGCTCCCTGCGTCAGGCTTTTGAAGCGGCGGCTGGCGGCGATCTGGCGCCGCGTTTCGGCGCGGGCAAAGACAAGCGCGGCGACGAACTGAATGATCTGGGCCGCGATTTCGACCGCATGACGGCACGCCTGCGCAATCTGATCGACGGCCAGACCCGCCTGCTGCACGACGTATCGCACGAGCTGCGCTCGCCGCTGGCGCGGCTGCAGGCGGCGATCGGCCTGGCGCACCAGCAGCCGGAAAAAATGGCCGCGTCTATGGAGAGAATCGAACGCGAAAGCGTCCGCATGGACAAACTGGTGGGCGAGCTGCTGACGCTGGCGCGGCTCGAAGCGGGCGCCCTGAGCGCGCTGCCGGAGGAAATCAGCATGGCCGAACTGCTCGACCAGATCGCCGACGACGCCAGCTTCGAAGCAGCCAGCGCCCGCCGCAAAGTGGTGATCGAGGGCGACGCCGATGTATTGGTGATGGGGCAGACCGACCTGCTCGGCCGCGCCATCGAAAACGTGGTGCGCAACGCCATCAAGCACAGTCCCGAGGGCGGCACCGTGCAGTTGCAGCTCGATGCCCGGCCCGAGAAGCGCCAGCTGCACATTCGCGTGCTCGATCGCGGCCCCGGCGTGGCGCCGGCCGATCTGGAGGCGATCTTCCGGCCTTTTTTCCGCTCCAGCGATACCCTGCGCAGCACTGAAGGCCACGGCCTCGGGCTGGCGATCGCCCAGCAAGTAGTGCAGGCCCACGGCGGCGGTATCAGTGCGACGAACCGGCCCGATGGCGGCGGCCTGTGCGTCGAGATTGTGCTACCGGCAGCGCCCCTAGGCGGCCCGCGCCCTCCTTATTTGCCCGGCGGCGACGTCCTGACTGCGCACAAGCGGTAAGGATAGCGTTCCTCCCCGACCGCTGCGGGATAGACTTTGCAGCTGGCGGCATCGAGCTGCAAGCCGTAGGGCACGATATGCTGGGCGGCCTCGCCGACGATGCCGGCGTCCAGCGCTACCAGGTCCAACTGGTGCCGTGCCTGCAGGTCCAGCGTGCAGCCGCCCGTCGGCAGGCGCCGGAAATCGAGTTGCAGGCGCACCCGCTGCGACAGCCATTCCAGCCGCGCGCAGCCGGACTCACTGCCGGTCAGTCCCAGCCATCTGGCGGCATCGAGCTTGTGCTGGCGCGTGACTTCTTTTTCGTTCTTCGCCGCCGCCAGCATCACATAGTGCGGACCGGCGCGCTCGGCCAGGGCCGCGGCGACCTGGGCGCGGTACAGCGCCGATTCGGGGAAACCGGTATCGAGGCCGATGAACTTCACCGGCGCCGGGAAGAAGGTGGCCAGCCAGGCCAGCGGCGGATGCGGCTGGACGATGAACACCAGGGTCTGTCCGGGCGCCGGCAAGTCCGGCACCTCGGCACTGTAGCCGCGCGCGGTCCAGCCCACGTGGCCCCATTCCGGTACCGGGTGCGATCCCAGCGCCAGCGCCACCAGCAGGTAGCCGGCCAGGCGCCTGGCCATGTCGATACGTGGCAGTATGCATTGCAGTAGCAGTACGATCACCAATGGCACCAGCAGTTCCAGCGGAATCAGATAGCGGTAGATGCTGAACAGACGCATCCAGGCCACGAAGGCCAGGCCAAAGAACATCAGCACGAAGGCACCGCGCGCGCCGGCAACGCTGCGCGCCGGCGCCAGCCCGCGCGGACGCAGACGGCGCCACAGCAGCGTCAAGGCCAGCGCAAGGAACAGCGTGTAGACGACCGGCCACATCGCCAGCTTGATCGGCAGTTCCGAAACGCGATGCGAATCGAGCCAGAACAGGAAAGGCCACAGCACCGTCTCGCCCAGATTCTTCGGCAAAAAATAGGTGTCGATCACACCGCTCTCGCGCGCCAATGGCGCGTGGAAGACGTTGTTGAATTGCGGGAACAACGGGTTGCCGAACATCAGCCACATCTTCCAAAACCACCAGCCGGCCGTCAGCGCGATCCCGCCCAACACGCCGGCACCGTACACAAAACTCAGCCGCAGCCAGGCCCGGAAGCCCAGCGGCAGCGCGCATAGGGCCAGGCACAGCGCCGCGGCATAAGTGGCATTGGTGAGCTTGAGGCCCGTACCCATGCCGATCAGCAGGCCCGCCAGCAATGCCGTCCGTGCCGCGCGCGCGTTCCAGCGCAACAGCAGTTCCCAGTGGCGCAACACCATCCACAGCGAGCCGAGCACCAGCGGCGCGGTGGTGTTGTCGCCCATCGAATTGCCCATCTCGCCCAGGAAGGCCGGACCGAGCGTGCCGGCCGCCGCCAGTAGCAGCGGCAGGCGATAGCCGCCGCCGGCTTCGCCCTTGCCCAGCAGCTCGCGGGCGATCGCGAACAGCAGCACGAAGTTCAGGCCATGCAGCACGCCGAACACGAAGCCGGCCAGCGGCGCCGAAAACCAGTTCAGCAGCAGGTAGTGCGGCAGGTCGATGGTGGGATTGAAGTAGGTCTGGAAGCGGCCCGGCGCCAGGTCGAAACCAATGCGACCGTTCATCAGCGCATAGGCGTTGTACAGATGGTAGTTGCGCAAGTCCCAGTTGTCGTCCTGTCCCTGCAGCAGGACGTACAGGCCAAACAGCAGCGGCATCAGCACGAGGGCATAGCGCACCGCCTTGGGGTGCTGCAAAAACGCGGTGCGCCGCGCGAACCAGGCCTCAAGCGCGGCCAGCCGCGCGGTCAACAATGTCATGGGAAGCCGATCAGGAAGAAAAGACGAAGCGCTTGGCACTCAGGAAGTTGAGCAGCATGCCCGCCAGCGAGCCCAGCGCCACTGCCAGCGCCGGCAGCCACAGCGCCTCCGGCAACAGCCGCAGCGTCACGGTGTACACGCCCAGGTTGAGCAGCGCACCGACGCTCATGGCCATCAGATAGCGCCACCACTCGGACCACGGCGAGGCCGTCGCGACGAAGGCATAGCGGCGGTTCAGACGCCAGGTGCACCACACCGCCGCCAGGAAGGACAGCAGGCGCCCAAGATAGGGGCCGCTGTGCAGGAACAGCGCGCCATACAGCACCGTGATGTCGGCCAGCAGGCCAACTATCCCGGCGACCGCGAAGCGCAGGAACTGGGTCGCCGTCCTAGCCATGGGCGGGAAACAGCGGCGGCGCGGGCTGGGCCAGGTAGGCGAAACGTTTCTGTTCGATGCGGCCCTTGGTGACCGCGTCGAGGATGATGCCGCACACCAACAGGATCACGCCGAACAGCATCATCGCCGCGCACAGCGTCGCCGTCGGCAGGCGCGGCACCAGGCCGGTTTCCAGATAGGTGGCCACCAGCGGCAGCGCCAGTCCGAGCGAGACCAGCGCGCAGGCCGCGGAGCCGAGCGAGAAGAAGGCCAGCGGCCGCTCCGATTTGAACAGGCGCAGGATGGTCAACAGGATGCGCAGCCCGTCGCGATAAGTACTGAGCTTGCTCTCCGAGCCTTCGGGCCGCGCCTTGTAGATGGTCTCCACCTCGCCCACCGGCAGGCGCAGCTCCAGCGCGTGCACGGTCAGCTCGGTTTCGATCTCGAAGCCGGCCGAATGGGCGGCGAAGGATTTGACGTAGCGCCGCGAGAACACCCGGTAGCCCGACAGGATATCGGTGAAGGTACGGCCGAACAGGAAGGACACACAGCCCGTCAGCAAGGCGTTGCCAAAGCGGTGGCCGGGACGGTAGGCGGCCTGCTCCGCGCTGACGCGGTTCCCCACCAGCATATCCAGTCCCTCGTTCAGCAGGCGCGCGACCAGTTGCGGCGCCACGCTGGCGTCGTAGGTGTCGTCGCCGTCGACCATCACATAGGCGTCGGCCTCGATGTCGGCGAACATGCGCCGCACCACGCTGCCTTTGCCGCGCAGCGGCACCGAGCGCACGATGGCGCCGGCTTCACGGGCGATCCGCGCGGTGTCGTCGCTGGAGTTGTTATCGAATACGTAGATGTGAGCCTGCGGCAGACAAAGGCGGAAATCGCGCACGATGGTGGCGATGGTCTGGGCCTCGTTATAGCAAGGCACCAATATCGCGATGGTCGGCTCGCTAAGTTTATTCATGTTCTTATTGTTCGCTTTATGGAGCTGCCCGCCGTTGGCCGGGCAGCTCGCTTTGTCGTTATTCTGGTCAGGTCCGCCCTCCCCGTCCGCACGGAATGTCACCCATGGCGGCCGCTCAGGCCTGCGTGTCGATCACGCTGCCGACCGTGGCATAGCGGCGCTCATCGCCCTGGCCGCGATCCGGCTCCTGGCTGGCCGCCTGGGCGGCCTGGCTGGCCTGCAGGGCGGCCTTCTGCGCGGCGGCGGCCTGCAGCTGCGCGATCTGCGCCTGGATCGCCTCAAGCTGCTGCGCCAGCAATTCAGCCTTCTGCTGACCCGCCTCACTGCTGTCCTTCTGCGCTTCCGTCAACTGCTTCTGGACCGCGGCCAGTTGCTTTTGCAAAGCCGCGATGCTGCTTGCGCTGTCACCGCCGCTGGCGGCGCCGCTTGCGCTGGCAGATGATCCGATTGCCTGTACCATGCTGTTCTCCCGTCGATATCAACCTTGTTGACTTGGTATCGACGGCAAAGCGGGCCACTGAAGGCCCGCAAGTGTAAAGCCAGGTAAAGATCAGGCCTTCGGCAAGGTCACGCCATGCTGGCCCTGGTATTTGCCGTTGCGGTCCTTGTAGGAAGTCTCGCAGACTTCATCGCTCTCGAAGAACAGCACCTGGGCGCAGCCTTCGCCGGCGTAGATCTTGGCCGGCAGCGGCGTGGTGTTGGAGAACTCCAGCGTGACGTAGCCTTCCCACTCCGGTTCGAACGGGGTCACGTTGACGATGATGCCGCAACGCGCATAGGTCGATTTGCCCAGGCAGACGGTGAGCACATTGCGCGGAATGCGGAAGTACTCGATGGTGCGCGCCAGCGCGAAGGAATTTGGAGGAATGATGCAGACATCGCTCTTCACATCGACGAATGAATTCGAATCGAAGTTCTTCGGATCGACGATGGTGCTGTTGATATTGGTGAAAATCTTGAACTCGTCGGCACAGCGGATATCGTAGCCATACGAGGAGGTACCGTAGGAGATCACTTTGCGGCCATCGTTCATCCGCACCTGGCCCGGTTCGAACGGCTCAATCATGCCGGTACTTTCCGCCATCCGGCGGATCCACTTATCGCTTTTAATCGTCATCGCAAAGGCTTTTTCTATAGAAGTCTGGAAAGGCATGGCCACTGTAGCAGCGGCCCTTGGGACGGGATTTTACGCGAAACGGCCCTGTTTCTGGCGGCTTTTTGCGCGCCTACAAGCCCGCTCAGGCGCTTTTGCGGTCGCGGGCGGCCTGGGGCCGCGCCGTTTCGCCAGCCAGCAGCGCAGCGATCATCTCGCGCGCCGCCTGGGCCGCCCGTTCGGGCGACTCCATCGGGAACAAATGGCCGCCTGGCAACAGCTTGAAGTGTCGTCCGACCAGCTTGCGGGTGTTTCCCAGGCCCGATTGGCTAGTCTCCACCGACTCTGTTCCCCCGACGAAACCGATCGGCACAGGGAACTTGCCGCGTACCAGCTTGCCCACATGGTGCGGCAAACTCATGTAGACCGCCGTCTCGACCTCGCGGGTAAAACGCAGTTGCACCCCGTCGGGATGCGGCTTGAGCCCAGCGGCCAGATAGTCGCGCAGCACGCCCGGCGCCCAGGCGGCAAAAATATCCTTGCTGATGAAATGCTGGAACGCGGCCTCCTCGTCAGGCCACACATTGCGCCGCCTGGCCGAGAACTGGGCCGGCGAAAAGCGCGGCGCCGTGCCGGACAGCTTGAGCAGGCGCCAGAACACGGCGCGCCAGCCAGCCACCACGGGCGCGTCGAGCATCAGCACGCAGCGCACCAGATCGGGCCGCTGCCTCGCCACCATCAGACTGAGCATGCCGCCCAGCGAATGGCCCATCAGGATCACCGGCTCGGTGTAGCGCGTTTCCAACTCGGCGATATACTCGGCCACCAGCTCGGGCCAGCCATCGCGCACCGGGTAGCGCACGCTATGGCCGTGCATATCGAGCGCCTGTATCTCGAAGTCTTTGCTCAGCAGTTCGAAGAACTGGCGGTAGGTGCCGGCCGGATAGCTGTTGGCGTGGGCAAAATGAATCTGGGGTCTGGTCATATGTTCTTGTTTGCGCCCCGTGGTACGAGGCGGTCTCCGTGGGTGGGCTTATACAGGCGATTGTAAGGGGCGCGACCCGGCTGGCGCTGGTGGGAAGGCTCTAATCGGGAAACATGCTTGCATGACAATAAAATTCTTGTCTTCGGTATTTTTAAGATGTAACATTTCATGTTGTCATTTTGACTTCGCACAATTACTCGCAATTACTCGATATAAGACGACACTGACATGAAGAAAATACTGCTGACCGGACTGGCCGCCCTGAGCATCGCCACGAGCGCGCACGCATCGCTGATCGACGCCAGCACCCCGATTCCGGACGACTACGTCTTGCTGAACCTGCATGGCGCCGGCCTGGACTGGGTCTACGCCGGCCCCATCGGCCCGGATGAACGCGGCCCCGGCCAGTTGCATGGCCCCACCTACCGTGCCGCCGAAGGCTGGCGCGTGGCCACTGCGGCGGAATGGGCGCACCGTCCCCTGTGGACCGATTTTATCAAACCCGGCAACCCGGCCGCCATCAGCGTCCCGCAAGATGGTTACGACGATCACCGGGGCTATCTGTTCGCCTCGGAATACTGGAGCATTTACACCCACGTCGACCTGGGCGACTATGCGTCCGGTTACGTGACCGACGGCGTCAACGGCGCGGGCCAGATCGTGCCTGAAACCATCTATGTGCGCTTTTCCACGGCGGTGCCGGAAGCGCAGACCTATGCGATGCTGCTGGCCGGCCTTGGCATGCTGGCTGGCCTGCGCCGCCGTCGCACCAAATTAACGAATCCACAATAATGAATAATTAATATCAAAAATATAATTATTGATATCGAAAGAACAATGCCATACTAAATGCCTTTATTGCACGAAGATGCAAATTCGACATTTTCCATTCTCTAACACACAGGGGTATGACATGATGGGCAAACAATGGATTGCCGCGCTGGCACTGGGCCTATGCGCAAGTTCTTTCGCTTCCGCAGCACCGACCACGCTGGGCCTGGCTAGCTTCGGTGCCGGCGATACCGTCATCGATTTCAACACTTACGACTACGAAGTCGCCTTCACCGACCAGTACAGCGCCAACGGCGTGCTGTTTTCGGGATCGCTGTATAGCGACTCCAACGATAACACCTCTTTCCCCTATGACGAAAACAACTGGACGGTCGCCAGCAACTGCAAATACTCGCAATACTGGGGCTGCATCACCGGCCGCAGCTGGACCGCCGAATTCACCACCCTGCATACCCGTATTGGCTTTGACCTGCTGAGCTACCCAGGCGAAGTATCGACGCTCGACTTCTACCGCGATGGCGTGCATCTGGGCGGCATAGGCTTCGATTCCAATCTGGGCAGCCAATTCAAGGGCTTCGAAGTGCTTGGTGGTTTCAATGCCATCGTCTTTAACCAGCGCGGCGGCAACGCCTTCTTCGCCATCAACGATATGCGTTACGGTGGCGAGGTCACCCCGGTACCCGAGCCGGCCAGCTACGGCATGTTGGCCCTTGGCCTGGGCCTGATCGGCTTCATGGCACGGCACCGCAAAATCTGAACCTCACGGCCTCAGATACCAGTAGCGCGGCTGAACCTGGCGCTGCTCCCTCACTTCAATTTCGCGTCCGAACGTCAGCGTCAGCGCGCCGGATACATCGGTGCGCAGGCGCCGCACCGCCATCTGTCCGTAGCGCTCGTAAACCTCCTGTTTGGGATGGTGATAGCGGTTGCGGTGTCCGACCTGAAAAATTCCGATACTCGGCTGCACCGCCATCAGGAAAGCCGGTGTTGACGAGGTGCCGCTGCCATGGTGCGGAGCCAGCAAGACATCGGCATGCAGGCTGGCGCGTGCGCGCTGCAGCAGTTGTGCCTCCTGCGGCGCTTCGATGTCGGCCGCCAGCAGGATCGACCGGTGGGCGGTGGAGATTCTGAGCGTGCAGCCGCGTGCATTCGGTTTGAGCGCGGCGTCGCCGTAGCTGGCCGGTTCCGGATGCAGCATCTCGAAGCGCACGCCATCCCAGTTCCAGCTTTGCCCTGCCATGCAGCGGGTGTGACGGGCTGCAGCCCGTACAATCGGATGATCCTGCCACAGCGAGGAGATGACCCAGCCTACATCGGCCGCATCGAGCACCGCCAATGCACCACCAGCGTGGTCGGCATCGCTATGACTGATCAGCATCGCATCGAGTTTATCGATTCCCCGCGCGCGCAGATACGGCACCAGTACCCGGTTGCCCGCGTTCGATTCCTCGGAATAGCGCGGGCCACTGTCGTAGAGCAGGCGATGGCCGCTGGTTTCAATCAGCAGCGAGGTGCCCTGCCCTACGTCGAAGGCGGTCACGCGCAAGGCACCGAAGGCCGGTGCATCGGGCACTGCGCTCAGCAACGGAATCCAGGTGACCAGGCCTAGCCAGCGCACCGGCCAGCCGCGCGGCGCCAGCATCCAGATGGTACCGAACAACGCCCAACAGAACACCGGCCATGACGGCGCCGGCGCGCTCCACACCGCAAACGGCGCGGCGCTGCACCAGGCCAGCAGCGCCGCCAGTTGCGCCACCAGCCAGTGGGCCAGACCCAGTAGCAATGCAGCCAACGGCAGCGGCAGCAGGCTGCCGATCAAGGCCAAGGGCGTCACCAGCAGGCTGATGAGAGGAATGGCGACCGCGTTGGCCAATGGACTGACCACCGACACCTGGGCAAACAACAGCATCGTCAACGGCACCAGACCGAGCGTGACCACGTATTGCGTGTGGGCGGCCAGCACGAGCGCGAACCAGAGACGTGTGCGCCGTTGCTGGGTCGGTGGCGCGCCGCCCGTCGTTGTCACTTCCGCTGAACGCTCGACGGTGCGGCCGGTAGTGGCGTATAAAATCATCGCCACCGCGCCAAACGACAGCCAGAACCCCGGCCATAGGACGGCCCAGGGGTCGAGCAGCGTCACCAAGCCCAGCGCCGCGCACAGCACATATGAGACGCTGGTAATACGCCCCGTCCACAGGGCAAGCGCCACGACGATCAACATGTACAAGGTGCGCTGGGCGGGAATGCCGAATCCCGCCAGCAGCACGTACAGCAGCGCCACTGTCGCACCGGTCAGCGCCGCCACCTTCTGCGCCGGCAGCAGCAGCGGCCACTGGCCGCCCGTAAAGCAGGATCGTCGCCACAGTGCCGACGCGGCCAGCGCGAACAGCCCCGCCACCATGGTGATATGCAGACCGGAGATGGAAATCAAGTGACTGATTCCGGTGCGGCTGAACACCTGCCAGTCCGCCGGATCGATGCCGCGCTGGTCGCCCACCACCAGCGCCACGATCACACCGGCATACTCGTGCTCCGGCAAGGCCGTCAAAATGCGCTCGCGCAGCAAGGCGCGGGCGCGCTCGACTACATTGCCAAAGCTGAAGACGAAGTGGTCGAGACGCCTGTTATCCGACGCTTGACGCACATAGCCGGTCGCACGCACACCCTGCTCCAGCAGCCACACCTCATAATCGAAACCGTAGGGATTGACGTTGCCATGCGGCCGTTGCAGCCGCACCGTCAACTGCCAGCGCTCGCCCGGCTGCACGTCGCCAACGTCCACCTGCTGGCCGCGGCCATCGAGATACCAGCCCAGCGCCACGCGCGGCGGCAGCTTTGCCGGTGCGTCCACCACGCGCTCGATCGCGAAGTTGAAGCGCACGCCCTGGCTAAAACGGTAAGGCAGGCTGTCGATGGTGCCTACCACGGTGACGTCGCGGCCCTCGTCGCCCGCAGCCAGGCTGGGAGCCAGCGCGGCCTGCGCCATCAATGCGGCCCAGCCGACGCCGAGCAAGGCTCCGGACATCAGGCCAGCGCCAAAGCGCATAAAGAGAAAAGGAATGCGCAGTGTTACGAGCATCAGAACGGCGCCCAGGAGCAGAAACAGCCATGGCCATTCAGGCAGCGCGGCGCGCGTTTGCAGCATGCCGGCGCCGGCGACAAATCCAAGTAGTCCGATGCGCATGCGGCTCGCTCCTGCTGTCCAGACGAAATGGTCAACAGGGCGATACTACGCAGGATTTCGACGCGGCGTGGCCTCGAAGAGCGGCTTTATTGCGCTGGCGCAGAAGGTGTTTTTTGGTTTACGAAGCAAGCGATTCCACTTAGCCAGAAGAGGCTCTTGCTAGCGGGCCGACGGCGGCATATTAAAACCCACGGCGCACCCCTGGGGTCAGACCTAGGGTCCGGGGAGGGACTGCGCCCCGCCAGTCCCTATGGGACAGGCCCCCGGCTCTTTGCCGTGGGTTCTAACAGCGTTGCGGCACGCTAAGTCCGCAGCACTTATTTACGGGTACGCACATCCCACACGCCCTTGCTATCGTCCCACACAATATTGTATTTCCAACCCGCGCGCACATCGTAGACCACATAGCCGCGCTGCTCGGTGGTGATGCGGATTTTTCCGCTTTGCTCGCCGTCGCTGAAAGTGAGCGACTCGCTCGCGTTCGGATACAGGGACTGGGTCTTCCAGGTGCCGCGCGACTCGACATAGGTGTCGAAGCTGATCTTGCGGTTGCTGGTGTTATGGATTTCGTAGGACCCGCTCGGCCCACGCTGCGCGTACCGGTCCGGCGGCGGCGCATTAGTCATATTCCGGTTCGGCGCGGCGTTCGCGACGCGCAGCAGGTCCCATACGCCCTTGCTCTGGCTCCAGCCCAGGGTGTATTCCTCGTCCACGTTGACGTTGTATTCGACGTAGCCACGGTTCGGTGTCTCGATATGAAACTTGGCCACCATACCGCCCTGGCTGACGGTGTAGGACATTCTTTGATTCGGACGTATGCTCTGCGCCTTCCAGCTGCCGCGCGCCGGATCGAAGGTTTCGAAATTCAACTGCTGATTGCTAATATTGGTGACGGTCCATGCATTGCCTGCGTGCGCCGCAGCGCCCAGCATGGCCAGCAAAAGAAACAGCATCCGAAGCCAGCGCATCATCGTTCTCCCGGTTTGACATCAAGAAATGGAGCTTAAGATCAGTTCAAGGGCGCATTGGCCGACGGCGGCGCGCGCCGGACTGGCGGCTGATTGGCGGGCCGGGAACTGCGGCTCAACTGGCCGTTCCAGCGGCCGCCGGAGCCATATGGTTCGTCGCAATAGGCATATTCACCAGTGAAAGCATTGCCGCCGATATCGCGCAGCGTCAGCGTGCCCCAGAACAGGCTGCCCTCGCGCTCGCTGCGGCAGCGCATTTTCGCCTGCGGCTGTATCCAATACCCCCGCAAATCCCCGCGCCGGTCGATCTCGCCAACGATGCGGCCTTCATACTGGGGATAATTTCCCCGCACGCGATTGCCGGAGGTTTGCAGGCTCATCGGGCCAAAATCGGTCTGCCATTCCGACGTCCGGCTGCCCCGCCCCGACTGTTCCAGCTGCGTGCTGATCGCGCTGTAAATGGCCATGCCCTTGCCCACCCGGCCACGTTCACAGTGCTCCATGGCGGAGTTCATCATGCTATTGACCCTGCGCCGCACATCGGCGGCGACAGGGTTGTCTTCGAGGAATTGATTGGTGGCTTCGGCGGCGGCGTAGCAGTCGGATATACCTTCCGCCCGGGCCGCGCCCACGCTGCTCAGGACCAGCAGCAGGGCTGTCATTTGGCTATGGTAAGGTCCCATTTCCCCTCCTTGTTATGGTGCTGCAATCGAACGACAGACAGGCAACAACAGACTGGAAAACGTGACATCAGGAACTAATTGTCCATCAATCAGGGCGCAGCTACAACAATTACTTAGAGGAATTATCTTTTTGCCGACACTGTCATCCGCGGCAAGGCGGACTGGGCATTGGCCGTGGTGGTGGCGGCGATTTCGGCGATGGAGACGCCGCGCAGCTCGGCCAGCACGGCGCCGATGCGGGGAATCTGGTCGGGGCTGTTGCGGCCCGGATGGACCCAGCTGGGGGAGATATCGGGTGCGTCGGTTTCCAGCACGATGGCCGACAGCGGCAATTCCACCGCCAGCCGGCGGATTTGCAGCGCGCGGGTGAAGGTCATGGCGCCACCAAAGCCCAGTTTGAAACCGAGATCGATATAGCCTTGCGCCTGCTGGAAGCTGCCGTTGAAGGCATGGGCGATGCCGCCGGCGGGACGGATCTGGCGTGCGTGCTTGAGCACCTGGTCCTGCGATTTACGCACATGCATCAGCACCGGCAGCTCGAAGTCGCGCGCGATGCGCAGTTGCTCGCGGAAGAAGTGGATCTGCTTGTCGCGCATGGCCGGCTCGGTCAGCATCGGCAGGAAGAAGTCCAGACCGATCTCGCCGATGGCCACCATGCGCGGATCGGCCATGGCGGCGCCGACCTGGGCGCGCAGGGTCAGCAGATCGTCCTCGCTGGCCTGCGGTACATAAATAGGATGGATGCCCAGCGCATAGCAGGCATTGTCCACGCCGGCAGCCAGTTCGGCGACGATGCCGAAGTTGGCCACCTCCACCGCCGGCAGCACGATCATGCCAACGCCCTGCTCCCCGGCCAGCCGCGCCTGGGCGGCCGATTCGGCGCCGAATTCATGCGCGTCCAGATGGCAGTGGGTGTCGATCCACATACGCTGATCCTGTGCCGGCCTAGGCCGCGGCGTGCGCCGTTTCCGCCTGCAGGCCCTGGTCGGTCAGGCGCAGGATGCGGTCGCAGCGGCGTGCCAGCTCGATATCGTGGGTGACGATGACGAAGGCGGTTCCCAAGGTGCGCGACAATTCGAGCATCAGGTCGAAGATCTGTTCGGCCGTGGCGTGATCCAGATTGCCGGTCGGCTCGTCGGCCAGCACGCAGGCCGGCTGGGTAACCAGCGCGCGCGCCAGGGCCACTCGCTGACGTTCGCCGCCGGACAGTTCGCCCGGCACGTGGGTCACGCGCTTGGCCAGATTCACGCGGGTGAGGATCTGCCGGGCCGCGTCGGCGGCCTGCGCGCGCTTGACGCGCCGTATCATCAGCGGCATGGCCACGTTATCGAGCGCACTGAATTCCGGCAGCAGATGGTGGAACTGGTAGACGAAGCCCAGTGAGGCATTGCGCAGGTCGCCGCGTGCCTTTTCATTCAGGCTGGCGAAGTCCTTGCCCAGCAGGGTGACGCTGCCGCGCGTGGGCGTATCGAGTCCGCCCAGCAGATGCAGCAGCGTGGATTTGCCGGAGCCGGAAGCGCCGACGATGGCCACGCGCTCGCCGCGCCGCACGTCGATGTCGATGCCGTTCAGGACCTGCACCGAGTAACTGCCCTGGGTGAAGGTCTTGCCCAAACCCCGGCAGGACAGCACGATGGCCTGATCGTTGGATGGCTTGGGTGTCGGCGCACCCGTTGGCGTATTCATTGGCATATTCGTTGTCGCACTCATTGTTACGTTCTCTGGCTTATTCATAACGCAGCGCCTCGGCCGGTTTCACGCGGGCGGCCCACCAGCTCGGGTAGATCGTGGCCACAAAGGCCAGTATCACGGCCACGCCGCCGATCTTGAACACGTCCGGCCAGCGCAGGTCGGACGGCACGGAACTGATGTAGTAGATATCCTTCGACAGGAACTGCACGCCCAGCAGATGTTCGATGAAGGGCACGATCACGTCGATGTTCAGCGCCACCAGCACGCCCAGGCCCACGCCGCACAGCGTGCCCAGGATGCCTACCAGCGCGCCCTGGATCATGAAAATCTTCATGATCGAACGCGGCGCAGCGCCCAGGGTGCGCAGGATGGCGATGTCGGCCTGCTTGTCGGTCACCGTCATCACCAGCGTGGACACCAGGTTGAACGCGGCCACGGCGATGATCAGGGTGAGGATGATGAACATCATGCGCTTTTCGGTCTGCACGGCGGCGAACCAGTTGGCGTTCAGCTTGGACCAGTCGCGCATGATCAGGTCGCCCGGCATGCTGCGCTTCAGGTCCAGCGCCACCTGCGGCGCGCGGTGCATGTCCACCAGGCGCAGACGCAGGCCGGACGGCGCATCGAGGCGCAGCAGTTTTTCGGCGTCGGTGATATGTACGAAGGCCAGCGCGGAATCGAATTCATTGTGGCCGGCCTCGAAGATGCCGGTGACGGTAAACGAGCGCATGCGCGGCAGCACGCCGGCCGGCGTGGCCTGGCCCTGGGCCAGTGCCAGCGTGACCTTCTCGCCCAGGTTCACATGCAGCGCACGGGCCAGTTCCACACCCAGCACGATATTGTAGGCACCCGGCTGCAAGTCATTGAAACTGCCGTGGCGCACCTGCTTGGCCACGTCGGAGACGTTCGGTTCCTGCTCCGGCAGCACGCCGCGGATGATGGACGGACGCAGCACGTCGTCGCGCACCAGCATGCCCTGGGTCTCGACAAAGGGCGCGGCGCCGGCCACTTCGGGATTGCTGCGCGCGGCGGCGGCGGCGGCCTGCCAGTCGGGCATGGAGCCGCGCGCGTCGAACACTTCCACGTGGGCCAGCACGGACAGCATGCGGTCGGTCACTTCCTTCTGGAAGCCGTTCATCACGGACAGCACCACGATCAGGGCGGCCACGCCGAGGCCGATGCCGGCCATGGAAATGAGGGAGATAAAGGAGATAAAACTGTTGCGGCCGCTGCGCTTGCCGGCGCGCGTGTAGCGCAGGCCAACCAGCCATTCAAACGGCAGATTCTGGATAATACTCATGGGCTCCGACGAGGGGGAAATCGTGTAAGAGCGCAGTGTGCCATATAAATAGCATTTCATGCGTGAAACACCGCTCACTGGGAGCGGTGTTCCGGGTACTTCAGTGTGCTATTAGCAGGCGTTTAAGGCGCTATTAAGCGGCCTTGCGTGCCTTGCGGCGCTGGACGAAGGCCAGCATGCCCAGACCGGCGGCCATCATGGCCCAGGTATCGGCTTCCGGCACGGCCGACACGGTCAGCACGTCCTGCGAGGAAGCGCTGCTGAAGCGGGTGTAGCTGTAGGTATTGGCGATGGCGTTGTTGGTGTCCAGTGCGTAGCTCAGCATGGACTGGGCGTTGCTGAACACGGCGGCGCTGTTGCCGGTGTAGGAGCTCTTCAATGCCAACGCGCCGGACAGCAGGTTGCTATCGTCGTTATTCAGTTCCCACAGGGCCAGCTGGAAACCGGCGACCAGCGCCTTGTTTTGGCCCGGATTGGCGGCGAACTGGGTGTAGTAGCCCTCATACAGGCGCTTGACGCTGTTCGAGGCGTTGAAGCTGCCTGCGCTGTAATCGGTCGAAGCGACCGACATCGCCTGGCTTGGCTCGATGCAGAAGGCCAGGAAGGTGTTGCTGTTGAAGCTGACGGTCCAGGCCGGAACGGTCAGCGCTGGGCTGGCGTTGCCGAAGTTGCCTCCAGCGGCGGTCAGAATCAGGGTGCTGGCGCCAGCATTGCCCAGGACAGGAGCGGCAGCCTGGGCTGCGCCAGCCAGGATCAGGGAAGCGGCGGCAACGGCGGCGGCGCGCAGGACGGTGTTGAAGGTGGTTTTCATGTTCTCAGTTTTCTATAAAGGTTTGCTTGCTTTTTTACCGCCGCAAACTTCTGCGGCGGCCCTACTGTGCTGCTGAAACGATTTACTTAGGCGATCTGTACTTCGCACTGGCCGATCAGGGTCACCTGGCTGTGGTCCTGCAACAGGTCGGCGATGGTCGGCGTCGTGATGCCGGCGGCGGCGGCATCGGCCGCTGCCACGTTGAAGTACACGTCCGTCATGTCGACCGTGGCGCCGCTGCTCAGGGTGGCGCTGCTGCGCTCCAGGTGCAGATTGTTGTTGGCGTCGAGGAAAGGCATTTCCTTGAAGGCCACCACCAGGCTGCTCACGCCTGCATCCTGCAGCGACAGCAGTTCGCCGGCATCGGTCTTGCCGTTGCTGTTGGCGTCCTGCCAGATGCGCAGCGCGCCGAAGCCGCTGTCATGGGCGTCGACCAGGCCATCGCCGTTCGAGTCGTAGCTGGCCAGCTTGGCGAAACCGTCGCCTTTGGACAGGCCGCCAAACAGTTCGGCGATGCTGTCGATGCTGCCGTTGCCGTTGCCGTCGACCGCCAGCATGCCGTCGCTGGCCGAGACCCAGCCGCTCTGGATCGCCTTGCCGGTACCGAGCAAGTCGAAGCTGCCTGCGAAGGCGCTGCGGGCAATGGTGTGCACGCCGTCGCCGTTCAGGTCGATCACGATAGGCGTGATCGTCGCATCCCAGCTCATGTCGTTTTCGCCGGAAATCAGCGTGGTCTTGTCGGTGTACGTGATATTGACCTTGCTGATGCCGTCGCCGGCCACGTCGGAGTCGCGGCTGTCGTCGCCGCCGACGTTCTTCACGCCCCACTTCCAGTCGCTCATGTTGTAGCCCTTGAAGGCGACATTGGCTTTGTCGAACTTCAGGTAGTAGGTACCCGGGTTCAGGTCGGCGAATTTGTAGTTGCCGTTGCCGTCGGTCAGGACGGTATTGCCGACCTGATTGTTATTGCCGTCAAACAGGGACACGCGGATATTGCCGATGCCTTCTTCGCCGGAATCCTGCAGGCCGTTGTGATTGCTGTCGCGCCAGACCTTGTCGCCGATGCTGGCTTTGCGGTACAGGCCGGCATCAATGCTGCTGTCGTTCTCGCCCGCGCTCAGGCTGATCACACCGCTGCGGCCGGTGTTCGAACCGGAAGCGATGGCCGTCACATCGGAATCGGCGGCGTCGTTGCTGCCCTGATTGGTCTTGGTGAAGTTCCAGCTGCTGCCCTTGATGACATCCACCTTGTAGTTGCCGGCCTGCAGGCCGCCAAACAGATAGTTGCCATTGCTGTCGGTGAGCTTGGTAGCGATCAGCGCGTTGGTGGCGGCGTCGTGCAGTTCCACGGTCACGCCGCAGATGCCGCTTTCGCCGCTGTCCTGCACGCCGTTGTAGTTCAAGTCTTCCCACACGCGGTCGCCAATGCTGGCGGCCTTGACCATGCCGGCATCCCAGCTGCGGTCGGACTCGCCCACGGCCAGCGTGGTCTGGATGGTCTTGCCATTGCCAGCCGCACCATAGTTGCCAGCCTGCGCGTCGGAATCGTTGGCATCGGTGGAACCGGATGCATCGCGCTTGGTGAACACATAACCACTGGTTTCGGCGAAGGCCAGCGAGTACTTGCCGGCGTTCAGGTCCTTGAACAGATAGCTGCCGCTGGCATCGGTCTTGGTGCTGCCGATCACGGAGCCCGCTTCATTGAGCAGCGATACCGTCACGCCGCCGATGCCCGCTTCGCCCGCGTCCTGGATGCCGTTGGCATTGGCGTCGCACCAGACTTTGTCGCCGATCTGGGCGCCGGCCACCAGGCCGATGTCCGTGCTGCGGTCGGTCTGGCCGGACGTCAGGGTCACCAGGCCGGACTTGCCGTCGCTGTTGGCGTCGGAATCGATGGCATCGTTGCCGCCCTGGTCCTGGGCCGTGATGGTGTAGGCTTTCGGCAGCGAGGCCTTGTCGAGCTGCACGCTGTAGCTGCCAGGCTTCAGGTCGCTGAACAGGTAGTTGCCGTTGGCATCGGTGGTCTGGGTGCTGCCCACTTGCACGCCATTCGCGTCGAGCAGCTTGATCTTCACGCCGCACACGCCGGCTTCACCGGCATCCTGCACGCCGTTCTGGTTGCTGTCGAGCCAGACGCGGTCGCCCAGCGCGGCATTCTTGTACAGACCCGCGTCCAGGGTGTTATTGGTTTCGCCGACGCCGATGGTGACATTGGCGCTCTGGCCGGTGGCGCCGATGTCGCTGTCGATGGCGTCGTTGGCGCCCACGTCCTTGGCGCTGACCTTGTAGGCGCCGGTGGCGACATTGATCGAGTAAGTGCCGGCTTCAACGTCGAAGTTGTAGTGGCCGCTGCCGTCGGTGGTGGTGGTGCGCAGCACGGCGCCGGCGGCGTCCTTCAGTTGCACGGTGATGCCGGCAATGCCGCTCTCGCCGCCGTCCTGCAGGCCGTTGGCGTTCTTGTCTTCCCAGACGGTGTCACCCAGGTGCGACAGCGGCGCCACAATGCCGGCGTCCACGGTCAGCACCGCGTCGCCCGAATTCAGCTTGATCGCGATGGTCTTGCCGGTGGCCTGATCCGCGTCGGAGTCGGTATGGTAGTCGCCGCCCAGATCCTTGCCGGTGAAGCTGTAGCCGCTTGGCAGGCTGGCCTTGTCGAACTGTACGCTGTACGTGCCTGGCTTGAGGTTGTCGAACAGGTAGGCGCCGCCATTGGCAGTGACGGTGCTGGCCACCACGGCGCCACCGGCGTCGAGCAGATTGACGGTCACGCCGTCCTTGCCCACTTCGTTTGCATCCTGCACGCCATCGCGGTCGGCGTCGAGCCAGACCTTGTCGCCCAGCGAGGCGTTCTTGTACAGGCCGGCGTCGATGGTATTGTTGACTTCACCCGCCGCCAGGGTCACGGCGGCGCTCTGGCCGGCCGCGTCGATGTCGCTGTCGGTAGCGTCGTTGCCGCCCTGGTCCCTGGCGCTGATGTTGTAGCCGGCGCCCGGGGTGACCGACACCGAATAGGTGCCTGGATCGACGGTGAAGCTGTAGTTGCCGTTGGCATCGGTGCTGGTCGATTTGACGACATTGCCCTGCGCATCCTTCAGGTCCACGGCCACGCCGGCGATGCCGGCTTCACCCGCGTCCTGCACACCGTTGGCGTTCTTGTCTTCCCACACGCGGTCGCCCAGGGTGGCCGGACGGGCGACGATACCGGCATCGATATCGACATTGTTGTCGCCGGCGGCCAGCAGCACGGTGGCGCTGTGGCCGCTCGCGTCCACGTCGGAATCCTTGGCCGCATCGCCGCCCTGCTTGGCCGCGGTGAAGTCATGGTTGGCCGGCAAGGTGGTCTTGTCGAAGACCACGCTATAGCTGCCTGGCTTGAGGCCGCTGAACTGGTAGTGGCCGGCCGCATCGGTGCTCACGGCCGCGCCCACGGCGTTGCCGTTCGCGTCCAGCAGCGTGACCTTGACGCCGGCCACGCCCGCTTCGCCCGCATCCTGCTGGCCATTGCGGTTGGTGTCGAGCCAGACGGTGTCGCCCAGCGCGGCGGTCTTGTACAGGCCCGCGTCTATCGTATTGTTGGTCTGGCCCGGTGCCAGCGTGATGGCGCCGGTGTTGCCGCTCGCATCGATATCGCTGTCGAGCGCGTCGTTGCCGCCCTGGTCCTTGTCCGACACGGCGTAGCCGGCCGGGGTTTGCACGGTGACCGAGTAGGTGCCGCCGCTCACGTCGAAGTGGTAGGCGCCCGTGCCATCGGTGGTGGTGGTCGCGACCACGGCGCCGCCGGCGTCTTTCAGCTGCACGGTCACGCCGGCGATACCGGTTTCGCCGCCATCTTGTACGCCATTGGCGTTGCTATCGTTCCAGACGAAGTCGCCCAGGTGCGCCAGTGGCACGGTAAACGTCAGGTGATTCGGGGTGGCGCTGGTGTCGGCGGCGCCGCAGCCCACCAGGCCGCCTGCGTCGCGCACCTTGAAGCCGATGTCGAAGGTACCGGCCGAGGTCGCGCTAGGCACGAAGGCCAGCTGACCTGCACGGATGTCGGCGATGGCCACTTCGGTACCAGCGGCCACGGCCACACCATTCAACGTGACGGTGCCGGCGGTCGGCAGCGAGGTGATGATGACGGCCTTGAAGCCGTCGTGTTCGACCGGATCGTTGAAGCCGAAATCGGCCTCGCCCAGTACCACCGGCGCGCCATCGTTCAGGATGAAGTCCTTGTCAAGCGCGGTCGGCGCGTCATTGACAGGGTCCACGAATACTTGCAGGCTCAGCGTGACTTCATCGCCGCCGCCCTGGTCGACGACCAGTTCGAAGGTGGCGAAATCGCCGTTGTAGTTCACATGCCACTGGCCCGGACGCACGTAGATCGTGTCGGCGTCAACGGTGCCGAACAGCGGCGTATTGTCTACTTCGATATTGCCGTCCGGCAGAATGACCGCGAAGGAATCGATGTTCAAGGCGCCCGGCGTGGTGAAGCCGGCATCGGCCAGAATGGCGCGGATGTCGAAGGTGCCGTTGGTATCTTCACAGACGTGGATAGTTGCCGCGAGGTTAATTGCGCTCATACTTGCACCTGCCCGGTGCGGCCGAATTTGTTATTGGACATTATTTTTCTCTCTAGTTTTGGAAGCAATGTGCAGTCCAGTGATACCGGCTGCAGGTAGGTACGGTGGTGAAGTACGGTACGGCGGGTGCGACGCGCATTATGGGGTTTGGATAATGCCTTGAGACATCTAATGCTTCTGAGACATCTAAGTTGTCGAGATTATACATAATAAATCTCAGCTGACTATTAAATATTTGTCACTTGAATGATTCTTCTAGCAATTTAACCTTGTGTGCCAACTGGCTTTCCAGATGGCGCAATGTTGCCATATTGACACGTTCAGAACTTTCGCTAAGGAATCCGTAAAATTCTCAAAGGAACTGGGCTGTCCGCCCCGGTATGCCATACAATCTCGCCATGAATCAGCTGACCCTCGCACTCCCCTTCGCCCTGCCCCCGCCCGAACTGGCTCCCGACCTGATACGCGCTATGCAAACGCCCGCGCTGGCAGCGTTGCTATCGCGCTACACGAAATATCAACATTTCACATTTGACAGCACTTTCCGGGTATTGCCGCATGAAGCCTGGCTGGCCCATGCCGCCGGCCAGACCTGCGCGCCCGGCCTGGGGCAGGCCGACGCCAGTGTAGCCAGCGCCGTCATGCGCGGCTACGGGCTGGCGCAGAGCGAGGGTTACTGGCTGCTGCTGCAGCCTGTGCATATCCAGATATCCCGCAACCATTTGCTGATGTCCGACCCGCGCCAGCTGGAATTGAGCGACGCGCATGCGCGCGCCCTGTTCGACAGCGCCAAGCCCTATTTCGATGAAATCGGCCTGACCCTGCTTTATGGCGATGCCGGCACCTGGTTCCTGCGCGCCGACGACTGGACCAGCCTGCAAACGGCCACGCCGGACGCCGCCATCGGCCTGAACCTGAGCGACGCCATGCCGCTCGGCGAGTCCGCACGCGCCTGCCGCAAGCTGCAAAACGAGGTGCAGATGCTGTGGTACGAGCATCCGGCCAATGCCGAACGGCTGGCGCGCGGCCAGGCGGAAGTCAATTCGATCTGGATCTGGGGCGGCGCCCCCGCCACGGCGAGCGCAGCGGCCGGCAGCGCCGCTGGCACAGGCAACGTCGGCGGCGGCCCGCTGTCCATCGGCGCCGCCCCGCCCTGGATGGCAGCGCTGGCCGAGCCGGCCCGGCGCGCACCGGACGTACGGCAGGCGATCGCCGACGGCGGCACTGTGCTGCTGGGCGAACTGATCCCGAACGGACTGGCCGGCGACTGGGGCGCCTGGCTGGCCCAGATGCAGGCGCTGGAACAGCACTGGTTCGCGCCGCTGCTGGCCGCGCTGAAAGACGGCAGCCTGGGCCGGCTCACGCTGACCCTCTCCCATCGCAACGGCTGGCACGAAGTCAGTTGCACCAAGAACGCCCTGCGCGCCTTCTGGCGCAAGCACAACCTGAATAAGCTGCTGACATGACCCGCATCGCCACCCGTCCCTACCCCTTCCGCGAATCCGAAATGCTGCGCCAGGGCGGTATCCACCCTGTGCTGGCGCGCCTGTACACCGCGCGCGGCCTGACCGACATCAAGGAACTGTCGAGCGAATTGGCCGCCATGATCCCGCCGTCCGGCTTGCTGCATATCGGCGCCGCCGCCGTGTTCCTGGCCGACGCCATCGCCGCTCACAAGCGCATGGTGATCGTGGCCGACTACGATTGCGACGGCGCCACCGCCTGCGCCACCGCCCTGCGCGGCCTGCGCGCGATGGGCGCGGAGGTCGACTTCATCGTGCCGAACCGCTTCGAATATGGCTACGGCCTGACGCCGGAAATCGTGGAGTTGACGGCGCGCGAGAAATCGCCCGACATCATCATCACCGTCGACAACGGCATCGCCAGCATCGACGGCGTGGCCGAGGCCAACCGGCGCGGCATCGAAGTCGTCGTCACCGACCACCACCTGCCGGCCGATACGCTGCCGGCCGCGCGCGTGATCGTCAACCCGAACCAGCCCGCCTGCGGCTTCCCCAGCAAGAACCTGGCGGGCGTGGGCGTGGTGTTCTACGTGCTGCTGGCACTGCGCGCGGAGATGCGCCGGCGCGGCGTGTTCGACGCCCAGACCCAACCCAAGCTCGACAGCCTGCTCGACCTGGTCGCGCTGGGCACCGTGGCCGACGTGGTGCGGCTCGATCCGAACAACCGCATCCTGGTCGCGCAAGGCCTGAAGCGCATGCGCGCCGGCCGCATGCACGCCGGCGTCGCCGCCCTGTTCCGCGTGGCCGGACGCGAACCGCGCAACGCCAATCCTTTCGATCTGGGCTTCGCCCTCGGCCCGCGCCTGAACGCGGCCGGACGGCTGCAGGATATGTCGCTGGGGATCGAATGCCTGATCACCGACGATGAAAGCCGCGCCTGGGAACTGGCCCAGCAGCTCAACGACATCAACCTGAAGCGGCGCGAGATCGAAGCCGAGATGCAGGACACCGCCCTGCTTCATCTCGACGAGTTCGAGCCGGCCAACGCCAGCACCATCTGCGTGTTCGATGAAGGCTGGCACCAGGGCGTGATCGGGATAGTCGCCTCGCGCCTGAAGGAGAAGTTCTTCCGCCCGACCATCACCTTCGCGCCCGGCGCCGATGGCTGGATCAAGGGCTCGGGCCGTTCGATTCCCGGCTTCCATTTGCGCGATGCGCTCGACCTGGTGTCCAAGCGCGCGCCGAGTTTGATCGACAAATTCGGCGGCCACGCGATGGCCGCCGGCCTGTCGATCCGCGCCGAAGCCTTCGACGCCTTCGCCGCCGCGTTTGAGGAAGTGGGCCGCAGTTGGCTGAGCAAGCAGCAGCTGGAGCGCGTCATCGAAACCGACGGCCCGCTGGAAGACGCCTACTACACCACCGCCTTCATCGAACTGATGGACGGCCAGGTCTGGGGCCAGGGCTTCGCGCCGCCGGTGTTCTGCGACGAGTTCCGCGTGGTGAGCCAGCGCATCCTGAAAGAGCGCCACCTCAAGCTGCTACTCGAAAAAAATGGCGCCCGCTTCGACGCCATCTGGTTCGGCCATGTCGATTCGCTGGGCGAACGCGCCAAGGTCGCCTTCCGCCTCGACGCCAATGAATACAATGGCGTGACCAAGGTGCAGCTGATGGTCGAGCATGCGGAGCCGGCCTAAGCCGGCCAGCGTTGAAAACCCTGCCTAAGGTAGCGTTGCGTTAAGCGTGCAAGGCCACGCCGGCACGCTGCAATAGCTGCTGATTGCGGCTGGACAGGTGCATCACCTCCAGCTGTTTTCCAGCCTTGCCATACCGTTCAAACAAGGTCTGCATCGTGGCGATGGCCGAATGGTCGGCCATATGCAGATGCCGGCAGTTGAGTATCACGCGTGCCGGGTCGGCCGATGGTGTGAACAGATCGAGGAAATGGGTGGTCGACGCAAAGAACAGCGTGCCATGCGGCAGATAGCTTCGCACGCCCGCTTCGCTATCGTCGATATCGGTACGGATGTCGCGCGCATGCTGCCAGGCGAAGTTGAGCGCGGCGATGACGATGCCGCACAGTACAGCCGTCGCCAAATCCGTCAACACCGTAATGACGGTCACAGCGACGATCACCAGCGCGTCCTGCCGCGGCACCTTGCCGAGTACCCGCAGCGATCCCCAGGCAAAGGTTTCATGGGCAACCACGAACATGACGCCGACCAGGGCGGCGAGCGGGATGTGCGCGATCAGCGGCGACAGGAACAGGATAAACAGCAGGATCATGATGCCGCTGGTGGCGCCCGACAGGCGCGAGCGCCCGCCGGAGCTCAGATTGATCATGGTCTGGCCTATCATGGCGCAGCCACCCATGCCGCCGAATACCCCGGAGACGACGTTGGCGGCACCCAGCGCGATGCATTCGCGATTGGACTGGCCGCGCGTTTCCGTGATCTCGTCGGTCAGATTGAAGGTCAGCAGCGTTTCCAGCAGGCCAACCATGGCCATCAGCACTGCATAGGGCAGGATGACATGCAGCGTTTCCATCGTCAGCGGCACGGTGGGCAAATGAAAAGCCGGCAAGCCGCCCGCCATCTGCGCCAGATCGCCCAGTGTGCGGGTCGGCAGTTGCAAGCTGTAGCTGAGCAGGCCGACTCCGAGGATGGCGGCCAAGGCGGGCGGTACCGCCTTGGTAAAGCGCGGCAGCAGATAGACGATGGCCATCGTCAATGCGACCAGGCCGCACATCAGCCATAGCGATGTGCCTTGCAGCCATTGCTCGCCCTGCGGGCTTGCCTGCCGAAAGTGCTCCAGTTGCGCCATGGCGATGACAATCGCCAGACCATTAACGAAGCCGAGCATCACCGGATGCGGGACCATGCGTATCAGCTTGCCCAAACGCAGCAGGCCAAACAAGGCCATCACGATGCCGCTCAGGACCACCGTGGCCAGCAGGTATTGCACGCCGTGTTGAGCAACCAGCGCAACGATCACGACCGCCATCGAGCCGGCGGCACCGGAAATCATCCCGGGCCGGCCACCGAAGATGGCCGTCATCGAGCAGATGATGAAAGCGCCATACAGGCCCATGAGCGGGTTCAACTGAGCAACGAGGGCAAAGGCGATACATTCAGGCACGAGCGCGAATGATGTGGTCAAACCGGCAAGGAAGTTTTTCCGCAGGTTCGAGAACCATTCTTCTCGAAAGGAATTATTAAGCATGGAGTTGATCCGAAGTCGAAGCGCAGCTGGCTCGGGACCATGCACCTACGTTGAATGACAGGACGTTCTTGAATAAGCGGGCATTATACAAGACACGACCGACCCGCCTCGCTGCTGGAGCAATTCCCGCATGCCGCCAGGATTTCCCTGTAACCAGCGCAAGCCAGCTCGTGGCGGACTATAGACTGACTTTCTGTTCGATCAGCAAGCGTGCTCGGGCTGTGGCCTGCTGTAGCCGTTCAACCAACACCTCACGCGGCGGCAATGCCGTCAGGTACTCGGCTACATGTATGCCAGACTTGTTTAATTCCAGCAACTCGATCTGTTCAGCCTTTTTGCCAGCACACAAAATAATGCCCAGTGGCGATGCCTCCGTCGGTTCGCGTTCAAACCGGTCGAGCCAGCGTAAATACAACTCCATCTGCCCTTTGTACGCGGCCTTAAACTCCCCGACTTTCAATTCAACCGCCACCAGGCGACCCAGTTTGCGGTTATAGAACAGTAAATCGAGATGAAAATCTTCGCCATCGAGCTGAATCCGCTTCTGGCGAGCAACAAAGGTGAAACCTGCCCCTAGCTCCAGCAGGAAAGATTCCATTTCCCGGATGATGGCTGACTCCAGGTCGCTTTCCTGCCAGGTATCCTGCAACCCTAGGAAATCCAGAATATAGGGATCACGCATAACAAGGCTCGGCGACATACGCTGCCGATTGCGCAGCGTCGCCAGTTCCTGAGAAATCATTGCGTCAGGTTGGCGGGACAGCGCAGTGCGCTCAAATAACATCGATTCGATACGTTCACTCAACGTTCGGACACTCCAGCGCTCGACACTCGCCATTTGCGCGTAATAGTCTCGCTGCTGGGGATCTTTAAATGGCAGCAACATGACGAAGTGCGACCAGCTTAATTGTCGCGACAATGTCGCGACAATCTGCTCGTCCAAAAAGGTACTTGCGAACTTCACCATCCTGCGCAGGTTCTTTTCCGCAAACCCACGACCATAGTCACGCGTCAACTGTGTCGCCACATTAAACAAGACTTCCTCACCGTATTCAGCGCGCTGCCCAGCCAAAACTTCAGTGTGGATACGCCGACCAATACGCCAGAACAGGAGGGTCAGCTCACTATTAACGACAGCGGTAGTACGCTGGCGTGACGATTCGATCAGTGCCCGAATATCCACTAGCAATGCCTGCGGCACGGTTGGTGCAGGCATCTGAATAGGTACTTTGCGCTTACTCATACCGTGACCTCCTAGACGTGCGTAGCGACGAGTATCTTGCACCAGCACGCCGCCAGGTCGGTCTCATGACTTGGCAGGAAATACTTAAAGTGAAGTTAACGCATGAACGTCGCCATCGTCTTGTGCCCAGTCAGCACGAAGGAAGGAACTTAAGTTTGTTCCTGAGGCTTGCCTTATGGTTTTTTACAGTCACACACATCCTCACCTTTGTCGAACACGATACGCCACTTACCCGGTGCTTCCAGGCGCCAGATGGAATTGAAACGGGCGATCAGTTTGCCCTTGGGGTCGTACACCGGGCCGCTGCTCAGCGCCAGCGTGCCGGATGCCAGCACCTCCACCGCATCGGGCTCCCACGAGAACGGCGCTTCCAGCGTATCGTAAAACTTCTTCCAGAATGCCGTGACTGCCTGCTTGCCATGCAGAGGCGTGGGGCCGGAGAAGAACACAGCCTCATCCGCCAGCAGCGCGGTGAACCCTGCCAGGTCGCGCTGCCTCATGGTGGCGGCGAAAGCCCTTTCGGTATCGGCCACCTGCTTTTGCAGCTCCGCAGTGCCTGGCGCCGCACTTGCACCGGTGGCCAGCGCCGCCAGCAACAAGCCGGCACAGCCTGCTCGCAGGCCGGTGATCAGGGGGGCGGAAGGCAGGAAAGTTGTCATCACTACTCCTTTTCGGGGTGAATTTCGATACTAATTCAGTTCGTAGCCGATTGCTATCTTTCCAAAAAAGGAGTATAACTAGTCCATAAACGGAGGAATCATGAACGTCGCCTACGCCTATCCCAAGAGCCGCTTTGAACCGACGGTAGTGGTGGATCTCAACGCCAAAGCCGAACGTGAGCGTCTTTCCAAGTCTGCCCTGAAGGGCTTTTTCAAGCTGGTCGCCGCCTGGGGTGTGCGCGACGACGATGCGCGCGAGTTGCTGGGCGGGCTGTCCAGCAGCGCCTACTACGAGTGGAAAAAAAATCCCGACCGCGTGCTCGAAGTCGACCGCATCACGCGCATTTCCTATTTACTGGGCATCTACAAGGCCCTGCACATCGTCTATGGCGACAAACTCGCCGACGAATGGGTGCAACTGCCCAATAAAAACCCCATCTTCGGCGGCCGCAGCCCGCTCGCCGTCATGCTGGGCGGTGGCCTGCTGGCCATGCAAACCGTGCGCAAGCTGCTCGACGCGCGCCGTGGAGGTCTGTGAGTGAGCGTGAGCCCCATCCCTCCCCTGACCATGTTGCGGCAGTTCGATACCTGCCGCCTGCTGCCCTCCCGCTTCGCCGATGTGGAAGACTCCGTCCTCACACCGCTGGCCGAGGACGACGAGCATCTGCAAGACCTGTTTGAACTCGACAACGCCACCAACGACCGCCTGCGCGCGCAAAATGGCGGCGCGCCCGGCATCGGCATGGATGAGCTGGTGTTCGGCTTGCCGAACTTCCGTATCGTCAACGCCGCCTTTACCTACGCCCGCCCCGAGGGCAGCCGCTTCAACGACGGCGACCGCGGCGCCTGGTATTGCGCCTTCGATGCGGAAACAGCACTGGCCGAGATCGTGTTCCACAAGACCGTGGAATACATGGAGATCGATCGTTTCGACGACAGCGTGCCCTACCAGCTGATGCTGGCCGACTTTACCGCCAAATTCCACGATTTGCGCGGCCAGGAACGCTTCCACAACTGCCTGGACCCGACCAGCTACGTGCATTCCCAGCAACTGGCGCTGCGCCTGCTCGAAGGCGGCTCGATGGGGGTGATTTTCCCCAGTGTGCGCAATCCGGCCGGCACCAATCTGGCCTGCTTCCGGCCTGCGTTGGTGGGCAATGTTCGCAAAGGCTGCGTCTATCGGTTAACATGGGAAGGTTCGCCCACGCCGCGCATCGAGATTGTGTAGCCCGGCGCGGCACTTTTTAGCTTCTTGAATTTCCGAGCCATATGCAGACCAAACCCGAAAACGATACCGACCTCCGCCTGAAAATCAACCGCGAAACCGCGCGCCTGCCATGGACCGAGCTGATCAAGCATTTCGCCGCCGGCAATGTGGTGTGGATCGCCGATACGCTGGACCTGGTCGATGTGGCCGTGCGCATTTCGCACGACGACAAGGCCAGCATCACGGCCTGGATGGAGTCCAATCAGCTCGCCAAGGTCAGCGACCTGCAGGCCCAGCAGTGGCTGGAGCAGGATGTCCAGCTGTGGGCGGCGGTGGTCAATCCCTTTATTCTGGTGCAGCAGGAAAAGCCGGCGGCACCGTCGGGTACGACCCTGCACTAAATTAAACGAGCCCGCCCCGTTCTTAAAACCCACGGCGTAACCCTGGGGGCCTGTCCCATTGGGACAGGCGGGGCGTAGCCCCTCCCCGGACCCGGCGGGTCAGACCCCGGCTCTTTGCCCTAGGTTTTAAGACAGCCAGCGGCCTCTTGGCACAAATCCCCCCCTCAGCGCTTTGCTTTAAACGCAAAAAAACCAGGCAACCGGCAAACGCCGGAGGCCTGGCTCAAAGTCGCCGTATCAAACTACGAGACTGCTCCTACCCCGATCAAAACTTGAAATTACCTGCGTCCAGCGTCAGCGTGGAACCGCAAGCTGGCGTGGTCGCTTCGCGATTGCCGCTGCTGGTGGTCTGATTGCTTTCCCACACAGTGGCCACGCCGTATTTCATGAACTTGTACTGGATCGCCGTCTGCGGCGGCAGCTGGAAGGTGCGCGACCAGGCCGCGTTTGCGCCACTACCTTCGATGGTCAGCTTGTCGCCGGCCGTCGGCGTCCAGTTACCCAGTTCGCTGCGGTTGCCCGCCACGTAAACGTCCTGACCGACCACCGTATTGGCATTGGCCACACGGAATTTCACGTCAACCGTGGTGCAGCTGCCGCCGCCACCGCCGCCGGTCACGCTGGACTTCTGATTGATGTGCAGGGCAACCGCCGGCACCACCGAACCGCCATTGGCGGGAATCGTCACGGTGGCAATACCGTTGCTGCCCACCGTCACGCTATCGCTGGTGCAGCTGGCGCCGCCCGCTGCCAGTAAACCATGCGCAACGTTGCAATAGGTGCCAGCAGGCAGCGAGGTCTGGAAGGAGCCGGTCCAGGCGGAGCTGTCGTTGTTGACGGCCACCCAGCCTTTGGCGCCACGGCTGAAGGCGACCTGATTGCCAGTGCCGCTGGTGAAGTTGCTCACACCTTCGCCCGAGGTGGTCGAACGGAAGGCGACCATATTGGCGATATCACTCCAGCGGTGGATGAAGTCCCACGACTGGTTGATCAGCGGATTGCCGTTCGCATCAAATGGGCTGGCGCTTGGCGGGCCCTGATCGTAGTTGCTGAAGCGGAAGCCCGAATGGATCTGCGCCGAACCGTAAGGCCAGGCCAGCATGAAGATGTTAGCCAGATCGTAGCGCTTGGTGCCGTTGGTATCGTTGGTCGCGCCCGATACGAAGTTGCTGGCCACCAGGGAGCTGCCGTTGCGCTCGGTATCCCAGTTGTTGACGAAGACGCTGGCCTTATCGCTTGGGATAAAGCCCCAGGTCCCACCCCAGTTACCCGGCGTCCCCATGATGGTGCGCACCTGCGAAATGTTCGCACCGTTCTCGTTGCGGAACATGGCCTTGATGGCGAAGGGATACTGGAACTCGTTCAGGCCGCCCGCGCTGTAGTAGTCCGAGCGCACAACATTGCTGTCCGGGATCACTTCCTGCGTGACCCACAAGGTCTCGCCCGCCTTGGTCGTATGGGTGATGCCATTGCTGATGGCAATCATGTCCGCCGCGGCGATGTGCTTGGCCGCATCGAAACGCAAGCCATCGACACCCATGTTGATCAGCTTGGTCAAATAGGTATTGATCTGGCCGCGCACATAGCTGCTCTCCGTTTTCAGATCCGGCAGGCCGCTCAGTCGGCAGTTGATCACATTGCTGCGGTTGCCCGGCGAACCGTAATCGCCGCCGGCGATATCGCAGTTAGGGTGGAAATCGCTGCTACTGAAGAAGGGATAGGTCAGCGACGTGGAATTCCAGGCGCTGCCGTCGGTCGCGGTACCGGAGCCGGCGGCCAGGTGATTAACCACCACATCGGCGTAGATGCGCACCTTGGCCGTGTGGCAGGTGTTGATCATGGCCTGGAACTCGGCCTCGGTGCCCATATTGCTTTTCAGCGAAACGAAGCTGACCGGCTGGTAGATATCCCACCAGGTGCCCAGGCTGGCCGAAGCGTGCGGCGGCGAAATCTGCACCGCGCCAAAGCCTTTCGGACCCAGGAAGTTGGTGCACTCCTTGGCGATATCGTTCCACTTCCAGCGGAACATTTGTACCGAAGTATCGGCCGGGTTGAAATTGGCCGCCTGCACTGGCGCTGCCAGCGCCCCGCCCAGCAGCGCACTGGCTGCCAGCAGGGATTTCACAGTACGGGATTGGGTATGACGTTTCATGTGTGCTTCCTTATGGTTATAGGTAAGGGAATGCAGCTAAAGACTTACACAGCGTCCCGGTATCTGTCTCCTCGCACACCGGGGGCCGTTTATTGCAAATTGCAGAGGACGCGGCTTTTTGCCGTCATCAAAATATTTCCTCCGAGACGAAATGTAGCAGAAGTACACAAAGGTTTACCGCCGCACGCAAAAAAATATCACAAAGTGCACAGTGAGTATCGGAACGATATGTGACATCGAGCATCATTTGTAACTAACTTACACGCCAAATTCAGTGAGCCTTGGTAGTGTGCAAATTGCAAGCGATGTAAAGTAGTCAATACGGCAGAGCCGATGTATGATGGAGGATTAGTTGCTGCTCAGCACCCTGCTCGCCGGCGCCCACTGCGCGGCCGGTCGGCATTTTTCAGGTTTCCTTGGTTTTATTAATGAACAATCCACTCGCAGCAACGCTAGAAAAAACCGGCACCGGCGACAGTTCGAATGAGATCGCCAGCGACATCGCCGAAGCCATCGCCGCCCGCAAGCTTCCACCTGGCACCAAGTTGCGCGAAGAGGCGCTGTCGCGCCTGTATTCGGTCAGCCGCACCAAGATCCGCGCCGCGCTGCTGATCCTGTCCAAGGACAAACTGATCAACATCGTTCCCGACAAGGGCGCCTTCGTCAGCCAGCCCAGCGAACAGGAATCGCGCGACATCTTCGCCGCGCGCCGCGTGATCGAAAGCGCGATGGTGCGCGAGTTCGTGGCCAAGGCCAGGGCGGCCGATTACCGCGCGCTGGAAAAACATCTGAAAGCCGAACGCGGCGCGCTGGCCAATGTGCCGTCCAAGATGCGCTCGGAATTGCTGGGAGATTTTCACGTGCTGCTGGCCGACGTGGTGGGCAACGCCGTGCTGACAGACATCATCAAGGAGCTGGTGGGCCGCAGCTCGCTGATCACCATGCTGTATCAGTCCGAGCGCGATGCGGTGTGCTCGTCGGATGAACACATGGCCTTTCTGGAAGCGGCCAAAGCCGGCGACGCCGACAAGGCAACTGACATCATGATGCGGCATTTGAGCCATGTGGAAGCGGCGCTGCGCTTCGATGGCAGTGTCACCGAAGGCCGCAAGAATCTGGTGACGGCGCTGCTGATGTGACGCGGTCGTGTGCACGGCGCGAGTAAAAATAATCTAATCTTTTGCAGGAATAAACGATATGAAAAAATTGATGGCTCTGGCCACCGCCGTCGGCACTGGAATCGCCAGCGCGCTCTACGATGGCGTGATGACGGAACTGCACGTGGTCGATTGGTACAAGGCAATTTTCATCGCCGTATTTACCCTGTGCTTAATGCTTCTGCAGCAATCCCTGTCCGGCAAAACCGCAAAATAAGGCCCGCGAAAACCCATGCCCCTCCCGCACGATAGCGCCGCCCCAAGCGACTTCGACTTCATCATCGGCGACTGGACAGTCAAACACCGGCGCCTGAATTCGCGCCTCAGCGACTGCGATCAGTGGACCGAATTTGACGGCCAGTCGTCGACGTCCAAGATCCTGGGCGGCTTCGGCAACCTGGAGGACAATATCCTCCACTTCCCCGAAGGAAAATTCCGCGCAGCCGCGATGCGCTCATACTGCCAGCAGACTGAAACGTGGTCGATCTGGTGGCTGGATGGACGCAATCCAACGCAGCTCGACACGCCCGTCATCGGCAAATTTTCAGACCACACCGGCCTGTTCTTTGCCGACGATTTTCTGAATGGACAGGCGATCAAGGTGCGCTTTACGTGGCTTGCGGTCCCAGGCAGCAAGCCGCGCTGGGAACAGGCCTTTTCCAACGATCAGGGCAAAAGCTGGGAGACCAATTGGACTATGGAATTTACAACGGCCACCTGCAATTCCACGGATCCAAAGTAAGGCAGTAAACACGGCGCCCGTTCGCGGCCAGAGCCCGGCCGCATGCCTTAATCGCGCAACTGGGCCGCTTGCGCCGCCACCCCGGCAGTGTCTGCCTTCAGCGCCTGAGCCAGCGCACGCCCATAGCCCGCATCTGCCTTGTGGAAATAAGACAGCATGATGGTTTTCACTTTCTCATCCTTCACCTGGCCCAGATCGCCAGCCAGGTTGGCCACCAGGTTGGCCTGCTGCTGCGCGTTCAATGAACGGTAGAACTCCCCTGCCTGCTTGAAGTTCTGCGGCTTGGCGGTGCGCGCCTGCTGGGTCGTGCCGCTCAGCGGCAGCTGGCTGGATTTGTACTGGGCATCGTCGGCCAGATCGGCATGGGCGCTCGGCTGGAAATTGATATCGCCCTTGCGGTTGCCGCCATTTTGCTCGCCATCCTGGTTGTAGTTGAGCGCCGCGTTGCGTGGACGGTTCACCGGCAATTGCAGGCCGTTGGTACCGATCCGGTGCAACTGCGTGTCAGCGTAGGAGAACATGCGCCCTTGCAGCAAGCGGTCTTCCGATGCCTCGATGCCGGGTACCAGATTCGACGGCGCCAGCGCCGACTGTTCGGTCTCCAGGAACACATTGTCGGGGCTCTTGTTCAAGGTCATGCTGCCCACTTTCACTTCCGGCACACCCGGCCAGATCTTGGTCGCGTCCAGTCCGTCGAAATCGAACGCCGCCAGCTGCGCCGGTGTGATCGTCTGGATATACAGCTCCCATTGCGGGAAATTGCCTTGCTTGATGGCCGCCATCAGGTCACGCGTCATGTGATTGAAGTCGACCGCCTGGATCGCCGCCGACTCCTTGGCGTTCAGCGTCTTCTGGCCTTGCAGGCTTTTCCAGTGGAATTTTACGTAGTGAACCTGGCCCTTGGTATTGACGAACTTATAGGCGTGAACGCTATTGCCGTCCATTTCACGGTAGCTGGCCGGCGTGCCGAAGTCCGAGTACACCCGCGTCAGCATATGGGTCGCTTCCGGCTGATGCGAGAAGAAATCGAAGAAACGGTTCGGGTCTTGCAGATTGCTGTCCGGGGATGGTTTCAGCGAATGCACCATATCCGGGAACTTGATGGCGTCGCGGATAAAGAAGATCGGCAGGTTGTTGCCGACCAGATCCCAGTTGCCCTCGGCCGTGTAGAACTTGGTGCCGAAGCCGCGCGGATCACGCAGCGTTTCCGGAGAGTGATTGCCGTGGATGACGCTGGAAAAACGCACAAATACCGGCGTCTGCGTGCCAGGCCGGAACAGCGCCGCCCGGGTCAGGTCGGACACATCCTGGCTGGCGACAAACACGCCATAGGCGCCGGCGCCGCGCGCATGCACGACCCGCTCCGGCACCCGTTCGCGGTCAAACCGCTGCAGCTTCTGTATCAACTGCACGTCCTGCAGCAGCACCGGGCCGTTGGGGCCGGCCGTTTGCGAGTTCTGGTTATCGCCGATCGGGGCACCGTTGTCGCGCGTTAAGGTCGTGGCGGCCATGCTGGTACAGGCGACGGCGGACAAGGTCAGCACGGAAAGGCGGTGGATCGCATGGCAGGAGGTAGGCATCATTGTTTTTTCCGTTCAGTTAGGGAAAGAACACCTTATTGCCTTTTCCATAATATGTATACTAAATTAATTCTATTAAATAGATAGCCAAACCCAATTAACCAATCAGAACATGCGGCTCCAGTTCATGGCCAGGGTACGGCCACGGCCTGCATAGCTATTGCCTGCATCGGTCGCCGAGACTGCCTGCGAGTAGTAGCCGACGTACTGCTTGTCGAACAGGTTCTCCATGCTGACGCCGAACTTGCCGTGGCGCGTATCGAAGCTTGCTGCCGCGTCGACCAGGGTATAGCCCTTGAAATGCTCTTCCAGCTTGCTGGTGCCGACCACCCGGCCGACGTTGATGTCGCGGTCGAACAGGTGCACGGCCTGCAGGCGCAACTGGGTCGCAGGCGTCCACTTCCAGTTACCCGCCAGCGTAGCCTTGTCCGGTCCCTGCGAACGCGCGCCCAGCGACAGGTCCATCGCTGCGCCTTGGGTCGCGGCGGTCTTGCCATCGGTGTGCGCATAGCTGCCGGACACCGACAAAGGCTTGGCCGGACGCCATTCGCCGCTCACCTCCCAGCCTTTGACGGTGGTGGGGACGCGCTCCACCAGCCCGATACCGGCCGAGTTAATCCGGATCACGCTGCCCAGCTTGGAGCGCGAGTCATAGCGCGAAATGCCGAACTGCCCATTGGCGCCGCGCCAGTTGACGCCGACCTCATTGTTGCGGGTGACGATGGGCTGAAGACTGATCAAACTCGACACTGACTGGCCCACTGCCGTCACGCCACGCAGCACCAGGCCCGCGTCCGGCAAACCGAAACCTTCCGAGCTGGCGGCGAAGGCCGACCACTGCGGCGCAAAGCGCCAGACCGCGCCGATGTTCTTGACCGATTCGGAGAACTCCGCGGAGCCGCCCTGCACCAGACGGTTGCCATAGAACGCCAGCGTCGTGTAGGTATCGACGGTGAGCCTGGCGGATTCGCGGCGCACGCCGCCGCGCACGGTGACCGTACCGAATTCATATTCGAGCTGAGCAAACGGTGCGGTCGACTTGAACTTCAGCAGCGGCACCCAGGTGCGCTTTGTCAGCGCCAGGCTTTGCTCGGTCTGATCGCGCAGCACGTCCAGGCCGACGGTGGCTTCCAGTCCGGTGATAAACGTATCCGGACGCACGTAGGTCGCCCGCGCGCCCAGTTTGTCGGCGATGATCTGCGACTGGTCCCACAGGGTATCGCGCGCAGCGATGCGGACGTCCTGGAAGGTCGCGACCTTGGTGGCGCCGTACAGGGATTCAAAATGATGGCCGAACAGCTGGGCGCTGAAGCTGCCGCCGGCCAGGTCCGCGTGGCGATAGTCCAGGCTCGCGCTGCGCACCTTGTTACGCGGCGCCATACCGATCGGCGTGCCCGGCAGGGAGCTGGTGGGAATGCCCGCCGCCACCACGCCGGGATCGTTCATGTAGTCGCCATTCCCCTCCAGATTGAAGCGGTTCAGCGACAGTTGCAGGCGCTGCGCGCCAACGGTCTTGCCGATCTTGAGGAACAGGTCATTGCCTTGCGTGTCCAGGGTATCGCCCTGGACGTTGTCGATGCCGAGGCGGCGGCCATTGCCGTCGTAGCTCATGCCGCGCTTTTGCACGGCCGCATAGCCCAGGAAATCGAAGGCATCGGATCGGTGGATCAGCGAGTAGCCGTTCTTCCAGTCCAGATTGTCGGAGCGCAGCTGGGTCGAGGCGCGCACGTTGACGCCGAACGTGGTGCCATTGCTGCGTGGTGCCTTGGTGATGTAGTTGATGATGCCGCCCGTCGCGCCCATGCCCTGCACGGCGGAGGCCCCGTTGATGACTTCGATGCGTTCGATGATGAAGCTGTCGGCGAAGTAGCCTTCGCGCATGCCGGCGCGTAGCGGATTCGATTGCGGGATGCCGTCGAGCAGAATCAGCGGCTGACGGCCGCGCAGCGATTCGCCGGTTGACGTCATCTTCTGGCGGCTGGGCGCATAACCTGGAATGAAGGCCGCCAGCGCCTGCGATGGATCGTCCGCGATCAGGTATTGCGACGCCAGTTCCTGCTGGCCGATGACGGAGATCGCGCCCGGGATGCGGTCGATCGCCTTCTCGCCGCGCGTCGCGGTCACCACCACCTCGGGACCTGGCGCATCTCCCTTGCTCACAGCGGATTGAGCAATCGAATTGCCAACCGCCATGGCCATACATGCGGCGGCAACGGAACGGGTGATGGGCTTGATAGAAGGCATACGGCAACAGTCCTTGAAAATGCGGCGGTGATCTTTCCCGCCAAGCAATGTAAAATGCGAATGATAACCACTATCATTTGAGCAATCAAGCATATTGAGAATTGTTCTCATTTATACATTGATCCCGAAGCTGCCGCACACCTATGAAAAAATTCGCCCGCTTCCTGCATCTGTGGACCAGCCTGGTGTTTGGAGCGATCCTTGTCGTGCTGGGCCTGACCGGTTCCGCCCTCAGCTGGATGCACGAGCTCGACAGCATGCTCAATCCCGGCTTGCTGCATGTCGCCGCGCCCGCTGGACTAAGCGCGCGCGATCCGATGCCCGCCAATCCCATCCTCACCCAGGCCGTGGCCGAGATGCTTGCCCGCGACGCGCGCTATGGCCGGCCAGGCATGCTGGAATTGCCCGAGCGCGCAGGCGATGTCTTCATCGCATGGTACCGCCCTTCCCCCGGTCCGGACAGCTCACCGTGGCGCCAGACCCACACCCGCCAGGTCATGGTCGACCCTGCCAAGCTGGATGTGAGGGGCGAACGCAACTGGGGCGAGTTCGGCCTGTCGCGTCCCTTGCTGATGCCGACCCTGTTCCATATACACCGCTACCTGGTGGCGGGCGAAGTGGGCAAAGTGGTGGTGGCGATCACGGGCGTGTCGCTGCTGCTTAGCCTGGTAACAGGCATGATCTTGTGGTGGCCGCGCATGGCCCGATCGGCGATCCTGCACGCGCTGAAGGTGCGGCACGGCGGCTCGTGGCCGCGTTTCAGTTTTCAGTTGCACCGCGCGGGCGGCTTCTTTGCCGCGCCAGTGCTGCTGGTGTCTGCGGTTTCTGGTATCTACTTCAATATGCCGCAGTGGGTGACGCCGGCGGTCAACGCACTTTCGCCGCTCACGCCGAATGCCAAGCTGACGAATCAGAGTTCGCTCCCGGTCGATGGCATGTCGCTCGCGCTTGCGGTGAGCTCGGCCCAGGCGCAGTTTCCTGAGGGGTGGGTATCGCGCATGTCCTTCCCCGCCAAAGCGGATCAGCCTTTTGAAATCCGCCTGCGCCAGCCCGACGAGCTGCGCGAAGGCCCAGGTGCGACGCGCATCAGCATCGATTCAGGTGATGCCAGGGTGTTGAGAGTGATCGATCCCGAACGTGCCCGTGGCGGCGACAAGCTCCTGAGCTGGCTGTTCCCGCTGCATACGGGCGAAGCTTTCGGCATGGGCGGGCGGATCTTTATCAGCCTGGTCGGATTGCTGCCGCTGGCATTCTTCGTAACGGGTTTGGTTGTATGGATTAAGCTGCGCCGGAAGAAAATCGGACTGTAACCATGAATCTGGCACTACACTGAATTGCGGTTAGCGGGCCGCCGGCAGTCACCTTAAACCCACGGCAAAGAGCCGGGGGCCGGTCCCACCGGGACCGGCGGGGCGTAGCCCCTCCCCGGACCCTGGGTCTGACCCCAGGGGTACGCCGTGGGTTTCGTTTCGGTTTTAAACCCGGCAAAACCCAAGGCGTGAAACAAAAGCTTACGCGCCGGTCGCCAACGCCAGCTGATGCGCCAGCACATTGTGGCGCTCGATCACCACCGGCAGATCGATCGTACACAGCACACCTTCGCGCACCACGACCTTGCCGTTAATGACGCTATACGACACATTCGACGGCGTGCAGAACACCAGCGCCGCCACCGGATCATGCAGCGCGCCGGCAAAGCCAATCTGGTCCATCTTGAACGTGACAATATCGGCCGCCATACCCGGCTTGAGCGCGCCGATGTCGTCGCGGTTCAGTACCTTGGCGCCGCCCAAGGTGGCCACTTCCAGCGCCTGGCGCGCCGTCATCGCATCTGGACCGAAACCCACGCGCTGCAGCAGCATCGCCTGGCGTGCTTCGCCCAGCATATGGCCGGAATCGTTCGAGGCGCAACCATCCACGCCCAAACCAACCGACACGCCCTGGTCGATCATCTTGCGGATCGGCGCAATGCCCGACGCCAGACGCATGTTCGAACATGGGCAGTGGGCGATACCGGTGCCGGTGCGGCCGAACATATAGATGCCTTCATCGTCCAGCTGCACGCAGTGCGCATGCCATACGTCGTGACCCACCCAGCCGCAGTCTTCCGCATATTCGGCCGGGGTCATATTGAATTTCTCGCGGCTGTAGGCGATGTCGTTGGCGTTTTCGGCCAGGTGAGTGTGTAGCGAGACGCCGAAGCTGCGCGCCATCGACGCCGCTTCCTTCATCAGGTCGCGCGACACCGAGAACGGCGAACATGGCGCGACCACGATGCGCTCCATCGCGAAGCGGCTGCTGTCGTGATAAGTTTCGATCAGACGCTGGGTATCCTTGAGGATGTCCGCTTCCGTCTCGACCACGCTGTCCGGCGGCAGGCCGCCCTTGGACTGGCCCACGCTCATCGAGCCGCGCGCCGCATGGAAACGCATGCCGATCTTGCGCGCCGCTTCGATGCTGTCATCGAGCTTGCAGTCGTTCGGGTAAATATACAGATGGTCGCTGCTGGTGGTGCAGCCAGACAGGATCAGTTCCGACATCGCCACCTGGGTCGAGATGTTGACCATGTCCGCTGTCAGGTTGGCCCAGATCGGGTACAGATTGGTCAGCCAGTTAAACAGTTCGCCGTTCTGCGCGGCGGGGATCACGCGCGTCAGGCTCTGGTACATATGGTGGTGGGTATTGACCAGGCCCGGCATCACCACATGGTTGGTGGCGTCGATGACTTCGTCGGCCTGCTGCGGCAGATCGGAGCTGAGGCCCACCTGTTCGATGACGTTACCGCGAATGAACACGGCGCCATTGGCGATCTCGCGGCGGTCGTCGTCCATGGTAACCAGGACGCGTGCATTTTTGATTAAGAGAGTCTTCGTCATTTTATTTCGATAAAAAGAAGGAATGAAAAAACACTGCGGAAACAATGCACGGGCACTGCGGAAACAATGTGAAAAAGCCCGTGCCGGCAATGAGCGCCGGCACGGGTGAAGGAGGACAGTTTAACTTAAGCTGCTTCCAGCTCCTGCGTTAAAAAAGCTTGTGGTACCTCTTCGTCGTCTTCATCGTGTTCGACTGGACGCTCTGGCAGGACCAGATTGAGCAGAACAGCGGTCAGTGCGCCGACAGTGATGCCGGAACCGAAGACTTCCTTGACGAAGTGTGGCAGCTTGCCCAGCAGTTCAGGACGCACCGTCACCGCCAGACCGCAGCCGATGGCCACCGCCATGATGATGCCGTTACGCTTGGTGTGTTCGACTTGGCTCAGCAGCTGAACGCCGGCCGAGATAATCATCGCAAACATCATCAGGCCAGCACCGCCCAGCACAGGCTGAGGAATGGTCACAACGACAGCGCCCAGGATAGGGAACAGGCCAGCCAGTACCAGCATGCAGCCGGTCAGTGCCACCACGTGACGGCTGGCGACGCCGGTCAGCGAAACCACACCGACGTTTTGTGCGAAGGTCGACACCGGAGGGCTCGACAGCACCGAAGCCAGCGCCGAACCCAGGCCGTCGCACAGGATGCCGCGGGACAGGGTTTTGCCGCGGATCTTGGTGTTGGTCGCGGCGCCCAGCGCCATGAAGGTACCGGTGGTTTCCACCATCGTCACCAGATAGGCTACGCCCATCGCAACGATACCGGAGATCGGGAAGCTCATACCGTAGTGCAGCGGCTGTGGCAGTGCGAACACGGCGGCGGCTTGCACCTGGTCGAAGTTGACCATGCCAAGAGCGACGCAGACACAGTAGCCGATGGCCATGCCGATGACCACGGCGGCGGCGGAGATGATGCCCTTACCGAATTGCACCAGGGCGATCACGGTCACCAGCACGAAGGCGGCGATACCGAGGTTGGCAGGAGCGCCATAGACCACGCCAGGAGCGAAGCCGCCCGCAGCCCAGTCCACCGCGACCGGCACCAGCGACAGGCCGATCATGGTGACCACCACGCCGGTGACGGCGTGAGGGAACAGTTTGCGGATCTGCGGCATGAAGTAGCTGCCGATGATCATCACGACCGAGCCGGCCAGGGAAGAACCGAGAATGCCTGGTACGCCGTGTTCAAGACCGACACTGATGCCCGCGCCGACGAAGGCGAAGCTGGTGCCCATGACGCATGGGAGACGGATACCGACCGGGCCGACGCCCTTGCACTGGATGAAGGTAACGATGCCGGAGCCCAGCAATGCTGCATTGATCAGCGCGACGATCTGATCGGCAGGTAGTTTCAGGGCCGCACCCACGACCAGCGGCACGGCGATGATGCCGCCGAGCGCCGCCAGCAGGTGTTGCGCCGCTAAGAGGACGGTGGTCAACAGGGGTGGCCGATCTTCGACCTTGAACAGCAAGTGATTCATAAAAAAGTCTCCATCTATTTTTTGGTGTAATGGGCGGTGCTTGCTACTGACAACTCACGCGGCATGCCCTAGGCCGCGCGCATTTCAAATCATTGCATCACCAGCTAGCGCGGCATGGCCGCATAGCTGGTGTCAGGGAATCTGGTTCAGTTCAGGTGCTACCGCCCCATCCGGATCGATGGTGACGAATCCGCCGCTTCTGGCGACGGAACTGGAGGTGTTTTTGTGCCTCCGGTGAAGACGATATTGCTCCCGCAATGAATCGGTGTCAACAATTTTGTATACAATTTTTGAACATCAAATTGAAGATTCAGCAGTGAAATTTCTTTCGCGGGCGCGCACGCAAACACCCGGAAAGCCAGGCGCAGCAATGGTTTATCAATGGGAGTATGGGACGCTTCTATAGCCAACGGATGGCGAGACTAACTATTGGTAGCGGAAAAAAAGAGAAATTTGGCCGTTGTAAAAACACAAATTTTTTTGACGTGCACAATTGAAAAGAGTGGCGGGAACAGAAGATGTAAAAATTGTACACAACTTTCGCAAAGCGAATCGGGGTTGCGTGCAGTCTGCGCAAAGCGGGCCGCGAGCCGCAGGTTGCAGGCCACCGGCTGCCGTCTAAAACCCAAGCCGTAACCCTGGGGGCCTGACCCAGGGTCCGGGAAGGGGCTACGCCCCGCCGGTCCCGGTGGGACCGGCCCCCGGCTCTTTGCCGTGGGTTCTAACAGCGCAGCGGCACGCTTAAGTTAGCGGTCCAAGGCATGAGGTGGCCTGGCTGCTTTGATCAGCGCATATCCAGCGCACGCGCGCGCCGCGGCGGCGGAAAAGCCAGGTCCAGCTCCGCCATATCCTGCGCCGTCAACGCGATATCGAGCGCGGCGCGGTTGGCGCGCACATGCACCGGATCGACCGCCTTGGGAATCGCGATCACGCCCTCCTGCGCCAGCACCCAGGCCAACGCGACCTGGGCCGAGCTGACATCATGGCGCCGCGCCACCGCCTGCAAGCCCGGATGGCCGAGCAAGGCGCGCTGCTCGCTGCCGCTGGACTCCAGCGGCGAATACGCCATCACCGGAATACCGAGCTGACGGCAGGTCGGCAACAGGTCGAACTCGATCCCGCGCCGCAGCAGGTTGTACAGCACCTGGTTGGTCGCCAGCCCGGCGCCGCCGGGCAGCTCCAGCGTCTCTTCCATCCCGTACAAATCCACATTGCTGACGCCGAAATCGCGAATCTTGCCGGCGCCGCGCAGGCGTTCGAAACCTTCCAGGGTATCTTCCATCGGCACCGAGCCTGGCCAGTGCAGCAAATACAGGTCGATGCAGTCGATATTCATCCGCTTCAGGCTGCGCTCGCAGGCGGCCTGCATGCCGCTCACATGCGCATTATGCGGATACACCTTGCTGACGATGAAGGCCTCGTCGCGCCGGCCGGCGATCGCCTTGCCCACCACCTGCTCCGCGCCGCCTTCGGCATACATCTCGGCCGTGTCGATCAAGGTCATGCCCAGGTCCATACCCAGTTGCAGCGCCTGCGCTTCGCGCGCGGCGCTGGCCGGGTCTTCGCCCATATACCAGGTACCCTGTCCCAGTACCGGTACCCGGCGCCCGGATGGCAAGGCCAATGTCTTCATGTCTGCTGTATTCATGCCAGCTCCTGATTGATCAAAACCCTCAGGATATCAGCCAGCGGATCGACCACATCGTCGTCAGTCCAATAGGTGGTATGCGACAGCGGGTTCCAGCTTTTGAGTATCCAGTTGACGGCGCCCTGGCCCGAATTGATGGCGCGGTCTTCCACCAGCTGCGCATCGACGTCGTCGTACAGCGGCTGCAAAGGCCAGCCCAGCACATCGTCGGGATCGTACAGATTGAGCCATTTGAAGGTCGGCGTGGGCGGCTCGATCGGCTTGACCGTCATCGCCTTGTGCGCCGCCATAAAAATGGGGATATTGCAGCCGGTGCTGACCCAGGCGCTGCAGGTTTTGCAGGCCAGGAAATCGCGTTCGGCTGGCGTGAGCGGGCGGCCGGCCAGCTCGCGCCCCAGCTTGGCCAGATCGCGCCACACCCCCACCGCCGCCGGCGGATTGGCTGGATTGATCCAGTGCTGCATCGCCTTCTGCGCGTCGTAGATATAGTTCGACAGCACCTGGCAGCCTAGCGACTGGGTCAGGAACACCACCGCCACATTGCCGTTCTGTTGGAGCGCATTCCACAACGCCCGCGCCACTTCCAGCTGCGCCAGTTCGTAGACCGAATCCTCTTCCTCCTTGCGCGCTTCCAGCCCGGCCGCATCGCCAAAGCCGAACAGCAGGAATTTGCGCAGGTCGTCGTAATGGACCTTGCTGCGGGTGTCGATCCGGTTCCAGACCGCCTCTTCGTTCTCTTGCAGGATGTGCTTGTAGTTGACCGCGTGAAGATCGACACTGGACATGAGCGGCCCGAGCGCGGAACGCAACATGCCGCGCATCGGCTCGGCGTAGTGAACTTCCGTCGGCCCCATGCCGTGGATAGCGATCAAAGCGACTGTTGGCATACGATGGATTTCCCTTTTTCGGCGAACGCGGGTCGGATTTCCGCGCTCTGTGAATCATGCATGATATTTCCGTTGGGGCGCGCACGGATAAGGAGGATATTTGCTAGGCGAGCATGCCTGAATTAGCCTCCCATTCAGCTACGTCAGGGTTCGCGGCGTGCGTGCTGCAGCGCGTGCGCCGCTTCCTTCATCTGCATTTCCGCCATGGCTAGGTTGCGTTCGAAGCCCATCGAGCCGTCGCGCATGCCCAGCGCCATGGCCATCACGGCTTCCGGATACTCCATGTCAGCCGCTTTCTCGATCCAGCGGCGGGCGGCGGCATCGTCGCGCACAACGCCCTCGCCGCTCAGCAGCTGGTTCGCCAGCAGGAACATGGCGGCCGGCACCTGGCGCCGTGCGGCAAACTCGAACCAGTAAGCGGCACAATAGGCGTCACGCGATACGCCCATGCCGTTCCGGTACATCAGGCCCAGATAGTAGGCGGCGGCGGGATTGCCGCTTTCGGCCGCGCTGGAAAACAGGGCCAGCGCCTTGGGCCAGTTGGCCGGCGTGGACGGACTGCCGCGCATATAGATCTTGGCTTCGTCCAGCGTACCGGCGCGCACGACGCCAGCGCCGGCCGATATGGCCACGTCGCCAGCTTCCCCGCTGCCGTGTACCGACATTCCGCCCGCGCCCAGCACCAGCGGCAGCACCGCCAGCGCGAGTTTTTGCAGCGCCACGCGCCATTCGATCAATCGCCTCATTTGGACAAGTCGACTCCATACAGGGCGTAGCCTTTGCCGCCGCCATCATCGGCTTGCAGCTCGCTCACGTTGTTCAGGCCCGCCTGGCGTGCGAGCGCGAGCTGGCCGGGGGCGGAATGAAATACCACCGGCCCTTTGAGCGCCACCGGCGCAAACCGCCAGCTGCGCGCCGCGCCGTGCTGGGCGCGGGTCAGCGTGCCTGCCTTCTTGATATAAGCAATCAGCACATCGCGGCTATTGTCCGGCGAGGCCAGGATGGTCTTGCTGCCGTCCAGGCCGGGGAAATTGCCACCGCCGCTGGCACGATAGTTATTCGTCGCGACCAGAAATTGCTGTTGCGGCGCCACCGGCTTGCCCAAGTATTGCAAGGCACGAATGCGCTGGCCTACCGGCTGCGTCACGTCGATCTGATAGCTCACGTCCGGACTGCTGAGCATATCGAAGTTAAAACCGGGGAAGCTGGTGTCCACCAGCTCCTGCGCCGCACTCTGGGCGGGATCGATGCGGCGGAAGCGCCCGGCGGACTTTTCCAGCCAGGCTTTCAGCCCTGCTCCATCGATCTTGACGCCATACAGCGCGTTCGGGTACAGGTAAAGGTCAGCCGCGTTATTCAGCGCCACGGCACCAGGCTGCACGTCGGTGTAGTCGCTCACGCCGGCCGAGCCGATCTTGAACGGCGATGCCATCGACAGCACCGGCAGCGCGCCGTACTGCGGCAGGTTGCTGCGCACGTAGTCGCTCAGATAGGCCGCCTGCGCCAGATTCACCAGTTCGATCGCGCTGACATCGCCCACGTCGGCGAAGTAGGTGGACATGCGGAAGTCGCTGCTGCCGATCGGCGTGCGCACATAGGCGATGGTGGCCGCGTGTTCCTGCGCCACCAGCGCGGCCAGCGCGGGATCAGGCGCGACGAAGCCCGGCTGCGCAGGCGACGCCTGCGTTGCGCCTGCCTGCGCGCCAGCGGGCAGCGCAATAGCGCGCGCTTCCACGCTGGTCTTTTCCTTGTCCACGCGCCAGCGTCCACCGTCAAACCGCAGGTGCAGGCCGATCACGCCCAGGTGCTTACCCCACAGATTGGCCATCACCGTCGGCACGCCATGCACCGTGCCTTTGACCTTGTCGACGCCGGGCAGATTAAATTCCGGCACCGTGCTGGCCGCGTTCGGGAACAATTGGTGCGCGTGGCCGATCAGCATGGCGTCAATGCCAGGCACCTGGGCCAGATACAGATTGGCGTTCTCCATAGTCGGCGTATAGGGCGCGGCATCGAGGCCGCCGTGGGAAATGGCGACGATCAGGTCCGCTCCCCTGGCACGCATCTCGGGCAGGTATTTTTGCGCGGTTTCGCGCACGCCTTCGGTGTAGACCTTCCCGGCCAGCCAGCGCTTGTCCCAATCCATGATGCCGGGCGGCGTGAAGCCGATGATCCCGACCTTCACCGTGGCCTGAACGGCGCTGCCGTCCGGCGCGGTGGCGCTGATGCGCTTGTCGATGATCTGGTAAGGCGCAAACAGCGGCTGGCGCGTCCTGGCGCTGTACACATTGGCCAGCACCAGCGGGAAACGCGGGCCGGCGCAGCGCGGCGCGGTGGCGTCCACACCCTCGACCTGGAAGGCGCTGCCGGTCACCTGATTCAGGTAGGCCAGCCCGTAATTGAATTCATGGTTGCCGATGCCGCCGCCGTCCACACCCAGCAGATTCATGGCCTTGTAGATGGCCAGCACGCGTTCGCAGCCGACCGGTGCGACCACCGCCTGGTAATCGGCCAGCGCGCTGCCCTGGATGGCGTCACCGTTGTCGAGCAGCAGATTGTTGGGGAAGTCGGCGCGGGCCTGGCGGATCAGGGTCGCGGTGCGCTCCAGTCCCAGCGCGGGATCGGGCGCAAGCTTGTAATAATCATAACTGAGCACGTTCGCATGCAGGTCGGTCGTCTCCAGCAGGGCCAGCGTGGCGTGGCTGCCGGCTGGCGCGGCCGGCGCCGAGCCCCCCGCCACCCTTGCGTTCAGCCCCGCCACGGTCGGCGGCGGGGGCACTGGCGCGGGCGCCACACGTGGTGGTGGCGTGCCGCAGCCGAGCAGCGTGGCAGTCAGAACCGGCAGGGCGAAAACCAGGCGCATGTGGGGTCGAAGATACGAAACTGTCAATGTGGACAGCATGATACCCAGCCGCGCGAGCCCCATCAAGCATTTCCTGCGACCGAGGGGCTGGGCTCGGGTATAATCTAAGGTTTGATTTCAGCCATAGAGAAGAAGAAAACATGGAAGCCGAACGCATCAACGCCCTCTCCGCCCTGCTCGCCGATCTGACCGTCCGCGAAGCCGAACTACGGAGGTATCTTTGACTTCGATACCAAGTCAGAGAAACTCGAACAAGTAAACGAAGAACTGGAAGACCCGACCGTCTGGAACGACCCTAAGAAGGCCCAGGACCTCGGCAAAGAGAAAAAATCCCTGGAAGCGATCGTCTTTTCGCTGACCAAGGCCGACGCCGACCTGCGCGACATGAACGACCTGTTCGCCATGGCCAAGGAAGAAGGCGACGACGACACGCTCGAGGCGGTCATCATCGACACCGACGAGATCCGCAAGGTCATCGAAGGCATGGAATTCCGCCGGATGTTCAACAATCCGATGGACCCGAACAACTGCTTCATCGACATCCAGGCCGGCGCCGGCGGTACCGAAGCCCAGGACTGGGCCTCGATGCTGCTGCGCCAATACCTGCGCTACTGCGAACGCAAGGGCTTCAAGGTCGAGATCATGGAGCAGTCCGACGGCGAGGTGGCCGGCATCAAGACCGCCACCCTGAAGGTCGAGGGCGATCACGCCTATGGCTTCCTGCGCACCGAAACCGGCGTACACCGCCTGGTACGCAAGTCGCCGTTCGACTCGGCCAACGGCCGCCACACCTCGTTCACCTCGCTGTTCGTGTACCCGGAAGTGGATGATTCGATCGACATCGAAGTCAACCCGGCCGACCTGCGCGTCGATACCTACCGCGCGTCCGGCGCCGGTGGCCAGCACATTAACAAAACCGACTCCGCGGTGCGTCTGACGCACATGCCGTCCGGGATTGTGGTGCAGTGCCAGAACGACCGTTCGCAGCACCGTAACCGCGCTGAAGCGATGGAAATGCTGAAGGCCAAGCTGTACGAAATGGAACTGCGCAAGCGCATGAGCGAGCAGCAGAAACTGGAAGACTCCAAGACCGACGTCGGCTGGGGCCACCAGATCCGTTCGTATGTGCTGGACCAGTCGCGCATCAAGGACTTGCGTACCAACTTCGAAACCGGTAACACCAAGGGCGTGCTGGACGGCGACCTGGACGACTTCATCTCCGCATCGCTCAAACAAGGCGTTTAATCAATGGCTCAAGCACAGCGCGCATTCATCTTCGACATGGACGGCACGATCGTCGACAACATGGCCTTCCACACCAAATCGTGGCTGGCCTTTTTCGAACGGCGCGGCCAGACCGTGGACGCCGATGAATTCTTCCGCGCCACCGCTGGCCGCCAGGGGCATGAAATCATGCATACCTACATCGGCGACCATCTGACGAAGGAAGAAAACGCGCTGCTGAACCTTGAAAAAGAGATGCTGTACCGCGAGCTATATGCGCCGCACCTGGCCACCGTCAAGGGCTTCGACGAGTTCATCGCCAAAGCCAAGGCGCAGAGTATCGCGCTGGCCGTGGCCACCGCAGCGCCGAACGACAACATCACCTTCACGCTCGACGGCCTGAACCTGCGCCCGCACTTCCACACCGTGGTGGGCGCGGCCGATGTGGCGCGCGGCAAGCCGAACCCGGACGTGTTCCTGCTGGCCGGCGAGCGCTGTGGCGCGGCGCCGGCGCACAGCATCGTGTTCGAAGACGCGCCGCTGGGCGTGGAAGCGGCACGCCGCGCCGGCATGCGCGCGGTGGTGCTGACCACCACCCTGCCGGCCGAAGCCTTCGCCGAATACGACAACGTGATCTGCATCGCGCGCGACTTCAGCGAACTCGATGTCGAGCAGCTGTTTGCCTCGAGCGCCGCGGCCTTCACCAACTAATTACCTCTACAAAGAAACACATTATGACTACGGATCTTCAAGAACAAGCAGCGGCACCCGATGAAAACAAGATCATCGCCGAGCGCCGCGCCAAGCTGACCGCACTGCGCGCCCAGGGCATCGCCTTCCCGAACGACTTCAAGCCGCAGCACAAGGCCGCCGATCTGCACGCGCAATACGGTCACAAGACCCGCGAAGAACTCGAAGCCGAACCAGTGACCGTGGTGCTGGCCGGCCGCATGATGCTCAAACGCGAAGCCGGCAAAAAAGCCGCCTTCGCCACCCTGCAGGATGCCTCCGGCCCGAAGGCCGACGGCCGCATCCAGATCTACGCCACGCTGGACCTGACCGGTGAAGCGGCCATGGCCGCCCTGCACCACTACGACCTGGGCGACATCCTGGGCGTGACCGGTACCCTGTTCAAGACCAAGACCGACGAGCTGACCATCAAGGCGACCGAACTGCGCCTGATCACCAAGTCGCTGCGTCCGCTGCCGGACAAATTCCACGGCCTGGCCGATCAGGAAACCAAGTACCGCCAGCGCTACGTCGACCTGATCATGAACGAAGAGACGCGCCGCACCTTCAAGGCCCGTACCGCCGCGATCTCGTCGATCCGCCGCTTCATGGAAAAGAACGAGTTCATGGAAGTGGAAACGCCGATGCTGCACACCATTCCAGGTGGCGCCGCGGCCAAGCCCTTCACCACCCACCACAATGCGCTGGACATGCAGATGTACCTGCGTATCGCGCCTGAGCTGTACCTGAAGCGCCTGGTCGTGGGCGGCTTCGACCGCGTGTTCGAGATCAACCGTAACTTCCGTAACGAAGGCGTGTCGATCCGTCACAATCCGGAATTCACGATGATGGAATTCTACGCGGCCTACACCGATTACAAATGGCTGATGGACTTCACCGAAGCCGTCATCCGCCAGGCAGCGGTCGATGCCCACGGCACCGCCACCCTGACCTACGGCGGCCGCGAGCTGGATCTGGCCAAGCCATTCCACCGCCTGACCATCGTCGGCGCGATCAACAAGTTCGCTCCGCACTACACCAACGAACAGCTGCATGATGCTGAATACATCAAGGCCGAGCTGCTGAAGTTCGGCGTCAAGCCGCACGCGCACTCAGGCCTGGGCGCGCTGCAACTGGCGCTGTTCGAAGAAACCGCCGAATCGCAGCTGTGGGAACCGACCTACATCATCGACTACCCGGTCGAAGTGTCGCCACTGGCGCGCGCTTCCGACACCGTGGCCGGCATCACCGAACGCTTCGAGCTGTTCATGGTGGGCCGCGAGATCGCCAACGGCTTCTCGGAGTTGAACGATGCAGAAGACCAGTCGGCACGCTTCCTGGCCCAGGTGGCCGCCAAGGATGCGGGCGATGAAGAGGCGATGTTCTACGACGCCGACTACATCCGCGCGCTGGAATACGGCATGCCGCCGGCCGGTGGTTGCGGCATCGGTATCGATCGTCTGATGATGATCATCACCGACTCGCCGAACATCCGCGACGTGCTGCTGTTCCCGCACCTGCGCCGCGAAGAGTAATTGGTAAGACGCGCGCCGCACGGCGCGTTGTCTGCTTCAGCGCAAAAAAGCCGCCCGGTCGCAAGACCGGGCGGCTTTTTTAATGCTGAGCCTAGGTGCCAGCGGCTCTCTTAAAACCCAGGGAAAAAAGCCGGGGTACGACCCGCCGGGTCGTACCCCAGGGTTGCGCCGTGGGTTTAAAACAGCGTAACCGGCCCTTAGCGTTATTGAATCACCCGATAGCATGGCGTGTACTGTTTCCCCGCCAGCTTCATCCGATGCTGCACCACGAACGACGCCAGCAGCGCATCCATCGGCCCCATGATAGACGCATCGCCATGGATCTCGAAGTGGCCGTGCTTTTCAATCGCACGAATCCCCTCGTCCTTGACGTTCCCCGCCACCACGCCCGAAAACGCGCGGCGCAGGTTTGCCGCCAGCATATGCACTTCCTGATTCTTGTGCAGACTCAGATTGCGCATATTCTCGTGGGTAGGCGCGAACGGCTTCTGGAACTCGTGATCGATCTTGAGCAGCCAGTTGAAGTAGTAGGCATCGCTGCGCGACTTGCGGAACTCGCGCACCTGCTTGATCCCCGCCTGCATCTCGCGCGCCACCAGTTCAGGATCGTCGATGATGATCTTGTAGCGCTGCTGCGCCTCAGGACCCAGCGTATCGGCGATGAACTGGTTAATCTGCACAAAGTACTCGCGCGAAGTCTCAGGCCCCGTAAACACCAGCGGGAACGGAATCTCGGCATTATCGGGATGCAGCAGGATGCCGAGGATGTACAGGATTTCCTCGGCCGTGCCCGCGCCGCCCGGGAACACCACGATGCCGTGGCCGGTGCGCACAAACGCTTCCAGTCGCTTCTCGATGTCCGGCATGATCACCAGGTCGTTGACGATAGGATTGGGCGACTCGGCCGCGATAATGCCCGGCTCGGAAATGCCCAGATAGCGGCCATTGTGCATGCGCTGCTTGGCATGGCCGATGGTGGCGCCCTTCATCGGACCCTTCATCGCGCCCGGACCGCAACCGGTGCAGATGTCCAGTCCGCGCAGGCCCATCTGATAGCCCACTTCCTTCGAATAGTTATATTCGGCGCGGTTGATCGAATGGCCGCCCCAGCACACCACCAGATTCGGATTGAGCAGCGGTTTCAGCACGCCGGCATTGCGCATGATGTGGAATACCGCGTCGGTGATGCCTTCGGTGCTGTCCATCGAGAACTGGGGATTATCGGTCACCTCGTTGCTGACGAAGATAATATCGCGCAGAACCGCAAACAGGTGCTCGTGTATGCCTTTGACCATTTTGCCGTCGACGAATGCGATCGCCGGCGCGCCTTTGATATCGAGCTTGATGCCGCGCTCGCGTTGGACAATGCTGATTTCAAAGGATTTATACCGCTCCAGCAGCTCCTTTCCATCGTCGATCGTGCTACCGCAATTGAGCACAGCCAACGCGCAATTACGGAAAATATTATAGAGGCCGCCCTGGCTGGTATCGAGCAGCTTGATGACTTCGGCTTTCGAGAGCACTTCCAGCTGGCCCTCGGGTGCGATCAGGGTATCGACAACGTCATGTTCCATAGTACGGAAATCCTTATTCAGATTCGTTACAACTCGTTTGCCTGCAGTGCCAATATACGACAACTCGGCCAATTTGGGGCCGGAGATTGCAGTTTCGCTCATACGGGTTTTCTATGCCGTTTTCATAGCACAAACGACACAATTTTGCTGACGAAGTGCCAAAAAGTGCGTAGTGATCGTTTTGTAGATTAAAATGCCGTCCTATTAGGATTCCGGACGGCGACCAGGGCGCTTGGGAGAGCGCGCCAGTCAATGGGGAATCCTATAATTTTTTGTCGATCATAATAATTTTTAGGAGAAACCGCATGAGCGGTGCTACCACCCCTAACAGCGAAGCAGCGATCCCCGAGTTCAAACAGATCATGGGTCATCCTGCACCGCTTTGGATGTTATTCATGTCCGAGTTCTGGGAACGATTTGCGTTCTATGGCATTCGCTGGGCCCTTGTCCTGTACATTGTGGCGCAGTTCTTCAACGGCGACGCGTCGGGCCAGGCTGCGGCCAACCTGACTTACGGCTCCTATCTGGCCCTGGTGTACGCCGCGGCCCTGTTTGGCGGCTATGTGGCCGACCGGGTGATCGGCTATCAGCGTTCGATTCTGATCGGCGCTTCCTTCATGTCCGCCGGCCTGTTCATGATCTCGGTACCGAGCCTGGACCTGTTCAACCTCGGTCTGGCCACCATCATCGTCGGTAACGGCATGTTCAAGCCGAACATCTCGACCATGGTCGGCAAACTGTACAAGCTGGCCGACACCCGTCGCGACAGCGGTTTCACCATTTTCTACATGGGTATCAATATCGGCGGCTTCCTGGCCCCGATCTTCACGCAGCTGCTGGCCCAAAAGGTCTTCGGCACGGACGCGATGCCCGCCTACAAAATGGTGTTCATCTCCGCCGGCGTCGGCATGCTCATCAGCCTGGTCTGGTTCGCCATCGGCCGCGCTTCGCTCAAGGGCATAGGCGCACCTGCCGCCGGCACCGAAGGCAACAAGCGCGTGATCTTCGTCGCCCTGGGCGCCCTGTGCGTGATTCCCGTGGTGTACTTCCTGCTGGCCGTCGGCGCGCAGAAGCTGCAAGGCGTACTGACCGTGCTGTTCGTCGGCCTGGGCGTGATGCTGATGATCGAAGGGATCAAGAACGGTCCTGTGGCGCGTGACAAAGTCATCGCCATGCTGCTGATCTTCGCCTTCAACATCCTGTTCTGGATGTTCTTCGAACAGGCTGGCAGCTCCTTCACCTTCCTGGCCGAGAACATCGTCAGCCGCGACCTTGGTGGCTTCAACTTCCCGACCGCCTGGTTCCAGAGCGTGAACTCGATCGCCATCATCGCCTTCGCGCCTGTCGTCGCCGCCGTCTGGGTCATGCTGGGCCGCCGCAACGCCAATCCATCGATTCCGCGTAAATTCGGCCTGGGCCTGATCGGCAACGCACTGGCCTTCGGCCTGCTGATGTTCGCACTGTCGAGCCTGGTCGACGCCGACAACAAGATCCCGTTCTGGACCCTGTTCATGGTGTATGTGATCCAGTCGATCGGTGAGCTGTGCCTGTCGCCGATCGGTCTGTCGATGGTCACCAAGCTGGCCCCTACCCGCCTGGTGGGCCTGGGCATGGGGGGCTGGTTCCTGTCTACCGGCATCGGCAACAACCTGTCGGGCATCTTCGCCAGCCACGTCAGCGGCGAGAGCGGCATGTCCGTCACGTCCGCGCTGTCGGGCTACACCTTCGGCTTCTACTCCCTGCTGGGCGCCGGCATCGTGCTGTTCCTGATCGCACCGTTGATCAACAAGCTGATGCATGGCGTGAAGTAAGCGCGAGGTAGTACGATGTGAAAAAAGGCGGCCAATGCGAATTGGCCGCCTTTTTCGTTTTTGTTCGTTGCCAAGGTGCCGGCGGCAGTCTTTAAACCCAAGGCTAAGAGCTGGGGTACGACCCGGCGGGTCGTACCCCGGGGTTATGCCGTGGGTTTGGAAGCGTCACGCAATCTCGCCAACTCCGCTAGGAATGCCTGATCGCCGAACGCGAACTCGCCATCGGTCGCGCCGCGCAGACCAGCGATATCGCCGTTCCCCATTGCTTGTGCGAACAGACTTCGATATGCCGCGCATCGTGACTGCTGATCCAGTCCCAAACTCTGATACAAGAAGTGCGGCTGGGTAATCCGGTCCGCCTTCCCATCCGCATTGCATCGATAGCTAGACCAGCGATATCCACCTGAGAACAACACCATTCCGGCGCGCACAGGATTCAACTCAATATAGCGCTGACACACCATCAGATATCGCTCTTCCTGTATAAATGAGGATTTAAACCGTCCCTGCCACAACCCGCCACTGCGCTGATAGCGCCAGTTCACATACTGGCCATAGCGCTGATCGAGCGCGTTCATCAGCGCAGACGGCGCGGTAGCTTCGGCGGAGGATATCAGTAGATGCACATGATTTGGCATCAGCACATACGCATGTATTAGGCACTGCAATTGCTGAGAAAGTTCGCGCAGAAGTGCAAGGTAGTGGAGATAATCACGGTGGCTGAAAAAAACTGTCTGCCGGTTGTTGCCACGCTGGACGATGTGAAGAGGAATTCCTGGCAGGCAGAGTCTCCGTTGGCGCATGGCTTGCTCCAGCAAGGTCGATGCAATCTACCTTATCGCGGAGAGCGGAGTGATTTGCTGAGTACACGCAAACAATCCAGAGTTTCAACCGCCGAAACCAGATCAGGCCGTCGGCGTCCGTCCAAAACCCAAGGCGTAACCCTGGGGTACGACCCGCCGGGTCGTACCCCGGCTCTTTGCCGTGGGTTTTACCAAACGTCTCCGGCACTCAGATTGTTACTTACTCGATCCAGCTGCGCGAACGCTCCACGGCGCGCTGCCATGCATGCAGACGGCCCTGGCGTTCATCGGTACTCATGGCGGGCTCAAACCGCCGCTCCATGCGCCACTGCGACGCGATCTCGTCGAGCGAACTCCAGAAGTCCACCGCCAGCCCGGCCAGATAAGCTGCCCCCAGCGCCGTCGTCTCGGTCACTTGCGGGCGCACCACCGGGACGTCCAGCAAGTCGGCCTGGAACTGCATCATCATGTCATTACGGGCGGCGCCGCCGTCGACACGCAGCTCGGTCAGCGGCATACCCGCATCGCGCTGCATCGCCGCCAGCACATCAACGTTCTGACACGCCACGCCTTCCAACGCTGCCCGCGCGATATGCGCCTTGGTGGTGCCGCGCGTGATGCCAACCATCGTCCCGCGCGCATACGGGTCCCAGTAAGGCGCGCCAAGGCCAGCAAAGGCCGGCACAAACATCAGCCCACCCGCATCGCTCACACTGGAAGCCAGCGCCTCCACTTCGGACGAATCACGGATGATCCCCAGGCCATCGCGCAGCCACTGCACCGCGGCGCCAGCGACGAAGGCGCTGCCTTCAAGCAGATAATCGGTCTGCCCATTGGCCAGCGTCCAGCCCACCGTCATCAACAGATTGTTTTTCGACGCGACCGGTTTCTGACCCACGTTCATCAGCATGAAGCAGCCGGTGCCATAAGTGTTCTTGGCCATGCCGGGCTTCAGGCAAGCCTGCCCAAACGTGGCGGCCTGCTGATCACCCGCGATACCGGCGATAGGCACGGGAGCACCCAGCAGCTCGGCGTGGGTGTGCGCGGCGATACCGCTGCTGGCGACGATGCGCGGCAGCAGCGAGGCGGGAATCTCCAGGATATCGAGCAGCTCCTGGTCCCATTCGCGCGTATGGATATTGAACATCATCGTGCGCGCCGCATTACTGGTATCGGTAATATGGGCGCCGCTCATTTTGTAAATCAGCCAGCTGTCGATGGTGCCGAAGGCCAGCTCGCCGCGCTGGGCGCGTTCGCGCGCGCCAGGCACATTGTCGAGCAGCCAGCGCAGCTTGGTGCCGGAGAAGTAGGCGTCCATCACCAGTCCGGTCTTCTGCTGGAACAGCGGGGCCTTGCCCTCTTCGCTCAGGCGCTCGCACAGGGCGGCGTTGCGGCGGTCCTGCCAGACGATGGCGTTGGCGACCGGTTCGCCGGTGGCACGGTCCCACAGCACCGTGGTCTCGCGCTGGTTGGTCACGCCGATGGCGGCGATGTCGGCCACGGCCACGCCGCTGCTCTTCATCAGTTTTTGCATCACGCCCAGCTGGGAAGCCCAGATCTCGGACGCGTCATGCTCTACCCAGCCCGGCTGGGGAAAAATCTGGCGGAACTCCTGCTGCTCGCTCGCGTGCGGATGGCCCGCGTGGTCGAACAGAATGGCGCGTGAACTGGTGGTGCCCTGGTCAAGGGCGAGTATGTATTTGCTCATGGTCTGCCGGACAGGCTGCTGCCCTCATTGGTATATCGACTCGCCGGCACGCGCCGGCAAAAAAACTGGGGCCAGCCTCCGCGAGGAGACTGGCCCCGGCTGGGTACCACCAGGCCGGCGGTCGTGCTACCCGCGCACACCGGCCCCTTACAGCGCAACGATTAGTTGACGCGGCCTTCTTTCCAGGCCTGCAGCAGCTTGTCGTAAGGGATGGTCTCGCCTTTCGGCTTCTCATTGCCCAGTTTTTTCCACGGTGCGGCGCTGTCCGACAGGTACTTGTTAGGGTCGCCTTTCGGGTTCAGCTTAGGTGGGCAGTTCTTCATGCCGGCGCGCTCCAGACGGGCCATGACCGAATCCATTTCCTCGGCCAGGGTGTCCATTGCCACTTGCGGGGTCTTCTCGCCGGTGACCGCGGTCGCTACGTTCTTCCACCACAGCTGCGCCAGTTTTGGATAGTCAGGCACGTTGTTGCCGGTCGGGGTCCACGCCACCCGTGCAGGGCTGCGGTAGAACTCGATCAGACCACCGTATTTGTCGGCGTTCTTGGTGAAGTAGTCGTGCTTGATGTCCGATTCGCGGATGAAGGTCAGGCCAGTGATGGACTTTTTCAGCGAAACGGTTTTCGAGGTCACGAACTGCGCGTACAGCCATGCGGCGGCCTTGCGGTCGTCCGGGGTCGACTTGAAGAAGGTCCACGAACCGACGTCCTGGTAGCCATTCTGCATGCCTGGCTTCCAGTAAGGACCGTGCGGCGAAGGGGCCATGCGCCACTTCGGTTTGCCGTCCTTGTCCACCACTGGCAGGCCTGGCTTGGCCATGCCGGCCGTGAAGGCGGTGTACCAGAAGATCTGCTGCGCAACCTGGCCCTGGGCTGGCACCGGGCCGGCTTCGGAGAAGGTCATGCCGTTCGCTTCAGGCGGTGCGTATTTTTTCATCCAGTCCACGTACTTGGTCAGCGCATAGACAGCCGCTGGCGAGTTGGTGGCGCCGCCACGCGATACCGATGCGCCCACCGGGGTGCACTTGTCGGCAGCGACGCGGATACCCCATTCGTCGACTGGCAGGCCGTTAGGCAGGCCTTTGTCGGCCGAACCAGCCATCGACAGCCAGGCATCGGTGAAACGCCAGCCCAGCGATGGATCTTTCTTGCCGTAGTCCATGTGGCCGAACACCTTCTTGCCGTCCAGTTCCTTGATGTCGTTGGTGAAGAACTCGGCGATGTCTTCATACGCGGACCAGTTCTGCGGCACGCCCAGGTCGTAGCCGTATTTGGCCTTGAACTTGGTCTGCAGGTCTTTGCGCGCGAACCAGTCGGCACGGAACCAATACAGATTGGCGAACTGCTGGTCTGGCAGCTGATACAGCTTGCCGTCCGGCGCGGTGGTGAAGCTGGTGCCGATGAAGTCTTTCAGGTCGATGCCCGGATTGGTGTAATCCTTGCCGGCGCCCTTCATATAGTCCGACAGCGGTTCGATCGCGCCATAACGGAAGTGGGTACCGATCAGGTCCGAATCGGAAATCCAGCCGTCGTAGATGCTCTTACCGGACTGCATCGAGGTTTGCAGCTTCTCGACGACGTCGCCTTCCTGGATGATGTCGTGCTTGACTTTGATGCCGGTGATTTCTTCGAAGGCCTTGGCCAGCGTCTTGGACTCGTACACGTGGGTGTCGATGGTCTCGGAGACGACGCTGATTTCCTTGATGCCTTTTTTCTTCAGCTTTTCGGCCGCGTCGATGAACCACTTCATCTCTTCGAGCTGCTGCTTCTTGTTCAGGCTCGAAGGCTGGAACTCTTTATCGACCCAGGTCTCGGCCGATTTCATATCTGCCCAGGAGGCATTCGATACCAGCAGCGCTGCAGCCGCAAGGGCTGTCAATCTTAATTTCATCACTTATCTCCTATTATGACTTCCATGACCTGCATGCTGGACAGCGGAAGGTTCTGTCCCAGCTCTTTCACTCAAAAAAGACCACTCAAAAAAACCGCGCCGCTCAACCCCAGCGCATGACAATCAACAGCACAACAAAACTGATACCCGCGCCGAAGGCCTGAGGCAGGTCGGTCACGCCGGCCCACCCCAGGTTGATGTAGGCCGCCGTCAAAAGACTGATGAACAGGCGGTCGCCGCGCGTGGTGGTGATCGGCAGGAAGCCTTTGCGCTCAATGCTCGGCGAGCGCACCTGCCAGATCGACATACCAATCAACATCAACACAATCAGGACAAAGAATATCTCAATTGGCAGTGTCCAGGCCATCCATTCGAAACTGTTTTCCGTATTTTCCATTGTTACACCCGTCCCATCGCAAAGCCTTTGGCAATATAGTGGCGCACGAACCAGATCACCAGTGCGCCCGGTACGATCGTCAGCACACCGGCAGCGGCCAACACGCCCCAATCCATGCCGGCGGCGGAGACGGTACGCGTCATCGTCGCGGCGATCGGCTTGGCGTTCACCGACGTCAAGGTACGCGCCAGCAGCAGTTCGACCCAGCTGAACATGAAGCAGAAGAAGGCGGTAACACCAACACCCGATTTAATCAGCGGCATGAAAATACGGATGAAGAATCGCGGGAAGCTGTAGCCATCGATGTACGCGGTTTCGTCGATCTCCTTCGGAATGCCGGACATGAAGCCTTCCAGAATCCACACGGCCAGCGGCACGTTGAACACCATATGCGCCAGCGCCACGGCCAGGTGGGTATCCATCAGGCCCACCGACGAATACAGCTGGAAGAACGGCAGCAGGAACACGGCCGGCGGCGTCATGCGGTTGGTCAGCAGCCAGAAGAACAGGTGCTTGTCGCCCAGGAAGGAATAGCGCGAGAAGGCATATGCCGCAGGCAGCGCCACCGACACCGAGAACAGCATGTTCATCGCGACGTAGATCATCGAGTTGATGTAGCCGCTGTACCAGGACGGATCGGTGAAGATCGTCTTGAAGTTGTCGAAGGTCAGGTGCGCAGGCCACAGCGTCAAGGTGTTAACGATTTCCTCGTTAGTCTTGAGCGACATGTTGAGCATCCAATAGATCGGAAGCAGCGACAGCAGCAGGAACAGCGCCAGCACAGGGCCGGTAATACGTTTATCCATCATTTGGAATCTCCCGTGCCGACACGCTGCATCCAGGTGTAGAGCACAAAACAGAACAGCAGGATGATCAGGAAGTAGATCAGCGAGAATGCCGATGCAGGTCCCAGGTCAAACTGGCCAACAGCCTTTTGCGTCAGGTACTGCGACAGGAAGGTGGTCGCATTGCCTGGACCGCCACCGGTCAGCACGAACGGCTCGGTGTAGATCATGAAGCTGTCCATGAAGCGCAGCAGCACGGCGATCATCAGCACATTGCGCATCTTCGGCAGCTGGATGTAGCGGAACACCGCGATACGCGAGGCGCCGTCGATGCGGGCGGCCTGATAGTAAGCGTCCGGAATGGCGCGCAGACCGGCGTAGCACAGCAGGACCACGAGCGGCGTCCAGTGCCAGATATCCATCACCATCACGGTCAGCCAGGCGTCGGTCGCATTGCCGTTGTAGTTGTAGTTGATGCCCAGCTGATTGAGCGAATAGCCCATCAGACCGATGTCGCCACGGCCGAAGATCTGCCAGATGGTACCGACCACGTTGAAGGGAATCAGCAGCGGCAGCGCGATCAGCACCAGCGCGGCGGAAGCCTTCCAGCCATCGGCCGGCATGCACAGGGCGATCAGGATACCCAGCGGCAGCTGCACCGCCAGCACCGACAGCGAGAAGATCATCTGGCGCAGCAGCGCGCCGTGCAGGTCGGAGTCGCGCATCACGGTGCGGAACCATTCGGTGCCCACGAATACCTTTTGCGTCGGGCTCAGGATGTCCTGCACCGAGTAGTTCACCACCGTCATCAAAGGCAGGATCGCGGAGAACGCGACACAGATCAGCACTGGCAGAATCAGTAACCAGGCGCGGTTGTTATAAGTCTTCATTAAGCCACCCGTTTATCGTTGACATAGTAGAGAGTGCGTTCCTGCGGGAAGCGCAGCCAGGCCTTGGCGCCCAGTACCGCATCGCAGCTGCGCAGCTTGGCGTTGACCTTGCAGCCGTTGAGGGCGAATTCGGCCAGGTAGTGGGTGCCCATATTGCGCACCGCGACCACGCTCGCCTGCACCGCGTCGGCTTGCGGGCCTGCGGCGATTTCGACGAATTCCGGACGGATTCCCAGCGTCAGCTTGCTGCCGGCGACGGCGCCGTTCAGCGCGGCCTTGGCCTGGTCCGACAGCGGCACCGCGTTTGCGCCGATCACGGCGGCGCCATCGCGCACGCCTTTGCAGTCGAGCAGGTTCATGCCCGGATTGCCGATGAAGTAGCCGACGAAGGTATGTTCCGGTTCCTCGAACAGCGCCTGCGCGCTGCCGGTCTGCACCACTTCACCCTGGGTCATCACCACCACCTGATCGGCGAAGGTCAGCGCCTCGACCTGATCGTGGGTGACGTAGATCAGCGAGAGCTTGAGCTCGTGGTGGATCTCTTTCAGTTTGCGGCGCAGCAGCCATTTCAGGTGCGGGTCGATCACGGTCAGCGGTTCATCGAACAGCACCGCCGCCACATCGGGACGCACCAGGCCGCGGCCCAGCGAGATTTTTTGCTTGGCGTCGACCGACAGGCCGCTGGCGCGGTGTTTCAGGTCGCCGCTCAGTTCCAGCATCTCGGCGATCTGCTGCACGCGCTTGCGTACCTCGGGCTCTTTCCAGCCGCGGTTACGCAACGGGAAAGCCAGGTTGTCGGCCACGGTCATGGTGTCGTAGATCACCGGGAACTGGAACACCTGGGCGATATTGCGCGCCTCGGTCGGCAGATTGGTTACATCCTTACCGTCGAACAGCACCTTGCCGTGCGAAGGACGCACCAGGCCGGAGATGATGTTGAGCAGCGTGGTCTTGCCGCAACCGGAAGGACCCAGCAGCGCGTAAGCGCCGCCATCGTCCCAGGTCTTGGTCATCGGGCGCAGCGCGTAATCGGTCGGCTCCGACGGATTCGGGCGATAAGCGTGCGCCAGTTCGATCAATTCAATACGGGCCATGCTTACGCTCCGGAAGACGATTGCGAAGGCGCGAACAGCAGCGCGCCATCGGGGCTAAAGAGGAACAGGTTCTCAGGCTGGCAGTACATATTGCACATGCTGCCGATCTCCATATCGTGCACACCGCTCAGCTGCGCCACCAGATTGAGGGCGCCGCGGCGCGCGTGCACATAGGTTTCCGAACCGCTGATCTCGGACAGGTCGACTTGGGTTTCGATCGCGAAGTCCCGTGCCGATTGCGGCGTCACGTACAGGCTGTGGGCGCGCAGGCCCAGCACCACGTCGGCGCCCTTGGCGGCCAGGCGCTGCGGCGAGCTCAGTGGAATGATCAGGCCGGCGCCCAGGTGGGCATTGCCCTGCTGGTCGATCCGTGCCGGCATCAGGTTGATCGGCGGGTCGCTGAAGGTGCGGGCCGACTGAATCGAGTTCGGTGCATTGAACACGTCCAGCGTCGGACCGTGCTGCAGCAGGCGGCCTTCGTGCAGCACGGCGGTGTGGCCGCCCAATTGCAGCGCTTCGAGCGGCTCGGTGGTGGCATACACCACGGTGGTTTTACCGTCGGCGAACAGCTCGGTCAGTTCGCGGCGCAGTTCTTCGCGCAGCTTGTAATCCAGATTCACCAGCGGCTCATCGAGCAGCAGCAGGCTGGAATTCTTGATCAGCGCGCGCGCCAGCGCGGTACGCTGCTGCTGGCCGCCGGACAGTTCGGCCGGTTTGCGCTGCAGGTAAGGCGTGATGTGCAGGCGCTCGGCCAGATCCATCACGCGGGCGCGGATTTCCGCTTCCGGCGTTTTGCGCAGGCGCAGCGGCGAGGCGATATTATCGAACACCGTGAACGCCGGATAGTTGATGAACTGCTGGTAGACCATCGCCAGGTCGCGGCGGCTTACCGATACGCCGGTCACATCGCGGCCATCGGCCAGCACGTGGCCACTGGTGGGTTTATCCAGCCCGGCCATCACCCGCATCAGCGAGGTCTTGCCGGCCTTGGTGGTCCCGAGCAGCACATTGATGGTGCCAGGCACCAGCTTGAGCGACATCGGGTATAAATGGTCTTCAGCACCATACTTCTTGCTGATCTTGTCAAGTACGAGTTGCACTCAGGTCTCCTTGGGTTACTGCTATCTGTTCCGCCGCGTTTCGTGTGCGCTGGCTGATACAAGCTCTCTCTTTACTGCTTACTGCCCGGCTGCCGTGCTGCTGATGCTGTGCTGCGCTTGCCGCGCCAGCCATTGGTCCAGGCGCGCTTCCGCGCCCGGGTCCAGATGCAGGCCAAGCTTGGTGCGGCGCCACAGGATGTCCCTGGCGCTGCGAGCCCATTCATGGCGCTGCAAATAATCCACCTCGGCGGCGTACAGACCGCCGAGAATTTCCTCGCCCATGTCGGCCAGCGCGTTGCGCCGGTCCAGCAGGGCATGAATCCGGGTACCGTAGGCGCGCGCATAGCGCAGCACCAGTTTCGGCGGCAGCCAGCCGTAACGGCTTTGCAGGCCGTGCACCCAGGCGTCGAACTCCTGCACCGAGCGGTTCTGCGGCTTGGCGCCATACAGGTCGCCGCCCGGCAGGCAGGCGTGTTCGGTCCAGGCGCCCTGCGCCAGGCCCAGGCCTTTGACGATCAGGTCGGTCGCTTCTTCGGCCAGCTTGCGGAAGGTGGTGATCTTGCCGCCGAAGACGCTCAGCAGCGGCGCGCCCTGCTGGTCCACCTCGAAGCGGTAGTCGCGCGTGACGGCCTTGGCGTCGGCGGCTTCATCCTCGACCAGGGGGCGTACCCCTGAGTAGGTCCACACCACGTCGGCCGGTTTGATCGGCTTGGTGAAGTAATAGCTGGAGAGTTCGCACAGGTAGTCGATTTCGTCCTGGGCGATGGCAACCTGGTTACGGTCGCCCTTGTAATCGAGATCGGTGGTACCGATCAGCGTGAAATCCTGTTCGTAAGGGATCGCGAAGACAATGCGGCCATCTTCGTTCTGGAAGATGTAGGCGTTATCGTGTTCGAAGATGCGCTTGACGACGATGTGGCTGCCTTTGATCAGACGCAGCTGCTTGCCGGTCCCCTGCGGCAGCGCGCCTTTCAGGAAGTCGGCCGTCCACGGGCCGGAGGCGTTGACCAGATAGCGCGCGCGCACCGGGCGCACCGTGCCGTCCTTGGCCGCCAGCGTGGCGAGCCAGTGGTCGCCTTCGCGGCGTACGCTGGTGCAGCTGGTCTGGGTCAGGATGGTGGCGCCCTTCTCGGCCGCGTCGATCGCGTTCAGCACCACCAGGCGCGCATCGTCGACCCAGCCGTCCGAGTAAACGAAACCGCGCTCGAATTGCGGCTTGAGCGGCTTGCCGGCCGGATGACGTTTCAGGTTGATGCCGGTGGAACCGGGCAGAATCTCGCGCTTGGCCAGGAAGTCATATAAGAACAGGCCGGCGCGGATCAACAGCGCGGGACGCATGCCCTTCGCGTGCGGCATCACGAAGCGCAGCGGCCACATGATATGCGGCGCGGAGCGCAGCAGCACTTCGCGCTCGATCAGCGCCTTGCGCACCAGATTGAATTCGTAGTATTCCAGATAGCGCAGGCCGCCGTGAATCAGCTTGGTCGACGCGGAGGACGTGTGCGATGCCAGATCGTCCTTTTCGCACAGGATTACCGACAGCCCGCGGCCTGCCGCATCGCGTGCGATCCCTGCACCGTTGATGCCGCCGCCTACTACCAAGACATCGCAGTCGATATTGTGTTGCGCCTGTGCCATCAGATCTCCGCTTCAAGCAGTGAATTTGTTAAACGCGTGCATAAATGCTATGCATGTCGCGTTACTCTGGTTAAGATACAGACACTAAGATACGACAAAAACCGAAACCTTAGCAACAAATTCTTGAGAATATTTGTTCGTTTGTTTTCGTTTCTGTCCTAAACCGCTCAAAACAAGACAAAAATGATACTAAATCCGCGTCAACGAAGATTATTGGAAGCAGTCCGGCAGAAGGTGACCATGTCGGTGGAGGAGCTGGCGCAGCAGCTGGAAGTCACGCCCCAGACCGTGCGCCGCGACGTCAAGCAGATGGAGGAGGAAAAGCTGCTGGCCCGCTACCACGGCGGTGTCGGCCTGCCCTCCTCGGTGGAGAACATCGATTACAGCCAGCGCCAGACCTTGAACAGCGAAGCCAAGCGGCGCATCGCCCAGGCGGTGGCCGAGCAGGTGCCCCACGGATGTTCGCTTTTGATCAATATCGGCACCACGACCGAGGAAGTGGCGCGTTCGCTTGCTTACCACAAGGGTATACATGTGGTGACGAACAACCTGAACGTGGCCGCCATCCTGGCCGACAACAGCGAATGCGAAGTGATCGTCGCCGGCGGCGTGGTGCGCGGGCGCGATCGCGGGATTGTGGGTGAAGCGACCATCGATTTCATCCGCCAGTTCAAGGTGGATATCGGCATCATCGGCATTTCGAGCATCGACGAAGACGGCAGCCTGCGTGACTTCGACGCGCGCGAAGTCAAGGTCGCCCAGACCATCATCGAGCAGTCGCGTGAAGTATGGCTGGTGGCCGACCAGGACAAATTCTTCCGCAAGGCGCTGGTAAGGCTGGCGCATCTGTCGCAGATCGATGTACTGTTTACCGATGCGCCGCCGCCGGCGCCGCTGGCACGACTGCTGCGCGAGGCTAAAGTGCGCGTGGTGGTGGCGGAGTAAACGCCCGTTTAACCGGCTGGAGATAGGGTGGATTGCACGCTGCGTGCCCATATAGCCACCCCTCTCTTTTCCTTCTTTTTTCCTCTCTTTTCCACTCCTTCCTTCTTTTTCCAGAATCTCGGAACAGGCCAGGAGATCAAAAAAGCGGAAAAAAGAAGAAAAGAGAAGAGGAAAAGATAGTCCACTGTAGGGGCTTGCGGCTGACTACCCACCCTCTCGATGACTAGTCATTCTTCTCAACAAAACTCTTCAGTCTTGCCAGCGCTTGATCCCATTCGCGGCCGATGGATTCCAGCATGCGCCTGGCTTCGTCTATGCTGGCGGGCTCCAGTTGCCACAGGCGCTCGCGCCCCACCTTGATGTCGCGCACCACGCCCGCCTCGGCCAGCACGTTGAGGTGCTTGGTCACGCCCTGGCGGCTAATCTCGGTGCGCTGGGTCAGGTGCGCGATCGAGAAAGCGCCGCCGGCGCACAGCACGCCCACCAGTTTGAGCCGGGTGGGATCGCCCAGCGCCGCGAACACATGGGCCAGCGCTTCCTTCGGTGCGGCAGCATCCGCCGCTGAAGCGCCAGCCTTTGCGTCGACTTTGCCGCTAGTTGCCGACATGGCGAGCCACGTTGCGCAACTGTGCTTCCCAGCCGCCCTGATGCATTTCGAAAGCCTTGGCCCGACGGTGCTGCGGTACCTTGTCGAATCCCGTCTCCACGACCGTCAGCAAGATCGCATTGTCCGGCGCGTCCGCGAGCGTGAAGGTCACCAGGGTCGCTTCCTCGCTCGAATAGTCCACGCCCGGCTCCACCGCATATGGGTGCCATTTGAAGGACAGCGTGTTTTGCGGTTCGATGCGATCGATGAGGATCTCGAAATTGTGCACGCAACCGTCCATGGGCATGGGGCCGCGCGTGCGTTCGCCCGGCTTGAATACCTGGCCGGACAGGTCGGCGCCGAACCAGGCGCCAAATTCCTCGGCGTTGGAAATGGCCCGCCACACGCGCTCGCGGCTGGCGTTGATGAGGATGCTGCGTTCGATACGGTCGGTGTCTGCTCTAGTGTCCATGCTGATGCACTCCTTCCTATTGATCGGTTTACGCAACCATTTGGCTGCATATTCAGTATCGGACAGATTCTGATGAAATGCAACCTCATGGTTGCAGTATTTTTACCAGGGGTCTCAGCCGAACGGCTTGCCGTATACTTTGCGCCAAATAACACAGCGGAGGAAATATGGATCAGCAATACGAAGACGGCCTGGCAGTGCGCAAAAAGGTCATGGGCGAGGAGTTTGTGGAGAAGGCTTTCGCCAACATGGACGAGTTCACCCGTCCGCTGCAAGAACTCATCACGCGCGACGCCTGGGGGACGGTGTGGTGCCGCGACGGCCTGGACTTGAAGACCCGCAGCATCGTGACGGTAGCGATGCTGACGGCGCTGGGGCGCTCGCATGAGCTGAAGGGGCACCTGCGCGGTGCCATGAACAATGGTGTCACGGCCAAGGAAATACAGGAGATTCTGCTGCATGCGACCGTGTATTGCGGCGTGCCGCTGGCTGGCGAAGCGTTCCGTGTGGCCAATGAAGTGGTCAAGGAAGCGGAGTTGACAGCCAAAGTTGGCTGACTTTGATTTCGCGACACAGCTACCCGGTTTAATGCCGTTTTATAGCGCGCCGCT
>JABTBR010000018.1 GCA_013284265.1 Oxalobacteraceae bacterium | reverse complement strand
GCGCGGGCAGCCAGCCGGCCGGCTACGTCCACCCGCGCTCGCTGGCCTTGCTGGCGCGCGAAGGCATCTCGACCGAGGGCTATCACAGCAAGTCCTGGGACGATCTGCCGCTGACTCCGGAGATCGTCATCACGGTGTGCGCCAGCGCCGCCGGGGAAACCTGCCCGGCCTACCTCGGCCCGGTCTTGCGCGCACACTGGGGCGTGGCAGATCCGGCCCACGCCACCGGCACCGAAGAGGAAATCGACGCCGCCTTCATGCTGGCCTATCGCATCTTGCGCCACCGCATCGTGACCTTCCTCGCGCTGCCGCTGGAAGAGCTGAAAAACGATACGGCGCGGCTAAAAGCCGAGCTCGATCGCATCGGCACCTTGCAACCCTGATCCGGAGACTGTCATGAATGTCGCACGTCGACTTGTTGCGGAAGGACTGGGCACGGCCATGCTGCTGGCCGTGGTGGTCGGTTCCGGCATCATGGCCGAGCGTCTGGCCGGCGGCAATGTGGCCATCGCCCTGCTCGCCAACGCGATCGCCACCGGCGCCGGCCTGGTCGCGCTGATCCTGACATTTGGCACCATCTCGGGGGCGCACTTCAACCCCGTCGTCACACTGTCCGAGGCCTTGCAGGGCAAGGTCCCGGGCCGTGAAGTCGCGCCCTACATCCTGGTGCAGGTGCTGGGCGCTTTTGCCGGTGTGGCGGCCGCGCATGGCATGTTTGGCGTAGCGCTGTTTTTTGCATCGGAACATGTGCGCACCGGACCGGCGCAGTGGTGGAGCGAAGGTGTCGCCACCTTCGGCCTGATCGCCGTCATCATCGGCTGCTCGCGCAGCCGGCCCGCCGTCACGCCCTTCGCGGTGGCGGCCTATATCACGGCGGCCTACTGGTTCACCTCGTCCACCTCGTTTGCCAATCCCGCCGTCACGCTGGCGCGCAGCATGAGCAATACCTTTGCGGGCATCCGTCCTGCCGATGCACCTGGCTTCATCATCGCCCAGGTGATCGGTGCGGCGCTGGCCACCGCGGTGTTCTGCTGGCTGTATCCGGCGGCGCCCGCCGGTGCGACAGTCGCTGGCACCGTCGCACCGGGCGATTTTGCGGCTCCCCCCCGTTAAACAATAGAAAGTAGCCATGTCGATTCCGAATCTGCCCAACATCAAAGCCGAGCTGCTCGACCAGCCCAGCATCGACAAGCTCGCGCCGGCCGGCGCGCTGGATCATCCACCGCGCATCCTGATGCTGTACGGCTCGCTGCGCGAGCGCTCGTTCAGCCGCTTTCTCACCGAAGAGGCGGCGCGCATCCTGGAGCACTTCGGCGCCGAGGTAAAGATCTTCGACCCGATGGCACTGCCGATGGCCGGCAGCGTGGCGGACGATCATCCCAAGGTGCTCGAGCTGCGCGCACTGTCGCTGTGGTCCGAGGGCCAGGTGTGGTGCAGTCCGGAACGGCACGGCGCCATCACGGCCGTGATGAAAAACCAGATCGACTGGATTCCTCTGGAACAGGGCGCGCTGCGCCCCAGCCAGGGCCGCACGCTGGCCGTGATGCAGGTGTGTGGCGGTTCGCAGTCCTTCAATGTGGTCAACACCCTGCGCCTGCTGGGCCGCTGGATGCGCATGTTTACGATCCCGAACCAGTCATCGGTGCCGATGGCCTACAAGGAGTTCGACGACGCAGGCCGCATGCGCCAGTCGGCCTACTACGACCGCGTGGTGGACGTGATGGAGGAGCTGTTCAAGATGACCTTGCTGCTGCGGGGCCGGACCGATTATCTGACGGACCGCTACAGCGAACGCAATGAGCAGGCGCGCAAAGCGATCAACCGGCAGATCGAGAAACTATAGACATTGCATACGCTTCAGCCCGGGCATCCCTTCCCGTTTCTTCAGCTCACGCCAACCAGCGGCCGCTCGTGCACCGCCGTCGTCACCGGCTCGGCCGTGGCCCGGAAGCGGCTGAAGGCGTCGTTGATGCTTTGCCGCAGCACCTTGTCTTCCCAGGGCTTGGTGAGGAAGCGGTAGATCTCGCCGCGGTTGACCGCGTCCAGCACCGATTGCAGCTCGGTGTAGCCACTGAGCACGATGCGCATGGTATCCGGATACAACTGGGCGACCACACCGAGGAAGGTCTTGCCGCCCTTCTTTTGCAACAACTGGTCGCACAGCACCACCTGCACCGCGCAGGTGGCCAGCTGCTCCAGCGCTTCCAGGCCGTTGGCCGCCGTCAGCACCCGGTAGCCTTCGCCGCGCAGGCTGCGCCGGATCGCCGCAAGGAAGGCCGGATCGTCGTCGACCACCAGCAGGGTGCGCTCCAGTTCGGCCGCCGTGGGCGCGAATTCGATGTGCTTGCCCTCGCCTAGCATGGCGCAAAAATCGGCGGCGGGCACGGGCCGGCTGAAATAATAGCCCTGGATATAGTCGCATTGGCGCCGCCGCAGGAAATGCAGCTGGGCCTCCGTTTCGACGCCCTCGGCGATCACTTCCATATGCAGGCTGTGGGCCATGGCGATGACGGCGGTGGCGATCGCGGCGTCGTCCGGATTGTGCGTGATATCGGTGACAAACGCCCGGTCTATCTTCACGTACTGGAAGGGGAAGCGCTTCAGGTAGGCCAGCGAGGAGTAGCCGGTGCCGAAGTCGTCCAGCGACAGTTTCAATCCCAGGTTGAGGAAGGCGCGCATGGTTTGCTGGGCGCCCTCGGCATCCTGCATGACCAGGGTTTCGGTCAGTTCCAGTTCCACCCAGCCAGCGTCGAGCAGGTTCGCTTCCAGCGCCTGCTGGACGGTCTCGAGCACATTGCCTTCCCGGAACTGCAGCGCCGACAGATTGAGCGCAACCGGCACGATTTCCACGCCGGCGGCCAGCCAGGCGGCCTGCTGGGCGCAGACGGCGCGGATCACCCAGGCGCCGATCGGGACGATCAGGCCGGTCTCCTCTGCCAGCGGGATGAATTTGTCCGGCGGCACCATGCCCAGCACCGGATGCTGCCAGCGTATCAGCGCCTCGGCACCGGTAATCTGGCCGGTGCGCGCATCGACCTTGGGCTGGTAATACATGACGAACTGTTCCCCGTCGATGGCTTGTTTGAGCAACTTTTCCAGCTCGACTTTTTCGGCGATGCGCGCGTTCAGCTCCTGCGAATAGTAGAGGAAGCGCGCCAGCACATTCTTGGTCTGCTTCAGCGCCGCCTCGGCATTGCGGAACAGCGATTCGGCGTCGCTGGCGTCGTTCGGATAGACTGCCACGCCCAGCCGCGCCGACACCTGCACCGCCTGCCCATCGATCTGCATCAGTTCGCCGACCATATTGACGATCTGCAGGCACAGGGCGCTGATATCCTCGTCGACGCCCTTCTCGCCGGCCAGCGCGAAGTTGTCGGCGCCCAGGTGGGCCAGCGTGCAGGGGCGCGCCAGGTTTTCGCTCAAGCGCCTGGCCACCATGCGCAGCACCTGGTCGCCCACATGGCGTCCCAGCACATCGTTGATCTGTTTGAAGCGTTCCAGATTCAGCGCGATGACGAAGGCGGCGTCGCCGGTCCGGCGCGCGCCGCTGACGATCTGGTCCAGCCGGTCCAGGAACAGCGTCGCATTCGGCAACTCCGTCAGCGCGCTGTAGTAGGACAGGAAGTGGGCCCGCTTCTCATTGTCGATCGCATGCAGGGCGAAGGAGATGTCGCCGGCCAGCTCGCTGAGCAGCTTCAATTCTTCCTCGTCGAACACGGCCGCTTCCTGCGCATACAGCACCAGCACGCCGAGTGTGCGCTCGCTGGTGCGCAGCGGAATGCCGACCAGCGACTGAAAACCGCGCGCCCGCGCATCGCCGCAGCTGTGGCCGAAGTCGCCCCGCTGGCCGAGGTCTTCGCAGACGGCCGCCGCGCCGCTGTCGAGTACCTGCTGGACGATGCCCCAGGCCGGCGCATCCGGCGTCAGCAGGGCCAGCGCCGTGCGCTCGGGCAGCGCGGCGGGCGCGCCCTCGGTGGCCGACAGGGTAATGCCCTGGCCGTCGGCGCCGAGCAGGCCGATCCAGGCGATGCCGAAGCCGCCGTGGGTGACCGCCACGCGGCAGGCTTCCTGCAGCAGCGCCTGCGGCTCGCGGATACGGACGATGGCGCTATTGGTGCCGCTCAGCACCGACTGGATGCGGCTCAGGCGCGCCGTCTTGACGCGCTCCAGTTCGAGTTGATGCACATAGTGTTCCAGCGTGGCCGCGCGCACCAGCGACAGATGGGTGCGCACGCGCGCATGCACCAGCGCCGGCGAGACCGGCTTGATGATGTAGTCGACCGCGCCGCAGGCGAAGCCGGCCGCCTCGTCGCCCACCTCGCTCATCGACGAGACGAAGATGACGGGGGTGCCCTCGGTCAGCGGATCGCTTTTGAGCTGGCGGCAGACGGCATAGCCATCCATGTCGGGCATCTGGATATCGAGCAGGACCAGGATGGGATGGTGCTTGCGCGCCGCCGCCAGGCCGTCCTGGCCATTGCGGGCGAACACCAGCGGGTAGTCGGCGTCGAGGATCTGCTTGAGTATCGCCAGATTGCTCGGCTCGTCGTCGATGATCAGTATCGGACCGGTCGCCATCGCTCACTCCTCCCATGCCATGCCAAGTTGCGGCGCCGCCTGGTGGACCAGGGCTTCGGCGCCGCGGAAATCGAAATTGTCGATGCAGTTGCGCAGCGCCGCGCTCAGCTCGGCCGACAACACCGGCGCCAGCGCGGCCAGCAAGGCATGGGTGCAATCGGGCGTATCACTGTCGAGGGCGACCAGCAGGGCGCGCATCAGGGTGTCGGTCTCGCCGCCGCCGGGTGCGGCGGCGGGCATGGCGGCACTGGCTTGCTCGGCGGCGTATTCGGCGATCGAAGCGAGCGCGGTGGCCAGTGCGCTCGCCAATGCCTGCAGCGCTACGGCCGGATCGCCGGCCGCATGCAGCACCTCCTCCAGCGCCCCCGCCCGCAGCGCGACCTCGTTCAGCGCCAGGTTGGCCGCGCCCCCCTTGAGTTTGTGGCACAGCGCCAGCGCGGCGGCCCGTTCGCCCTCGCCCAGCTGTTCGGCCAGCGTGGAACAGGCGGCGCCATAGTCGACGCTGAATTTGCGCAGGAATTGATGGTAGACCTCGACATCCTTCCAGATCGACAGCCCCTTGGCCACGCCGATGCCGGGCCAGTCCAGCGGCAGCGCCGGGTGCACCGGATCGGCCGGCGCATGCGCGGCCGGCGCGGCCCGGGCCGGTACATAATGGGTCAGGCGCTGGATGGTGGCGATCAACTCATCGACATTGAAGGGCTTGGCCACGAAGGCGTCCATGCCGGCCTCGCGCGCCGCTTCCTGCTGGGCCTTGAAGGCGCCGGCCGTCAGCGCCACCACCGGCAGCTTGGCGCCGCCAGGCAGGGCGCGCAGCAGGCGGGTGGCCTCGTAGCCATCCATTTCCGGCATCTGCACATCCATCAGCACGATATCGATGGCCTGCGGATGCGCGCCCAGCCAGTTCAGCGCGGCCTTGCCGTCTTCGGCCAGTTCGACCACGGCGCCCTCCGAGCGCAGGATGCGCAGCGCCACCTCGCGGTTGATATCGCTGTCGTCGACCACCAGCACGCGCACGCCGGGAATGCGTTCGGCCAACGGGTCGAGCGCCGCCAGTTCGCTGGCGCCATAGTCGCGCCCGCGCTTGCGCAGCGCCGCGGCCACGCCGTTGTACAGCATGGAGCTGGTGACCGGCTTGCTCAGCACGCCGTCGACGCAGCCCGCGTCGGCCTGGCTGTTCAATTCGTCGCGCGAGAAGGCGGTCACCATCAGCACGATGGGCGTGGCTTTGCCGCCCTGGGTCTGGCGCAGATGGGTGGCCAGTTGCAAGCCATCCATGCCGGGCATTTTCCAGTCCACCAGCAGCACGTCGTAGCTGCTGTTCTTGGCCTGCCGGGCCAGGATCTTGTCGAGCGCGGCCTGGCCGCTGTCGGCCACGGTCGGGTTCCAGCCGACCGAACGGGCCGTCAGCGTCAGGTTCTCGCGCGCGCTGTCGCTGTCGTCGGCGATCAGCACATCGAGCCTGGCCAGCTCGGGCGGCGCGTACTCGGCCTGGGCATCCCAGGCGAAGGGAATGGTGAACCAGAATTCGCTGCCCTGCCCCGGCGCGCTGATCACGCCGATGTCGCCCCCCATCTTGTTGACCAGATGGCGGCAGATGGTCAGGCCCAGGCCGGTGCCGCCGAAGCGCCGGGTGGTCGAGGCATCGGCCTGGGAAAAGGCTGAAAAGATCGTCGCCTGCTGGTCGAGCGGAATGCCGATGCCCGAATCGGTGACGCTGAAGCGCAAGGTCACCAGCTTCTCGTCCTGGGCCAGCAGGGCCACGCCCAGCTTGATCCCACCGTGCTCGGTGAACTTGATGGCGTTGCCGGTCAGGTTGATCAAGACCTGTTCCAGCCGCAGCGCATCGCCCAGCAGGTGGCCGGCCACCGCCGGCGCCGGCGCGATCGACAGCTCGATGTCCTTGTCGCCGGCATTGGCGGCCATGATGCTGGCCAGATTGTCGAACACGTCGGCCAGGCGGAACGGCGCGTGCTCGATCTCCAGCCGGCCGGCCTCGATCTTGGAAAAGTCCAGGATGTCGTTGATGATCGCCTGCAGCGAGCGGCCGGCGTTGCGGATCTTCCTGACCAGTTCGGCCGAATCGGGGTCCAGCGCGCGCCGGTCCAGCAGATAGGCCAGGCCCAGGATGCCGTTCATCGGTGTGCGGATCTCGTGGCTCATATTGGCCAGGAAGTCGGCTTTGGCGCGGTTCGCGCTTTCGGCCTCGGTGGTGCGCACCTCTAGGCTGCGGTTGGCCACCTCCAGGTCTTCGGTGCGCGCCAGCACGCGCGCCTCCAGGTCGGCGTTGAGGGTGCGCACCGCCTGCTCGGCGCCGCTGCGTTCGGCGATCTCGTGCTCCAGCGTGGCCAGCATGCCATTGAAGGCCTCGGCCAGCTGCCCGACCTCGTCCTCGGTGGTCTTCGGTGCGCGCAGGTGGTAGCTGCGCTGCTGCATGACCTGGCGCGCCACGTCACGCACCGCCAGCACCGGCCGGGTGATCCAGCGCTGCAGGCGCGAGGAGATCAGCAGGCCGAACACCATGCTGGCCAGCAGCACCGCCGCCAGGATCAGCAGGTAGGCGCGCAGCCATTTGGACAGGTCGTAGCGCTCCTTCAGAAACACCGTGCCGACCATGCCGGCGGCGCCCTGGACCGGCTTGAACACGCTGAGCGCCTCGTTGTGGAAGCTCACGCCCTCGGCGCCCACCGCGGCCGGCAACTCCTGGCGCTGGGACGGATCGCGCGTGTAGCTGGCGAAGCGCACGCCCTGCGCCGTGAAGATGGCGGCGGCGACGATGTCGGGCGCGGCGCGCAACTGGGCCAGGTTTTCCGCCGCCACCTTGGGGTCGGAAAATTCAAGCGCGGTGACGCTGCCCTGGCCCAGCAGATTGGCCAGCGCCACCAGTTCGGCGGCGGTCTTGGCGCGGGTCTCCTGCAGGTCGTGGTAGAGCAATGCCAGCCCCGCCAGCAACAGGGTGCAGAAATTGACCAGCATGACCATCAGCAGCAGTTTCGAGCTCAGGGAGCGCAGATGCAGGCGCCGGAACGGGAGTGTCATTGCGCTTTCCCTTCTATCTTGTAGGCTACGTCGAGCAGGCGCGAACTGATCTTCAGGCCATTGGTCTTGGCGTGGCTGAGCGAGACTTCGAAGCGTACCCGGTCGTCGATCAGCACCAGGTTGATGATGCTGCCGGCGGCCAGCATGCCGGCCGACTCGGTGATGGTCAGCACCGCCTGGCCGGAGACGCTGTCGAACAGGGGCTGGGCGCGCGCGTCGGCGCGCTGGCCGACGAACAGCATCTGCAGGCCATCGAGGGCGGCGCCGGCCTTGAGCATGCGCACCTGCACCGGCCGGTTCTTGACGGGGTATTTGGCGCTGAGTTTTTTCAGCTCCTCGCCCAGGCTGTCGGCGCCGATCACCCCGATCGTGATCGGCGCGCCGGCGGGCACGCTGTCGCCGGCCGGCCAGTCGACATAGGTGGCGAACTTGTACAGATAGGAGGCCTTGACCTGGTTTTCGATATCGGCCGGCGCGCCATCGGCGGCCAGCGCCTGGGCGGCGACCAGCAGCAATGGCAGCAGCAAATAGGACAGCAGCAGAGATAGCGGGCGGCGCATCAGAACCTCGCCGTCAAGGTCAGGTCGAGCGCGCGCTCGATCACGATGGGATTGGCCAGCGCCGCGCCGGAGCCGGACGGGTATTCGGTATGGCGCCGGTCAAGCAGATTGCGCGCGCCCAGCCGCAGTTCGGTCCGGGCCGACAGTGGCAGACCCAGATGCAGGTCGAGCACGGTGTAGGCGCTCACGGCGGGCGCCGGCAAGGCGCCCACATGGCGTAGCGCGAGGTCAAACTGGCGCTTGCCGCCGAAGTTCCATTTGGAGCGCAGGCCCAGCTGGACGCGCGGGTCGTCGCCAGGCATCGATTGCGCCACCGGCCCGTCGAAGCGTGAGCGCAGCAAAGTCACCGCACCTTCCAGCTGCCAGTCCGGCGTGGCCTGGTAGCCTGCGTTGGCCTCCAGGCCACGCATCTGGCCGCTGATCCGGTTTTCCAGCACATAGGCGCCGCTACTGTCCTGGCCGAAGCTGCGCAGACGCTGATAGCGTCCCAGGAAACCGGCCAGCGCATAGGTCCAGCGATTGGCGGACTGGCCGCGCAGTCCCAGTTCCAGCGTGTAGGCGATCTCGGAGCGAAACTGCGGCCCGCCAGCGACCAGGAACGGGGCCTTGGCCGGGGCATACAGCTCGGTGTCCAGGCGCGACGGCGCACGCACCGAGCGCGCCAGTCCCAGCCACACCGTCCGCTCGGCCTGCGGTTTCCAGGCCAGCTTCACGCTGGGCAGCCACTCGATGCCGGTATAGTCATTCGATTCGAGCCGCAGGCCGGAGATCAGGCGCAGGTCCGGGCCCAGCGCGCGTTCCTGCTGGCCGAACAGATTGGCCCAGTGCAGCTTGCGCCGGGCCGGCAGGAAAGCCAGAAACGCCGAATTATCCACCCTGTCGGCGCCGATGCGGTAGCCGCCGCCAACGATGGACTGCAAGCCATTGGCCATGGCGCTGGAATACTGCAGCTCCAGGTCCAGGGTATTGAGCGCTTCCCCATAGGTGCCGGGCACCTGCCTGGTGGTCCGGTCCAGATAGGCTTGCGCATGCAGATGGGCGCCGCCATCGAAGTTGCGATCCCAGCGCAGCAGGGTATTCGCACCGGCGATACGCACCGCGCCCGGTGCGCTCTGGCGCTCGGCGCCTTGATACACGTCGGCCAGCAGACTGAAGTCCCCCAGCGCGCCGTGCCAGTCGCTGCGCAGGCCGGCCTGGCTGCTGGACCAAGCGTCGGGGTTGGCCGCGCCATTGGCCCGCTGCGTCGCGCGCCAGCGGTCGCCCTTGAGGTACAGACGGTAGGCGCCGCCGTCGAACACGGCGCCATGGCGCGCCTCGACCCCGCTGCCATTGCTGCCGCCCGAGAAGCGCGCGGCCTGGCCCACGGTCTTGTCCGCCGTCTTGCTGATGACGTTGATCACGCCGTTGACCGCATTGGTGCCCCAGACGGTGCCGCCGGGGCCGCTGACGACTTCGATCCTGTCGATATCGAGCAGCATCGTGTTTTGCGCGTCCCAGAACACGCCCGAATACAAGGGGGTGTAGACGGTCCGGCCGTCGATCATGACCAATAGCTTATTGGCCGTGCTGGAGTTGAAGCCGCGCGCGCTGATCGCGTATTGCGAGGCATTGATCTGCGCCACCTGCAGGTTCGGCGCCAGCCGCAAGGCCTCGGGCAGGCTGCGCGCGCCGGCCCTTTGTATGGCCTCGCCGGTAATGACGTAGATCGCCGCGGGCGCATCGGCCAGGCGTTCTTCTTTTTTGGAGACCGAGGTGACCCGGAAGTCGCTCAGCTCTTCCAGCGACAGGTTGATCAGGTCTTCCCCGGCCACGCCACCGGCTTGCGCCGGCGCGGCGGCGAGCAAGATGCACAAGGTGGCGCAGGCAAGCTGGCATCGAACAAATACACCGCCACCGCGGCGGCACAGTGCGCTGCGCGTAGGATGCTTTTGCCGAGCATGCATATAGACCTCGCAAATGAAACCGCGTCTTCTGCGCGAGCGCAAGGCGACGAGCACCTGCCGGGCAGCACATCATGACAAACATCAAATACTACTAATATAAATAGCATCTATAAGACGCATTGGACAGTGGAAAGTGCGGTGCTAGGACGCGCTGTCGCACGGATGACGCATAGTCTTCGGCGTGACAATTGGAGAGAATTCAAATGGACGCGATATGCTATCCATTGCTCCGCCAGCGCATATTCATTCGGTGGCGAGGCTCCTGCCATGGCGCCGTCTTGCGATAGCGCGACGCCAGGCTTGCAACATACAAGTCCGCACAGCAGGAAGGCGCCGGCCAGACATCCGATCAGCCCGGCGGCCATTGCTGCGCCGTATGTTTCACACGCAAGACTTCAATTTTTGTGCCGAGCAGACGATAAATCACGACATCGTTTTCGTGCGCGATCGCGCAAGCATAGCTTCAGCGACCGCGACCTTTCTCAAGAGTCCGCACGCAGGCGCCAGCCGAAGCGCAGCGCGGCCGATGGATGGAGTATCAGCGCCGTCAGCGGCTTGGCCAGCACGGTGGTGCCGAGGGCGACGAACAGCAAGCCGGAGAAGGCTGGCACGCCGATGATGCCGGCGTCCAGCAGCACGGCCAGTACCACCACTTCGACCAGACCCTTGGTCTGCATCAGCGTCCCCAGCGCCCAGGCATTGCGCCAGTCCAGGCCCGCCATGCGCGCCGGCAGCGCGCTGCCGAGGATCTTGGCGGCGATGGCGATCGGCGCACAAACGGCGATCACGGTCAGCACATCGGCGTTGATTGCACCGACCGACAGGCGGATGCCGGTGGCCAAAAAGAAGAAGGGCAGCAGCACCACGGACGTCACGCCCTCCAGCTGCTGGGCCACGCGCGGCGCATGCTGGCGCGGCCAGATCATGCCGGCGATGAAACCGCCCAGCACATGATGCAAGCCCACCAGTTCCGACACCATGGCCGAGGCCAGCGCCAGCATCAAGGCCAGCACCAGATGGAATTCCGGATCGTCGTTTTTCTTGCCGATCCAGCGCTGCAGCAGCGGCCGCAGCACATACAGGCACACCAGCAGATAGGCACCCGAGCAGGCCAGCAAACTGCCCATGGCCCACAGCGAGTCGCCGCCGCCATGCACGATCAGCATGATGGCCAGCAGCACCCAGGTGGCGCCATCGATGGCGGCGGCGCAGCTCAGCGCCAGGCCGCCCAGCGCCGTGTCCGACAGGCGCATCTCGCGCAGGATCGCGGCCAGCACCGGCAGCGCGGTCACGGCCATGCACAGGCCCACGGCCAGGGCGAACCACCATTGATTGCTGTTCGGCCCCGTCACCGAGGCGGCGTGCCGCGCCAGCCACAGGCCGCCGCCGGTGCCCAGAATGAAAGGCAGCGCCATGCCGCCCACGGTGGCCCACAGCACCACGCGGCGCGTGCCGGCATCGTCCTGATGGCGCAGGTGCGCCCCGGTCAGGAAGGAGAACAGGGTGATGGCCAGCCATTGCAGCCCGGACAGCGCCCCCAGTTGCGGCGCGGCGAACAGGCGGCGCCACAACTCGGGCGCCCACTCGCCCAGCACCGAGGGGCCGAGCAGGATGCCGGTGATGATCTGCACCACCACCAGCGGCAGGATCGAGCGCATGCGCAATACGCGCCACAGGAAATACGGTACGCCGATCACCAGCAGGGCCTGGGCGAAGAAAACGGTGGTGCTATTCATGGAGACTGCCTTTGGTTATTGGGACATGCAAACGACGCGCGGCGAAGTATAAAGGACAGCCGGCACCAGTCCGTGTTTCAGCTGGACGGAGGCTGCAGCCACGCGGCGGCGGTGCGGATCACGCACTCGCTCAGCACCTCGGTCAGCGGCGTGCGGATATTCCAGCTGTACCAGGCCAGCGGCACATCGAGCCCGTCGCCGGGCGTGATGTCGACCACGCGGCCCGCCGCCAGCATCTCGCGCACCTGCATGTAGGGCGCCATGCCATAGGCAAAGCCACTCTCGACGAAACGCACAAAGCCTTCCGCGCTGCCGACCAGATGATGGGGAAAGCTGTCCGTATATCCCAGCCGGTGCGCCAGATAGCGCTGGTGCAGCAGATCGTCCTGATCGAAGCGCACGCCAGGCGCGCGCCGGGCCGCTGCCACCGTCAGGCCATCGGGAAACCAGCGCGCGGCAAACGCGGGCGAGGCCAGGCAGATGTAGCGCATCGATCCCAGCGCCACGCGCTCGGTGCCGGCGATGCGCTCCTCGGAATTGGCCACGCAGGCAAACACCCTCCCCTCGCGCAACTGGCGCAAGGTCTGGTCCTGGTCGGCGATGCGGATCTCGAACAGGGCCGCGGGCGCCGCCAGCAGCGACTCCATCGCCGAGGGGAACCAGGTCGCCACGCTGTCGGCGTTCACGGCCAGCGCGATCTGCGGCAAGGTCTCGGCACCATCGGCCGGGCTGGCCTCGCTGGCCAGGCTCGCCTCCAGCAGCCGCACTTGCCGGTAATGGGCCACCAGGCGCTGGCCGAAGGGCGTGGCCTGGGGCGGCTGGCTGCGTATCACCAGCAAGGTGCCGGCATCCTCTTCCAGCGCGCGGATGCGGTGCGAGACGGCGGGCTGGCTCAGCGCCAGCGCGGCGGCGGCCTTGTCGAAGCCGCCCAGGCTGATCACGGCGTCGAGCGCGGCCAGGCCCCGGTAGTCAATGTTTTTCATTCGGCAACCATATTCAATATTTGAATCAATCCTTAGAATCATTCATTATACTTATCAACCCTCAATGGTTAAGCTGGCGCCTTCAATCAAGGAGGCGGCAATGCTGAGTGGGGCGTTTTTCAAGGGAATGGGGCTGGGCGGCAGCCTGATCGTGGCGATCGGCGCGCAGAACGCCTTTCTGCTCAAGCAGGGCGTGCTGCGCCAGCACGCGTTTGCCTGCGCGCTGGTATGCATCGTCTGCGACGTGGTGCTGATCGCCGTCGGCGTGACCGGCATGGGCCGCCTGATCGCCAGCAATCCCGAGCTGCTGCACTGGCTGAAGATAGGCGGCGCCCTGTTCCTGTTCGAATACGGACGGCGCGCGGCGTGGTCGGCCTGGCGTCCCGGCCGCGCCGAAGGCCTGAGCGCGGCGCCCGGCGGCGCGCCCGTCACGCGCGGCCAGGTGATGCGCACCACGCTGGCGCTGTCCCTGCTCAATCCCCATGTGATGCTCGATACCGTGGTGCTGCTCGGCTCGATCAGCATCCAGCAGCCCGATGGCGGCAGCTATCTGTTCTCCGGCGGCGCGATGGCCGCCTCGGTGCTATGGTTCCTGCTGGTGGCCTGGGGCGCGCGCTTCCTGGCCCCGCTGTTCGCCCGTCCGGGCGCCTGGCGCGTGCTCGACGCGATCGTGGCCCTGATCATGTGGAGCATCGCCATTTCGCTGCTGCTGTAAAAAGCACGCGACGATAGGCGGTGGGGCAAGCAAGCGGATACACTGGCAGCTTCGTTCCTGCCCTGGCCCGCCTCCATGATCGAGAAGAACCTGCCTGAACTGATCACCCTGAAACGCCTGATCGACGAAGGCGGCCGCCATCTCGACGTTTCCGTGCCCTGCACCATCAGCATGGACGGGCGCAGTTTTCCGGTTCACACCATCGCGCTGGGCAATCCCGACCCCGACGTACCGGCGCTGGGTTTCTTCGGCGGCATCCACGGGCTGGAAAGAATCGGCACGCAGGTGCTGCTATCCTTCCTCGAAAGCCTGCTGGCGCGCCTGCGCTGGGACCATACCCTGCACCAGCAGCTCGAATCGATGCGGCTGGTGTTCATGCCGCTGGTCAATCCCGGCGGCATGTGGCAAGCGACCCGCTGCAATCCCCAGGGCGTGGACCTGATGCGCAACGCGCCGCTGAGCGCGCTGGAAAAAGTCCCTTTCATGCTCGGTGGCCAGGCCTATAGCGCGCGCCTGCCCTGGTATCGCGGCGGCGCCGAGGGCAGGATGGAGCCGGAGAGCCAGGCCGTCTGCGACCTGGTCGAGCGCGAGCTGCTGTCGCGCCAGTTCAGCATGGCGCTCGATTGCCACTCCGGCTTCGGCCTGCGCGACCGCATCTGGTTCCCCCATGCGCACACGGCCACGCCGATTCCCCATCTGGCCGATATCGGCGCGCTGGAGCAGCTGTTCAGCCTGAGCTACCCGAACCACAATTACGTGTTCGAACCCCAGAGCCGGCAATACCGCACCCACGGCGACCTGTGGGACTACCTCTACCTGAATGGCACCAGCTACAGCGAGCGCGTGTTCCTGCCGCTGACGCTGGAGATGGGCTCGTGGCTATGGGTGAAGAAGAATCCGCGCCAGCTCTTCAACCGTATCGCCATCTTCAATCCCACCACCGCGCACCGCCTGCAAAGGGTGTTGCGGCGCCACCTGATCTGGTTCGACTTCCTGATGCGGGCCGTCAACAGCCATGTGCGCTGGCTGCCGGAGGGACTGGCGCGCAAGGACCAGCGCCGCCGCGCCCTCACCCAATGGTATGGCGCATGAGTACCTGGATTTTGCTGCGCGGCCTGATGCGCGAACAGCGCCACTGGGGCCGCTTCCCCCAGCAGCTGGCCCAGGCCCTGCCCGATGCCCGTATCGTCACGCCCGACCTGCCCGGCAATGGCCAGCGCCATCACATGCGCAGTGCCAACGCGGTGGCGCAGATGGTGGAATTTTGCCGCCAGGATTTGCTGGAGCGTGGCATGGCGCCGCCCTACCGTCTGCTGGCGCTGTCGCTGGGCGGCATGGTGGCGGTGGAATGGGCCAGCCGCTATCCGCAGGAAGTGGAGCGCTGCGTACTGATCAACACCAGCATGCGCCCCTTCAGCCGCTTCTATGAGCGCCTGCGCTGGCCCAACTATCCCGCCATCCTGGGCCAGCTGCTGCGCGGCGGCATCGAGCGCCAGGAGCGCCTGATCCTGCGCCTGACCAGCCGCGACGGCGCCACCCATCCGGATGCCGGGCTGCTGACGCGCTGGTTCGCCTTCCAGCGCGAGTTTCCCGTCAGCCGGCCAAACGCGCTGCGCCAGTTGTGGTCGGCGGCCCGCTTCCGCGCCCCAACCGCGCGCCCGGCCGTGCCGCTGCTGGTGCTGGCCGGCGCCGGCGACCGGCTGGTCGACCACCGCTGTTCGCTGCGTCTGGCCGCCGCCTGGCATACAGCCTGCGAAGTCCATCCCGACGCCGGCCACGACCTGCCGCTCGATGATGGGGAATGGGTTGCCGCCGCCGTGGCGCGCTGGCAAAATCAGGCCTGAGACCGCGCTGCGGCTATAATGCCGGCTGCCTCCTCTGACTATCCCATCATCATGCAATGCCGTTCCCACTGTGGCGCCTGCTGCACCGCGCCCTCCATCTCCAGCGCCATTCCCGGTATGCCCAAGGGCAAGCCGGCCGGCGTGCGCTGCATCCAGCTGGCCGACGACAACCGCTGCATGATCTTCGGCCGTCCCGAGCGCCCCGCCTGCTGCGCCGGCTTGCAGCCATCCCAGGAAATGTGCGGCGACACGCGCGAACAGGCCATGCTGTGGCTGGGCGATCTGGAGCGCGCAACAGCACCCGCAATTTGATGGCATCCCTAGGTTTGGTAAGTTACCGCGATGCGCGCTTGTGCGACTTGCGATTCGCCGACATCGCATCGCGTTTGTCCCGGGCGTCCAGGTACTGTGACTCGAGCAGTAATTTCTGGCCTTTCGGCAAAAACCAACCCGCTACGCAATCGTTGTCACGCAATGCGATCTGTACATGGGTACCCTTGTGAAAGCCCGAGTTTGGTGCGACTTCCACCCCCTGATGAAAAGCGCCACGTACCGCCTGGAAAGGCGTGCGGGGAACTCCCCCATTCGCCCGGATATCGTGCAAATAAGTGAACACGGCGTTATCGAGTTTACGCACGATGGTGTCGGCGTCATCTTCGCCGGCGCGGCTGTTTTGCGGGACCGGCCGCCCATTGAGCAGCAATACGTTCAGCATCCCCTCGTAAGCATCGCTGAACTCCTGAATACCGGCCTGCGTGGTCATGTCCAGCCAGCGCTGCACACGCAGAACCGCGCCAACCACAGATGGAGTGGCTATCGGTCGCGCCGTGTACATTTTTTCCGGCTTATCGTGCGACGCCTCTGCAAACATCAAGGCCCGATCGCTGTCTTCCTCAAAGAAATAGGCGCCCGGCCCCAGCCAGTCGTAGAGATTCCGGCTATGGTCGAGATATCGCAGGCGCCCGCTGACCAGATCATCTCGCGTGGCGACATCGCACCCATGATAGGCAACAAGCAGGTGGCCGGTTGTCACCTAAAGACGCGGGTCAGCTTGCCGCCAGGGGTAATGATACCGGCACGTAATAGCGCCTTCGCCCCCTCCTCCGCTGACATGGCATATGGATTCCCGGCACGGGGCGAGGCCTGACCATTCAGGCCAGTGCGCCTAGGAAATTCCGTCGCGACAGCATGATCGGCTATTCGCTTCGAGGCCGGTTTTGGTTTAATCGCATCCATGGTTTGATTCTCGCATAAGGGCAACGGTACTGCAAATATAGGCAAATCATCCGGCGAGGACATGAGGAAGCCCAAGGTCGCTGCTTCTTCGCCGCCCATTTTCTACCGCAGCGCACAAAAAATCGCGTCCGCCTGCGCCAGATTCAGAAGCGCAAGCCGCTCTCATGGTAAGCTTCGACCCCGCGCAGCCCCGGTGCCGCGCCGGACCGCTACTTCCTCCCCCAACCCGTACGTGCAAAAATAACAACACATGGATATTGTTCTCGCGCTCAAGGCCCTCATCATGGGGCTGGTAGAAGGCTTTACTGAATTTCTGCCGATTTCCTCCACTGGCCACCTGATTCTGGCCGACAGCCTGCTCAATTTCCAGGGCATGGAAGACAAGATGAAAGTCTTCGAAATCGTCATTCAAGCCGGCGCGATCTTTGCCGTGTGCTGGGAATACCGCGTCCGCATCGCCACCGTCCTGAGCGGCCTGTTCAGCGACCGCGCCGCGCAGCGCTTCGCCATCAACGTGGGCATCGCCTTCCTGCCGCTGGCCATCCTCGGCATCCTGTTCGGCAAGGTGCTCAAGGCGCATCTGTTCAAGCCGGTGCCGGTGGCGCTGGCCTTCATCGTCGGCGGCATCATCATCCTGCTGGTCGAGCGCCGTGCCAAGGCCAATCCGGTCGCCGTGCGCGTGCAGTCGGTCGATGACATGAGCCCGCTGGACGCGCTCAAGATGGGCATCGCCCAGGCCTTCGCCCTGATTCCGGGCACCAGCCGTTCCGGTGCCACCATCATCGGCGGCATGATGTTCGGTCTGTCGCGCAAGGTCGCCACCGAATTCTCCTTCTTCCTGGCCATCCCTACGCTGCTGGGCGCCACCGTGTACTCGCTGTACAAGGAACGCGCGCTGCTGTCGGCCGCCGACCTGCCGATGTTCGGCATCGGTACCGTCGCCGCGTTTGTGTCCGCCTTCCTGTGCGTGCGCTGGCTGTTGCGCTACATCAGTACCCATGACTTCACTTTCTTCGCCTGGTACCGTATTGTGTTTGGTCTGGTGGTGATCGTTACCGCCCACTACGGCCTGGTGGTATGGGTTGATTGATAGCAGCACAAACATGAGCGACACCCAGCAACGCGCCCTCCACCAACTGCAGACCGTCTTCGGCTACCCAGCCTTCCGCGGTCAGCAGGCGGAGATTGTCGACCACGTCAGCAATGGCGGCGACGCGCTGGTGCTGATGCCCACCGGCGGCGGCAAGTCGCTGTGCTACCAGATTCCGGCGCTGATCCGCGACGGCGTGGGCGTGGTGGTGTCGCCGCTGATCGCGCTGATGCAGGACCAGGTCGACGCGCTGGCCGAAGTCGGCGTGCGCGCCGCCTTCCTGAACTCGACCCAGACCTACGAGGAAGCCAACCGCATCGAACGGCTGGTGCGCACCGGCCAGATCGATCTGGTCTATGTGGCGCCCGAGCGCCTGATGACGGAACGCTGCCTGAACCTGTTCCACGATTCGAAGATCGCGCTGTTCGCCATCGACGAGGCGCACTGCGTCTCGCAATGGGGCCACGACTTCCGGCCTGAATACATCAAGCTGTCGATCCTGCACGAGCAGTTCCCCAATGTGCCGCGCATCGCGCTGACGGCCACCGCCGACCCGCAGACCCGCACCGAAATCGCACACCGCCTGCAGTTGAACGATGCGATGCAGTTCGTCTCGTCCTTCGACCGCCCCAACATCCGCTACCAGATCGTCGAGAAGGCCAACGGCCGCAAGCAACTGCTCGACTTCATCACCAGCGAGCATGGCGGCGACTGCGGCATCGTCTATTGCCTGTCGCGCAAGAAGGTCGAAGAGACCGCCGAATTCCTCAACGAGAACGGCGTGCGTGCGATGGCCTATCACGCCGGCATGGAGCACGCCAAGCGCAGCGCCAACCAGGCCCGCTTCCTGCGCGAAGAGAACATCGTCATGTGCGCCACCATCGCCTTCGGCATGGGGATCGACAAGCCGGACGTGCGTTTTGTGTGCCACCTGGATCTGCCCAAGAGTATCGAAGGCTACTACCAGGAGACCGGCCGCGCGGGCCGCGACGGCATGCCGGCCGACGCCTGGATGGCCTACGGCCTGCAGGACGTGGTGCTGCAGCGGCGCATGATCGACGAGTCGGAAGCCGACGAAACCTTCAAGCGCGTGCTGGGCATGAAGCTCGACGCCATGCTGGGCCTGTGCGAAACCCTGAGCTGCCGGCGCGTGCGCCTGCTCGACTATTTCGGCGAGGGCTCTTCGCCCTGCGGCAACTGCGATACCTGCCTGATTCCGCCGGTCTCCTTCGACGGCACCGTACCGGTGCAGAAGCTGCTGTCGGCCATCTACCGGGTCGACCAGCGCTTCGCGGCCGGCCATGTGATCGAAGTGCTGCGCGGCGTGGAGACGGACCGCATCAAGACCTGGCATCACGATTCGCTGTCGGTGTTCGGCATCGGCGCCGACCGCAGCGAACAGGAATGGCGCGCCATCCTGCGCCAGACCATCGCGCTCGGCCTGGTGACGGTCGATCATGAACAATACAGCTCGCTCAAACTGACCGACGCGGCCCGTCCGGTGCTCAAGGGCGGCCAGAAGGTGCAGCTGCGCCAGTACCAGAAACCGGTCAAGCAGAAGCGTCCGACCACCGCCTCCAAGGGCTATGTGGAAAGCGATCTGTCGCCGCGCGAACAGGCCATCTTCGACAAGCTGCGCTGGTGGCGGGTCGAGACGGCGCGCACGCACAATGTGCCGGCCTACGTGATCTTTGTCGACGCCACTCTGCGCGAAATCGCCAAGGCCAGACCGACTTCGCTCGACCAGCTGCGCGGCGTATCCGGCGTGGGCGAGAAGAAGCTCGCCTCGTATGGCGAAGAAATCGTGGCGATGCTCGGCGAGATGGACTAAGGCTTCGGCTTCTTAAAAAAACCCACGGCGTAACCCTGGGGTCTGACCCGCCGGGTCAGACCCCGGCTCTTTGCCTTGGGTTCTAACAGCGCTGCGGCACGTTAAAGTGAGCGGCGTCTACCCGCAAACGATATTGCGGTAGTGGCTGGGTGCGGCGCCGGTGGCATCGCGAAAACGATGGCTGAAGTGGCTCAAATCCGCGTAGCCGCAGGCATCGGCCACCTGCTGCAATGGCTGCGCAGTGGTCTTGAGCAGCACCCGCGCATGCTCGATGCGCCGCGCCGCGATCCACGCCGACGGCGGCATGCCGAAGGAAATCCGGAACATCCGCGCAAAGTGGTACTCCGACATATTGGCCAGTTGCGCCAGCATCCCCAGCGTCATCCCCTGATCCAGATGGGCCTCGATATAGTCGGCCATACGTCGCCGCACCGCTGGCGCCAGCCCGCCACGCATGCGCTCCTGCGCACGCGGCATGGTCTGCGATTGCAGCAGCTCGCTCAAGGTCTCATGCGTGATTTCATTGGCGCGCAGCTGCGCGTCCGGGCCATCCCAGGGCATGGCCACCAGCTGCTCGCACAACTGGCCCATGGCCGGACTTTCAAAATAGGTACGGTCGGCCAGCGTCAGCTCGCGCGGCTCCCGATCAAGCTCGATCACGGCGCGGCGGGTGAAATGCTCCGGCAGAAAATACACATGCAGAAAGCGCAGCGGCCCGCGTACCGTCCAGCGCGACTCGTGCCAGTCCGGCAGCGTGCAGAAGCGCCGTGGCGCGCCATATAAACCAGGTATCTCGTTGCGCTCGGTGCGATAGCCCCCGCCCATGTAATAGGACAAGGTATGGTGGCCCGGCTGCATATAGCTGGTTTCCGCCTCCTTGGTATCGCGCTGCCAGATCGCCACCGCCAGGTCGTCGCCCAGCCAGGCAAAGCGCTCCAGCTTGGCCTCGGTGGAGGACATGGTATTGAACACCGCGTGCGAAATCGCCCCCTGCGCATTGGGAGCGCGGGACAGGTCGATGGCGGTGTCGGGGCGGCGTGGCATGGCGGTTCAGGTGGCGAACATGGAAATAAAGTCTAGCACGAAGACGCCAGGGTCTGCCCGCCAGCGCCAGAAATGCGCAAGCCCAGACAAGGCCGCGCTTCAGCTCTCCCGCGTCAGCTCTCCCATCTCACATCGTCTTTTAGCGCAATTTCAGACAAGCGCGCCGCGCCGCCTTGCCGCAAGCTGGAGCATCCGCTGCCATGCAGCCTGCCAACGGAATCCATGCCATGAATCTTGTTCTCTATCTGTTGACGGTCCTGATTTGGGGAACCACCTGGATCGCCATCACCTTCCAGCTGGGCGTCGTGCCCGCGCCGGTATCGATCGCCTTGCGCTTCTGGCTGGCCGCCAGCGTGATGTTTGGCCTGCTGCTGGTGATGCGCAAGCCGCTATGGCCGCCGCGCGCGGCCTGGCGCTACCTGCTGGCGCAGGGCGTGGCCCTGTTTTGCTGTAATTTCCTGTGCTTCTACTACGCCAGCAAATGGGTACCCAGCGGCCTGGTGGCCGTGGTGTTCTCCACCGCGCCGCTGTGGAACGCCATCAACGGCCGCCTGTTCCTGGGCCGCCCAATTCGCCGCCAGGTGATGCTGGGCGCCTTGCTGGGACTGTCCGGCATCGCGCTGCTGTTCCTGCCGCAGATGCAGGGCCACTGGCACGACAGCGGCATGCTGCTGGGCCTGGGCCTGGCGCTGCTGGGCACCTTGTGCTTCTCCTGCGGGAATCTGCTGTCGAGCCGCATGCAGGCGCTGGGGCTGACGCCGTGGATGACCAATGCCTGGGCCATGCTGATCGGTGCCACCATTCTGGGCGCGGGCGCGCTGGCGCTGGGCATGCCGTTCGCGCTGGAGCCCAGCACAAGATATGTGGGCGCCCTGCTGTATCTGGCGATACCGGGATCGGTGGTGGGATTTACTGCCTATCTGCTGCTGGTGGGACGCATCGGCCCGGATCGCGCGGCCTATTCCACGGTGATGTTCCCGGTGGTGGCGCTGACGGTATCGACCGTGTTCGAAGGCTATCACTGGACGCCGCTGGCCTTTACCGGACTGGCCTTGGTACTGGCGGGGAATCTGCTGGCCTTCCTGCCGCTGGGCGCGAAGCCCGCCGCTACGGCAGCTACGGCAGCGTCGGCGCAGCCGCAGCCTGATGCCCGCAAGGTGGCCTAGGCAAGCGCGCCGAGTGGCGCACATGCCGCCGCTGTGCGGCATGCCGTCACGGCCCGCTCATACGAGACGGGCCGTGACGACGGGATTACTTCTTGGTGAACACCAGATCCCAAACGCCGTGGCCCAGCTTCAGGCCACGGTTTTCAAACTTGGTCAGCGGACGATACGCCGGCTGCGGCGCATAGCCGTCGGCCGTGTTCTGCAGGCCAGGCTCGCCGCCCAGCACTTCGAGCATCTGCTCCGCGTATTCCTGCCAGTCGGTGGCGCAGTGCAGATAGCCGCCCGGCGCCAGTTTCTCGGTCAGGTGCTTGACCAGCGGCGCCTGGATCAGACGGCGCTTGTTATGGCGCGCCTTGTGCCACGGGTCCGGGAAGTAGATGTGCACGCCGGCCAGCGAATTATCCGGGATCATCTGGTTCAGCACTTCCACCGCATCATGCTGGATCAGGCGCAGGTTGCTCATACCCTGCTCGCCGATCTGCTTGAGCAGGCTGCCCACGCCGGGCGTATGCACTTCCACGCCGATAAAATCCTTCTCCGGCATCGCCTGGGCGATATGCGAGGTCGTCGCGCCCATGCCGAAGCCGATTTCCAGGATCACCGGCGCCTTGCGGCCGAAGGCCAGCTCGTAATCGAGCGGCGCCTTGGTATATGGCAGCAGGAATTTCGGACCCAGTTCTTCCAGCGCACGCGCCTGGGCGATCGACAGGCGGCCGGCGCGCGTGACGAAGCTGCGAATCCGGTGTTCGGTCGGGTCGTATAACATGGGCCGCGCCGGGCCGTTGGCTGGAATATCGGAGGACATGGGGATATTGGGTAAATATGACTGGGGACGCTATTATACGTGATGCGGTTTTGCCCGGGCCAGCTGCCCTTATGCGCTAAGATGGCGCCCTTTCATAGAAAAACATCCCATGCAATACGCCATTTCCCTCGCCATCCTCGCGCTGACCGCCCTGGCCGTGTACGCCATCATCAAGAGCAACCCTGCGCGCAAGGCCGAGCAGCCGGAATGGCCGGTTGGCAGTTACACCCCGCACCTGCCGGACACGCCGCCCGCGCTGCACTGGTCCGACGGCGGCCGCTATCTGGTGGAAGTGGTCAACGAGTCGCGCTACCAGGCCACGCTGAAGGATCTGGCCGGCGCCCACGGCGAACAGCCCGCCGCTACGCCCTATCTGGCCACCTTGGTGCCGGACGAAGAGAATCCGTATGAGAATTCGGCCGTCACGGTCTTCCTGGACGGCCAGATGGTCGGCTATCTGGCGCCGAAGGAAGCGCTGCTGTTCCGCCAGCGCCTGAAGCAGAAGGAAATCCCCGAGCAAGCCACCAGTTGCGACGCGCAGGTGCGCGGCGGCGGCCTGTGGCAGGGCAAGCGCCTGGCCTATGTGGTGGCGCTGGATCTGGAGCCCCTGCAGTAAATTCCGGTCAATGCACTTTGCACAACAATTGTGCATTTACTCACCAACTATTGAGCGCCACGCACCAATCAGGTGCGGCCGCATGATTTTTCTGCGATAAAACCCCCGCATTTTTTCCCGGCAGCCCTTGCTGGCCCACGCGCAGGGTATTGGCATGCTTCATGCATATAAAAGCTCAGCGGGAGGCGCGGCAGACTTTGCCAGTAGCGCTTCTTGAGCATGGACGCTAGGGTTCCGATCGCTATCACGCGATGCCTGGACCGAGAGCATCCGGCTTCGGACAAAGTAAGGTTCGAAGCTCCACGGAGGGATAAAAGCCCGGGAGGTCATTACATGCGCAATGTAATGCTCGCCTCTCGTCCTTTTAAATTCTCTGGGGAGTCTGGTCATGGCATATCGCTTTTCCTCGCGCGTTCTGCGCACTGTTGTCTCTTCCATGTTATGCACTGCGCTGACCATCGGTGCGATGTCCGGTGCCCGGGCTGAAATCAAGGTGGGCGTGTCCGACTGGCCGGGCTGGGTCGCATGGTATGTCGCCGACCAAAAAGGCTTCTTCGCCAGGCACGGCGCCAAGGTCAAGCTGGTCTGGTTCGCCAACTACAGCGATTCGATCTCCGCCCTGTCGACCGGACGGCTGGACGCGAACTCGCAAACCTGGTCCGACACCATGACGCCGCTGGCCAAGAAGGTCCATCTGAAGACCATCCTGGTCAACGACAATTCCTTCGGCAACGACGCCTTGATGGTCGGCCCCAAGATCAAGTCCTTCGCCGACCTGAAGGGAAAATCGGTCGCGCTGGAACAATTCAGCATCTCGCATTTCGTGCTGGCCAACGCGCTGAGCCGCAACGGCATGTCCATCCAGGACATCAAGATCGTCAACCTGTCCGCTGGCGACGCGGCGGCGGCCTTCATGTCCGGCCGCGCCGACGCGGCCGTGGTGTGGAACCCCTGGGTCGCGCGCATCGAAAGCAGCGGCAAGGGCCGCGCCCTGTTCACCTCCAAGGACATGCCCGGCCTGGTGCCCGACCTGCTGGTCGCGCACGAGAACGCGCTGGCCAACAAGGCCAAACGCGCCGAGTTGGTCGGCATGATCAAGGCCTGGCTGGAAACCGAGGAATTCATCCGCAGCAATCGCGCCGAAGCCCTGCAGATCATGTCCAAGGTGGTCAGCATGAAGCCGGACGAATACCAGGTCTTCCTGCCCGGCACGCGCTTCTTCAACGCCGCCGACAATCTGGCCGCGCTCGATGCCGCCAACCCGCAGTCGCTGGTCGCGGTCGGCCCCACCATCCACAAATTCCTGGTCGCGAACAAGCTGGTCGAAGGGCCGGTCGACTTCGCCGGCGGCATCGACAAAACGCTGTTCCTCGACGCCCAGAAGAAATAAGAGGCCGCCATGTCGAACCTCAATGACCACAGCGGCGCGCTGGGGGAAGGCGTGCGCGCCGTGCGCAACCGCCGCTCGCCCTGGGCCGTGCGCGGCGAGCTGTCGAACACGGCGATGATGGCGCTGGCCGTGGCCGGATTTGTGCTGCCCTGCCTGGCCTGGATCATCGTTGCGGGCAGCGGCTGGGTCGACGGCATCTTCCTGCCTACCCTGCCGCGCGTGCTGCTCAGCGTGCAGACCTGGGCGCGGGAAGGCGATTTGTTCAGCGATATCGGCATCAGCATCGCACGGGTCTATTGCGGCTTCGCCCTGTCGCTCATCATCGCTCTGCCCCTGGGCATCGCGCTCGGCGCGCTGACGCCGCTGCGCGCCCTGCTCGAACCGGTGATCGACTTCAGCCGCTACCTGCCGGCCGTCGCCTTCATCCCGCTGATCATGCTGTGGGTCGGCATCGAGGAAAGCGCCAAGGTCGCGGTGATCTTCGTCGGCACCGTCTGCCAGATGGTCTTGCTGATCGCCGGCGACATCGCGCGCGTGCCGAACGCCCCCATCGAGGCTGCCAAGACCATGGGCGCGAGCAATCAGGAAGTGATACAGCATGTGCTCATTCCCGCCGCCTGGCCCGCCATGTTCGACACCCTGCGCGCGATGATGGGCCTGTCGTGGACCTATCTGGTGGTGGCCGAACTGGTGGCGGCCAATTCGGGCCTGGGCTTTTCCATCCTGAAGGCGCAGCGCTTCCTGCAGACCGACAAAATCTTCGCGGGCATCCTGCTGATCGGCCTGGTGGGCCTGCTCACCGACCAGGCCTTCCGCTGGCTGCACCGCCGCGCCTTCCCCTGGCACCACCTGCGGAGCTGAGCCTATGACAATCAAGATCCGTATCCGCAATCTGGATAAATTTTATGGCAGCGGCGCCCGCCGCACCCACGCCTTGCAGAACGTCGACCTGGACATCGGCGCCGGCGAGTTCGTGACCCTGGTCGGCGCCTCGGGCTGCGGCAAGTCGACCCTGCTGCGCACCCTGGGCGGCCTGGAGGAATACGCGCAGGGCAGCATCAGCTGCAACGGCAAGCCGGTCGATGGCGCCGGGCCGGACCGCGCGATGGTGTTCCAGAGTTACAGCCTCTACCCCTGGCTGACCGTGCGCGAAAACGTGCGCTTCTGCCGCAAGCTGCATTTCCACCGCGACGACAGCACTTCGGCCGGCGTGGAGGCGGCGTCGGGCCGCGCCGATGCGCTGATCGCGCTGATGGGGCTGGGCCATGTGGTCAACGCCTATCCGTCCGAGCTGTCCGGCGGCATGCAGCAGCGTGTCGCCATCGCCCGCGCGCTGATGGTCAAGCCCGACGTGCTGCTGATGGACGAACCCTTCGGCGCGCTCGATGCGCAGACCCGCGAAGTCATGCACGACCTGATGCGCCACCTCTACCTGCTGGAACAGACCACCGTGGTGTTCGTCACGCATGACGTGGAGGAAGCGATCTACCTGGGCCAGCGCGTGGTGGTGATGGCGCCGCGGCCGGGACGCATCGATTCGGTCATCGACGTTCCCTTCGGCAGGGAACGCGCGCAGGACCTGAAGCTGAGCCCTGAATTCACCGCCCTGAAACGCCACATCCTCGACCGTATCCGCGAGACCTCGGGCATGAAGACCGACCTCGAACAATTGAACAAACTGAGCGGCCATTTGCACACCGCGGGAGAACTTGCATGAACTCGACCTTTGCTACCCACGCCGCCGAAACAGCCGGCCGCCTCGCGCCGGACCTGGAAGGCCAGCCCCTGCTGTGGACCGAGATCGTGCCCGGCGGCGGGCATTACTCCTGCCGGGTAAGGCGCGGCACCACGCTGCGCTTCATCGACCTTGAAGGCGGCGCCAACCTGTCGCTGTTGATCTACCGCGCCGACGAAAGACTGGAGCGGCTCTGTCTGGCCGACACGCTCAAGGCCCAGCACACCGCCCACCTGAGCGCCGGCCACGTGCTGTATTCCGACATGGGCCACGTGCTCGCCTCCATCAGCGCCGACACCGTCGGCTGGCACGACCCGCTGTGCGGCGTCTCCACCCCCGCACAGGTCAGCGCGAAATATGGCGAGGCGCGCTATCAGGAACAGCGCAACGCCATGCACCGCAATGGCAAGGACAGCCTGCTCATCGAATTGAGCAAGTGGGGCCTGGGCCTGCGCGACTTGATGCCCAGCCTGAACCTGTTTTCCAAGGTCAGCGTCGATGGCGCCGGGCGCCTGCGCTTCGCGCCGGGACATTCGCCCAAGGATGCCTATGTCGAATTGCGCTTCGAGATGGATGTGCTGATCGCGCTGTCGAGCGCGCCGCATCCGCTCGACCCGGCGAACGTCTATGCCCCCAAGCGCGTGGCCATCGTGGCCTGGGATTCCGGCACCGCCGGCCCGTCCGACCCCTGCCGCCTGTCCTGCCCGGAGAACCAGCGCGGCTTCGCCAACACCGAACTTGTCTATCGCTAGGAGCCACGATGCACACCTTATCTGAAAGCAGTCTCGATCCGGCCCGCGCCGTGTTCGATCACATCCATCCGGCCGGCGAGCCCTGGACCCATACGCTCAAGCGCGGCCAGGTCTTGCGCATCATCGACCTGGAAGGCAATCAGGCGGTTGACACGATTTTCTACAACGCCAACGACACGGCCGAAAGCTACAGCGTGACGGATACCCTGCAGCAGCAAGGCGGCGTGTATCTGAGCACGGGAACGGTGCTGTACTCGAACCACGGCAATCCCATGCTGCGCATCGTCGCCGATACCTGCGGACGGCACGACACGCTGGGCGGCGCCTGCGCCTCGGAAAGCAATATCGTGCGCTATGCGCCGGAAAAAAAATACATGCACAGCTGCCGCGACAACTTCCTGATCGCGCTGGCACGGGAAGACCGGGGGATGGGCAAGCGCGACCTGGCGCCCAACATCAATTTCTTCATGAACGTGCCGCTCACGCCCGACGGTGGCCTGAGCTTCGAGGATGGCCTGTCCGCGCCGGGCAAGTATGTCGAACTGCGCGCCGAGATGGACGTGCTGGTGCTGGTGTCGAACTGCCCGCAACTGAATAACCCGTGCAATGCCTACAACCCGACGCCCGTGCGTTTTTTGGTCTGGGACCAGGAAGCTTAAACCCATGTTTACAAAAATACTGATCGCCAACCGCGGCGAAATCGCCTGCCGCGTCATCCGCAGCGCGCGCCGCATGGGCATCGCCACCGTCGCCATTTACTCCGAAGCGGACGTCGAATCGCTGCATGTGCGCCTGGCCGACGAAGCCATCTGCGTCGGCCCCGCCGCCGCCGCCGAGAGCTATCTGAACGCGCAGGCGGTGCTGGACGCCGCCCTCTCCACCGGTGCGCAAGCGATCCATCCCGGCTACGGCTTCATGAGCGAGAACGCCGTCTTCGCCGAAGCCTGCGCCGCCGCCGGCATCACCTTCATCGGCCCGACCCCGGCGCAGATGCGCGAGTTCGGCCTCAAGCATACGGCCCGCGCGCTGGCGCAGCAGGCCAAGGTGCCGCTGCTGCCGGGTACCGGCCTGCTGCCCGACCTGGCCTTCGCGCTGGAGCAGGCAGGCGGCATCGGCTATCCGGTCATGTTGAAGAGCACGGCCGGCGGCGGCGGCATCGGCATGCGCTTGTGCCAGGATGCCGACGAACTCGCGGCCGCCTATGCCTCGGTCAAGCATCTGTCCGAAAACAATTTCAAGAACAGCGGCATCTATCTTGAAAAATTCGTCAGCAACGCACGCCATGTGGAAGTGCAGATCTTCGGCGACGGACGCGGCAACATCGTCTCGCTGGGCGAGCGCGATTGCTCGGTACAGCGCCGCCACCAGAAGGTGATCGAGGAAACCCCGGCGCCGGGCCTGACGCAAGAAACCCGCGCGGCGCTGGCCGCGACGGCGGTGCGCCTGGGCGAGTCGATCCGCTACCTGTCGGCCGGCACCGTGGAATATGTGCTCGACGCCGACACCGGCGCGTTCTACTTCCTGGAGGTGAACACCCGCCTGCAGGTCGAACACGGCGTCACCGAACTGGTGTTCAACGTCGATCTGGTCGAATGGATGATACGCGCGGCCACGGACGGCTTCGCACTGCCGGCGCAATCCTCGCTGCGCAGCGAGGGCCATGCGATGCAGCTGCGCGTGTATGCGGAAGACCCGGCCAAGCAGTTCCAGCCCTCGTCCGGCATGCTGACCGGGGTGGAATTCGCCGCCGGCCTGCGCGTCGACACCTGGGTCGAACGCGGCGTGACCGTCAGCCCGTATTACGATCCCCTGATCGCCAAGCTGCTGGTGAACAGTCCCTCGCGGGATGAGTCGATCGCCCAGCTGCGCGCCGCCCTGTGCAACTCCCGCATCGACGGCATCGAAACCAATCTGGCCTATCTGGCGACCATCCTGGCCTACCCCACCTTCGCGGCGGGACGCCAGATCACGCAAATGCTGGCGAGCATGCCCTACCAGCCCAGCACGGTCGAGATTCTGGACGCCGGCATCCAGACCACGGTGCAGGACTATCCCGGCCGGATGGGCATGTGGGCTGTCGGCATTCCACCGTCCGGCCCGATGGATTCCTATGCGCACCAGTACGCCAACCACCTGCTGGGCAACGACACCAGCGCGGCCACGCTGGAAATGACGCTGCAGGGCGCCACGCTGCGCTTCAACCGCGCCACCACGATCGCGCTGGCCGGCGCCGACATGGGCGCCATGCTCAGCGGCGCGGAGGGCAAGCGCGCACTGGCAAACTGGCAGGCCCACGCGGTGCGGGCCGGCGACACCCTGCGCTGCGCCGGCATCGTCGGCGCGGGCCTGCGCGGCTACCTGGCCTTCAGCGGCGGCATCGATACGCCCGAATACCTGGGCAGCCGCGCCACCTTCACGCTCGGCAATTTCGGCGGCCACGGCGGACGGGCGCTGCGCAATGGCGATGTGCTCAAGCTGCACGCGCCGCAGGCGCTGCCGGACGCGGGCGCCATCGCCGCCGCGCCGGCCTACAGCCATCACTGGGACATCGCCGTACATTACGGGCCGCATGGTGCGCCGGACTTCTTCACCGACGAGGACATCGCCATGTTCTTCGGCACCGACTGGGAAGTCCACTTCAACTCCAGCCGCACCGGCGTGCGCCTGATCGGGCCAAAGCCGCGCTGGGCCAGGACCGATGGCGGCGAGGCCGGCCTGCATCCCTCGAATATCCACGACAACGCCTACGCGATCGGCTCGATCGATTTCACCGGCGACATGCCGGTGATCCTCGGACCCGACGGCCCCAGCCTGGGCGGCTTCGTCTGCCCGGCCGTGATCGTCTCCGCCGACCTGTGGAAGATGGGCCAGCTGAAGCCGGGCGACAAGCTGCGCTTCATCCGCGTGTCGCCGGAACAGGCCGTGCACATGCGCGGCGCGCTCGACAGCAACTTCGCGCGCGGCGCCAGCGCCTTGCCGCTGGCCGCGCCTGTCGTCACGCCGCAAGGCGAGCAGGCCGCCGCCATCGTCGGCCAGGGCAGTTATAGCGACGGCACGCGGGTGCTGTACCGCCGCGCCGGCGACGATTATCTGCTGGCCGAGTTCGGCGATCTGGTGCTGGACATCGATCTGCGCTTCAAGGTGCACGCGCTGATGCTGGCCATCGAGCAGGCCGCGCTGCCGGGCGTGATCGACCTGACGCCGGGCATACGTTCGCTGCAAATCCATTTCGACCATCGGCAACTGCCCTCGCAGCGCCTGATCGCCCTGATCGATGGCCTGCTCAAGGACATGCCCTCGGTGGAAGACATGGTGGTGCCCTCGCGCATCGTCCATCTGCCGCTGGCCTGGAACGATACGCAAACACGGCTGGCGATCCAGAAATACCAGACCACCGTGCGGCCCGACGCGCCCTGGTGCCCGAGCAATATCGAATTCATCCAGCGCATCAATGGCCTGGACAGCGTGCAGGATGTGTACGACGTGGTATTCGGCGCCAGCTATATGGTGCTGGGCCTGGGCGACGTCTACCTGGGCGCGCCGGTAGCCACGCCGATCGATCCACGCCATCGCCTGGTCACCACCAAGTACAACCCGGCGCGCACCTGGACCCCGGAAAACGCGGTCGGCATCGGCGGCGCCTATATGTGCGTGTACGGCATGGAAGGTCCGGGCGGCTACCAGTTCGTCGGCCGCACGGTGCAGATGTGGAACCGCTATCGCCAGACCGCCAGCTTCCGCGACGGCAAGCCCTGGCTGCTGCGCTTCTTCGACCAGATCCGCTTTTATGAAGTCAGCGAGGAACAGCTGCTGCAGCACCGCCAGGATTTCCCGCTGGGCCGTTTCGACATCCGCATCGAGGAAACCACCTTCTCGCTGGCCGACTACAAGCAGTTTCTTGCCAGGGAAAACGAATCGATCGGCGTGTTCAAGCAGCGCCAGCAAGCCGCCTTCGATGCAGAGCGCGAACGCTGGGCCGCCTCCGGCCAGGCCGACTTTATCGGCGAGGAAGCCGCCAGCGGCGACGGCATGGGTACGGAACTTGCTAAAGGTAGCGAGTACCTGACGGCGACCGTTCCCGGCAGCGTCTGGAAAATCATCGCCCAGCCGGGGGATGCGTTGGTCGAAGGCGAGGTCATCGCGATTTTCGAATCGATGAAGATGGAAATTTCGGTGCGCGCGACCCACGACGGCGTGCTGAGCGAATGGCTGGTGTCCGAAGGCAAGCCGGTCAACGCCGGCCAGGGCATCGCGGTGTTCCAGCGCCAGCCAGAACATGCATGAGCAGCTTTGCCACAAGGCACTGCACAAACTGATTACTCACTGAGGGAGAACTATCCATGTCGTCACGTCAAATTGCTGTTGCCCTTGCCTTGCTCGTACTCGCCCAGGGCGTCCGGGCCGAGGATGCGCCAGCCGCTGCGCCAAGCTGGACCGGTCACGTCGATGTACTGAGCCGCTATATCCTGCGCGGCATCACCACCACCTACGGTCCCGGCGCCGCGCTGGGCAACGCCGGGGCCGACGCGCCGGAATCGGACCGGCCGGTGCTGCAATGGGGAACGGACTGGTCGCATCCCTCCGGCTTCTATGCCGGCTACTTCGGGTCGATGGTCAACTATTCCTACCAGCGTCTGGCGCAGTCCTATGCCGATCGCGGCATCACCGATTTTCAATCGCACAAATCGATCGAAAACGATCTCTACGGCGGCTATACCGGCAAGCTTGGCGAGCTGGGCTACAACGCCGGCATGACCGGCTATGTCTATCTCAACGGCGGCCATTCGAGCGCCCTCGAAACCAAACTGAGCCTGAGCTATGGCGAGTTCACCGTAGGCGCGCAAACCCTGCTGCGCGACGTAATCTGGGGTAACAAGGGCGATACCTACTGGACGCTGAATCACGTCAAGGCCCTGCCCTACGATCTGACGCTGACCAGCTCGCTGGGCTTCTATTCCTACAAGCGCGAAGGCAAATACCTCGGCACGACCGACACCGCGGCCGGCAGCGCCTGCGCCAGCGGACAGGGCTTTATCGTCAACGCATGCGTCGACGGCCATGGCCCCGTGTCCGGCGGCTTCCGCCATCTGATTGTCGGCGTCACCCAGCCGCTCGGAAAAAGCGGCCTGAGCTGGGGTTTGCAGGGCATTCTCGGCGGCGATAACCGCTACGGCGTGAAACAGAAGAACCGCCTGGTCGCCTCCCTGAGCTACGGCATCTGAATCCACCGCGGGTGTCGCCGTCAGCCTGCGCAAGGCGGCGCCCGCGCAATCAGCAGCTGCGCATGGCATCTGACGTCCACCTGAGACGTCCACCTGACTAGATAGAAGGAAACACCATGAACACCTCCGCTCTCAAAAAAATCGGCCATCTGCTCTTCAAGTTCGCCAAACTGAGCCTCGTCACGCTGGCCTCCCGGCCCAAGCATGTCTATGGTCCCCTGCTAGATACGAGCAAGCGCAAATAGACGCTCCTGCCGCCCTGTCTCATGCGGACGGGGCGGCTTTGATTTCTTCATTTCGTTTGCGAGGCATCGATGGCACATCACCCAACACCGAATTCCGCCGCGGCGGCCTGGATCACCCGGCTCGAACCATCGCCGAGCGGCCAAGCGGCTACCGCAGGTCCCCTGGCCGGCCTGCGTTTCGCGATCAAGGACAATATTGATCTGGCCCATGTGCCAACGACGGCGGCCTGCCCGGCCTTCGCCTACACCCCGGACAGACACGCCCACGTTGTCGAACGCCTGATCGCGGCGGGCGCCACGCCGGCCGGCAAGACCAACCTGGACCAGTTCGCCTGCGGCCTGAACGGCACGCGCTCGCCCTATGGCGCGGTACCGAACAGCTTTGACGCGCAACTGGTGTCCGGCGGCTCCAGCTCCGGCTCGGCCTACGTGGTGGCCACCGGCCAGGTCGACTTCGCGCTCGGCACCGACACCGCCGGCTCGGGCCGGGTTCCGGCCGGGCTGAACAATATTGTCGGCCTCAAGCCTTCCAAGGGATTGCTCAGTGCGCGCGGCGTGGTGCCCGCCGCGCAAAGCGTCGATTGCGTCTCGATCCTGGCGCGCACGGTGGGCACCGCCCTGCGGGTGCTGCATGCGGCGCGGGGTTTCGATGCCGCCGATCCCTACTCCCGCGAGCTGGCGCTGGAACAGTCGCCCTTCCCCGCACGCTTCCGCTTCGGCGTGCCGGACGCGCTGAAATTTTTCGGCGACGTCGCCGCCGCGCAAGCCTTCGACGACGCCATCTCGAAACTGATCGCGATGGGCGGCACGCCCATCACCATCGACTACGCGCCTCTGGGCGAGGCGGCCAGCCTGCTGTACGACAGCGCCCTGGTGGCGGAACGCTATGCGGCGGTGCGCGGCTTCTTCGATCAGCACGAAGCCGACGTGATGGAACCGGTGCGCGGCATCCTCGCCGCCGGACGCCGGTACAGCGCGGCCGATCTGGTCGACGCGCAGACGCGCCTGCGCGCACTGGCGCAGCGCGCCGCCCCGATGTGGGAAACGATCGATCTGCTGCTGGTGCCGACCGCGCCCACCCACTACAGCATCGCCGCCATGCAGGCCGACCCGGTGGTCCTGAACCGCAACCTTGGCGCCTACACCAACTTCGTCAATCTGCTCGATTACGCGGCCATCTCGGTGCCGAGCAGTATCCGGGCCGATGGCCTGCCCTTTGGCATTACGCTTATCGGGCCCTGCGGCGCCGACCTGCAACTGGCCGAACTGGGCCAGCTCTTCCATCACGCCAGCGGCCTGCCACTGGGCGCCACCGGCCTGCCCTTGCCGGAGCCGGTAGCCGTATTCGCGCCAGCCGCGGCGCCCGGCAGCGTCCGCGTGGCGGTGGTCGGTGCGCATCTGTCCGGCATGCCATTGAACGGCCAGCTTCGCGAACGCGGCGCCACGCTGGTCGAGGCGACCACCACCGCGCCGCTGTACCGGCTGTATGCCCTGGCGGGCACCGTACCGCCTAAACCGGGCATGGCACGGGTGCCGGCGGAAGAAGGGGTCGCCATCGATGTCGAAGTGTGGGAGATGCCAGTGGCGCTGTACGGCAGCTTCGTCGCGCTGATACCCTGGCCGCTGGGCATTGGCAGAATCACCCTGGCCGATGGTAGCGCGGTGCAGGGCTTCGTCTGCGAGCAACTGGCACTGGCCGGTGCCGAGGATATCTCGCATCATGGCGGATGGCGCAATTACCTGGCGGCGCGCGCGTCCGCGAACGATGGCGCGGGCAAGGTCCATCCCTCGGCCACTGGCGAAACTTTGAGAGGAGCACGCTGATGTCCCATGCGCCAACGCAGGAATTGAAACCCGTCGTACTGCATCGTCCCGCGCTCCCGGCTGCGGCGGCGCCGGCCGCGACCTGGCCGCTGGAAGATGTGCTGGCCCTGTTCGACCTGCCCTTCACCGACCTGATGTTCCGCGCCCAGCAAAGCCATCGCCTGAACTTCCCGGACGGCGACGTGGAACTGGCCACCCTGCTGTCGATCAAGACCGGCGGCTGCGAAGAGGACTGCGGCTACTGTCCGCAAGCCGCGCGCTACGACACCGGCGTGGAAGCGAAGAAGATCCTGGACATCGAGACCGTGCTCGATGCGGCCCGTCAGGCCAGGGACAATGGCGCGACCCGCTTCTGCATGGGCGCCGCCTGGCGCAGCCCGAAACAGCGCGACATGGTCAAGGTGGAGGAAATGGTGCGCGAAGTAAAAGCCCTGGGTCTGGAAACCTGCGCCACCCTGGGCATGCTGGAAGAAGGCCAGGCCAATCGCCTGAAAGAAGCCGGCCTGGATTACTACAACCACAACCTGGACAGCGCGCCCGAGTTCTACGACAGCGTGATCTCCACCCGCGCATACCAGGACCGCCTCGACACCCTGGGCCGCGTGCGTGAAGCGGGTCTGAAGGTCTGCTGCGGCGGCATCGTCGGCATGGGCGAAACGCGTATGCAGCGCGCCGGCCTGATCGCCCAACTGGCCAATCTGAATCCGTATCCGGAATCGGTGCCGGTCAACCATCTGGTGCAGGTGGAAGGCACGCCTTTGTTCGGCATGGACCCGCTGGACCCGTTCGAATTCGTGCGCACCATCGCCGTTGCGCGCATCACCATGCCGAAGGCGCGCGTGCGTCTGTCGGCAGGCCGGCGCCAGATGGGCGAAGCGGTGCAGGCGATGTGCTTCCTGGCGGGCGCCAACTCGATCTTCTACGGCGACAAACTGCTCACCACCGATAATCCGGAAGCCGGGGACGACCGCATGCTGCTGGATAAACTTGGGCTCACTACGCGCGCGGCGATGCTGGAGCGAGTGCAGCAGTCAGCCTGCGGTGGCTAGCAATGGCAGGTATGCTATGGAAATCTATCGATACCTAAGGAGCTGGTCATGTCGAGCTCGAACACTCGCCCGGTGACGATCAGAATCGATCAAGACACCCTGGATCGCGTCAAGCATTTGGCCGATACGCGCCAACGCACGCCGCATTGTTTGATGAAGGAAGCGATTCAGCAATATCTCGACCGCGAGGAAAAGCGCGAGACATTCCGTAACGACACGCTCAATGCGTGGAAAGAATCCCAAACGACTGGCATGCATGCCGGCGCGGATGAGGTCAGCGCCTGGTTGGAGACTTGGGGCGACGACGATGAGCTTGCCGCACTAAAATGCCACAAGTGAGGTTCGCGCCAGCGGCATTGCGCGATCTCGAACGCTTGTGTGCGTGCAAATTCAAATTCCTCAGACAAAAAAAACCAAGCTCGGCAGAACGCGCTGCAGCAGCCCTATCATTTAGTACTTTCAGTTATCTGGCCTGCAACTGCAAATCAGCCATCCAATCCAAGACATGTGCCTGGCATTTCGTGAACTGCGAATCGACTTCGGCAACACCGGCTACGCGACCTGCGGCCATTATAAGGATCTGCAAAAAAACCATTAAATATGAAGTATTTAAAAAGGTTGAAATGCTAACAATTCAGAAATATAGAATGAATTAATCTGCATCTATAAATTTCCTATGCAAGCTTTTTTCATATCCGTTACTATTGGTTAGATTTTATGTGGAAATTACAGGGATAATTCCTTAATGACAATAGAGGAGGTTCCATGCCGACCATAACACTATCGGATGTTGTAGACGTCTTTTCGAAGTCCGGCACTCCAAAGGCAACGAACGTTCGTCATATAAAAAACAGGCCGGATTACAGCCCTGCGACTGACTTCTATCGCCCCCTTAGAATCGCGCTGACTGCGTTGCATGCAAATGGTAAAGATCGCAAAGCACTAGACTCTATCCTGCCAACTATTTCTGACCTCAAAAAAATTAAGATCTATAACGAATTAGTAGAAGGTTACAAGAAATACTGGGGTCGCAAAGATATATCCTGGTTCAACCCGCCTCGCGGTACTTACAGCCATTCTGGGGTTGATGTTAGGGTCAACCCAGAACTGGGCCTGGTGATCGACGGCAAACGAAGTGTTATTAAGCTGTATTTGAAGACAGACGAAATCACCAAGCAGCGAATAGAATTAATTCCAGCACTCATGGAAATTTCTCTTCGGCAACATCTTCAGAAAGATGACATCGTGGGGCTGCTGGACGTGAGGAAAGGAAAGCTACATCTACTGGGGACGTCAATAACACCTGCGACAGCCATGGTAAACGCCGAACTCGCTTATATCGCGACATTGTGGCCAAATATTTAAACCCACGCAAATATTCTGTCATGTGGTCAGCATATTATTAGTTTAATTTTTAAAGGGTCCGCTTGGTGGGCACCATAGCCGGACATACCTGAACATGCTGTTCCAATCTTATCCGAATAAAAGCAATGGTAATAGCCATTCGATCAACATACATACGTTGGAAAATCCATCTTTCCCATAGAGTAAACTTCAGCACCGAGAAGCGACAATACATATAACTTTTTGGAAATTCATCGACAATCTGTTGAACTGTGATGCGACCAAATGCATGCGGCAACAGCAACCACTATTTTTCCCATAGAAAAATCAAAGAAATACCGTTATAAAAAAACAATTACTTTTGCCGATGATGAAGAATTTCAAGCGCTGGAAGCAATGCTCCTTTAGATCGACCATGTTGAACTTTAGTTTTCAACGAATCATTCAGATTTGAAACTTCTGGCCAAATGTCTTTCTTCCAAGCAGGCCAATCCCGCACCTCCTCGCCAGAGTTTTTCAAATGCACAAGAAAATCAATCTGGTTTTTCATTTAATTTCTCCAAATGCTGCTGTACATAATATGTAGTTGCAGCCTCACGCTCAATATAACTACTAGGCAACATCTGCATACGAAGACGTGCGCCATCCTCTGACCATTCCGATGGTTTCCCATCGTTCGTTTTCCTAACAATGGAGTACCCACTTCCTAAATTAACCGAAAATAGATTAAAAAAACTACGTGGCCCCACTCCAACGAATGGTTCAAATCTAAGTTTTCCTTCTTCACCTTGCAAAGTTATCGAATCTTCATGAAAATCTAGAGCCTTACTTTTCGGATAAGGCTCAACATAAACCACTCTTTCGATACCAGCCGCTATCATATGTTTTGCGCAGTTGTGACATGGAAAAGTCGTGCAATATATATGCGCATTCTGGGTACCAATATTTCCGCGAGAACAAGAAAGCAAAGCTTCCATTTCAGCATGAACTATTCGACCATATTCAGTAATATCTTTTAGTTTACTTTCCAAAAGAACGACTCTAAGCGCATCGCGCTGCTCCAAGGATACTCTTAATAATATATCTTCGATTATTTCATTCTTTACCAGCACATTCGTATCACCCTTGCGACGATAATCGCGCCCTTCTTTACGATCAGAAATTTCTGTACCATCACTGTTGTATTCTGGCCAATAGAGGCCACCGCCAAACTTGGGGACGTCATTTGCCCCAGTAGCGACTATAGCGCAATCTTTGGTAACCACAGCGCCCACTTGGCGAGATAAGTCCGCAGAGCGCAATGATGCAGAAAAAGCCATAAACATTGCGTATTCATCAAAGGTAGGAGTGACAAATGGTCGTCCAAATATCAAATCAAGGAAACGCCAAACGTCTTTTTCAAACTTGTCTGAGTTTGGACCGAAATCAACAAAAAAATCAGATAAATGATACGTATCCCGCGTATGCTGGCCAAACTTATCCTTTTCATCGGCGTCACGAGCAATAAGCCTCTTTCCTTCTTCCTCTGACACTCTTTTCTTTTTCTCCAGATACTCTTGGCGACGGCTTTCCAGGCTATAAACCCCTAGAAGATAAAACCCACCAGAATAAATTTTCCTTAATGCTGCCACTTCTTCTGGATGCTTAAGTGAACTTACAATGAATGCCCTTCTTGGCATTGGAGTTGTTTTTCTCTCAGCGCCGCGTTCCGCGCGATATGCATTGATTTTTCCTGACGCCACTTTTGCCAAAAAACCATAATCTCCAGTGTTTTTCCTTAAATTATTTCCTTCCGTCATCAATTTATCGGTGCGTTCATAATAGCTATTCGATTTAATTTTGGCGATTGGCGTAATAATATCATTGGAGATCTTTATTTCATCACATAAATAACCAAAAGTTTTCAAACGTTCGCTAATTATTTCCGTTATCACAGCTAAATTTGTTCCGACAGCACCTACCAAACCGATAACCAACTCCGAATCATAGTCAGTTTTATATTCCTCTTCCTCCGCCTGAAAGACTTCTGGCTTTAATGGAATATATTGAATTCTTGGCTCAGTATTTTTATCTACATTTGGCCCAACAACGTTAGCAGCAGCAAGTGCATTCGAGGCTCGAATGGCTTGTCGCACCAACTGAGCAGGCTCATATTTTCCTTGCACGCTTATATTATTATTTTTTGGATGCCAGTTAACCAATACTTTTTTAACTGTACGAAGTTGTATTAAATTATCGTTCTTTTCCACCCACTCGTCCCCGTAACCATGGCCATTCAGCAACGATTTCAGATCTTCAAATTTTCCGTAAAAATCCATCTATTTCCCTGAATGAGTGACCACAATCTCGCCTAGACTACGCTGTATTGTCTGAATTCTAATCCGAGTTCGGATGGGGAAATATCACCAATTATCACATAATGCATCTGAGCATCGTATTTGACAACTGCTTTGCGCTAAAGCAACACAAGCCAATAAAAGTGCTCAACTAACAGCAACCAGATGCAATTTAGTTCATTTTATTGGGGAGGAGTTCCCGTTGAGGGAGAAGAAATTCTTTCCATAGGAGCTTGCGCCTATGGAGCGGGTGAAGGGAATCGAACCCTCGTCGTAAGCTTGGGAAGCTTCTGCTCTACCATTGAGCTACACCCGCAACTCCCGCATTCTACGCGGGGTTCCGCGTGTTTGACAAATTTCAGTTTCGGCAACTTTGATAGCCCGGGCCGGAACCGCCAAGACGGCGGACCAACGCGGCCACTGTAGCGGTTCATCGATTGATACAGCATGGGTCCGTACCCATGGTCTTGTGCCTTGTCCCCACTGCGGCGCGCCCCTAGACTGGGGCCATTCCCACCCTGCGGACCGCCTGCCATGACCGAACTCCTGCCCTTGATGAGCTATTGCCTTGTAATGTCGGCCACCCCCGGGCCAAACAACGTCATGCTGGCCACCACGGGCGCCAATTTCGGTGGCCGCGGCGCGCTGCCCGCCATTCTGGGCATACAGGCCGGCCTGTTCGTGCAAACCATACTCATGTGCGTCGGACTGGGCAGTGTCTTTGTGGCCTACCCATTGGCCCATCAAGTGCTGCGGATCACGGGCGCCTTGTATCTGGTGTTTTTGGCATGGAAGCTCAGCGGGGCAACGGTGGCCGGGGCCCAAGCGGCCAAGGCGGTATCATTTGTCCAGGCAACGGTATTTCAGGCGCTGAACCCCAAGAGCTGGGTCAAGGCCATTACCGTGGCATCGGTTTTCATGCCCGCGGGGCACAACACGGTCGTGAGCGCGCTGCTGGTGGCGGTGATCGGCGCCCTGGTGGGCACGCCTTGCAATCTCATGTGGGCTTTGTTCGGGGTTTCGATTCGTCACTTGCTGAAAGATCCGCGCAAGCAGCGCGTCTTCAATTTGACGATGGGCGCCATCTTGCTGGTCCTGGCAGTGATGTTTTTACGCTAGACTTTCACCATGTTCGACATCGACCGCTCCTCTCCCATCGCCCTGTCCAAGCAGATTGAGACGCAATTGCGCCGCCTGGTCGAAAGCCGGGCCCTGCCTGGCGGCGCCAAACTGCCGTCGATACGCCAGCTCGCCAGCCAACTGGCGGTCAGCACGAATACCGTCGTGGTGGCCTATGACAGGCTGGTCGCGGCGGGCGTCATCGATACTCATGGCACGGCGGGTTTTTTTGCGTGCACAACGCCCGACATCGGCAGGGTCATCCCCGATGAGGTCGCGCTCGAGGCGGGCGAGGAGCAAGAGCCGGTCTGGCTGGCGCAGCAGGCAAACGATCAGCGCGCCGGCATCTTGCTGGCCAGCAGCGGCGCATTGCCGCCGACCTGGCTGCAAGACGCGGTGCCGGCCGCCGCCGTGCAAAGGGCGCTGGCGCGCAGCAGCGCCGGCATGGCTTCGCGCTGCCCGCCCCAGGGGCTACCGGAACTGCGTGAGCATATCGCCCTGCTGCTGCGTGGCATCGGCACCGCCTGTGATGCCGGCCACATACTCACCACCTTTGGCGGCACCCATGCGATCGACTTGATTTGCCGTACTTTTTTGCAGCCCGGCGACACCGTGCTGGTGGAGGACCCCGGTTATTTTCTGATGTTTGGCAGATTGCGCCAGGATGGCATACGTTTGGTGTCCATCAAGCGCCGCCCCGATGGCCTCGATCTGGATGCCCTGGAAGCCGCCTGCCGTGAGCACCGCCCACGCCTGCTGTTCGTGCAAACGGCCCTGCACAACCCCACGGGGTGGAGCAGCAGCGCCGCCAATTTGCACAAGGTCTTGATACTGGCGCAGCAATATGGATTCTTGATCGCCGAAGACGATGTGCACGGCCATTTTCAGCAAGGCCACAGTACCCGCCTGGCAGCGCTGTCCGGGCTCGATGGCGTGATCTACTACTCCAGCTTTTGCAAGGCGCTCAGCCCCGCCCTGCGCATGGGCTATCTCGCCGCCCCCCCGGCCTTGCTCAAAGCGCTGATGCGGACCAAGATTCATTCCATTATGACGACGCCGGCCCTGAATGAATATGTGCTGCTGGAAGTGCTCAGGGCCGGCAACTTGCGCAAGCATCTGGAGCGCCTGCAACGCAAGATCATGGTGGCGCGCAACGCCAGCGCGAGCCAGTTGAGCGCGGCCGGCGTGCTGTTCGAACAGCCTGGCGATGCGGGCATTTTCTTGTGGGGTACGATGCCTGCAGGTCTGGACGTCGACCTGCTGGTGCAGGACGCCTACCGCAACAAGATTCTGCTCACGCGTGGCGCCGCCTTCTCGGCCAATGATGCGCCCGATCCCCACATCCGTTTCAACGTCGCTTTCAGCCAACATCCACGCCTGAGCAACTACCTGCAGGAGCGCTTGCAAGCCGTGGCCGGAGCACGCTCAAGTTTGGCGCGGGTCAGCGGCGCGACGCAAGATGGCCAATACGGCGCTGGAAAAGATGAACGGCTTGTTCGCTGAGAGGTACGAGGCCGACATCAAAGGCGGCCGCCCGTCAGCTTTTTCGACTAGATGTGGGGTTGAGCGACACCCGCGGGCCACGCATTCTTCGCGGGCTTGTACTCAATTGACAACGTCACGCCCAGGCTTGCCCGGATCGACAGGGTGCTAGCTCCATCGGCCAAACCATGGGAACGCCCGGGGCTACAAGGCCGTTGCCGGCAAAGGATGCCATACCTGTTGTCCGGCCCCGACATTCCAACGCTATTTTTTCACTCGACGCGACGCGCGCAGACGTATTTGTCATGAGATGATAATCAAATGTCGTCCAAAGAGAATTGCCTCACCCTCCACCCACAGTAAATTTATCCATGGAGTTCCCTCGTGGAAACATTAACTATCATGCTGGAATCGTCCTGAATCGAAGCTCTGTCGCAGTGCGCGCTCACGCCAGCAGAACTGCGATATCGCGTCCGACATCTTGCCAGGAAATTGCCCCTGTTTTCTTTGAGAGGCAGTAAGCAATCAGCCCGTGTACTTAGTCAAACGGCAGTGTTTATTGCAGGTAGCTTCGCTGAGTTAGCACGACTATCCATAGTCGCATTTCAGAATTTCAACGCTTTGATTTCTTGGACAAATCACAAAGGGCCGCGATGATGAATCTTTTTGGACTGAACAAGTCGGCCCGCTTGAACGCGGAATTGGCCACCGGCATAGACGAGATGCTGCGTCAGCATAATCAGGGGCAGCACGATTTCCTGCTCGATCCCGCCCGGTTCGAGGGCAGCAATGCCGATGCCGTGCGCAGCATCAATGCGCTGCTCACGGTACACAGCGCCCGGTATGCGGCCGACATGCAGGCGGCCAAATCGCAGGCGGCCGAATTGAGCGGCCAGCTCGATGCCATCAACAAGGTCCAGGCCGTCATTGAATTTTCGCTCGATGGCAAGATCTTGCATGCCAACGACAACTTCCTGCACACCTTGGGCTATACGCTGGCCGAGGTCAAGGGACAACATCACAGTATGTTTGTCGAATTTTCTTATCGCTCGACGACGGAATACCGCCTCTTTTGGGAAAAACTCGGGCGCGGCGAATTCGATGCCGGCGAGTACAAACGCCTGGGCAGGGGCGGCAAGGAAGTGTGGATACAGGCATCCTACAATCCCGTCATGGACATGGACGGCAAACCATGCAAGGTGATCAAATTTGCGACCGACATTACGGCGGCCAAATTACGCGCGGCCGATTTCAGCGGCCAGCTCGATGCCATCAGCAAAGCCCAGGCGGTGATTGAGTTTTCACTGGACGGCAAGATTGTGCATGCCAACGACAACTTCCTGAGCACCCTGGGCTATACGCTCGATGAGGTCAAGGGCCACCACCACAGCATGTTCGTCGATCCGGCCCAGCGCGCGACGCCGGCCTATCGCCTGTTCTGGGAAAAACTCGGACGCGGTGAATACGATGCCGGCGAGTACAAACGCCTGGGCAAGGACGGCAAGGAAGTGTGGATACAGGCTTCGTACAATCCCATCCTGGACATGGATGGCAAACCGTTTAAAGTCGTCAAATATGCGACCGACATTACGGCGGCCAAATTACGCGCGGCCGATTTCAGCGGCCAGCTCGATGCCATCAGTAAAGCCCAGGCGGTGATCGAGTTTTCACTGGACGGCAAGATTTTGCATGCCAACGACAACTTCCTGGCCACCCTGGGCTATACGCTGGCCGAGGTCAAGGGCCACCATCACAGCATGTTTGTCGATCCGTCCCACTGCGCCTCGCAGGAATACCGCATGTTCTGGGAGAAACTCGGGCGGGGCGAGTACGATGCCGGCGAATATAGGCGCATCGGCAAGGGCGGCAAGGAAGTCTGGATACAGGCAAGCTACAATCCGATCATGGATATGAACGGCAATCCATTCAAAGTCGTCAAGTACGCGACCGACACCACGGCGCAGGTCAACGCGAATCGCATGCTGGTGCTGGCTGTTGAGCAAGCCCAGCAGGTAACGGCGGCGGCCAAGGATGGCGACCTGAGCCAGCGCATCCCCCTGGAGGGCAAGAGTGGCCCGATCCTGGCACTGTGCGCCGGCGTCAATACGCTGACGGAAACCACGGGCGTGATTTTCTCCGACGTGGGACGGGTGTTTGCCGCCATGTCGGTGGGCGATCTGGAGCAGCGCATCACGCGCGAGTATGCGGGCGTATTTGGCCAGGTGAAGGAAGATGCGAATAGCACTTCCGATGCGCTGGCCGCGATCATCTCGGACGTGGGGCGCGTGTTTGGCGCGATGGCCATCGGCGACCTCGGGCAACGCATCACCCGCGAGTGTTCCGGCATATTTGAGCAGGTGAAGGACGACGCCAACCGGACGTCCGAGAAACTGGCATCGATCATCGAGGAAGTCAGTACCGCCGCCGACGCGCTGACCAGCGCCTCCGAGCAGGTCAACGCCACCGCACAAGCGCTGGCGCAGGCTTCCAGCGAACAAGCCGCAGGGGTGGAGGAGACCAGTGCCTCGCTCGAACAGATGACGGCATCGATTACGCAAAATACCGAGAACGCCAAAGTCACCGACGGTATGGCGACCAAGGCGGCGGGCGAGGCGATCGAGGGCGGTGACGCGGTCAAGTCGACCGTCTCGGCGATGAAGCAGATCGCCAAGAAAATTTGCATCATCGACGACATCGCGTATCAGACCAATCTGCTGGCATTGAACGCGGCCATCGAAGCGGCGCGCGCGGGCGAACACGGCAAGGGCTTTGCGGTGGTGGCCTCGGAAGTCAGGAAGCTGGCCGAACGCAGCCAGGTGGCGGCGCAGGAAATCGGTGAGGTGGCCACGAATAGCGTGGACCTGGCCGAAACGGCGGGCCGGCTGCTCGACTCGATGGTGCCCAACATCAAGAAAACTTCCGACCTGGTGCAGGAAATCACGGCGGCGTCCGAGGAACAATCGTCGGGGGTGCAACAAATCAATATGGCGGTAGGCCAGCTCAGCCATACCACCCAGCAGAACGCGGCGAGTTCGGAACAACTGGCCGCCACCGCCGAGGAAATGAGCAGCCAGGCCGAACAGTTACAGCAGGCGGTGGCCTTCTTCAAATTCGACGCCGCCGATCATGGCAACGCGACGCACCGCGACACCCGACAAAAGCCGGCGCCAACGAGAGTGAGCGTCCTCGATCACAAACACAAATCGCCACCGGCGAAAACCAGAGCCGTCAAACCGCAGGACAACTGGGCCGCGCACAACCCGGCGTTCGCGCTCAAAGGGGCACTGGACGAATCGGGCTTCACCAAGTTCTGAAGTCGCCTGGCCGGCCTTTTTCAAGCCGGCCAGCAGCATCGTGATGTCCCGGGAACTTGGCAATCAGAAAACATTGCATGCGATAGCGAGTCAGCTACTTTGTTGCCAATTCTCCCCATGGGCCCGCCAGCGCCATGGGGAAGCCTTGCTATGACATTGACAATCATTATGGAAGGCGCAAAATAGCCGGGTTGCTTGACGCTCCTGGTGCGCGGCATGCCACGGCAGCAAGCTCCCTGCACGACACGGCCCCGTACCCTTCAACGCCAAGGAATGCCGCGATGACCGCCAAGATCATCTCCCTTGTTCGACTGTTGCTGTCGCCCGCCGTCGGCCTGATGCACCGCCTGCGCTATCCCTATAAATTCGCCGCCATCGGCCTGCTGGGCCTGATCGCGATCGCCTACCTGTTCGTCGTCCTGACCGCCAATCTGCATCACTCCATCGACATCGCGCGCCAGGAGCAGGCCGGCCTGGCCGTCGACCAGCCGCTGCTGTCGCTGATCCAGCTGCTGCAGAAGCATGCAGGCCTGACGGCCGCCGCCAAGGCCGGCGTGCCCGGCCTCGACGCGCAGCGGGCGGCGCGGATGGCCGCCTTGAGCCAGGCCGTGATCGAGGTCGAGCGCGCCATCGGCGAACATGGCGGACAACTGCAGCTGGCCGCCAGCTGGCCCATCGTCAAAGTGCAACTGGACAGCCTGCGCCGCGATGGTGAACAAATGGGGCTGGAGCAAAGCCGCGACGCCCACGAGACCTTGCTCAAGCAGTTGCTGGCGATGCTGGACAAGGTCGGCGACAGCAGCTTCCTGGTGCTCGACCCGGTCGCCAGCAGCTACTACCTGATGGATGCGGCCACCACCAAGCTGCCCGCCACGCTGGCCAGCGTCGGCCGCCTGCGCGCGCTTGGCGCCCAGGCGCTGGCCGCGCGCAGCATCGACGCGGCGGGCTACGCCGCCCTGGTCGGCGAGATGGCGGTGCTGCGCCTGCGGCTGGAGGAAGTCGATTCTGTGCTGCGCATGGCGCAGCAAGCCAATCCCCAGGTGGCTGCGCGCATCGCCGGATTTGCCGGCCAGTTCGACGCGGCGATCGGCGAAGTGCGCAGCATCGTCAACAAGGACATCATCGACGCGCGCTTCGACACCGATTCGGCGCACTTCCTGGAAAAGACCACGGCCGCCATCGACCGCGGCTACGAGCAGACCCGCACCCTGCTGGTGCCGCTGCTCGACGAGCTGCTGGCGGCGCGCATCAGCGACCTGCAGGTGCAGCATTTCCGCAGCGCCGTGCTGGCAGGGCCGGCCTTCCTGCTGATTTTCCTGTACCTGGCGGCCGGCGCCTGCATCGCGGTGATGTCCTCGATCAAATCGCTGAGCGACGGCGCCGAGCGCATGGCCAAGGGCGACTTCGTCACACCGATCCGGCTGACCACCCGCGACGAGTTGCGCCATGTGGCCAACAGTTTCAATCACATGGGCGAGGAACTGTGCCGGCGCAACCAGGAGGCCCACCAGCACGCCGACGAACTCGAATCGCTCAACCGCAAGCTGGAAACCCTGAGCACCACCGACGGCCTGACCGGCATCGGCAACCGGCGCCACTTCGACGAGGTGCTGGCCAGCGAATGGAGCCGGGCCGCGCGCCTGAAACAGCCGCTGGCGCTGGCCATGCTTGATGTCGACTGGTTCAAGAAATTCAACGACCACTACGGCCATCAGCAGGGCGACGAATGCCTGCGGCGCGTGGCCCTGGTGCTGGCCGCCAGCATGTGCCGGGCCGGCGACGTGGTGGCGCGCTATGGCGGCGAGGAGTTTGTGTTTATCGCGCCCAATTGCGATGCGGCCCAGGCGCGCAGCCTGGGCGACAAACTGCACAAGGCCTTCGCGACGCTGGCGCTGCCGCACCAGGCCTCCGATTTCGGCCGCGTCACGGTCAGCATCGGTGTGGCCAGCATCGTGCCACAGCCCGGCGCAATGCCCGACAGCCTGGTCAGGGCAGCCGACCAGGCGCTGTACCAGGCCAAGGAACAGGGCCGCAACCGCGCCGTGTGCCAGGCGCTGGAAGAGCCATCGACTACTTGAGGTTGACGTTCTCTATCGTCAGGAATCGATCGCCCTGGGCGGTGACATAGCAGGGGTAGATTTTTTCACCGCTATAGGCGCCGTAGCTGTTCCTGGCGTTGACCGCCACATCGATGCGCTTGGCCGACACCCGGACGCCACGGTGGGTAATATTGGCGTAGCCACCGACGGAGGCCGCGCCGAATTTGGCGCCATCCGGATCGGCAAGCGACGCCAGGATCGCGGCCTTGCAGACTTCCTCGCCGGACTGGGCAGCCGATGCCCGCGTGGTCGCCACGGCGGCCACCGAGCGCTCCGCGTCCACGCACTTGGTGTCCGACAGCATGATGCCGCCTTCCGGGGTCTTGCATTTGAACAGGGTGTTTTGTGCCCCCGCGCTGAAAGACAGACCTAGCAGCATGCTTACAACGATGATTTTTTTCATTGTTATTTCTGGAATTTTTCTCCCCGCCAGAATAAACGAATTTCCATCTAGAAATCCAGTCTATCCTGCGCGGCCGCGCTGTTCGCCGCCAGTCGCATGCCGAGATAGCCCTTGAGCGCTGCGATCAGCAAGGGAAGCGCGCCGAACAGGATGAAGACCAGATCGCCGGGCAGGCGCAGCCATTCGATCATGCGCGAGCGCTCGCTGCCGGTGTAGTCCAGACTGCGCGCATGCCAGTAGCCGTGCTGGACCACGTCCCAGACCTGCAGCACGCCACTGGGGAACAAGCTCATGCACACCATCAGCGCCAGCCCGCCGTTCGTGCCCCAGAACGCGACCCGGATGTATTTTTCCATGCCGGCCCAGCGCGCGTCGTCGCTGGTCTGGCGCAGCACGAAGACCATCAGGGCGATGGCCAGCATGCCGAACACGCCCATCATCGCCGCATGGCCATGGTTGGGCGTCAGCTGGGTGCCGACTTCGTAATAGCTGACGATCGGCAGGTTGATCAGGAAGCCGAGCATGCCGGCGCCGACAAAATTCCAGAAGCCCACCGCCATCAGGAAATAGAAGGTCCACTTGTGCGGTACCACGACCGCCTTGCCCTTGGCGTCGCGGGCGCCGCGCGTGGTGCGCACGAAGTCCCAGGCATCGAGGGTCAGCAAGGTCAGCGGCACCACCTCGAGCACCGAGAACAGCGCCGACAGGGCCATGTTGACATTGGTCTGCCCGCTGAAATACCAATGGTGGCCGGTGCCCATCAGGCCGCCGAGGAAGTACAGGATGGCATCGAGATAGATCACCCGCAGCGCCACGTTGCGGCGCGTCAGGCCGAGCTGATAGAAGGTCAGCGCCACTACCGTGGTGGCGAAGAATTCGAAAAACCCTTCCACCCACAGATGGATGATCCAGAAGCGCCAGGTGTCGACCACCGTGAAGTTGGTCTTGGCGCCAAACAGCAGCGCCGGCACATAGAACACGGGGATGGCCAGCGCGGCGATCAGGAACATCCGCACGATGGGCTGGACCGCCGGCTGGGCCAGCGTGCGCGGGCGCACCAGGTAGTACAGCAGGCCGAACCAGCCGAACAGGCCGGCCACCAGCAGGTATTGCCAGAAACGGCCCAGTTCCAGATATTCCCAGCCCTGGTTGCCAAACCAAAACCACCAGCGTCCCAGCAGTTGGGCAATCCCCAGCCACTCGCCCAGCAGGCTGCCGCCTATCACCAGCGCAAAGGCGGCGAACAGCAGATGGATGCTGACGGCCAGCCAGCGCGGCTCGTCGGTGCGCAGCGAGCGGCCCAGAAACAGGGCCGCCGCGACATAGGCGGTGGCGATCCAGAACACCGCCATCTGCAAATGCCAGGTGCGCATCAGGTTGCTCGGGAAAATCTTCTCCAGCTGGAAACCGTAGAAGCTGCCGGGGTCGGCACGGTAATGGGCCACGGCGCCGCCCACCAACGACTGCGCCAGGAATAGCAGGGCCACCACGACAAAAAATTTCACCAGCGCGTTTTGCCCCCGGCTAGCCTGCCCCGGCAGCAGTTGCGGATGCACAGGGTGGCCACGGGTGATCCAGCCCAGGTAATCGAATTTTCCGAAGGCCAGCAGCACGGTCGCGATGCCGGCCAGGAATACCGTCAGGCTCAGGGCGCTCCACAATAGCGCGCTGGACGTGGGCAGATTGCCCACGCTGGGATCGTAGGGGAAATTGTTGGTATAGGAATAATCCGCGCCGGGACGTTCGGCCACCGACGCCCAGGCCGCCCACAGGACGAAGGCGCTGAACTGGCGCAACTCGGCCGGATCGCTGATCAGATTGGCCTTGAGGCCGCCATTGCGCGCGGGCGCGCGGAAATACTCTGTCCAATAGCCGACCTCGGCGCGATAGGCCGCCGCCTGGGGGCCGGTCAGCTGCAGCGTGGCGCTGGCCGCGTCGTAGCGGTTGGTCTTGAGTGCCACAATGGTCTCGCCCCGCACCGCCGCTTGCTGCGCGCGCGCCAAGGCGGCGTAGCCTTGCTGATAGCGTTGCTGCGCGATGGCCTCGGCGGTTTGTTCTCCCATGCGATGCAGGGCCGCGGCCGAATAATCCGGCCCGAGATAGGCGCCGTGGCCCCAGATGCTGCCATTGGCCATCAGCCCATACCGGAGAAAGATGGCCTGCCCCTCGCTGATATCGTCGCCGCTGAAGACGGCGGCCCCTTGCGCGTCCACCACGCGCGCGGGAATCGGCGGGGCGTTCCGATACGACAGCATGGTCAGCGTGATCAGCCCGGCAAAGCCCAGGCCCATCACGATCAGTATCGTGCGTATCCACCAGGGCGAAAGAGGGCCGTCATCTTCGCCCAGCGCTTGTGCGGCGTCATGCATATGGAGGCCTTTGCCTGTCATGTCCTGCCTTATGTTCCGATGTTTCGCTTGGCAACATGACCGCAACAATGGCATCCGCTACGCAGATGATACGCCGGCGCGCCGGCGCACACTCTTGCCATCGGATTAAAAATGCTAGCGCAGCAACAGCAAGGCCTGACCCGGCAAGGTGTTGGCCTGGGCGAGGATCGCCACGCCGGCCTGCTGCAGGATCTGGGCGCGGGTCAGTTGGGCCGTTTCGCTGGCATAGTCGGTGTCGCGGATGCGCGAGCGCGCCGCCGCCAGCTTGGCGGCCTGGCCGATGGCGCCGCCGTAGGCCGCCCCCAGGCGGTTTTCGGTCGCGCCCAGCAGCGTACGCAAGGCATTGCTGCTGTCGATCATGCCATCGACATAATCGAGCGCGGCCGTGGCGCCGCCGACGCTGGACAGGTCGATGGCCGGCTCGCCCGTGCTGAACGAGGTCAGCAGCTGCACCGAGCCGCCGGAGGCCGCCGAGGCCTGCCCGCCGGCGCTGAAACCGGCCGCGCCCGGGTTGCTGCCACCGATGCTGATGCTATGGGCACCGGGCACGATGGCGTCGCTCAGCGCAATGCTGCCGCGATGGGTGCCGCCGCCCAGTCCCAGCGCCGCGAGGCCGGCGCCGCTGACGTCGATATCGCGGCCATCGGCCGCCGTCAGCGTCAGCGTGGCGCCGCTGACGCTGGCCGACACCCCGCTGGCCCCGGCCACCCCGCTGATCGCCGCCGCCGCGCTGGCCGCCAGCGCGGCCGCGCTCACGCCGCTGATCGGTCCCAGCGCGATGCCGTTGACCGTCATGGCGCCGTTGGGGATGGCGCCGCCGCCGCCGGCGACGCCGCTGAAGCTGTTGCTGGCCGTGGCCGTGATCCCGGGCACGCCGGTGCTGTTGATGGCCTGCGCCACCGCGTAGGCGCTGCCGCTGGTTTGCCCCGGGCTGGCGCCGGCCACCGAGGCGCCGACGGCGAGGCCGTTGAGGCTCAGGCTGCCGGCAGCGAGGGCGCCGGCCACGGCGCCCGTGATATTCACCTGATGCAGCGGCACGTCCACCAGCCGGGTCCCGCCGCTGCGCGGCGCCAGCGCAAAGGGAATGCTCAGGCCGATGGTGTCGTTGACGTTGGCGCCGACCTGGAACTGGCTATGGAAGCTGCCATCGAGCAGATTGCTCTGGTTGAACTGGGTCTGGTCGTTGATCTGATAATTGGCCGCCACCAGCTGGTCGACCTCGCGCTGGATCGCGCTGCGGTCCGAGCTGCTGTAGACACCGTTGGCGGCCTGCACCGCCAGCTCGCGGATGCGCTGGAAATTATTGACGATCTGGCCCACCGCGCCCTCGGCCACCTGCAGCAGCGAAATGCCATCGTTGATATTCTGGGCCGCGCGCTGGGAACCCCGGATACCGGCACTGAAGCGCTCGGTGATCGCCAACCCGGCCGCGTCGTCGCGCGCAGAGTTGATCCGCAGTCCGCTCGAGAGCCGCTGCATGCTACTGCCTGCTTCCGACGCCGAGCGCTGAAGGCTGCGCTGGGCGTTCAAAGAGAGAAGGTTCGAATTGATCTGCATTGCGCCGCTCAGGTGGCCCAGAACGCTGGGAACGGGCAAGCCATCCCTCCTGACGGAACGACGGTTGTCGATCAAGTAACGGCAGAATCAGCCGAATACTTTAACAACGGCAACAATTCCTGAGCCTGGCGGCAATGCGAAAAGCCGGCCACCAGGGCCGGCTTTTCGAGCAATATTGCAAGCCTTACAGGTGTTCGCAGCGCCCCATCCGGGCACCGTGTTTGACCTGCTCGACAAACTCCTCGGGGAAGCCGACCTCGGTCGAATGGCCGTGCTTGCAGACAAAGCTGCGCTTCAGGTCCACATACCAGGTCATCGGATAGCCGGGAATGCCGCCTATCATTTCATTGCCCTTGGCATTGATCGCGCCCGGCGCATCGAGGCCATAGCGGTAGGCCTCGGCCACGCCCTGGCTACGGAAGAAGTCCTTGAGCGGTATCCAGCCCAGGTCCTCGATCCACAGCATGCCCTGCAGGCCGCTGAACCATACACCGGCCTGGGCGATCATGACCTTGCCGTCGTCGCTGATATCGGCGGCCTGCACCGGAATCGGGCCGAACATCTGCTGGATCGCGGCGGCGCCTTCCGATTCGCAGCTGACGTCCATGCCCAGCAGCGGCATGTCCACACACCATTGCAGAGCGCGCGTCTTGCTAAAGGCGTTGACACGGGTGCCGCGGGTGGCGTCCCAGAACACCAGCCCATCCTTCTCGGTGCTCAGCGCGACCCGGCTCGCGTGCGGCGCCGCCGCGCCGAGAAATTCCTGTCGCACCCGGCGATCCCGCTGGCCCAGGTGGCCAGCCTGCTCGGCTATACCGAGCAGAGTTCCTTCATCCGCGGCTGCAAGCGCTGGTTCGCCACCACGCCCCAGGTGTACCGCGACCGCCGTGACGCGGCCCACCCCACCGAAATCAGGGCGGCGCGCTAGCGGCGTTCTCTTCGCTGAGCGCCTTGTCGATGTGGCGGCCGAGCGCGCCATCGGCCTTCATCTTGCTCAAGGCGTTCGCCAGCAAGGGCGCCAGCGCCGCATGGCGCCGATGCAGGTAAATATAGACGGGGATGTCCTCGATCAAACCGGCACGGTACAAGGCGCCATAGCGGCTCTGCAGCCGGGACAACTGCGACAGGCCATATTCCTCGGTATCGATAAACAGATCCGTGCTCCCCAGCGCCACCCGCTGCAGGCCGGACTGGGCATCGACCACCGACGAAATCTGCTGGGGTGGCAAGACCTGCTCGAGGCGGGTCTTGAAGGTGATATAGCCGGTCCGGTATTCGACGCGGTAGGGCTTGCCTTTCAGGCTGTCCCAGCCGTCCACGCTCAGGCCGGGGGTGCGGGCAAAGGCGACCACCTTGACGGAGGCAAGCGCCTCTTCCACCCGTATCAGGCCGGGGTGGAACTGGCCGTAGGCGATGGCGCGCCCGACCTCCCCATCGATGATGCCGGCCTCGGCCTCGATGGAGGCGCGCAAGGGGGGTGTCTGGCGCAAGAGCACATCCATCCCCACCCGGCCAAATGCATCGCTGCAAATCAGCGACAAGACCCGCGCCGTATAACTAGACTCCCTGGGCTGGATGTTGGCCAATACCAGCGCTTCGCGCGCGCTCGCGACGGCGCCCAGCGTCAGGGCGCAGCACAAGGCCGGCAAGGCAAACAAAGGTCGCACGATTTCTCCCATTCGCGCGTGCTCCCGGGGACGGCGGCACAGTTCGATTCTACTCCGATGTCAGGCAGAACAAATCAGGCATCGCAAGAACAAACAGCCACGCCGGCCGCTGCCAGCGACCGGCGTGGCTGCCTCAAACGCCGCCGCTTACTGCGGCGCGTAATTGAGCGAGCGCGGGCCGTACAGCATGCCGTTGGTCATGCCGCCCGAGAGCAGGCGCAGGCTGGCGACATTGGCCACCGGATGGGCCGCGTCGGTGGCAGTGTTGATGATCTGCTTGACGGCCGCGGCCACCAGCATGCCGACCAGGCCGCCGCCACTGTTGTTGTTGCCTTCGTTATTGTTGGCGGAGGCCTTGCCGGTCCACAGCACCGTCCCGGTTTTCAGATCGACCAGCCGGGCATTCGCCGTGACCGTGGCCACGCTGTTCAACAGGGTGTAACTGCTGCCGTAGTTGGTAATCGTCACGTACAGGCCGGCGTCGGCGCCGAAGATTTCCTTGAGCTTGACGGTATCGACAGCGTGAATATCGGCCGCGCTGCTCAAGCCATTCTGCTTGAAGGTTTCATCGACCAGCGCGACGGGCAGCACGTAGTAGCCCGCTTCAGCCAGCGGGAACGTCACCCAGGTGTACAGACTGTAGGTCGCATTGACGTCCGGCGAGTTATTCAAGGGTGGCAGCACCACGATGGAACGCGGCTGGGCCGCCTTGAAAGCGCTGTAATCGTAGGGCGCCGCCTTATGGGTGGCGCAGCCAACGGCAAGCATGGCAGGCACGAGGCAGGCGGACAGTTTCAGGATGCGTTTCAACATATTATTTCTCGCCCTTCTTCATTTTCGCCAGCAGGAAATCCATATAGGCCGCCGACTCCGGGAACAATTTCTTTTCATCTTCAAACTGGACGATCATCAGATCGGACTTGCCCGTCATCGAGTACAGCAAGCCCAGATGGGCGTGATAACCCGGCGGCGGCATGTTGCCTTTGGCGGTGATCTGGTCCAGGTCCTTCTCCAGGGCGGCGATCTGCTGGTCCGGGCTTTCGCCCTTGAAATGCTGATACAGCTGTGGCTGATAGGAGCCCCACTGGTAGATGGTTTTCGGCGCGGTCTTGCAGCCGCTCAGCACAAAGAGGCCGGCGAACGCCAGCGCGACGATGTTGATCTTGGTCATATTCATTGTTGTGCGCGGTATTATTTACGGGGATTCATCGCACCGGCTTCAACGCCAGCGACCAGGCGTTCGACCGCTTCGCGCATGGCCAGATCCAGCACCTTGCCATTCAGGGTGGCGTCGTAGCTGGCGGTGCCGCCAAAGCCCAGGACTTCACGGTTCGACAGGCTGTATTCGCCCGCGCCCTGGCTGGAGAACACGACTTCCGAGGTGGCGATGTTGACGATATTGAGCGTCACCTTGGCGTAGGCGACCTGGGTCTTGCCGCGGCCCATGATGCCAAACAACTGGTGGTCGCCCACTTCCTTGCGGCCGAACTCGGTCACGTCGCCCGTCACGATAAAGTCGGCGCCCTTGATGGACTGGCTTTGCTTCTTGAACTCGGCTTCCTGCTTCATTTCGGCCAGATTGTCGCGATCGAGCACATTGAAGCGATTGGTCTGTTGCATATGCGATATCAGGATGGTCTTGGCCTGGCCGCCGAGGCGGTCGACGCCATCGGAAAAGATGCCGCGCATGAAGCTGGAGCGGTTGTCGAACTTGCCCACGGCGATCAGGGTGCGTACCCCAACGTAGGGACGGCTGGCGCTCGCCACCACTGGCACCGCCAGCGCTTGCGAACTTTCCGTCGCACAGCCGGCCAGCGCCGAGACCATCATTGCCGCTACCAAAATCTTGCCCGATGCAGTTACTTTCATTTCTACCCCAATCGTGTTCAGTACCGTGACTGATATTTTTATACAATTATTCCAACTGATAAATGGAATTTCTCAGTTGCAATTATATAGAAATAAAATAAATCCAAACTCTCCAATAGTCACAAGGCCTGCTGGCCAGACTTGCGCCGGGAAGATTTATTTTCGCCATTCCAAACGAAATGCCCCCAATCCATCGCATACTTGGCAAATCGATGCTTTAGCGGCTACGCCCATGGAAACCAACGCTCTGCGCCCTACCACGACCGATACCGCCCACAAGCTGTCGCTGGCGGTGGCCCTGCATGAGCGGGGCGAACTGCAGCCGGCCGGCGAGCTGTATCTGCAGATCCTGGAAGACGAACCGGATAACTTCGATGCCCTGCACCTGCTGGGCGTGTACGCGCTGCAGATCGGCGACCTGCAGGCGGCCTACGATCTGCTGGGCCGCGCCATCGAGATCAGCCCCGGCGATGCGAACGCCTTCATGCACATGGCGGTGACCCTGCAAAGAATGGGCAAGCTCGACAGCGCCCTGCTGGCCGGGGCCGAGGCGCTGCGGCTGGCGCCCGACGATGTGGCGGCCTTGAGCAACTACGCCAGCATCCTGGCCGATCTGAAGCTGCCGGCCGAAGCGCTGCCCTGGCTGGAAAAGGCACTGCAACTCGATCCCGGCCATATGGACGCACTCAACAATATGGCCCATGCGCTGCTGGCATTGCAGCGGCCACAGGAAGCACAGCCCTATCTGGAGCGCGCGCAAGCCCTGCGCCAGAGCGCGCCAGGCAACGGCGCCGCCAGCTAAACGGTATGCGCGGCGGCCAATAGTGCGCGCCTGCCGGTTTGCGGTATCATCTTTTTATCCCACACAAGGAAATACCATGAAATCGACCTATCTGAAACTGGCAGCCGCCGTCGCCCTGCTGGCCACTTCCGCCGCCGCCCTGGCATCGAACGCGGGATGCTGCGGCGATCTGGCCTGCTGCCTGCAGATGCTGGCCTGCTGCTTCTAAGCCGGCGCTAAGCCAGTAAGCGTTTAACGATGGGCCGCTACCGCGAGGTGGCGGCCCATCTGCATTTCAGCGCCGCCGCGCATGGCCGCCGGCACCTCCAGCGCTTGCAGGATGATGTCCCACAGGCGCTCGCTGGTAGGGTTCAGGGTCGGCTCGGCGCGGTACAGATTCAATCCCATCACCGGCAATGGCGGCAACAGGCCACTCTCCAGCGCGTCGCGCCCGAGCAGGCGCAGGCGCGGCGGCAGGCCGATGTCGCTGCGCACCGTCACGCCCAGGCCCGCCGCCACCGCCGCCCAGACGCCGCTCAGGCTCTGGCTGGTGAAGGCGATGCGCCAGGCAATGCCGGCGCGGTCCAGCGCGGCGGTGGCGGCGCTGCGCATGATGCAGGGTGCGTCGAACATCACCAGCGGCAGGGGTTCGGCCGCACTGGGCGAGGCCAGCGCGAGGCCATCGGCCGCGCCTATCCAGTGCAGCGGACACTGCCGTACCGCATGCGCGTGCGGCGCGGGATGGGCCGGATCGTCCCAGGCCAGCGCCAGCTCCAGCGTGCCCGCCGCCATCTGCTCGCGCAGGCTGGCATTGCGCGCCACGCGCGCATCGATCTGCACGCGCGGATGGGCACGCGCGAAGCGGCCCAGCACATCGGTCAACACCCGTTCGCTGAAGTCCTCCGCCATGCCCAGGCGGATGCTGCCGGCCAGCTCCACGCCGCGCACGGCGGTGGCGGCCTCGTCGTTCAACTCCAGCAGGCGGCGCGCGTAGGCCAGCAGGGTTTCGCCGACGGCGGTGGGCAGCAGGCCGCGTCCGGCCTTGCGCAGGATGGGCGCGCCCACCTGCTCCTCCAGCCGCGCCAGGTGGGCGCTGACGGCCGAGGTGGAGCGGTTCAGGCGCAGCGCCGCCTTGGCGAAACTGCCCAGTTCCACGCCGCTGACAAAGCTGCGCAAGACCTCCAGGTCAAACACGATAGGCCGCATACATCATCCCGATTTTGTGGATTGTTGATTCAAATAATACCGATTTTCAGAATCAATGTAGTCCGCTATCGTGTCCTTGTCAAACGCATCCCCACCCCTCGCTAAAGGAGAACCACCATGCCCATGAGCCGCATCTCCCTGTTAAAAGGCAAATCCCCCGAGTATCTGCGCGCGCTGTCCGACGGCCTGGACCGGGCGCTGGTCGAGACCTTCGACGTACCGGCCACCGACAAATTCCAGATCTTCCATCAGCTCGATGCGAACGAGCTGGTGTTCGACCGCCACTATCTGGGCGGGCCGCGCTCGGACGATTTCGTCATCATCACGATCGCCATCGCCAAGCCGCGCTCGACCGATACCAAGCAGGCGTTCTACCGGCATCTGGCGGCCATACTGGCGGAATCGCCGGGACTGCGCCCGGAAGACTTGATGGTGATCATCAGCGCCTCGCAGCCGGACGAATGGTCCTTCAGCGGCGGCAAGATGAATCCGGCCGCTCAGACCGGCTGAAACTCCAACCGCTGGCGCAACTGGGCCAGCGCGCCGGCGTCGAGCCGGGCCGCAGCCTGCTTGAGGAAGGTGGACGCGGCGCCCGCGCCGGCCCGTTCGGCCATGCTCAGCCACAGAAACGCCTGGGCCGGATCGGCCGCCACGCCCTGGCCGCTGGCGTACATCAGGCCCAGGTTGAGCTGGGCGCGGGCGTGGCCCTGCTGGGCCGCCTGCAGATACCAGAAGTGGGCCTGGGCAAAATCCTGCGCCATGCCCCGGCCGCTGTCATAGCGCAGCGCCAGCGTGAACTGGGCCAGCGTGTGGCCCTGGTCCGCCGCCTTGCGGTAGCAGCCATTGGCTTGCTCGCTGTCGGGCTGGGGACCGTCATCATTGTCGAACAGCTGTCCCAGCATGTACTGGGCCGCCGCATAATCCTGCTCGGCCGCGCGGCGGTACCAGGCCATCGCCATGCGGTAATCCTGCGGCACGCCCTGGCCCGCTTCGTAGCGCAGGCCCAGATCGAACTGGGCGCGCAGATGGCCCTGGTCGGCCGCCTTGCGGTACCAGAAGATCGCCTCCTGCTGATCCTGCGCCAGGCCGTGGCCATTCTCATACATCAACCCCAGGTGGTACTGGGCCGCCGCCGAACCCTGCTCGGCCGCCTTGCGGTACCAGAACTGGGCCAGCTCGTAATCCTGCTCCACGCCCTGGCCGTGATCGTAGCGCAGGCCCAGATTATTCTGCGCCCCCGCATGCCCCTGTTCGGCGGCCTTGCGGTACCAGTCCAGCGCCTTGTGCTCGTCGCGCGGCACGCCCTGGCCATTGTCGAAGATCAGGCCCAGATTGAATTGCGCACTGGCGTGGTCCTGCTCGGCCGCGCGGCGGTACCACAGGATGGCTTTCTGGCTGTCCTGGGCGATACCCTCGCCCTTGTCGAAGCGCAGCGCCAGGTTGAACTGGGCCGGCGCATAACCCTGCTCGGCGGCCTTGCGGAACCAGGCGATCGCCTGGCCCGGATCTTTCGGCACGCCCTGCCCGCTGTCGTAGCGCAGGCCCAGATTGAACTGGGCGCGCGCATAGCCCTGTTCGGCGGCCTTGCGGTACCAGCTGATCGCCTGGCGGAAGTCCTGCGGCACGCCCTTGCCGGTGTCGTACATCATGCCCAGATTGTTCTGCGCGCCGGCGTCGCCCTGCTCGGCGGCCTTGCTGAACCAGGCCATCGCGCGTTCGCTGTCCTGCTCCAGTCCCTGGCCCTTGGCGTATAGCCAGCCCAGGTTGTACTGGGCCGCCGCATAACCCTGCTCGGCCGCCAGCTGATACCAGCGCGCCGCCTCCTGGTGGTCCAGCGCCACGCCCTGGCCCTTCTGGTACATCACGCCCAGGTTGTACTGCGCATGTTCCAGCCCGGCGTTGGCGGCCAGCCGGTACCAGATCACGGCCTGCTCATAGCTCTGGCCTATGCCCTGCCCATTGAAATACATGAAGCCCAGGCTATGCTGGGCATTCGCCACGCCGCGTTCGGCCAGGCCTTTCACGCGCAGGTATTCGGCGGTGTAGCTACTGCCTTCGTCGGCCTCGGCGCCGGTCCCGGATGGGGGAAATTTTTGCATACGCTCAGGCCCGGATCGCCACCATGGGCGGCACCACATGCAGCGCCGGCGCGCTCAGGCGGTCCTGCTCCTGCAGCACGTGGATGAAGTTCGACAGCGCAATCGGCCGGTGGTAGAAATAGCCCTGCATGGTGGTGCAGCCATGGCCCTGCAGATAGCGCGCCTGCACATCGGTTTCGACCCCCTCGGCCACCAGATGCAGGCCCAGGCCGCGCGCGATCGAGATGATCGCCAGGATCACCGGATAGTGGCCGTTCTCGTCGTGGATCTCCTTGACGAAGGACTGGTCGATCTTGATGGTGTGGATAGGGAAGCGGTGCAGATACGACAGCGAGGAATAGCCGGTGCCAAAATCGTCGATCGCCACCGACACGCCCAATTGACACAGCTTGTTCAACTGCTCGATCGCGTACTGCGGATTGCGGATGCAGATGTTCTCGGTGATTTCCACTTCGATCTGGTCGGGCGAGATGCCATAGCGCGTCAGCGCGCCGCGCATCTTTTCGAAGAAGTCGCCGCGGTCCAGATACTGCGGCGACAGGTTCAGCGACAGCCGGATCGCGTCGTTGCCGGCGGCGTTCCACAGCAGCAGGTCGCGGCACAGCGCGCCCAGCATCCAGTCGGAGATCGGCAGCATCAGGCCATTCTCTTCGGCGAAGGGCAGGAACTCGCCGGCCGACAGCAGGCCGCGCTGCGGGTGGTTCCAGCGCATCAGGCCTTCGGCGCCGACGATGCGGCCGGTGGCCACGTCGACCTGCGGCTGGTAGTACATTTCCAGCTCGTTCTGCTCCAGCGCCTTGCGCAGGCTCTGCTCGAGCGCGATCTTCTGGTGCGACACGTCGAGCATGGAGTTGTGATAGAAGCTGTGGCCGTTCTTGCCCAGCGCCTTGACCTGGTACATGGCGATGTCGGCATGGCGCAGCAGCTCGTCGATGGTCTCGCCGTCGCCCGGATAGATGGCGATGCCGATACTGGCCGAGATATGCACTTCGTGCCCGTCCAGGTCGAACGGCAGGTGCAGGCTTTCGAGGAATTTGTCGGCGATGGCCTTGGCGTCCTGGCGGTCGCGCAGCTCCGGCAGCACGATGGTGAATTCGTCGCCGCCCTGGCGCGCCAGCGTGTCGCCGCGGCGCAGGCAATCCTTCAGGCGCAGCGCCACCTGCTGCAGCAGCTCGTCGCCCTTGACGTGGCCCAGGGTATCGTTGACCAGCTTGAAGCGGTCCAGGTCGACGAACATCACGGCCAGCTCGGTGAGCTTGCGCTTGGCCTGGATCACCGCCAGTCCCAGGCGGTCCTTGAACAGCATGCGGTTCGGCAGGTCGGTCAGGATGTCGTGGTAGGCCTGGTAGGAGATCACTTCCTCGGCGCGCTTGCGGTCGGTGATGTCGCGCGCCACCCCATAGGTGCCGAAGTATTCCTGCTTGCGCTCATGGTCCGGCACCTGCATGCCGAGGGCATTGAGCGAAATCGTCATCAGGGTATTGTTGAAGGTGCGCTCGATGCCGCTGCCGGTATTGCACTTGAGGCGCAGCTCCACGTTGCGCGAGGCGCGGTCGTCCAGGCGCCGTTCATTGAACACATAGCGCGCCCGCTCCTGGTCCTCGTCGTGCACCAGCACCGAATAATGGCGGCCGATCAGCTCCTCGCGGCCGATGCCCAGCAGCTGCTGCACCCGGTCGTTGACGAAGGTGATCTTGCCCTCGTGGTTCAGGGTGTAGATGATGTCGGGCGAACTGTCGACCAGGTAGCGGTACATCTTTTCCGAGTTTTCCAGGCGCGAGGCGATGCGCTCGTTCTCGCGTGCCAGCTTGCGCTTTTGCAACGCATTCTCCACCGTCTTGAGCAGCTCCTCGCGGCTGTAGGGCTTGCGCATGTAATCGTAGGCGCCGCGCTTGAGCGCGCCGATGGCCGCCTCGATGCCGACATCGCCGCTCATGACGATCACGTCGCCCTCGATGCCCCTGGCGTTGATGAAGTCCATGATCTCGTGGCCGCTCATGTCGGGCAGGCGCAGGTCCAGCAGGATCAGGTCGAAGCGCAGCTGGTCCAGGTGCTCCAGCGCTTCCTTGCCGCAGGTGGCGGTGATCAGCTCGTAGTCGCGGTCGCGCAGCAGCTCGTACAGCGAGGACAGCAAGCGCGGCTCGTCGTCCACCAGCAGCAGGCGCGGACGGTACTCGGCCGCAAGGACGGGGGCTGGGGCCGGAGCGCTGACGGGGTCTTGGGCAGGCATGGCTTGAGCTAAATGCAGGTTCATCGGGGTCTCAGACTGAATCCAGCGCCCGCGTTGGCAAGCCGGTGATTTGACTGGTGCTGCCACGGGCAGGCAGGAGGATTTCAAAGGTGGTGCCGCTATTGCTGGAACGGCAGGTAATCAGGCCCTGCATTTTCTTGACCAGGCTGTGGACGATGGACAGTCCCAGGCCGTGGTGTGGTCCCTCCTTGTCGCTGCGCACGGCGGAGAACAGATTGGCCAGCACCTCGGCCGACAGGCCGGGACCGCTGTCGCCGATGGCCAGCTCCAGGTACAGGTTGCGCTCGCGCTTGACCAGGCCGCGGTTGGCGATCTCGATCTTGCCGCCGGCCGGCAGGGCCTCGACCGCGTTCTTGACCAGGTTCACCAGGATCTGCTTGAGGATGTCGGCGTCGCCGTCGATCTCGGCCGGCTGCTCCTGCATGCGCACCACGATCTGCACCGAGGCCGGCACGAAGTCGGTGGTACGGAACAGGCGCAGCACATCGTCGACCACGCGCGCCACGTCGGTATGGCGGCCGCCCATGCTGGGCTGCAGGTCGGCCAGGCCGTTGATCAGCTGGCCCACGCGGTCGATCTCCTCGTTCAGGATCGACATCTCGCCGACCACCGGCTCGCGCCGCGCCAGCTTGCTGTCGAGGACAGACAGATAGTTCTTGATGATGGACAGCGGGTTGTTCACCTCGTGCACCACGCGGCGCGTGGCGTCGCGGTATTCCTCGACCACGCCGGCGATCTGGCGGCGCGCATGACCGCGCTCGCTGATGGCCGTTTCCAGCGCGGCGGCGGCCTGGGTGCCGAAGGACAGCAGGAAGCGTTCGCGCTTCTGGAAGCCGGGTATCTGCCAGGCGGCCGTGCCGCCGGCCAGCACGCCCAGGCAGCGCTGGTTGACCACCAGCGGCAGGCACACCAGGCTATCGGTGCCGAGGATGCGGAACAGCTGCTCCTCGGCCACCGACAGCGCCGCGCCGGCGCGGCTCAGGTAGGCCAGCTTGCGTTCCTTGGCGCTCTGGGCCAGCAGTCCGCCCTTGTTCAGGGGGATGGAAAACTCGGCCAGGCGCTGCTGCTGTTCGCCCGCGGCCACGCCGAGCAGTGCATGGCCGGTGGGGTTCTCCAGCAGGATCACGGTGGTGTCGAAGTCGAACAGGATGCGCGCCGAACGGGTCATCGCTTCGAGCAGATTGCCCTCCCCTTGCTGGCGCGCGAAGGTCTGGCCCATTTCGGACACCAGCATCATATTGCGCACTTCCTCGGACAGGCGCTGCTGCACCGGGTCGACCGGCGGCGGCGGCGCATAGGCCGGCGGCGCCACGATGTCGTCGGCGCCGGCCAGGTCGATGCCCAGATAGGCGGCCGATTTTTCGACCTGGCGCTCGGCCGCATTCAGAATCGCCTCGAGCGCGGCGTCGTCCAGCCCGCACAGGCGTGACGCCTCGGCGATGGCCTGTTCCTGGTCCAGATGGCAGCACAGCAGATGCGACAGGCGCACGATGCGGATCAGCGGATGGGCCGACTCCAGCCGCGCCACCGGTTCGTGGTGGTACAGCACGCTGTCGGCCAGGAAGGAGTCCAGGTGCCAGCGCTCGATCAGCCAGGCGCCCGCTTCGGAATGGGTGATTTGCAGGGTGCGCTGTTCGACCGCGCACAGCGCCTCGTCGTCGCGCGCCATGAAGTTGAAGGCGTATTCCCGCGGCGCGGTCGAGAGCAGCGCGAGGCGGCCCACGTTGTGCAGCAGCCCGGCCAGATAGGCTTCTTCCACCTGCCCGTAGTCCATGCGCTTGGCGATGTCGCGCGCGATCACGGCGGCGCTCAGCGAGCTTTTCCAGAAGCGGCGCAGGTCGGTGCTGCCGGAATGGGGGAAACTGTTAAAGGTCTGGAACACCGATTCGCTGATGACCAGGGTCTTGATCATGTCGGTGCCCAGCGACACCAGCGACTGCTCCAGGCTCACCACGCGGCTGTTGCGGTGGTAGGCCGAGCTGTTGGCCACGGCCAGGATCTTGCTGGTCATGCCGGCGTCTTTGGCGATCAGCGCGGCCAGCTCCGGCATGCCCGCATCGTCGGCCTGCAGGTGCTCGATCAATTTGATGAGTATTTGCGGCATCGCCGGCAAACGGGCAATCAGCAAGCGATTGCGAATATCCTGGTCTGATTGATGCATCGTATCAAGCATGGCCGCCATGGGACGTCTAAAGGGAAGCGGCAATCAATGACATATGCCACCACGATTTATCTGCTATACATTTAGTCGGACAAACATTGCTGATTGTCAACTCGCTTGCTCAAAAAATCATCTTAGCATAAACAAGTGAGTGACCAATCAGCAATAAAGGTTTCCCTCTAAACTTTTTAGCATTTCCTACCGTAAATGAATTACGGGCTCGGATGGCGTAACAGGATGCTACGGTAATGACGCGCCGTCAACCACAAAGCGAGAGCAAGCGCGGAAAAGCCCAGCTGTCCGGCGGCTAGCCAGAGCACGGAATGGGATAGAAAGGGCGCGACCACGCCGGCGACGATGGCGCCCAGCAGGGTCAGCGCGAAGGATTGGCAGGACGCCACCGTGCCGCGGATGTGCGGGAACAGATCGAGCGCCAGCAAGGTCGCGCCGGGCGCGACCATCGACATGCCGAAGGTATAGACGAACATCGGCGCCACGCTCCAGGGCAGCGACGGCGGCTGTAACAAGTGGTAGCAAACGTTAAATAGCGCGGCCGCCAGCAGGAAACAAAAGCCGATGCCGATCTGTCGCGAAAACGTCATCTTGCCGGCGACCCGGTTGGCCGCCAGCGCGCCGCAGAAGATGCCGCCCACCGAGGGGATGAACAGCCAGCCGAACTGGTCCGGCCCCAGCTTCAGGTGCTGGGGCAGCATCACCGGCGCGGCCGAGATATACAGGAACAGGCCGGCGAAGTTCAGCGCCACCACCCCGCTCTTCAGGTGGAACAGCGGCGAGCTGAATACCTGGCGGTAGTTCTGCGCCAGGTAGGTCGGGTTGAAGGGTTGGCGCTTGTGCGGCGGCAGCGTCTCCGGCAAGCGCCGCCAGCACAGCACGAACAGCAGCACGGTATAGGCGAACAGCGCCAGGAAGATGGTGCGCCAGTCGGCCAGCTTGACGATCCAGCCGCCCAGCACCGGCGCGATCGCGGGCGCGATGGAAAAGATCATCGTCACCATCGACAGCAGGCGCGCCGCCTCGGCGTCGGCATACAGGTCGCGGATGATGGCGCGTCCCACCACCACCCCGACCCCGGCCGAGACACCCTGCAGCACCCGGAAGGCCCACAGATAATGCACCGAATGGGCCGCCGCGCAGCCCAGCGTACCGATCGCAAACATCACCAGCGATACCAGCACCACATTGCGCCTGCCGAAGGCATCGGCCAGCGCGCCATGCCACAGCACCATGCCGGCAAAGGCCAGCATATAACTGGTCAGGCTTTGCTGCACTTCGATCGGGGTGGCGCGCAGCGAGGCCTGGATATCCGGGAAGGCCGGCAGATAGGCATCGATGGAGAACGGGCCGAGCATCGACAGGCCGGCCAGCATCACGGCCAGGAAGCCGGCGCCGAGGGGGGCCATATGCGCTGCGGGAGGGGGAGGTATGGGGCCTGGGGCGGGGTCGGGCGGAAGTTCGGCCGGAGGATTCGGGAACATGGTCGGTCCAGGTTAACGCCGCCGCAGGCGGCGCGGTAAAAACCCACGGCGTAACCCTGGGGGCCTGTCCCATCGGGACAGGCGGGGCGAAGCCCCTCCCCAGACCCTAGGGTCAGACCCCGGCTCTTCGCCGTGGGTTCTAATTAAGACCCCGGCTCTTTGCCGTGGGTTCTAATTAAGACCCCGGCTCTTTGCCGTGGGTTCTAATTAAGACCCCGGCTCTTTGCCGTGGGTTCTAAAGGCGCCGTGGCATGCTTGAGTTAACTGCTGTGACGACCACCGGAGGTCAGACGTTCTTCGGTTTTGCTTCTTCGCGGCGGTTGTAGCCGGCCACCATATCGAAGCGGAACAGACGGCATTCCAGCGCGCCGTTGAAGAACGGCGTCTTGCGCGCTTCTTTCAGGCGCAGCAGGCGTGGCAGGCCCAGGTCGGCGGTGAACAGGAACACGGTCCAGCCGGCGAAGCGCTGCTTGAGCGTGGTGCCCAGCGCGGAGTAGAAGCTGGTGGCCAGTTCGTCTTCCGGCACGGTGCTGTCGCCGCGCACACCGATCCGCTCGCCATACGGCGGGTTGGTCAGCATGATGCCGGGCGCGTCGGCCGGGGCCTTCACTTCCTGGGCTTCGATCTGCTTGAGCGGCACGTCGAACATGATGCCGGCGCAGCGCAGATTGTGGCGCGTCATTTCAACCATATCGCCCGAGATGTCGCTGCCGAAAATGGTCGGCGTTTCCGGCAGGGGGTTAGGCTTGATCGCGTTTTTCATCGCCTGCCACGGGGCCGGGTCGAAATCGTTGAAGGCTTCGAAGGCGAAACGGCGGCGCGCGCCCGGCGGAATGCCCTGCACCATTTGCGCGGCTTCGCACAGGATGGTGCCGGAACCGCACATCGGGTCGAACAACGGCATGCCCGGCTTCCAGCCCGACACACGCAGCAGGCCGGCGGCCAGGTTCTCGCGCAGCGGCGCGTCGCCCGTTTCCTCGCGCCAGCCGCGCTTGAACAGCGCTTCGCCCGAGGTATCGAGGTAGATGATGAACTGGCGCGCGTCGAGGAAGCCGACGATGCGCATGTCCGGATTCTTGGTATCAACCGAAGGACGCTTGTCGAACTGGTCGCGGAAGCGGTCGCAGATCGCATCCTTGATCTTCAGCGTGGTGAACTCCAGGCTGCGCAGCGGCGATTTGACGGCCGTGACGTCAACCCGGATGGTGTGGTCGAAGGTGAACCAGTCTTCCCATTGCTGGGCCAGTACCAGATCGTAGATGTCGTTCTCGTTCTGGTAGCCGGTCACGCCCATGCGCATCAGCACGCGCGAGGCGATGCGCGAATGCAGATTGATGCGATAGGAGTCCAGCAGGTCGCCCGAGCAGTGCACGCCGCCCGGTACCTGGTTGTGCACCTTCAAGGTGGTGCTGTTCTGGGCAATCTCGCCCAGTTCTTCGGCCAACGCCGCTTCCATGCCGCGCGGGCATGGGCAAAAATATGAAGCCATGAGGTGTACCTTTTATCCGTTGAAAAACAGTCCGTTTTACTGCCCTACTACTTTACTACTTTATTACCGCCCCGCCGCATCGGCAGGGATATTGCATCAGAAGGGCTTGACGACCACCAGTATCAGCACCGCCAGCAGCATGAATACCGGTACTTCGTTAAACACCCGGAACCACTTGTGGCTGCGCTTGTTCGCGCCGTTTTCAAACTTGGCCAGCAGCGAACCGCAGGCGTGGTGATAGCCGATGAGCAGCACCACCACGGCAAACTTGGCGTGCAGCCAGTGCGCTTTCGCCACGGCCGGGCCGTACTGCAACCAGGCCAGCCAGACGCCCAGCAGCACCGCCGGTCCCGACAAAATGGACATGAAGCGGTACAGCTTGCGCGCCATCAGCAGCAGGCGCTCGCGGGTCGCGATGTCGTGCTCCATCGCCAGATTCACAAATATGCGCGGCAGGTAGAACACGCCCGCCATCCAGGACATCACGAAGAAAATATGCAGCGCTTTTACCCAGAGCATGGCCATCCTATTTGCGCACTTCGCCGTGGCCGAACACCACGTATTTGAGCGAGGTCAGGCCGTCCAGTCCGACCGGGCCGCGTGCGTGCAGCTTGTCGTTGGAGATGCCGATTTCGGCGCCCAGGCCGTATTCGAAACCATCGGCGAAACGGGTCGAGGCGTTCACCATCACGGAAGCCGAATCGACTTCGCGCAGGAAGCGCAGCGAAGCCGTGTAGTCTTCGGTGACGATCGCTTCGGTATGCTTGGACGAGTAGTGATTGATATGCTCGATCGCTTCATCCATGTCCGCCACGATCTTGACCGCCAGGATAGGCGCCAGGTATTCGGTCTTCCAGTCTTCCTCGGTGGCGGCGGCCAGATGGGCGTAGCCGGCCAGCAGGGCTTGCGCTTCCGGATCGGCGCGCAGCTCCACTTCCTTGGCGGCGTACAGCTTGGCCAGCTGCGGCAGCACCTGCGGCGCGATGGCACGGGCCACCAGCAGGGTTTCCATGGTGTTGCAGGTGCCGTAGCGGTGGCATTTGGCGTTGAAGGCGATATCGAGCGCCTTCTGCAGATCGGCCTTGGCGTCGATGTAGACGTGGCAGATGCCGTCCAGGTGCTTGATCATCGGCACGGTGGCTTCCTCGATCAGGCGCGCGATCAGGTTCTTGCCGCCGCGCGGCACGATCACGTCCACGTATTCCGGCATGGTGATCAGGGCACCGACGGCGGCGCGGTCGGTGGTGTCGACGACCTGTACGCCGTCTTCCGGCAGGCCGGCGCCGAGCAGACCTTCCTTGACGATTTTTGCCAGCGCACGGTTGCAGTTGATCGCTTCCGAGCCGCCGCGCAGGATGGTGGCGTTGCCGCTCTTGATGCACAGGCCGGCCGCGTCCACCGTCACATTCGGACGCGATTCATAGATGATGCCGATCACGCCCAGCGGCACGCGCATCTGGCCTACCTGGATACCGCTAGGCATGAATTTCAGGCCGGAGATTTCGCCGATGGGGTCGGACAGCGCAACGATCTGGCGCAGGCCCTCGACCATGGTGGCAATGGCGGAGTCGGACAGGGCCAGGCGGTCCAGCATGGCCGGGGCCAGGCCGTTGGCGCGGGCCGCATCCAGGTCGAGCTGGTTGGCCGCGCGCAGCAGGGCCGCGTCGCGCACGATCGCGTCTGCGATCAGGGTCAGCGCGCGATTGCGCGTGGCGCTGTCGGCGCGGGCCATGGCGCGCGATGCCTTGCGCGCCTGTTGGCCCACTTGTTCCATATAGAGCTTGATATCCATCGTCATCCTTGTAAAGGCTGTGCCTCGAATTTTCCACACTGCTTATCCAGACAGCCTAGCCGCGTGCCACTTTCAGTGCGAGCTGCAACATGGCGTCCCAGGCATCGCCTGCGAACGCCTTGGCGCGCAGGCCCTTGATCATCTTGTCCACCTGGGCCGCGTCCTTCATGGCCGCTTCCAGCGTGGGCAGCGAAATGCGCCGCAGCGCCGGGTCCATCATGCGTTCGCGCGGCCCCCAGATGCGGTATTCCTTGAGCAGCGCGCCCAGCGGACGGCCTTGTGCCATCCCGGCTTTCAATTTTAACAGCGTCCTGATTTCTTCGGAGACCGCCCACAAAACCAGCGGCAGGGCCTCGCCCTCGCCCTTCAGCCCTTCCAGCATGCGCACCAGCCGGGCCGGGTCGCCGGAGAGCATCGCCTCGCTCAGCTTGAACACATCGTAGCGCGCCACATTGAGCACCGCTTCCTGCACCTGCTCGTAAGTCAGCTTGCCCGGTTCGTGCAGCAGCGCCAGTTTCTGGATCTCCTGGTGCGCGGCCAGCAGATTGCCTTCGACCCGGTCGGCGATGAAGTCGATGCTGGCGCGGTCGGCGCTCTGGCCCTGGGCGGCCAGGCGCTGGCCGATCCAGTTGGGCAGCGCCGCCCTTTCGATCTGGGCGATGTCGATGTAGACGGCCGCCTGCTGCAGCGCCGCCACCCAGGCCGCCTTCTGGGTCTGCCAGTCCAGCTTGGGCAGGGTGATCAGGGTCAGGTTGTCGGGGCTGAGGTCCTTGACATAGTTCTGTAGCGCCGCGCCGCCATCCTTGCCCGGCTTGCCGGTGGGGATGCGCAGCTCGATCAGCTTCTTGTCGCCGAACAGGGACAGGGCCTGGTTGGCCGCCAGCAGTTCGCCCCACTTGAAGCTGCGCTCGACGGTCAGCACGTCGCGCTCGGAATAGCCCTGGGCACGCGCGGCCCGGCGGATCTTGTCGGCCGCCTCCAGCGCCAGCAGATGCTCGTCGCTGGTGATCACATACAGCTGTGCCAGCGGCTTGCCCAGATGGCCATCGAGTGCTTCAACCCGCAATTGCATATGGCTTCCTTACTGCTTGGGCGCGGCGACCGGCGCCTCAGGCGCGACCGACATCGTCACCACCGGCTTGATGGCGGCCAGGCGGCGCATCATCTGCTGGACCAGATCGGTCTGCATGTCGCGGTACAGCAGCGCTTCTTCCTGTTCCTTGGCCAGCAACTGGGTTTCGTTGAAGGTCAGCGGACGGTTCAGCGCGATCTGGGTCGGTCCCAGCAGCTCGTTGCCCAGGCGGTCGCGCACCCGGAACACGATATTGTAGGCCAGCAGATATTCGCGCACCCGGCCATTGGCATTGAGCGACAGGATGGACTTGCTGCGGGTCTTTTCGGGATCGGTCAGCACTTCGATGACGCCGTCGGCATCCTTGGCCGACGCCGCCACCGTGGTGCTGCCGGTCGCGCGGATATTGCGCTTGAGGTCAATCGCCAATGGCGACGCCTCCGGCAGTCCCACATACAGCGATGGGAAAGGCAGCGCGTACTGGCCGCCGTTCCCGCGCAGATGGAAGCCGCAGGCCGACAGCATCAAGGACAGCGCCAGCAGCGCGCCCCACAGCCGGCCGCGCCGGAACAACACGGAGATAGTCGCCATCGTCATTTACACCACTATGTTAATCAGCTTGCCCGGCACGACGATGATCTTCTTCGGCGTCCCTTCGATGAACTTCTGCACCGCCTCGTTGGCCAGCGCAGCCGCTTCGATGACGGCCTTGTCGGCGCCCTTGGCGACGGTGATGCTGCCGCGCAGTTTGCCGTTCACCTGGATCATCATTTCAATCTCGGCCTGCTCGAGCGCTGCCGGGTCGACCTGCGGCCACTGGGCGTTGAGCAGGTCGCCGAACACGCCGGCGTAGCCCAGTTCCTGCCACAGCACATGGGTAATGTGCGGCGACACCGGGTTGAGCAGGCGCAGGAAGATCGAGAAGCCTTCGGCGATCAGCGCGTTCGATTCGGCGCTGTCGTCCAGCTTGGCCGATTCGATCGTATTGAGCATCTTCATGCAGGCCGACACCACGGTGTTGTACTGGATGCGCTTGAGGTCATAGTCGGCCTGTTGCAGGATCTTGTGCAGTTCGCGGCGCAGGGTCTTCTGCGGCTCGGTGGCCACCGGTGCCGCCGGCGCGCCCAGTGCCGAGGCGATACGGCCCGACTGCGCGTAGCCGAAGGCCCACACCCGGCGCAGGAAGCGGCTGGCGCCCTCCACGCCGCTGTCCGACCATTCCAGCGTCTGCTCAGGCGGCGAGGCGAACATCGTGAACAGGCGCGCGGTATCGGCGCCGAACTGCTCGATCTGCGCGGCCGGGTCGATGCCGTTGTTCTTCGACTTGGACATCTTCTCCGTGCCGCCGATGTGGACGGACTCGCCGTCGGCCTTGAGCAGCGCGCCTTGCGGGCGGCCCTTGTCGTCCAGGGTCAGGTCGATGTCGGCCGGGTTGAACCAGGTCTTCTTGCCGGCCGCGTCTTCGCGGTAGTAGGTCTCGTTCAGGACCATACCCTGGGTCAGCAGGTTCACAAACGGCTCGTCGAACTTGACCAGGCCGAAGTCGCGCATGATCTTGGTCCAGAAGCGCGCGTACAGCAGGTGCATGACGGCGTGCTCGATGCCGCCGATGTACTGGTCCATCGGCATCCAGTAGTCGTTGCGCTCGTCGACCATGGCCTTGTCCGAACCCGGCGAGGTATAGCGCATGTAGTACCACGAGGAATCGACGAAGGTATCCATGGTGTCGGTTTCGCGGCGCGCAGGCTTGCCGCACTTGGGGCAGTCGCAGGCCAGGAAGGCTTCGTATTTGTTCAGCGGATTGCCGCTACCGTCCGGCACGCAGTCTTCCGGCAGCACCACCGGCAGGTCTTTCTCGGGCACCGGCACCGAGCCGCAGTCGGCGCAGTGGATCATCGGGATCGGAGTGCCCCAGTAGCGCTGGCGCGAAATGCCCCAGTCGCGCAGGCGGAAGGTGATCTTCTTCTCGCCCAGACCTTTTTCGGCCATGTCGGCGGCGACGGCATCGACCGCGTCGGCGTAGTTCAGGCCATCGTATTTGCCGGAGTTGGTGACAATCGAGATCTCCTTGTCGCCATACCATTCCTGCCAGGCTTCGGTGGAGAATTCCTTGCCTTCGGCGCGGATCACCTGCTGGATCGGCAGATCGTATTTCTTGGCGAAGGCGAAGTCGCGCTCGTCGTGGGCGGGCACGCCCATCACGGCGCCGTCGCCGTAGGTGATCAGCACATAGTTGCCGACCCAGACTTCGACCTGGGCACCGGTCAGCGGATGGGTGACGAACAGGCCGGTCGGCATGCCCTTCTTCTCCATCGTCGCCATATCGGCCTCGATCACGGAACCGAGCTTGCATTCGGCGTTGAAGGCGGCCAGCGCGGGATTGCTCTGCGCGGCGTGCACGGCCAGCGGGTGCTCGGCGGCCACGGCGCAGAAGGTCACGCCCATGACGGTGTCGGGACGGGTGGTGAAGACGTACATCTTGCCGTCGCCGATCAGCGCGCCGGCGGCGTCCTTGATCTGGTGCGGGAAGGCGAAGCGCACGCCGGTCGACTTGCCGATCCAGTTGGTCTGCATGGTGCGCACGCGCTCAGGCCAGCCTGGCAGCTTGGTGTCGACGTATTCCAGCAGCTCGTCGGCGTAGTCGGTGATGCGGGCGTAATACATCGGGATTTCGCGCTTTTCGATCGGCGCGCCGGAACGCCAGCCCTTGCCGTCGACCACCTGCTCATTGGCCAGCACGGTCTGGTCGATCGGATCCCAGTTCACGGTACCGGTCTTTTTGTAGATGATGCCTTTTTCCAGCATCTTCAGGAACATCCACTGGTTCCATTTGTAGTATTCGGGCTTGCAGGCCGTCATTTCGCGCGACCAGTCGATCGCCAGGCCCATCGACTCCATCTGCTCGCGCATGTGGGCGATGTTCGAATAAGTCCACTGCGCCGGCGGCACATTGTTGGCCATCGCCGCGTTTTCGGCGGGCATGCCGAAGGCGTCCCAGCCCATCGGCATGAGCACGTTGTAGCCGTTCATGCGCAGGTAGCGGTACATCACATCATTGATCGTATAGTTGCGCACGTGACCCATGTGCAGCTTGCCGGATGGGTAAGGCAGCATCGAACAGGCGTAATACTTGCCTTTGGGGAAACGCGAGTCATGCTCGACGGCTTTGTAGGCGTCGATCGCCTTCCAGTGCGATTGGGCGGCTTGTTCGACGTCGGCGGGACTATATTTATCTTGCATGATATGTGCGGCCAGCGTGCCCCGGCCGAAAGTGAATATGAACCGGACATTATACTGGTTCAGGGCGAGCTGAGCGTGTGACGCTGGCAGGATAGCGCCGTGATCGCCCATTCGGCGGCTACGCTTGCCGCCAGATGCGGCGCTTCGACAGGCGGCCAGACTGGGAATTGACGAAAAATAAACAAAAAGGCGGCACCACGATCGTGGCGCCGCCCAAATCAGCTTCCGTTCAGCCAAGCGCTGGCGGAAGATGCTGCCTGCTCATCCGAGTATCAGGCGCGCGCTTTTTTACGCCAGGCCAGCAGCGCCAGGCCAGCGCCGAGCATGGCATAAGTGGTCGGTTCCGGTACCGGGGTCGCGCTGAGCGAATCGATCCGAGCCATCGCTGTCATATAGCCTCCGCTATTGGGTTTGGAAAACGAATACCAGAAATAGCCCGAGCCAAGCGCAGAAAAATTCATAGGGTCGCTCAGCTTGGCAGAGTCAAGGAGCGCGCCGGTGTGATCGGTAAAGGCAATACCGCGGCCCTCTCCCGCGCCACCGAGGCTACCGTACTCGCTAATGCTGAAACTATCGCTCCCATCCGGGTACGTATTGTTGTTAATCTTAATGGTATTCCCGGACTCCAGCTGGGTGCGCGGCGTACCCACATCTGCGGCGACCGTGTTCTGGTTGATAGTGCCAGAATACATGTTGTTGTCCCACATGTGATGTGGCATGTAGAAGGGGTCGAGCTCAGTACTCGTATCGTAAGTAACGCGGCCATGAATGACTCTGCCATTTGCGATCAGTTCGCCGGAAAGGGAGCTCGAATCGACGTGATGGTAGGCACCTTGCACCGATTCGGTGATGTCATAGACGGTCGCGGTGAAATCGTAGCTGTAGATCGATGCGTTGGCGGAGCCGGCGAAGGCCATCGCGGCGAACAGAGTTGCAATTTTTTTCATAATTACTCCAGTTTAGTTAAGATATTATTAAACATATCTATATAGTAATTATATATTGAGCATTATTTTTGTGGTTTTTTATTTAACTTTATTGACTCTCTCATGCGCTATCAGGAATACCCGCCCCACCCTGCCTTGTCGGCCTTTGTTGCCTGCACGTGGAGCGCCTGCTCTGTCGGCGGCGGGGCGGCGCATCGGGTGTTGCCGGATAACTGTGTCGACATCCTGTGGCAGGATCAGGGATCGGCCGGCTTTGCGGTGGGGATGATGAGCCGGGCTATTCGTGTGGCCAGCCCCTTGCCAGTGCGCACGGTGGCGGTGCGCTTCAAGCCGGGGGCGGCGGGACTGTTTCTGGGCTTGCCGCTGCACGAACTGAACGACCAGCGCGCCGATATCGACCTGCTGTGGGAACGGGGCGCGGCGGCGCGGCTGACCGATGCGCTGTGGGCCAGGGCGCTATCGGATCGTGAACGCATTCACTTGATTGAGCAGCATTTGCTGGCGCAACTGCGCAAGCTCAGCCCCTCCGCGATGGGCACCTTGATAGTGCGGCGCGCGCTGGCTGCCATTGATGGCAGTGACGGCGCACTGCGCGTCGATGCGCTGGCGCAGCAATTAGGGGTGTCGCGCCAGCATCTGGCGGCGCAGTTCCGTGTCCAGGTGGGGCTGACTCCCAAGCTGTATGCGCGCATCAGCCGCTTTCGCCGCGCCACCGCCATGCTGACCGATGAAGCGGCACGGACGGGCGCCGCGCCGGACTGGGCCCAACTGGCGCTCGACTGCGGCTATTTCGACCAATCCCATCTGATCCACGATTTCCAGGAATTCGCCGGCAGCACGCCGCAACGCTTCGCCCTGGCCTGATTCCATTTTTCCAATCGCGCCGGCGCGCGCTGTGACAAGATAGTGTTTTTCACAAGCTCACAGGGAGACAGACATGTTCAAGGGATTACGCACGGTCATTTATCCGGTGCCGGATATGGACAAGGGCAAGGCCTGGTATAGCGAGGCGTTCGGCGTGGCGCCGTATTTCGACCAGCCGTTTTATGCGGGCTTTGCCATCGGCGGCTTCGAACTGGGCCTGATCCCGGACGGCGAGCCGGGCGTGAGCGGCAGCCGCGCTTACTGGGGGGTGGAGAATATCGAGCAGGATCTGGCGCGCGTGGTGGCCTTGGGCGCCACCATCACCCACCCGATCCAGGATGTGGGCGAAGGCATCAAGGTGGCCGAAGTGAGCGACCCCTTCGGCAATATGCTGGGGCTGATCGAAAACCCGGTCTTCGATCCGACAGCGGTGCGCTGAATCAGCGCAGACTTAACGGAGGGTCAGTTTCAGGGCCGGCTTCTCGCCGTAGTCATCGTAGCGTTCGTTGATGCCGGCCACGCAATAGGTCACTTCTTCCAGGATGTCCGGCACCTGGGCCTTCATCGCGGCCGAGTCGAGGATGACGATGTCGAGCACCTCGTTCGGCTTCAGGTGGAATTTGGTCATGCCATCCTCATCGCGCAGATAGCTCAGGCAGTCGATCCAGCAATCCATCGTGTGGACATAGGTGTCGGGAAAGCCCATCGCCGCCTGGCAGGCGCTGTGGAAGCTGGTGAAATCGGTGATGGCGGCGCCATTCAGTTCTGCGGTTGCCATTATTTTTTCTCTTTCTGTGGGTCGGTGACAAAGCCCAGCTTGCTCAAGCCGCTGCCCTGGGCCGCGGCCATGAGCTGGGCCACCACTTCGTAGCGGGTGTCCTTGTCGGCGCGCAACTGCAGCTCGGGCTGCGGGTCGAGCTTGCTGGCGGCGACCAGCCGGGCTTCCAGCGTGGGCGCGTCCAGCGCTTCATTGTTCCAGAAGGTCTTGCCCTTGGCGTCGATCGCCAGCGTGATCGTGTTGGCCTGCTGGGCGCTGGCCTGGGCTTGTGCCTTGGGCAGTTCCAGTTTGACGGCCTGGGTGAACATGGGCGCGCTGATGATGAAGATCACCAGCAGCACCAGCATCACATCGACCATCGGCGTGACATTGATGTCGGCCATCGGGCCTTGCTGGCGGTGATGATTGAATGAACCAAAAGCCATCGCTACTCTCCTCGAAGCGCCTATTTGCGCAGGCGCTCGCCGGTGGTCAGGTAGGCGTGCAGGTCGTGCGCGAAGGCATCGAGCTCGGCCAGGGTCAGGCGGTTGACGCGGTTAAATCCGTTATACGCCAGTACGGCCGGAATGGCTACCGACAGGCCGATGGCCGTCATGATCAGCGCCTCGCCCACCGGGCCGGCCACCTTGTCGATCTGCACCGTGCCGGCCGCCGAGACATTGGCCAGCGCCTGATAAATGCCCCAGACCGTGCCCAGCAAGCCCACGAAGGGCGCGGTCGAGCCGATCGAGGCGAGCAGGGTCAGCCCGCCTTCCAGGCGCTGGGTGGCGCGCTGCAGCGCGCCGCGCAACACCCGCGTGACCTGCTCGGCATGGCCCATCTCGCCGCCCAGCGAAGGACGGCCGGCCACCAGCAGCTGGGCCGCGCCGGCCTGGGCCAGCGGCGCGAAAATCTTTTCCGGATCGGCCAGAGTCAGGCCGGCCACGCCGTCGTGCATGGTCGGCGCATCCCAGAACGCTTGCACCGCCGGCGAACCGCGCCGCACCCGCCAGGCCGCATAGGTCTTGGCCAGGATGTAGAACCAGCTCACCAGCGACATCGCCAGCAGCAGATAGGCCACCGCGTGGCTGATGGCGTCGCCCTGTTCCCAGTAGCGCGCCAGGCTGAAATGATTGTCCGGGGCGGCTGTCATTGCTTAGGTATTGAGTGCGTTGAGCGCGAGCACGTCGTTCATGTCGAACAGGCCGGTCTGCTTGTCGGCCAGGAAGCGCGCGGCGCGGATGGCACCGTGGGCGTAGCTGACGCGGCTGCTGGACTTGTGGCTGATCTCGATACGCTCGCCGGTGCCGGCGAACAGCACGGTGTGGTCGCCGATGATGTCGCCGCCGCGGATGGTGGCAAAGCCGATCGACGATGGATCGCGTTCGCCGGTGACGCCTTCGCGCGCGTAGACGGCGCAATCCTTCAGGTCGCGGCCCAGCGCATCGGCGATCACTTCGCCCATCTTCAGCGCGGTGCCGGACGGCGCATCGACCTTGTGGCGGTGGTGCGCCTCGATCACTTCGATGTCGTAGCCCACCGACAGGTTCTTGGCCGCCAGTTCCAGCAATTTCATCGTGACGTTGACGCCCACGCTGAAATTGGGCGCGAACACGATCGCGGTCTTCTTGGCGGCGGCGGCGATCGCCGCCTTGCCCGCTTCATCGAAACCGGTGGTGCCGATGATCAGCTTGATGCCGTGCTCGGCGCAATACGCCAGGTGCTCCAGGGTGCCTTCCGGACGGGTGAAGTCGATCAGGAAGCTGGCGCCGGCCAGGCCCTTGGCCAGCTCCGATTCGATCAAGACGCCGGACGGCTTGCCCAGATACGCCGAGGCGTCGGTGCCGATACCGGGGGCGGCGGCTATATCGAGGGCGCCGGCCAGGCGCGCATCGGGCGCCTCCTGCACGGCTTCGATCAACATGCGGCCCATGCGGCCGCCGGCACCGGCGATGGCGATATTCAATACGGTCATGCTTACTCCTTGGGTTAAATCAGCGGCATCAGCGCGATGGGACCGGGCTGGCGCTGTCGGTCCCGGCTGGCAGCGGCGCGGATTTCGGCGCAGGCTGATTGTCGGGAGCGTTCAGGTTTTTCTTCATCACCGGCATAGGGCCGGCGATACGGGCGATATATTCTTTCTCGGTCGGCAGATTGCCGCCTTCGAAACGCTCGACCTTGCCATCCTTGAAGAACACGACCACGCGGCTGGTGGTGGTTTCGCCACTGCCCTTGGCCAGGCGGAAGGGGTAGTCCCAGCGCTCGCCATGGAAGATGTCGGTCAGCAGCGGGGTGCCGAGCAGGAAACGCACCTGGTCGCGGGTCTGCCCCACTTTGAGCTGGGCCAGCATCTCTTCGGAGATGAAGTTGCCCTGCTGAATGTCGGGACGGTAAGGCGAGAAGAACCACATGAACTTCTGCAAAGGCGTGATGGACGTGGTCTGCGCGCCGCTGCCAGGCGTGACGGCGGCGCTGTCTTGCTGGGCCGCTGCGGGCTTTTCGCCCAGCGTGGTGCGGGTAGCACAGCCGGATACGGCCAGCGCCAGGCACAGGGCGCCCAGTACGGGTACACTGGGTTGAAGACGGTGCAACAAAGACTGCGATAAAGCCTGGGTGACGCGCATAAGTGTCCTCAATTGGGATTGAGCAGAAGTGCCAAAACGCTATATGATAAAGCACAAGGTGCGAGATGGTGGGGCGATCTCACACAGGCTTACATATCGGTCCCCGGCAAGTGCCGGCAAAGCCGGGCCAAGCCCTTGATTTCACAACGATTTCACAGCATTAAAGCCGGGCAAACCCGGGTCCCGGGCGGGGCCGGGCGAGATCCGCTGCGGGGCGCGGCGGCGGGCGGCGGCGAGCCCGGTCCGGTCCGGCCGGCGGTTTCAGGATTTCCCCCTTTACTGATAAACTGTAGGTCGCCCACGGGCCGCCCGCTCTCCAGGCCGCCGGTTTAGCCAGTTTAACCCCACACGAGTACACACCATGAGCAGCACTCCAACCGACCTCAAATCCAGCGGCCTGAAAGCCACCCTGCCCCGCCTGAAGATACTGGAAATTTTCCAGAGCAGCGCAGTGCGCCACCTGACGGCCGAGGATGTCTACAAGATCTTGCTGTCGGACAATATGGATGTGGGCCTGGCCACCGTGTACCGCGTGCTGACCCAGTTCGAACAGGCTGGCTTGCTCAACCGCAACCATTTCGAGACGGGCAAGGCCATCTTCGAACTGAACGAAGGTTCGCACCACGACCATCTGGTCTGCCTCGATTGCGGCCGGGTGGAGGAATTCTTTGACGAGGAAATCGAACAGCGCCAGCAGATGGTCGCCAAGGAGCGCGGTTTCAAGATCGCCGAGCATGCGCTGGCGATCTACGGCAACTGCGTCAAGACCGCCTGCCCGCACAAGCACTAAGCACTCAGCACGCAGCACTCAGCTGCATGCTGCTTGGTGCGCAATAAGGCGCGCCCCGCCCCGGGGCCGCGCCGGCAGTGTCTTCTTCTAGTTATGGCTAAGCGCGTTCGATAGCAGCTTGGCCGTGATATCCACAATCGGAATCACCCGCTCATAGGCCATCCGCGTCGGCCCGATCACGCCCAGGGTGCCGACGATCTTGCCGTTGGCCGTGTAGGGCGCGGTGACCACGCTCATATCATCCATCGGCACCAGGTTGGACTCGCCGCCGATAAAGATCTGCACGCCGCTGGCCTTGCTCGACACGTCGAGCAGTTGCATCAGGCCGGTCTTTTGCTCAAACATATCGAACATCTGGCGTAGCGACGTCATATTCGAGGACAGGTCGCTGACCGACAGCAGATTGCGCTCGCCGGCAATGACCATATCGTCGGAACTGTCGGCCATCGCCTCGCTGCCGGCCTCCACCGCCGCCTGCATCAGGCTGCCCATATCGTCGCGCAACTGGCGCAATTCATTCTGCATGCGCGTGCGCACTTCGTCGAAGGCCAGGCCGCCGTAGTTCTGGTTGATGTAATTGGCCGACTGGATCAGCTGGGCCGGGGTGTAATCGGCCTCGGTCAGCAGCAGGCGGTTCTGCACATCGCCGGTGGGACCGACGATGACGAGCAGGATGCGTTTTTCGGACAGGCGCAGGAATTCAATCTGCTGGAACACCGATTCGCGCCGCGGACTGAGCACCACGCCGGCGAATTGCGACAGCGAGGACAGCATCTGGGCCGCGTTGGCGATCATTTTTTGCGGCTGGGGCGCCTCCAGGCGCATGCGCCCTGCCAGGCTGGGCTCTTCCAGATGCTGCACCGTCAGCAGGGTATCGACAAAGATGCGGTAGCCGCGCGGCGTGGGCACCCGCCCGGCCGAGGTGTGCGGACTGGACACATAGCCCAGTTCTTCCAGGTCGGCCATGATGTTGCGGATGGTGGCGGGCGACAGGTCGAGGCCGGAAATTTTGGAAAGCGCGCGCGAGCCGACCGGCTGGCCGTCGGCGATGTAGCGCTCTACCAGCGCTTTGAGCAACGTTTGGGCACGGGTGTCGAGTTGCATAAGTCGGTTTGCCTGCTACTGTCTGGTTCTGTCTGATTCGGGAAAGGGTGGTTTGCATCACTGCGTACGCCACGGCGCTGGCTTTATTATGCACGCTGGGCGCCCGCTTGGTACATGATTCTCACATTTGGGCCGCCAACTGCCCCTCCAGCCACCGCAACAATTCGGCGAAACTGGCGCAGATCGCGTCCGGCACGATGCCCGCGTCCAGGTGGGCGCTGCTGCCGCTGCGATTGAGCCAGACCGCGCGCAAGCCCGCCTGCTGGGCTCCTCTTACGTCCAGGTGCAAATCGTCGCCCACATAGATCGCCTGGCGCGGCGCCACCCCAAGTTGGGCGCAGGCGGCCAGGAAAATGGCCGGGTCCGGCTTGGGACGGCCAAACTGGGCGGCCGCCAGCATCACCTCGAAGTGGCTTTCCAGGCCGATCGCTGCCAGGTCGGCATTGCCATTGGTGATGGTGCCCAGCCTCAGTGTCTGTTTCATCGCCTGCAAGGCCGGCAGCACATCCTCATACAGGGTGACGGCGTTGCGCTGGGCCAGGAAATGGGCGATCGCGCCATCGATGTGCGCGTGATCCTCGCCGGCCAGTTCGAACACGGCGCGCAGACCGACGCGGCGCAGCTCGGCCAGGTCGACCGCCAGCTCGGGCTGGCTTTCCAGCAGCGCCATCCGGCGCGCGCGCAGCTCGGCAATACTGAACCGCTGCGCCACCTTGGGCGCATGGCGGGCCAGCCAGTCATGCAGGCTCAGTTCGGCGGCGACGATGACGGGCGCGATCGGCCACAGCGTGTCGTCCAGGTCGAACAGGATGGCGAGGGGGCGTGGGTGGCTCATGTGAAGGGTGAAAAAAAGGGATATAACGCTATTGTCGCACCTTCCGGCGCCAACTTATTAGCCGGCCGTCCAGACGCGCCTTGGCCGGCGGCGCGGCCATGGTAAATTGCCGGATTGTCCACAGGGAGCCCTTATGTTCTTGCCCAGTCTGCGCCGTGCGCGCCCCGTCCCCTGCGGCAGTGCCGCCGAGCCGCGCGCCACGCTGCTGCCCGGCGCGCTAAGCCTGCTCGGCATGCTGGCCGGCTGCGCGGGCAATGCCGTCCAGCCCGCCGTCGCACCGGCTCCGGCGCCGTCCTTCAGCGCCTTCGTCGTGCTGGGCGAACAGGGCGCCGCCGTGGCGCGGGTGCTGACCGAAGCGTCCGCCTGCCCGGCGATCCGCATCGATGGCCGCGAGCACGCCATGCAACTACGCGCCGGCGCCGCCACGCTGCCGCTGCGCCCCACCAGCTCGCCGCCGGCGCAATCGAAAGCCGCAGCCTTCCCGGTGCTGAGCTGCGACGCGGCGCTGCCGCCCGCCACCGTCAGCGCCAGCGTGCTCGGCCAGCCTTTGGCGCTGCCCAAGGCGGCGCCGCAGCGCATCGTCGTCATCGGCGACACCGGCTGCCGCCTCAAACTGAGCCATAGCGGCGACAGCTTCCAGGCCTGCAATGACGCCCGGGCCTATCCCTTCGCCAGCATCGCGGCCGCCGCCGCCGCATGGCGGCCCGACCTGGTGATCCATGTGGGCGACTACCATTACCGCGAGCACGCCTGCCCCGACAGCGAGCCCGGCTGCGCCGGCAGCCCCTGGGGCTATGGCTGGGATACCTGGCAGGCCGATTTCTTCACGCCCGGCGCGGCCTTGCTGCGCGCCGCGCCGTGGGTGATGGCGCGCGGCAATCACGAAAGCTGCGGCCGCGCCGGCCAGGGCTTCTGGCGCCTGCTCGACCCGCGCCCGCTGCTGCCGGGCCGCGACTGCAATGCCGCCGCCGACGATGGCGTGGGCGACTATAGCGATCCGTATGCGGTCCCGCTCGATGCGGCCACCCAGTTGCTGGTGGTCGACACCGCCAGCACCAGCTGGCGCGGCTTCCAGCCCGGCACGCCGGGCTATGCGCACTACCGCGACAGCTACCGCCAACTGGCCGCGCTGGCTGGCCGCGCGCCGAACAATATCGGCATCACCCACCATCCGCTGCTCGGCTTCGGCACCGACCGCAAGCCGGACGGCGGCACGATGCTGCAACTGGGCGATGCCGGCCTGCAGCAAGCCTTCGGCTCGCTCAATCCCCTGCTGCTGCCCGCCCCGGTGCAGACCATGTTGTCGGGCCATGTGCACCAGTGGCAGCAGACCAGCTTTGCCAGCGATCACCCCAGCCAGTTCATCGCCGGCTTTTCCGGCACCGCCGAAGACGTGCTGCCGCTGCCAGATCCGCTGCCGCCGGGCACCACCCCGGCGCCCGGCGCCGTGCTCGAAGCGCTCAGTTCCTGGGTCGATGGCTTCGGCTTCATGACGCTGGAGCGGCGCGGCCCGCAGCAATGGGACGTGACGGTGCGCGACCGCGACGGCCAGCTGCGCAATACCTGCACGATAGACGGACGCCAGTCGCGCTGCGCCCAGGCGCGGGTGCGCTAGGCACAGCCGCCTCCCCGTCACAGGCTGTTACAAGGGTTTGCCGCCAATCCATATCAAATGCACTAAAATAGGCGCCAATTCCTGTACCATCCCCGCTTGCTGTCGCCGGCGCAGCAGCGCAAAGCCGCGCTGCCCCCACGGCCCCGAATCGTTTTTGGAGAAAGTATTTATGAAAAGTGTGTATCTGCGTGCGGGCCTGTCCCTGTTGTGTGCGGCAACCCTGGCCGCTTGCGGCGGCAGCAATGGCAATCTGCAGCTGACGGGGACGATATCCGGTCTGAGCAAACCGGGGCTGGTGCTGCGCAACGGCAACGCTACGCTGGCGGTCGAAGCCAACACGACCCGCTTCGTGTTCCCCGACCTGATCGCCGAAGATGCCGACTTCGATATCGTCGTCGATCCTGGCCATCAGCCCACCGCGGCCAACTGCGTCGTCAACAACGGCAAGAACCGCGCGAACTACTACACGATCGGCCAGATCGCCGTCGTCTGCACCACTGAAACGCGCAACCTGGGCGGTACGGTCACCGGCCTGGACGGCGCCGGCCTGGTACTGGCCAATGGCGCCAGCACGGTGTCGATCGAGCAGCCGGCCGTGGCCGGGGCGCCGGTCGACTTCACCTTCGCGGCCAAGGTCGCCGACGGCAGCCCTTACGGCGTCACCGTACTGGCCCAGCCGCAAGGCACGAGCAAGGTCTGCACGGTCAGCAACGGCGTCGGCACGATGGGCGCGAGCGCCGTCACGACGATCGCCGTCAGCTGCCAGAAACCGTAATCCTGCCGGCCACCGTGCCCCGCGCCGGCACCAGCCGGCGCCATTTCCCCCTTTTGGAGAAGTCTATGAAATTTACCACCCTGCGCGCTTCCGCCGCGCTGGCCCTGCTGGCCACGCTGGCCGCCTGCGGCGGCAAGGCGATGTTCGACGTCAATGTCACGATCACCGGCCTGAACAATCCCAACCTGGTGCTGAGCAATGGCAGCGACCGCGCCACCATTCCGGCGGGCTCGTCCTCGTACACCTTCTCGCGCCGCATCCCGTATGGCGAGGACTACAATGTGGTGGTGGAAAAATCGCCTGACCACATGACTTGCAAGGTCATGTCCGGCGGCAGCGGTTCGGCCGGCCACTTTGCCACCATCAACGCTGTCGTCGCCTGCGAACAGAATGTGCACGCGCTGAGCGGCCGGGTCAGCAATCTGAGCGGCGCCAATATGATCTTGTTGAATGGTAATGTGCAGGTGGCGGTCGCCCCGACCACGCCGCCGACACCGGCTGTCCCGGTCGACTTCACCTTCCCATCCGTTGCCGACGGCACTTCCTACGGCATCACCGTGCTCAAGCAGCCGGACGGCCAGACTTGCACCGTGACCAATGGCACCGGCGTGATGCATGAGACCGACATCGCCAACGTCTCCGTCGCCTGCGTGGCGAATTAAGACAGGCGGGAGACAGCGTCCGCGGCGGCGCCCGAGATATTCATTAGTATGATGACTGATATGCTAAAGATAAATTGGAGTTATATGCCGCGCCGCAGCATAATAGACCTGTCTCCTCCACTTCTCAACAGAATTGGATTTAGCCCGCTTTCATCAGCGGGCTTTTTTTTGCCTGAATGGTTTGCGGGCCGCCGGCTCAGTCCTGCGGCGCGTCCAGCAGTTCGTTGATGGTGGCGGCACTGCCCTGGTCGAGCTTGATGAACTGGACCCCGGTCTTGAAGCCCAGCTCCGCATCCGGATCGCTATACACCACCTGCCCCATCGCCAGCACCGTATGGCTGCCGGCTCCCAGATCAACCTTGAAACTGACCGCGCAGTACTGCGCCAGGCGCAACTGCGTCTCGGTCTGCAGGCTGACCCCGCCCTGCGACAGATCGAGCGTATGGGCCGCGTGGTGGCTCTCGTCTATCATCGTCAGCTTGGCCGGGATGCGCACATGGGCGCGCCGGGTGACACGGGCATTCTTGCTCATCTTTGGTCTCCCTGGTGCAGGTGAACAGATCAGATCGGGGGCAGCGGTTTCAACAGATTGGCCAGGGCGACGTACTGTTCCACGCCCACGGTTTCGGGACGCATGGTCGGGTCGATGCCGGCCTCGATGATTTGCGCTTCGCTAAACATGCCGGCCAGGCAGTTGCGGATCACCTTGCGGCGCTGCGAGAAGGCCTTCGCCACCACCGCTTCCAGGGTAGCACCGTCGCAGCGCAGCGGCTGGGCCAGCGGAATCATGCGCACGATGGCCGATTCGACCTTGGGCGGCGGATCGAAGGCTTCCGGCGGCACCACGAACAGCAGCTTGATGTCATAGCGCCACTGCAGCATCACCGACAGGCGGCCAAAGGTCTTGCTGCCCGGCGGCGCGGCCATCCGTTCGACCACTTCCTTTTGCAGCATGAAGTGCTGGTCCTGCACCTGGGGCGCGATGTCGGCCAGGTGGAACAGCAGCGGGCTGGAAATGTTGTACGGCAGATTGCCGACCACGCGCAGCTTCTTGCCGGCCGGGACGGGAATGGTGGAAAAATCGAATTTGAGCGCGTCGCCGGCGTGGATGGTCAGCTTGGCGGCGCTATAGGTTTTCTCCAGGCGCGCGACCAGGTCGCGGTCCAGTTCGACCACATGCATCATCTTGACGGTGCGCATCAGCTGCTCGGTCATCGCGCCCAGGCCGGGGCCGATTTCGACCATGGCGTCATCGGGCTCGGGCGCGATCGCTTCGGTGATGCTGGACAGGACATATTTGTCGTGTAAAAAGTTCTGGCCGAAGCGTTTGCGGGCAACGTGTTTCATGGTTTCTTCTTATAGGTAAGTGGTTCAGCGGGCCGCGCCAGCCAGGCGGCTGGCGTCGGCCATGCGCACGGCGGTGGCGATGGCCTCCGTCATGCTGGAGCAATCGGCCAGGCCCAGGCCCTGGGCGGCCAGGTCGAGCGCGGTGCCGTGGTCGACCGAGGTGCGTATCAGCGGCAGGCCCAGGGTGATATTCACGCCTTCGCCGAAGGTGGCGTACTTCAGCACCGGCAAGCCCTGGTCGTGGTACATGGCCAGCACGCAGTCGGCGTCTTTCAGATAGCGCGGCTGGAACAGGGTGTCGGCCGGATAGGGGCCAGTGGCGCCGATGCCGCGCGCGCGCGCCGCCGCGATGGCCGGCGCGATCACGTCGATTTCCTCGCGGCCCAGATAACCGCCCTCGCCCGCGTGCGGGTTCAGGCCGGTGACCAGGATGCGCGGCGCGGCGATGCCGAACTTGGTTTTCAGGTCATGATCGATGATGTCGAGGATACGCCCCAGGCCGGCGATGGTCAGCGCGGCCGGCACATCCTTGAGCGGCAGATGGGTGGTGGCCAGCGCCACGCGCAAGGGCGGCAGTTCGGCCATGGCGCCGCGCGGCTGCCCGGCCAGCATCATCACCACCTGTTCGGTGCCGGTCTGCTCGGCGAAGTATTCGGTGTGGCCGGTGAAGGGCACGCCGGCATCGTTGATGGTGCTCTTTTGCAGCGGGGCCGTGACCACGGCCTCGAACCAGCCGGCGCGCACGCCCTCGATCGCCACATCGAGCGTGGCCAGCACGGCGCGGCCATTGTCCTTGTCCAGCATGCCGGGACGCACATGGGCGGCCAGCGGCACATCGATGACGCTGATGCGCCCGGGGCCGAACTGCGGCAGGCCGCTGTTGCGCACCGCCTGCAGCGACAAGGCCGACAGGCAGATCTCCGGATCGATATAACTGGCCGTCATGGCCAGGAAGGCCGCGTCGCCCAGCAGCACGCAGTTGGTGTGCGCGCGCGCGGCCCAGGCCGCGCGTATCGACACTTCCGGACCGATGCCGGCGGGTTCGCCGACGGTGACGGCAATGGCGGGGCGCGCAGCGCGCCGGACAGGAGAAGAGGCGCTCATACGCGGGGTCCCTTGATTTCTTTACTTGACGTCGTCGCTGCGGAACTCGACGTAGGCGCGGTCGCGCACCTGGCGCTGCCAATCCTCGGTCGCTTCTTCGAGCTTGCGGTCGCGGATGGCGTTGCGCGCGGCATTGCGCTGACGTTCCTTGGAAGCGTCGTCGCCCTTACGCTCAAGCACTTCGATCAGGTGGTAGCCGAAGCTCGTTTCCACCGGCGCGCTCAGCTCGCCCGGTTTCAGGCCATTCATCACGGCTTCGAATTCCGGCACGGTGTCGCCCGGATACAGCCAGCCCAGATCGCCGCCCTTGGCAGCCGAGCCGTCGGTCGAGAACAGGCGCGCCAGTTCCTCGAACTTGGCGGCCTTGTTGTCCAGGCGTTCCTTCAACTCGGTCAGCTTGCGCTTGGCGTCGTAGGCGCTCATGGTCGGCGTGACCTTGATCAGGATGTGGCGCGCGTGGGTCTGCTGCACCACGTTGGCGGCCTGGGCTTCGGCCACGCTGCGGCGGTCCACCAGCTTCAGGATGTGGAAGCCGCCCACACTCTTGATGATAGGGGTGACCTGGCCGGGTTTCAGCTTGCCCAGTGCTTCGGCAAACAGCGGCGGCAGGCGGTCGCCGCCGCGCCAGCCGATCACGCCGCCGCTGAGGGCGTCGCTGGCATCGGAATAGGTGCCGGCCATCTTGGCGAAGTCGGCGCCGGTGCGCAGCTGGCGCATCACTTCCTCGGCGCGCACCTTGCGCTGGGCGATCACTTCGGGCGAAGCATTCTCGGGAATGCGCACCATGATCTGCGCCAGATTCATTTCGTACTGCTCGGCGGCAGCGGCTTTTTCGGATTCCAGATAATTGTCGACTTCGGCGTCGGAGATCTGGATCTTGGCGTCGACCTCATGCTCGCGCAGGCGCTGCATGATGATCTCTTCGCGGATCTCTTCGCGGAAACCGGCGAAGGTGGTGCCCTCTTTTTCCATCTGGTTGCGCAATTGCTGCACGCTGAGCTTCTGCTGCTCGGCGATGCGGACGATGGCGCGGTCGAGCATGACGTCATCGACGCGCACGCCCATTTCCTTGGCCAGCTGGAGCTGCGCCCTTTCCACGATCATCCGTTCCAGCATCTGGCGCTGCAGGTCGGCCGCTTCCGGCATGGCCACCTTCTGCTGCTGCATGCGGCGCGTGACGGTGGCGATGCGCGCGGCCAGTTCCTGGCGCGTGATGACGTCGTCATTGACGACCACGGCGATCGAATCGATCGGCTTGGTGCTGGCCTGCGCGCCCGGCGGCGTGAAGCCCTTGACCGGCGCGGCCACTGGCGCGCCTGGCTTGGCGGCTTGCTGAGCCCAGGCTGGCGCTACGCTGGTGGCGGCGCACAGCAGGATTGCTGCGATTTTGATGTGGTGCATACTGGCATTACGCATAATGTAGAACCGTCAAAAGGTAAAACAATCAAAAGGCGGGGCCGCCGATCGGGCGGCCGCGCCGACAAACACCTACCGTCCGAAGCCTTCGTTCAGGCGCTGGTAGCCAGGAATACTGTTTTTCATCACTTCAAGCGGATTGCCCACGCCCAGCTTGGACAGGCCGTTCAACTCCAGCTGGAAGAAGATCGGCGTCGATACATTGTTTGCCGACGCCACGAAGCGTTGCGCGCCCATGCGGAACACCCAGCAGTCGGCGCTGTATTCGAGGCCGATCAGGCTTTCGATGACGCGCTTGGACAGCTGCGAATACACCACCCGGCCCACGCCATACCAGCGCTGCGACAGCGGCCACTGGCTCGACAATTCAACGTTCTTGAAGCTGTCGCGCAGATAGCGGTAACTGGCGTTGACCACTTTCTTCTGTCCCGGCATCCAGTGCGCGGCATAGTTCGAGCTGACCACGCGGCGGTCGCTGGGGCTGTACTGCACCGCGCTGTCGGCGGTCCAGGTGTCGGAAATGCGGCCGGCCGCGGCCAGCAGCATGTCGGAGCGGGCCACCACCACCGGCGTGGTGGCGTCGAGCTGCACGCGCTGGTCGCGGAAGTAGAAGCGCTGGCCAAAGGCCAGGCGCAGCAGTTCGGCGCCGGAGTTGTCGAGGAAGCGCGACACCAGCGCGGCCGTCATCTGGTTGGCGTCGCCGATACGGTCGGCGCCGACGAAGCGGTTTTCCGAGAACAGCTGGCTGAAGGTGAAGGCCGCCGCGTCGGTATCGAAATGCGGGAACTTGCTCTGGTCGCGGTAAGGCGTGTTCACGTAGAACAGGCGCGGCTCCAGCGTCTGGGTCACGGCGCGGCCGAACAGCTTGGCGTCGCGTTCGAACACCAGGCCCGAATCGAGCGAGAAGGTCGGCACCGCGCGGCTCATCGACTCGGCCTGCTTGCTGCCGAGCGCGTCGAGCTGATAGGCGCTGGCGTTGAGCATCAGCTTGGGCGTGATGAAGTAGCTCGAACCGATGATCGGATAACTGATCTGCGGCACCGCCACCAGGCGGGTGCCGCGGATCAGGTCCGGGTGCCAGAAGCGGGTCAGCTCGGCGTTGAAGGACCAGTCGAAGCCGCCCAGCACATCGTAGCGCGAGGCGTTGAAATTGACGGCCGGCAGGCGGTCGTAGGGACGCGACACGAACAGGGTCGGGTCGGTCTTCGAGTCGGGGTCCTGCAGCACCTGGTACTTCTGCACCCGCGCCGTCAGGTTCCAGTACTCGCCATGGTAGTCGGTGCGCAGTTCGCGCAGCAGCTGGCGCTCGGCGCTGCCCGAGACGGTCTTGGAGAAGTCGTTCGGATAGTTGTCGTCCGAGGCGGCGCGCAGATTCCAGGCGTAGGACCAGTCCTTGGCCAGGTCCTGGCTATGGCTGGACTTGAGGTTCCAGCGGTCGGTCGAGGTCTGTTTATCGTGCGGCAGGTATTCCAGATAGGTCTCGCCCGCGTACAGGCCGGCATTGGTCTCGCCGATGTAGCGGCCGTTGGCGCCCAGCTGGAAGCCGCGCCGCGGAATGATCTTGGGATACAGCGTCATGTCGCGGTTGGGCGCGATATTGACGTAATAGGGCACGGTCAGTTCGGCCGCGCCCTTGGAGCCGAAGCCCGGCATCGGCGGCAGCCAGCCGGAGCGGCGCGCGCCCGACAGCGAGAACGACAGCGCCGGCGTGCCCAGAATCGGCACATCCTTGAAGTAGACGATGGTCTTGCCGGCGGTGCCGACGTCGCGCCCGGAGTCGAGATTGAGGCGGCTCGACTTCAGGTACCAGTCCGGATTGGCGCCTTCGCAGGTGCTGTAGGTGCCGTCGATGACGACCGCCTCGTCCTCGTTGAGGAAATTGATGCGCTGGGCCTTGCCCTGGGCATTGTTCAATTCCATGCGGTAGGTCGGGTTGAGCATATAGCCCTTGCCCGAATCGAGGTTCAGTTTCAGCTCGTCGCCGGTGAAATAGTCGCCGAAGCGCCAGATCCGCACATTGCCCTCGGCCTCGACCTCGTCCTCGACCTGGCGGTAGCAGGCCGTATCGGCCCTGACCTTGGTCTTGTCCTTGACCAGTTCCACATCGCGGCCCAGGGTGATTTCACGTTCGGGCCGCCCGCCGATATCTTCCGCGCGGACGGTGGTGGCGGCATTCTTGTCCTCCACCCGGGCCGGGCGCGGCTTGGTCTGGGCGTGGGAAGGCACTGCCGTGGCGGTGACGATGGCAGTCAAGGCATAGGCCCATCGCTGCGGAGTAGGGGGGGCGAATAGCCAGCGAAGGCAGCTCATGAAAAGTAGGGGCGATACACCATGGCAGGCGATTTTTTGATTTGAATCCCTTATTATATGGGAATCTTCACAATCAACCGGATTCCACAGGCCGCTTTATGTCTTTATTATCTAATTCACCATCCGGCGCCGACGGCGCCGACACCCGCCTGCCCCTGTTGAAAGACTGGTTAGCCACGCTTGACCTGGTCCAGGTCGACTCCGCCCGCCCCGCTTCCTCGGACGCCAGCTTCCGCCGCTACTTCCGCGTCGACGTGCTGCCCGCATCCCAGGCCCAGCACGGCGCCACCCTGATCGTGATGGATGCCCCGCCCGAGCGGGAAAAGCCGGCCGCCTTCGTCCAGGTCGCCGAACTGCTGGCCGACGCCGGCGTCACCGTGCCGGCCATCGTCGCGCAGAACCTGGAACAGGGCTTTTTGCTGCTGTCCGACCTGGGCACCACCAGCTATCTGCAGGTGCTGGACCACGACAATGCCTCCGCCATGTACGCCGAGGCGCTCGGCGCCCTGGTCAAGATCCAGCAAAACTGCCCCACCGAGGGCCTGCCGGAATACGACCGCCCCTTCTTCCTGCGCGAACTGATGCTGTTCCCCGAGTGGTATATCGGCAAGCACCTGGACGCCACGCTGACGCCGGCCCAGCAGGCCGACCTGGACAAGGTATTCGAAGCGCTGATGGCCAACGCCCTGTCGCAGCAGCAGGTGTTCGTGCACCGCGACTACCATTCGCGCAACCTGATGTGGGTCGATGCGGGTAATCCCGGCATCCTCGACTTCCAGGACGCGGTGCGCGGCCCGATCACCTACGACGTCGTCTCGCTGCTGCGCGACGCCTATGTGCAGTGGGACGAGGAAATGGTGCTCGACTGGGCGATCCGCTACTGGCAGCACGCCAAGTCGGCCGGCCTGCCGGTCAACAAGGACATCGATTCCTTCTACAAGGACTTCGAATACATGGGCATGCAGCGCCACCTGAAGATCCTGGGCCTGTTCTGCCGCCTGAGCTACCGCGACGGCAAGACCTACTTCCTCGACGATCTGCCGATGGTGCTCGACTATGTGCGCAAGACGGCCAACCGCTACAAGGACCTGAAGCCGCTGGTACGCCTGCTCGACGCGCTGGAAAACAAGGCACCGCAAGTCGGCTACACCTTCTAAGCAGACTGGCGCCCGCCCGCCGGCGGGCGGGCGCCGGCTCCAAGCAAGCATCACACGAAAGAGCACCCATGAAAGCCATGATTTTCGCCGCGGGACGCGGCGAGCGGATGCGTCCCCTGACCGATACCGTACCCAAGCCCCTGCTCAAGGTGCGCGGCCGGCCGCTGATCGTCTGGCACATCCTCAATTTGGTACGCGCCGGGATTACCGACATCGTCATCAACCACGCCCACCTGGGCGACCTGATTGAACAGACGCTGGGCGACGGCAGCCAGTTCGGCGCACGCATCGCCTATTCGCCCGAAACCACCGCGCTGGAAACGGCCGGCGGCGTGGCGCAGGCGCGCGCGCTGCTGGGCGACGAACCCTTTGTCGCCATCTCGGGCGACATCTACTGCCCCTACTTCGACTTCGAACAGGTCAAGGACGTGCTGGCCGACAAGGACATGTGGGGCAATCCCTGGCCGGCCGGCAAGCGCGACGTGGCCTGGCTGTACCTGGTCAAGAACCCGCCCTACCATCCGGACGGCGACTTCGGCCTGACCCTGTACTCGGTCTCCAACGAAGGCGCGCCGCAATGGACCTTCGGCAATATCGGCGTCTACCGCCCCGAAATCTTCGACGGCATCACGCCTGGCAGCCACGCCAAGCTGGGTCCCCTGATCCGCGAATATGCGGCCCTGGGCCAGGTCGGCGGCGAAGTCTACGAAGGCGACTGGTTCAACGTCGGCACGGTCGAACAACTGGAAGCACTCAACGGCGCCGCCAAGAAATGAGTCCATACGCCGCGCGCCGCGCCGCCCTGCTGGAACAGATGCAGCCCGGCGCCGTGGCCGTCATCGCGACCGCGCCCGAAGTGGCGCGCAACAGCGATAGCGACTATCCCTACCGGCACGACAGCTATTTTTACTACCTGACCGGCTTCACCGAGCCGGAAAGCGTGGCCGTGCTGCTGGCCGCGCGCGGCGACGCGCCGGCCTGCAGCATCCTGTTCTGCCGCCCCAAGGACCCGGAGCGCGAGATCTGGGACGGCTTCCGCCATGGGCCGGACGCCGCGCGCACCGCCTTTGGTTTCGACGCCGCCTTCACCATCGATCAGCTCGACAGCGAAATGGGCCGCCTGCTGGCCAATGCGCCCGCGCTCTACTATGCGCTGGGCAGCGGCGCCGCGCTGGACGAACAGGTGCGGCGCTGGCTCGATCAGGTGAAACGGCAGTCGCGCAGCGGCATCAGCGCACCGGCCATGGCTTGCGACCTGCTGCCGCTGCTGGACGAAATGCGCCTGTTCAAGGACGCCGAAGAGCAGGCCATCATGCTGCGCGCCGCCACCATCTCGGGGCAGGCGCACGCGCGTGCCATGCGCGCCAGCCGCCCCGGCATGTACGAATACGAGATCGAGGCCGAACTGCTGTACGAGTTCCGCCGCAACGGCGCCCAGGCCCCGGCCTACAATTCCATCGTCGCCGCCGGCGCCAACGCCTGCGTGCTGCACTACAGCCGCAACAACGCGCTGGTGCGCGACGGCGACCTGGTGCTGATCGACGCCGGCTGCGAACTCGATGGCTATGCCTCCGACATCACCCGCAGCTATCCGGCCAACGGCCGCTTCTCGCCGGCGCAGCGCGAGCTGTACCAGCTGGTGCTGGCCGCGCAGGCCGCCGCCATCCAGACGATCCGCCCCGGCCAGCGCTACCAGACCGTGCACGAGGCGGCGGTGGCCGTGCTGGCGCAGGGCATGCTGGACCTGGGCCTGCTCGATGCGAAGCAGTGCGGCGGCGCCGCCGACGTCATCGCCGACAAGCGCTACCTGCAGTTCTATATGCACGGCACCGGCCACTGGCTGGGCATGGACGTGCACGACGTGGGCCAGTACCGCGACTTGTCCAGCCCCGGCAAGCCTTCGCGTCCGCTGCAGGCCGGCATGACGCTGACGGTGGAGCCGGGCATTTATGTGCGTCCGGCCGAAGGCGTGCCGGAAGCGTTCTGGAACATCGGCATCCGCATCGAGGACGATGTGCTGGTCACGGCCGACGGCCACAGCATACTGAGCACGGCCGCCCCCAAGAGCGTGCAGGAGATTGAACAATTGATGCGGCAGAACCCATGAGCGAAAGCGTTTCCCCACCCACCTTCGATATCGCCATCTGCGGCGCCGGTCCGGCCGGCATGGCGCTGGCCGCCCTGCTGGTCCAGCGCGGCGTGCCCGGCGCGCGCATCGCCCTGATCGACGGCAAGACGCTGGCCCAGGCCAGCGCCGACCCGCGCTCGCTGGCGCTGTCGTATGGCAGCCGCCAGATCCTGGAACAGATCGGCGCCTGGCCGATCGCCGCCACCGAAATCCACCAGATCCACGTATCGCGCCGCGGCCAGTTTGGCCGCAGCCTGATCGACCGCGCCGACCACCAGCTGCCCGCGCTGGGCTATGTCACCCGCTACGGCGAACTGGTGACGGCGCTGGGCGCCGTCTGCGAACGCGCCGGCATCAGCGTGCTGCGCCCGCAGCGCGTGATCGGCTGCAACGAGCAGGCCGACCATGTCAGCCTGACACTGGAAGCGGCCACCAGCGCCAGCAGCGCTGGAACCGACGCCAGCACAGCTGCGCCGGCCATGCCCGCGCCGCCAGCCCTGCAGACGCTGAACGCCGCCATCGTGGTGCAGGCCGAAGGCGGCCTGTTCGCCGAGCAGGACGGCAAGGCCCAGCGCCGCGACTACCAGCAAAGCGCCGTCATCGCCCAGGTGCGCAGCAGCGCCCCGCTGCCCCAGCGCGCCTACGAACGCTTCACCGGGGAAGGCCCGCTGGCCCTGCTGCCGCAAGGCGAGGAATATTCGCTGGTGTGGTGCGTGCGTCCCGACACCGCGCAAGCCCTGCTGGCACTGGACGACGCCGCCTTCCTGGCACGCCTGGGCGCGGCCTTCGGCGAACGGGTGGGCAGCTTCACCGCCTGCTCGAAGCGCATCGTGTTCCCGCTCGGCCTGAACGCCGACCCGCGCGCCACCGCCCGCACTGTCGCCATCGGCAATGCCGCCCAGACCCTGCATCCGGTGGCCGGCCAGGGCCTGAACCTGGGCCTGCGCGACGCCAGCGTGCTGGCGCGCCTGCTGGCGCAGGATGCCGCACCGGCCATGCTGGCCCGCTTCGCCGAGCTGCGCCGCGACGACCGCCAGCTCACCGTGCGCCTGACCGACACCATGGCGCGCATCTTCGCCAACGACTCGCCGGCCCAGGCCCTGCTGGGCCTGTCGCTGGCCGCCATCGACATGGTCGCGCCCGCGCGCAGCCTGCTGGCCGAACTGATGATGTACGGGCGGCGTTAATCCGCTGTTAGCCAAGCTGCAGGGCCCGCCTAAGACTTACGCAGTGGGTTTCGGTTGATGACAACAGCCCTTCAGCCAACGCTTTCCTCAAGATGCCGCTGCGCTTTTAGAACCCACGGCAAAGAGCTGGGGGCCCGTCCCGCAGGGACGGGCGGGGCGCAGCCCCTCTCCGGACTCAGGGTCAGACCCCGGGGGTACGCCGTGGGTTTTGTTTAAAAAAAACCGCACCAGGCTTCCCAGCCTGGTGCGGTTTCTTTGCAAGGCAGGCAGGCTTTAGTCAACAGCCTTGACCATGTCCTCAATCACCTTCTTGGCATCGCCGAAGACCATCATGGTATTGGCCTGATAGAACAGGTCATTATCCAGACCCGCATAGCCGGAGGCCATCGAGCGCTTGTTGACGATGATGCTCTTGGCTTTGTAGGCTTCCAGAATCGGCATACCGGCGATCGACGATTTCGGGTCCTTGGCGGCCGGGTTGACCACGTCATTCGCGCCCAATACCAGCACCACGTCGGTCTGACCGAATTCGCCGTTGATGTCTTCCATCTCGAACACCTGATCGTACGGCACTTCGGCTTCCGCCAGCAGCACGTTCATGTGGCCTGGCATACGGCCCGCCACCGGGTGGATCGCGTACTTCACGATCACGCCCTTGTGGGTCAGCTTCTCGACCAGTTCCTTCAGCGAGTGCTGGGCACGCGCCACCGCCAGGCCATAGCCTGGAACGATGATCACGGTTTCGGCATTGCTCATGATGAAGGCCGCGTCGTCGGCCGAACCGGCTTTGACAGGACGCTGTTCGGTCGAACCGGCAGGACCGGCAGCGGCCGCGTCGCCGCCGAAGCCGCCCAGGATCACGTTGAAGAAGGAACGGTTCATCGCCTTGCACATGATGTAGGACAGAATCGCGCCCGAGGAACCCACCAGCGAACCGGCGATGATCAGCATCGAGTTATTCAGCGAGAAGCCGATACCTGCCGCGGCCCAGCCGGAGTAGGAGTTCAGCATCGACACCACCACCGGCATATCGGCGCCGCCGATCGGGATGATGATCAGCACACCCAGCACGAAGGCGATCGCCGTCATGATGATGAAGGGAGTCCATGCAGGTGCCACGCCTTCGGCGAAGCAGAAAGCCAGGCCCAGGCCGACCATGACGATGGCCAGTACCAGGTTCAGCATGTGCTGGCCCTTGAAGCTGACCGGCGCACCCTGGAACAGGCGGAACTTGTACTTGCCCGACAGTTTGCCGAAAGCGATCACCGAACCGGAGAAGGTGATGGCGCCAACGAAGGTACCGATGAACAGTTCGATGCGGTTACCGAATGGCAGTGCTTCGCCGATACCGGCGATGCGGAAGGCATATGGCTCCGATACGGCGGCGACGGCGATACATACCGCGGCCAGGCCGATCAGCGAGTGCATCGCCGCGACCAGCTCAGGCATCTTGGTCATTTCGACTTTTTTCGCCAGCGTGGCGCCAATGCCGCCGCCCACGATCACGCCCAGCGCGACCAGGCCGAAGCCCATGCCGCTGCTGCCGTCCGCCATGGACTTGAGCTTGAAGATCAAGGCCACGGTGGTGATGGCGGCGACCGTCATGCCGATCATGCCGAAGGCATTACCCTTGCGCGCGGTGGCCGGCGAGGACAGGCCTTTGAGCGCCTGGATGAAGCAGACCGATGCGATCAGATACATCATCGTCACCAGGTTCATGCTGATGAAGCTCATGCTGTTTTCCATTTACTTGGCTCCTTCGAGCTGAGCCGCGGCAACCGGCTGCTTGGCCGCCTTCGGTTCCTTCTTCTTGAACATCTCCAGCATGCGCTGAGTGACCAGGAAGCCGCCGAAGACGTTCACCGCCGCCAGCGCGACGGCGATGGTGCCGGCGATCTGGCCGACCGGGCCCTCCGTCAACGCCGCCGCCAGCATGGCGCCGACGATGATGATGGCCGAGATCGCGTTGGTGACCGCCATCAGCGGCGTATGCAGCGCAGGCGTAACGGTCCAGACCACGTGGTAGCCGACGTAGATCGCCAGCACGAAGATGATGAGATTGATGATGGTGTGACTAACTTCCATGATTCCTCCGAATAGATATGTGCGCGGCGCTTATTTGCGCAGAACTTCGCCGCCGGCGCAGATCAGGGTAGCTTTAAGGATTTCGTCTTCGCGGTCGATCACCAGCTTGTCTTCCTTGTCGATGATCAGCTTGAGGAAATCGAGTACGTTACGGGCATACAGGGCCGACGCATCGGCCGCCACCAGCGTGGCCAGGTCCGGCTCGCCGACGATGTGCACGCCGTGCTTGACGACGGTCTTGTTCAGTTCCGACAGCGGGCAGTTGCCGCCTTGCGAGACGGCCAGATCGACGATGACCGAGCCGGGTTTCATGGCTTTGACGGTTTCCTCGGAAATGAGCACCGGCGCGGCGCGGCCTGGAATGAGCGCGGTGGTGATGATGATGTCGGCCTGCTTGGCGCGTTCGTGCACCAGCTCGGCCTGACGGCGCATCCAGTCGGCCGGCATGGAACGGGCATAGCCGCCCACGCCCTTGGCGATCTCTTTTTCCTCATCGGTCAGGAAAGGCACGTCGATGAACTTGGCGCCCAGCGACTCAACCTGCTCCTTGACGGGCGGACGCACGTCGGACGCTTCGATCACCGCACCGAGGCGCTTGGCCGTGGCGATGGCCTGCAGACCGGCCACGCCCACGCCCATGATCAGCACGCGTGCCGCTTTCACGGTACCGGCGGCCGTCATCAGCATCGGCATGAAGCGCTGGTAGGTATTGGCCGCCACCATCACCGCCTTGTAGCCGGCGATGTTGGCCTGCGAGGACAGCACGTCCATCGACTGGGCGCGCGTAATGCGCGGCACCGCTTCCAGCGCGAACGCCTGCAGCCCGGCCGCGGCCATGGCGGCGGTGTTTTCCCCGTCGAAGGGATTAAGCATGCCGATCACCACCGTCCCCGGTGTGATCAGCCCACGTTCATCAGCGTTGGGGGCGCGCACTTTCAAGACCACTTCGGCGCCGAAGGCTTGCGCCGCCGTGCCGATTGTTGCGCCTGCGGCGGCATATGCCTCGTCTGTTACCGATGCGGCAAGTCCCGCGCCAGCCTGCACGATGATCTGATGCTTGGCTGCGAGTTTCTTGACTGTCTCAGGCGTCGCCGCTACTCGGGTTTCGCCCGACCGCGTCTCGGCCGGTATGCCTATTCTCATAAAAAATGCCTCCAAAGGTTGATAAACTGACTAGATGCTTTATACGTAGAATCTAACACGAATGTTCTTTTTTATTTGGATAGGCAACTATTTCGACGCTATCCACTCGCTCAGACTGTTGCAGAAAAGGAGGACGCCGCTCCCGCGCCTCCAACTATACTTGCTAAACAAATAGCAATAAACAGGCGATTTATCACTACTTTTGTTACTTTTTGTAGTGAATCTGGCGACAGATCGCGGATTTTTGTCTTTTTGGCCATGTTTCAGGCGATTCCCGCAAGGCTTTTCCCCGTAAGTCTTGCGCAAATTCAAAACATATTCAAATAACAAAAACGCATACCCAGAACGCCGTTCACAGAACAGGCTAAAATGTCGGCTCTTTCAAGGATGACTCATGCCACGTATCTGGAAACCCTCTGTTACTGTCGCCGCCATCATCGAACGCGATGGCAAGTTTTTGCTTGTCGAGGAAGAAACCAGCGACGGCATCCGCATCAACCAGCCGGCCGGCCATCTGGACCCACATGAGTCGCTGGAACAGGCCGTAATCCGCGAAACGCTGGAAGAAACCGCGCATGACTTCACGCCAACCGCGCTGGTGGGCATGTATATGTCGCGCTACACCTCCAACCGCACCGGCGAGGAAGTGACCTATCTGCGCTTCACCTTCTGCGGCACGCCCGGCAAAGAGCATGATCAGCCGCTCGACCATGGCATCATCCGCACCTTGTGGATGACGCGCGAGGAAATGGCGGCCTGCCAGGAGCGCCACCGCAGCCCGCTGGTGCTGCAGTGCGTGGACGAATACCTGGCCGGACTGCGCGCGCCGCTGGCGCTGCTGCACACTCACGCTTCCGTGTACAAGGAAGCGGTATCAACGTAATGGAATAAGCAAGATGAGCAAGAAAAAAGTCGTGATCGGTATGTCAGGCGGGGTCGACTCCTCGGTCGCGGCGTGGATGCTGAAGGAACAGGGCTATGAAGTCGTTGGCCTGTTCATGAAAAACTGGGAAGACGACGACGATTCCGAATACTGCTCGACGCGCCAGGACTGGATCGACGCGGCCAGCGTGGCCGACGTGATCGGCGTCGACATCGAAGCCGTCAACTTCGCCACCGAATACAAGGACCGCGTGTTCGCCGACTTCCTGCGCGAATACCAGGCCGGCCGCACCCCGAACCCGGATGTGCTGTGCAACGCCGAGATCAAGTTCAAGGCCTTCCTCGACCACGCCATGCACCTGGGCGCGGACCTGATCGCCACCGGCCACTATGCGCGCGTGCGCCAGAACGGCGCCAGCTTCGAACTGCTCAAGGCGATGGACCACACCAAGGATCAGAGCTACTTCCTGCACCGCCTGAACCAGGCGCAGTTGTCGCGCACCCTGTTCCCACTGGGCGAAATCCCCAAAACCGAAGTGCGCCAGATCGCCGAAAAGCTGGCGCTGCCGAATGCGGCCAAAAAGGATTCGACCGGCATCTGCTTCATCGGCGAGCGTCCTTTCCGCGAATTTTTGAACCGCTACCTGTCGTACAAGCCGGGCCCGATGAAAACCGACGACGGCAAGACCGTGGGCGAGCACGTGGGCCTGAGCTTCTACACGCTGGGCCAGCGCAAGGGCATCGGCGTGGGCGGCATGAAGGCGTACAAGAACCCGGATGGCAGCAGCGACGCCTGGTATGTGGCGCGCAAGGACGTGGAAAACAACACCCTGTACATCGTGCAGGGCCATGACCATCCCTGGCTGCTCTCGGGCGCATTGCATGCCGATCAGGCCAGCTGGGTGGCGGGTGTGGCGCCGCAAGCGCGCGCCATGTCGGCCAAGACGCGCTACCGCCAGGCCGATGTGGCTTGCAGCATAGAACCAAGTGGCCTGAGCGACTTCGCGCTGGCCTTCACCGACCCGCAATGGGCGGTCACGCCTGGCCAGTCGGCCGTGCTGTATGACGGGGATGTATGCCTGGGCGGCGGGATTATTGCAGGTTCAGGCCTGGCCAAATGAGCTTGGCGTCCTTGCGACGCCTTGCCACTCTCATTTCGAAGCGGCGTCCAGGTCGCCGTCCGCGGCCGGGGCTTCGCCTTCGGCTGGATTCTGGCTGGCCAGCGCGGCGCGCTGGCGCTTGACCATGGCGATGACGGTATTGCGGATGGTATTGAGGACGGTATCGGCCTTGAAGGGCTTGACGATAAATCCGGCCAATCCCATCGCGTGGCCAGCCTGGATGGTGGCCGCATTGAATTCACTCGACACCATGAAGATCAGGGTCTTGGGCCAGTTGCTCTTGATTTCGCGGACTTCCGCCGGATTGTCTTCGATCTGATCGCGCGTGATGCACACGATATGCGGCTGATGCTTGAGTATCAGCGTCATGCCACTGGCGATGGTGTGGGACTGCCCCACCACGTCGTAACCGCCATCGAGCAAGACCGTATTGAGCAGACCTCGCGCCACGGCGCTGCTGTCGATAATGACCGCTTTTAACATCTGAAAAACCTCTAATCTGAATACTGCTGTTATTCGACGCGCACTATTCGAGAGGACATCTCCTCTAGTGCCAGGCCAGCATATTCCAAGTGACCCCGACTTTCACGTCTGTTTTTAATTGCACCAGCTCTCGTGAAAGATACAGCATTTCGCGTTCTTTTCGAAGCGTTTCGCCTAGCGTGTCTTTCAGAATGCCCGCGCCGGCCATGATTGCGTCCAGATTGCCGTAAGTACGCAACAGTCGCGCCGCCGTTTTCACCCCGACTTTCGACACTCCCGGAATACTGTCGGTGACGTCGCCCATCAGCGCCAGCAGGTCCGGCAGCTGCTCGGGCGGCACGCCCCATTTGCGCTCGACCCAGGCGTGATCGTGCCATTCGCCCTTGAAATGGTCCCAGACCCGGGCGCCATGGGCGATCAGGCCGTGCAAATCCTTGTCGGTGCTGGCCACGGTGGCCTCGCCCCGGCCCTCGGCCAGCCAGCGCAGCACCACGGTGCCGATCACGTCGTCGGCCTCCACTTCGGGCACCGACACCACCGTCAGGCCGACCCCGGCCAGCTTCTCGTAAAACCCCGGCAAGGCCTCGCGCAGCACCGAGGGCATGGGATCGCGTCCGGCGCGGTAGCCCGCATACAGCTGGTGGCGCCAGGTCGGGCCGCCGAAGTCGAATGCCGGCAGCACGTGGGTGGGGTCATGTTCGCCGATCATTTTGCGGAAGGACGACAGCGCGTGACGCAGCGCGATTTCCGCCTTTTCGGGCGAATCCGGTTCCGGGCTGGCTTCATAGACGCGGCGCACGATATTGAGGCCGTCGATGGCGAGGAGTCTGGCCATGTACAAGGGGGGAGGCGGTTGAATTGCTCATTTTAACCGACCGGGGCCAGGAGCATGCCCGGTAGCGGGCCGCCGGCCAAGCTAAAACCCACGGCGTAACCCTGGGGTCAGACCCGACGGGTCTGACCCCGGCTCTTTGCCGTGGGTTTACAACAGCGTCGGCGGCACCCGAACAGTGCCGGCGACAGGCGGATGGCTTATTTCAGCAGCTCATACGGCCCGCCCCGCTCCAGCGCGCGCTGGAAGGCCGGCCGCGCATGAATCCGCTGCAAAAAAGCCGTCAGCTTCGGCCGGCTGCCGCTCAAACCCGCGCGGGCGCTGGCCGCCTCCAGCGGAAAGCTCATCTGAATATCGGCCGCAGTGAATTCGCTGCCCGCAAACCACTCGCTCTTGCCCAGTTCTCCCTCCAGATAATCCAGATGCTGGCGAATCTGTGGCTGGATATAGCTGGACTTGACCTTCTGCGCGATAGCCCGCGCGATCGGCTTGACGAAGAACGGCGCCGGGCTGCTCTCGACCCGGTCGAACACCAGCTTCATCAGCAGCGGCGACATCAGCGACCCTTCCGCATAGTGCAGGAAATAGGTATAGCGGCGCTTGTCGGCCGTCCCGGCCGCTGGCACCAGCCGGCCCTGGCCATACGTTTCCAGCAGATACTCGATGACCGCGCCCGATTCGGCCACCATCACCTCGCCATCCGTGATCACCGGCGACTTGCCCAGCGCATGGATGGCGCGCAGTTCGGGCGGGGCCAGCATGGTCTTGGCATCGCGCTGGTAACGCACGATCTCGTATTCCAGGCCCAGCTCTTCCAGCAGCCACAGCACACGCTGCGAACGGGAGTTGTTCAGGTGGTGGACAGTAATCATGTGAGCTCTCGGTTCGGGGGACGCAGCGACGCTGCAATCATGCGAGCTTAGCATTGATACCCGCCGCATGCCGCTACCAGGCTTTACGGCAACTCGGCAAGCCCGACGCCAGCGCGATGGCGTCGCTCGGCGGCCGCCAATGTGTCCCTCTTGCAACAGCTTCCGAGGAGAAACAGCAGTACACTCCCATCAAGGTTTACCCGCCATCCACCCTCTGGAGCGTCCATGCAGCTGTTTTCCATGCGATACCTGACCTTCACGCTGAGCGTACTGACGCTGCCGCTGTCGCTGTTCCTGCTGCATAACTGGTGGATCGCCCTGGTGGCCGGCGCGCTGACCGTGGTCGGCATTTGCGACCTGCGCCAGACCAAGCGCGCACTGCGCCGCAACTACCCCATCCTGGCCCACTTCCGCTTCTTCTTCGAATCGATCCGCCCCGAGATCCGCCAGTACTTCCTGGAGGACGACACCGCCGCCACCCCGTTCTCGCGCAACCAGCGCAGCATCGTCTACCAGCGCGCCAAGCTCGATACCGACAAGCGCCCCTTCGGCACCCAGCTCGACGTCTACCAGGCCGGCTATGAATGGATCAACCACTCGATCCAGCCCGCCCCCGTGCCCGACCATAATTTCCGCATCGACATCGGCAACCATCCCGACTGCCCGCGCGCCCAGCCCTATGCGGCCAGCGTCTTCAATATCTCCGCAATGAGCTTTGGTGCGCTGTCGGCCAATGCCATCCTGGCCCTGAACGGCGGCGCCCGCATCGGCGGCTTCATGCACGACACCGGCGAAGGCAGCATCAGCCGCTACCACCGCCAGAACGGCGGCGACCTGGTGTGGGAAATCGGTTCCGGCTACTTCGGCTGCCGCAACGAGGACGGCACGTTCTCGGAAGCGAACTTCGTCGCCAACGCCTGCACCGAGCAGGTCAAGATGATCGAGCTGAAGCTGTCGCAAGGCGCCAAGCCCGGCCACGGCGGCGTGCTGCCCGGCCCCAAGGTCACCATCGAGATCGCCACCACGCGCGGCGTCATGCCGGGGCTGGACTGCGTGTCGCCGCCCACCCATTCAGCCTTCAGCACCCCGCTGGAAATGCTGGCCTTCATCGAGCGCCTGCGCATTCTGTCCGGCGGCAAGCCGACCGGCTTCAAGCTGGCCATCGGCCACCCCTGGGAATTTTTCGGCATCGTCAAGGCCATGCTGGCCAGCGGCATCACGCCCGACTTCATCGTCGTCGATGGCGGCGAGGGCGGCACCGGCGCGGCGCCGGTGGAATTTACCGACCACGTCGGCACGCCGCTGCAGGAAGCGCTGCTACTGGTACATAACACGCTAGTGGGTGCTAACTTACGGGATAAGATCAAGGTTGGCGCCTCGGGCAAGATCATCACCGCCTTCGACATCGCCCGCACCATCGCACTGGGCGCCGACTGGTGCAATTCCGCGCGCGGCTTCATGTTCGCGCTGGGCTGCATTCAGTCGCAGAGCTGCCATACCGACCACTGCCCGACCGGCGTCGCCACCCAGGACAAATGGCGCCAGCGCGCGCTGGTGGTGCCGGACAAGACCAAGCGCGTGGCCCACTTCCATCAGAACACCCTGAAGGCGCTGGCCCAGCTGATCGCCGCCGCCGGCCTGACCCATCCCTCGCAGCTGAAGCCGCACCACCTGGTGCGGCGCATCTCGCCCAATCAGGTCAAACTGGCCTCGGCCCTGCTGCCCTACCTGGAGGCGGGCGAGCTGCTCGACCCCAGCCAGTTGTCGCGGCTGCCGCCGGTGTTCGGCCTGTACTGGCCGATGGCGCAGGCGGAGTCGTTTCATCCGCTGAGCTAACGATTATTCCGGAGGCGCCAAATAGCCGCGGCGAATCGCCCATTCGCGCAGCACGGCATTCATTCCGAGCTCCCAGCCATCGCCAGTAGCTTTGAATACGTCGATCAGGTCGCTGTCATACTCGATGCATAGGTTCACTTTCGGCGTACCTGGCGGGGGCAGCAAGCGCAGACGCCAAGGCCTGAACTGCGCCAATTCTTCTGCGGTCGTCGGCAACGCATCCGGATCGGATAGCGCTGCTGCGGTGATAGCGGCATCCTCTTCTGGCGAAGACCACTGAATAGGTATTTTTTCCGGCATAGCGGCTCTCCTCGCTAGCGAGATCGAAGCAGATCTCCATGTTTCATCTTATCCCCAGAAAGTGAGAAAGCAATCACTTGGGGAAACGACAAACAAGCGGGAGCAGAATCAGCGCTGAACGTGCAGCTTGATCACGCGCTGGCGCGGCGTGGAGGATGGCGGCGCATCGGCCGATGCGGCCGGGGTGGTTTCGCAGGAGCCGCAGCTGGAGCAGCCGCTGCCGCAGCTGGACTTGGTGTTGAAGATCTTCGCCAGTTTATTCTGATCCAAGCCGCGCTTGCTCAGCGCGTAGACGATCTGCTGGCGCCAGGCGGCCGGCAAGTACTTGGTACAGAAGTGCAACGCAGCCGCCGCGACAATCACGAACACGATCACTTGCTGCCACATATCAGGCTCCCACGAAATAGACGGCGATGCGGTAGGTCAGGAAGGACGCCGTGTACGCCAGCGCGAACATATAGCCCGCCATCAGCAGCGGATAGCGCCAGGTGCCGGTCTCGCGCCTGACCACGCTCAGGGTGGACATGCACTGCGGCGCGAACACATACCAGGCCAGCAGCGACAAGGCCGTCGGCAGCGCCCACGAGGCGGCGATGATGGGCTCCAGCGAGGCGGCCAACGCATCGCCGGTCTGCGACAAGGCGTACACGGTGCCGAGCGCGCCGACCGCCACTTCCCGCGCGGCCAGGCCAGGCACCAGCGCGATGCAGATCTGCCAGTTGAAGCCGATCGGCGCGAAGATCACTTCCAGTCCGCGCCCCAGCATGCCGGCCAGGCTGTAGTAGATAGGCGGATGGGTGGCGCCTTCCGGTGCGCCAGGGAAGCTGCTCAGGAACCACAGCAGCACCATCAGGGTCAGGATGATGGTACCGACGCGCGACAGGAAGATGCGCGCGCGCTCCCACAGGCCCAACGCCAGATTCTGCAGATGCGGCCAGTGATAGCTGGGCAGTTCCAGCAGCAGCGAGTTGCGGTGCTGCGAACCCATGCTGCGCTTCATGAACCAGGCCACGGCCATCGCGGAACCGATGCCGGCGAAGTACAGCACGAACAGCACCAGTCCCTGCAAGCTCATAAAGCCCGCGACCTGGCGCTCTGGAATGAAGGCGGCGATGATCAGCGCATACACAGGCAGGCGCGCCGAGCAGGTCATCAGCGGCGCGATCATGATCGTCACCAGGCGGTCGCGCGGATTCTGGATGGTGCGCGCGGCCATGATGCCGGGGATGGCGCAGGCAAAGCTGGACAGCAGCGGAATGAAGGCGCGGCCCGACAGGCCCACGCCGCCCATCAGGCGGTCCAGCAGGAAGGCGGCGCGCGGCAGGTAGCCGCAATCTTCCAGTATCAGGATAAAGAAGAACAGGATCAGAATCTGCGGCAGGAACACCAGCACGCTGCCGACGCCGCCAAGTATCCCCTCGACCAGCAGGCTACGCAGCAGGCCCGCCGGCATATGCTCGCTGAGCAGGCTGCCGACACCGGCCACGCCATCCTTGATCATTTCCATCGGCGTGTTGGCCCAGCTGAACACGGCCTGGAACACCAGGAACATCAGCACCGTCAGGATGATGGGGCCGAGCACCGGGTGCAGCACCACATCGTCGATTTTCTCGGTCAGGTTGCCGCTGTCGTTCTTGTCGTTGGTGACGGCGGCCAGGATGCGACGCACTTCGCGCTGGGTCTCTTCCACCGGCACCGCGTCGATCGCGGCCAGCGGATTGGCGGCCACCTGGTGCAGCGGCCACATGTCGTCGAGCGCGCGCAGCAGCGATTTTTCGCCGCCGCCCTGCACCGCCACGGTTTCCACCACGGTCATGCCCAGTTCCTGGGCCAGCTTGTCGGCGTCGACCACGATGCCGCGCTTCTTGGCCACGTCCACCATGTTCAGCGCCAGCAGCATCGGCAGGCCGAGCCGCTTGATCTCCAATACCAGGCGCAGGTTCAGGCGCAGATTGGTCGCGTCGACCACGCACACCACCACGTCGGGCGACTGTTCGCCCGCACGCAGGCCGGCCACCACGTCGCGCGTGATCGCTTCGTCCGGGGTGTGGGCCGACAGGCTGTAGGCGCCCGGCAGATCGAGTACGCGGAAGGGACGGCCGGCCGGCGAGGTGAACGCGCCTTCCTTGCGCTCGATCGTCACGCCGGCGTAATTGGCGACCTTCTGGCGCGAACCGGTCAGGCGATTGAACAAGGCGGTCTTGCCGCAATTGGGATTGCCCAGCAGGGCCACCATCGGCATCTGCGCCACCACGGCAACCGGTTTTTCTGGCGCGCCCATTAATTCGCTTCCGTCTGAATCGAAATCAGCGCGGCCTCGAAGCGGCGCAGCGCGAAGGTGGAGCTGCCGACCTTGATCGCCAGCGGTTCGCCGCCCGGCATGCCGCGTTTGAGCATGCGGATCTTCTCGCCCGGCACAAAGCCCAGCTCCATCAAACGGCGCGCCAGACCGGCGACGTCGTCGCCTGGCGTGCCCTGCGCCACCTTGGTCACGGTGCCGCTGGCACCGACCGCCAGGGCGTCAAGAGTGATGAGGTTGGGCGCGAAAGTCATGGTGAGGTTTCCGGGTGATAAACAACGTCAAAGCAAGGCAGCTTGCGGGTTTCCCGGCAAAAAGCAATTTCGCATTCTACCCGGAAAGTAGATGAGCTTAATTATAAACGGTAATGCGAATAGTTTCTATTTGCGCTTGCCATCTGCTGAAACTTGAGGCAGAATACGCCAGGTAATGAGAATGATTCGCGTTAAGTTACTTGCAAGCATGACCTTAAAACATGCCCAGTTTCCTCAACTGATTAGCCAGAAGGTGTACCGATGATTGTATGTGTCTGCAACAACATATCTGATCGTGAAATCCGTCAAGCCGTCGACCTGGGCCTGAGCTCCATGGAAGAGCTGAAGCGCGACCTCGGTGTGGCCACCTGCTGCGGCAAGTGCGAAAACTGCGCCTGCGAAGTGCTGGAAGCCCATCTGGGCAACACCCAGGAAACCGTTCTCAAGCGTCCAGTACTGACCAACTAAGTATTTCCTTATTAAGGAGTGGTATGAGTTCGATGACGATGTCCCACGGCTACGGCGCAGATCGCAATCTGCTCACCCTGCAACAGCGCGCCCGCAAAGCGGCTCCGCTGGCCGCCATCGTCCTGGTCCATGCCGTCTTCTTCTACGCTCTGCAATCGGGCATGATGAGCAAAGCGGTGCACGCCGTGCTGCCGCAGGTGGTCAACGTCACCTTCGTGGCCCCGCCGGCCCCGGAAAAACCGAGCACCCCGCCAAAAACCGTCCAGATCGCCCAGCGCACGCCGACTTTCGTGCCGCCGCTGCCGGTCGTGGCTGTACAGCAAACCGAACCGACCATTACCCTGCCGCAGGCGCAAGCCAAGCCGGCCGAGGCAAGCGCGGTGGCCGTGGCCGCACCGGCACCGCTCGCCCCCGCGCCGGCACCTGTCGTCAGCGCGCCGAAAACCATCAGCGGCGTCGAATATGTACGTGCGCCGCAACCGGTCTATCCAAGCATTTCGCGCCGCATGGGCGAAACCGGTGTGGTCATGCTGCGCGTGCTGATCGGCGAACGCGGCCAGCCGGAACAGGTACTGGTGCATAAATCCTCGGGCTCGTCCAACCTGGACGAAGCGGGCCGCCAGGCCGCGCTGCGCGCCCTGTACAAGCCTTATCTGGAAGATGGCAAGGCCGTCTCGGTCTACGTGCTGGTACCGATCAACTTCCAGCTGTCCTGATCCGCCGCGGCGGCGCGGCCGCTCCGCGCCCGCCCTTCCGCGAATGGCAATTGTTTTCATTTGCGTTAACAATCGACGGCCATTGCTGCCGTTTCCCTTCGTTCCTTTGCCCGTTCGTGGCAAAATGCTGGAATCCGATACCATTACAGAGAGATTCCCATGAAGGGCGACGCCGACGTCATCAAGCAGCTCAACGCACAGCTGACCAACGAACTGACCGCAATCAACCAGTATTTCCTCCACTCGCGCATGTACCGCCACTGGGGTTTCGAGAAACTGGCGAAAAAAGAATACGAAGAATCGATCGGCGAAATGAAACACGCCGACAAGCTGATCGACCGCATCCTGATGCTCGACGGCCTGCCTAACCTGCAAGCGCTGCACAAAGTGATGGTCGGCGAGTCGACTGAAGAGATGCTGGACTGCGACCTGAAACTGGAACGCGCAGCCCACGTCACCATCAAGGAAGGCATCGCCGCCAGCGAAAAAGCCGCCGACTACGTGTCGCGCGACCTGCTGCTGATGATTCTGGAAGACACCGAAGAGCATATCGACTGGCTCGAAACCCAGCTCGATCTGATCGGCAAAGTCGGCCTGCAGAACTACCTGCAAAGCCAGATGGCTTCCGCATCCGAATAATTCGCCAGCGCGGGCAGCAAGGCGCTGTCCGCTACAGCATGCAAATCCGGTGACGCCTTAGTTGTGTGCCACCCTGGTTTGCGCTTCAGGAAGGCCAGCGTTCGCGCTGGCCTTTATTTTATTCAGCTTCACCTTCAGCACCGCCACGGCGCCGCACAGCAGCAGGCCGCCGGCCAGACGGATCACATTTTCCGGCTTCCCATCGAGCCATGCGTGGTAATACAGCGGCAGCGTGAAGATCTGGATGATCATCGGGATCACGATGAACATATTGAAGATCCCCATGTACACCCCGGTGCGCTCGGGCGGAATACAGCCGGCCAGCATCACATAGGGATTGCCCATCATGCTGGCCCAGGCCAGGCCGATGCCGACCATCGGCACAAACAGCAGCCACGGTGTATGGATCATCGGAATGCACAGCATGCCCACCCCGGCCAGCGCCAGGCAGATGCTGTGCATGATCTTGGGACCGAAGCGGCGCGTGAACGGCACCAGCGCCAGCGCGCCGACAAAAGCCACAGCATTGTAGAAGGCACCCACCTGCCCGCTCAGCAGCCCCGCATCGCGGAAGCCTTCCGATGCCTGGTCGCTGGTACCGTAGATCGTCTGCGCCAGCGACAGCATGATGTACTGCCAGTAGCAGAACATGGCGTACCACTGGAACAGCTTGACCAGCGCCAGCTGGCGCATGGTCGGCGGCATCTCGCGGATTGCATCGCCGATCTCGGCCAGCGTGTGGCGCCAGCCTTGCGGACGGGCGCGCAGCGCCACCAGTTCCTCGGCGCTGAGCGGATTTTCCGGCGTGGTCTTCAGCGTCCACAGGATAGAGGCCAGCGAGAACACCGCGCCGATCAGGAAGGCCACGATGACGATGTGGGGAATATGACTGCCGTTGACGGCATCCTTGTTCATGCCCATCCAGACCAGCAGCGAGGGCGTCAGATAGGCCAGCGTCTGGCCCAGCCCCGTGAAGGCGCTCTGGGTCAGGAAGCCGAGCGAATGCTGGCTCGGTTCCAGCTTGTCGCTGACGAAGGCGCGGTAAGGCTCCATCGTCACATTATTGGCCGCGTCGAGTATCCACAGCAGGCTGGCCGCCATCCACAGCGTAGGGCTGAACGGCATCGCCAATAAACCCAGGCTGCACAGGATGGCGCCGATCAGGAAGTAGGGAGTGCGGCGGCCCCAGCGCGTCACGGTACGGTCGCTCATGGCGCCGATCAGGGGCTGGATCAGCAAACCGGTCATCGGCCCGGCCAGCCACAGGTAGGGCAGGCTCGCTTCATCGGCACCCAGGTATTTGTAGATCGGGCTCATGCTGCTTTGCTGCAGCCCGAAACTGAACTGGATGCCGAAGAAGCCGATGTTCATATTAATGATCTGCCAGAAGGACAGACGCGGTTTGTGTGACGCCATGGCGGCTCCAGTGGATCAGGGTAAGGGATCGCCGCCTTGCCAGCGCGCGATCCAGGATTGATAGAAACTCAGGTCCGGCGACGCCGCACCCGCAAAACCACATACCGCACCGGCAAAGGCATTCGCCCGCGCCATCGTCAGCGCCAGGTCCCAGCCCTGCGCGCGGCCATACAGGAACACCGCCGAGAAGGCATCTCCCGCGCCCACGCTGTCGACCAGCCGTTCCGGCGCCTGGGTGTTGAAGTCCGACACCACGCTGCCATCGGCGTCGAAGTACACCGCGCCGCGCTCGGCCAGCGTCACCACCAGCCCTTCCAGCGCGAAGGTGCGGATCAGGCGGCGGCAGGCCGCCACCAGTTCCGGCTTGTCCATCTGCTGGGTGCCCAGGCGCACATGCGCGTACCAGTTGAACAGATCCTGCAACTCGGTCTCGTTGACCTTGACGATGTCGGCCTGGTGCAGCGACTCGAATACGCGCCGTTCCGTCACCTGCCCTTCACGCACATTCAGGTCCAGATAGCGCTTGGCCTTGGTCGCTTCCAGCAAGGCCAGCAAAGTGGCGCGCGAGCGCGGATGCCGCTGCGCCACCGTGCCGAAGTACAGCACCGCCGGCGGGGTGTCCGCCAATGCGGCCAGGGCCGGCTCGGCTTCCACGTAGTCGTAGGCCTGGTCGGGCAGGATGGTGAAGCGGTGTCCGCCCTCGCCGTCGCGCTCGACCACCACCCGGCCGGTGGCTTCCTTCACATCGGCCTGCAGGCCGGTGGTGCTCATGCCGAAGCGCTCGAACTCGGCCCGCACCAGCGCGCCGTTCTTGTCCTGGCCAATCCGCGTGATCATCAGGGTGGCCGCACCGAAGGCGGCCAGATTGCGCGCCACATTGAAAGGTGCCCCGCCTACCACCTGCTCCGTGATGAAATCATCGACCAATGCTTCGCCGAATACCGCGATTGCCTGCTGTGCGCCCATGTCCCGCTCCTGTCTGTGCCGTCTTAGTCCTCCGTGCGCTCAAGCCAAAGCATGGCCCACGGTTCCAGTGGAATATCACCCACCAGTATGCGGTCGGACAGGCAGTCAGTCCAGCGTCCGGACAGCGCAAAACGGCGCGGCTGACCGGAAAAATTCATCAGCACCAGTAAATCGGGGCCGCGCGCCAGCGCCAGGATGGCCGGATCGCCCCCGTCCAGCAGGGTGCGGGGCGCGGCGGCGGCCAGCGCATCGTGGTGGCGGCGCAGTTGCACCAGGCGGCACAGCTGGGCAAACATGGCGCCGCTGGTGCGGCTACGGTCCAGCCGCTCGCGCCAGCGCCCCGTCTCGAACGGTGGGCGTTGCAGCCAGCGGCTGTCCATCGCGTGCTGCGGACGCCTGGTGTAGCTGTAGTCGTTCTGCTGCGCCAGTTCGTCGCCCATGTACAGCACCGGCAAGGCGCCAAAGCTCAGCGCCAGGCCGTGCAGCAGTTGCAGGCGGCGCAGCGCGGCGGCGCGCTGCTGCGGGCCGGTGGCTTTTTCCAGCCCGGCCAAGGAGGCGGCCATGCCGTTGCTGCCGTGGGCCGCGTTCGGGTCGCTGCTCTGGAAGGCCGCGCCGCTGGCATAGCTATCGTTGGCGCCGCTGAAGAACTGGGCGATGCGCGCCAGCCGCGCCTTGGCATCGCTGCCGTCGGCGGCCGCCTCGGCGCGCAGCACGTTCCAGCCGATATCGTCATGACAGCGCACGTAACTGAGCCAGCTGGCCGACGGTGGCAGGGCCGGCGTGGTGGCGATCACCTCGCGCAGCAGGGATGGATTATCCTCGGCCAGCGCGGCCCAGCCGGCCGCCATCAGGCTGCTGTGGTAGGCGATATGGCATTCGGGCGCGTCCGCGCTGCCGAAGTAGGCCGGCAGTTCGCGGGTAGGCACGATCGCCTCGGCCTTCAGCAATACGCCCGGCGCGGCGATATCCACCACCGCGCGCAGCGCCTGCAGCAGCGCATGGGCTTCCGGCTGGTTCATGCAGTTCGTGCCTTCGCGCTTCCACAGGAAGGCGGTGGAGTCGAGCCGGAATACTTCGATGCCGCGATTGGCCAGCCGCAGCAAGGTGGCAGCCATGGCCGCGAACACGGCGGGGTTGGCGTAGTTCAGGTCCCACTGGTAGGGATAGAAGGTGGTCCAGACCCAGGCATCCAGCGCGGCGATATGGGTGAAATTGCCCGGTGCGACCTGGGGGAAGACCTGGCCCAGCGTGCTCTCGTAACGGTCCGGCATGGCACGGTCGGGGAACACGTGGAACATGGCGCGGGCCTCGGCATCACCGGCTCGCGCGGCCCGTGCCCAGACATGGTCGTCGGCCACGTGATTCAGGATAAAGTCCGAGCACAGGCTGATGCCGGCGCCACGCAGACGCCCCGTCAGCGCTTCCAGATCGGCATTGTTGCCCAGCGCGGGATCGACCTGGTCGAAGTCGGCCACCGCGAAACCGCCATCGCTTTCGCCTTCGCGCGGCTTGAGGAAAGGCAGCAGGTGCAGATAGCTGACGCCCAGTTCCTGCAGGTGTGGAATGTGACTGGCCACGCCGTTCAGGGTCGCGCCGAAGTTCTGCACGTAGGCGCAATAGCCCAGCATGCGCTGGTTCAGGAACCAGTCGGGCTGCGCCTCGCGCTGTGCATCGAGCTGGCGCAGTTCGCCTGGACGGGCCGCCAGCAGCGTACCCAGGGTCTCCATCAATTCGCCCAGCCAGGGCTGGAAGTCGGCGTGTTCGCCATACAGGCCGGCCAGCAGCGCGCGCAGCGGTTCGGCGCGGGTGGCCAGACGGCGGCTCGCGTCGGCGCGCAATGCGTCGGGCAGCACGGCGAGCATGCGCTCAGAAGGAGTCAGGGTATTAGTCATTGTGTAATGGTATTTGCGGGAAGCGAAAGGCCGGTGGCAGTGTTAGAACCCAAGGCTGACCCCTGGGGTACGACCCGACGGGTCGTACCCCGGCTCTTTGCCGTGGGTTTAAGCATGCAGCGCGGCACGCCACTTCCACAGCGGGATTAGAACGCGTAGCTCAGACTCAGCTTGACCGCGCGGCCACTGATCGAGCGCGCGGCATGGCCGTCGCCCTCAACTTCGGTATAGCCGATCTTGTCGAACAGATTGTTCGCGCTCAGGGCCACCAGCGCCTTGGGCGTGAGCTGGTAGTTCACATACGCGTTCACCACCTGATAAGCCGGCATCATGATGGTGTGCGCATCATCGGCCCAGGACTTCCCCGTGCCGACAATGCTGGCGCCGAAGGTGGCGTCGTTCCAGCTGTAGCTCGGCGCGATCTGGTAAATCACCTTGGCCTGGCGGCGCGGCGTATTACCGATCAAAGCCACATCCCCAGGCGCGGTGCCGGTGATCTTGGCATGGGTATAAGTCAGCCCGCCGCTCACACGGAAGTCGCCCATGGTGTAAGCCGCTTCCACTTCCACACCCTTGGCGTCGTAGCTGTTGGAAGTGCTGCGCTGGGTGGTCGCTTCGTAGTTGCTCTCGTCGGTCTTGGCCTGGAACAGCGTCACAAAGCTGCTGATGCCACCGCGCCGCCATTTGACGCCGCCTTCGATCTGCTTGACGGTGTTGATGTTGATCGGCGCGCTGCCATCGAGCGGGGTGCCAAACAGGATACGGTCGGCATTGAAGGCGACGCCATCGCTGACCCGGCCGAACACCGCCAGATTGCGGTCGATCTTGTAGTTGGCGCCCAGCGAATAGGAGGTGTGGTCGATGCGGTAGTCCACCAGTTGCTGGGTCGCGGCCTCGTAGCGCTGCGCATTGGTGGCGATGTTGGCCGTGCCGTTGGCGCGCTGCTTGTCCTGGCGCACGCCGGCATCCAGATTCAGGCCGCCGATTTCGTAGCCCACGTTCAGATAGGGCGACGTCAGCTTGTATTCCATGTCCACCGCGCGCGAGCAGCAGCCGCCGAAGGCCGGGCCGATCAGGCCGGGCGTGCCGCTGGCCGTTTGCAGCAGGGCCGGTTTGTCGCCAGTGGCCTGCATCAGGTATTCATTGAAGTTCCAGGTCAGGCCCAGCTTCTGGATCGAGCTGTACAAGCCTACCGTGCCGGTCAGCTTGGCGCCGCCGCCCAGTTCAAAGGTCTTGGCCAGCTTGGTGTCGTTCAGCGTATTGCCCGCGTCGTCGATCGAGGTATTGAACACCACCGCCGAAAAGGCGCGGCCATTGTAGGCCTGGCCTTTGTTCGGGCCGGTGGCGAATACATAACTGCCTACGGTGCCGTTATTGGCGGGGAAGACGCCGGTGAAGCGGCCGCTGTTATTGGACTTGCGGAATTTGTCACTCAGGGTCCAGCCATTGCCCAGATTGAAGGAGCCTTCCAGTCCGAAGGCGTCGCTCTTGACGCTCAGGCCGTCGTTGACATTGGTCGAGACGTGGCCATTGTTCTTGTCCAGCGTGACATCGCGCACCCAGTGCGGCGAATAGAAGCTGACCTTGCGAGTATCGATGCCGGCGATTTCGCGCACCTGGCCATTGACCACCTGCACCGGTACCGGCAGCGCGGTCGGCGATTTGTCGTCCACATGCTTGAGCGATACGCGGATGAAGCCCTGCTCGAATTCGTGGGTCAGGTTGGCGCGGATCTGGCCGCCGTCCTCGGTGCTCATGCCGGTCTTGCGGATGCCTTCGCCGGTGCGGTAATGGCCGCCGATGAAGACGCGGGTCTTGTCGGAGATCGGGGTGCCGTAGTCGAAGTCGTAGCGGGTCTGGTCGTAGTTCAGGCCACGGCTGATGCCGACGCTGCCGCCCTGCTCCTTGCCGGTCTTGCTGATGAAGTTGATGATGCCGCCCGGCGAATTGCTGGCCAGGGTGGAGGCCGAACCGCCGCGCACCACTTCCAGGTGATCGAGGCCGCCGTCGATCTTGACGAAGCTGTCCGGCGTGATGAAGTTGAAGTCGCCCGATTGCAGCACCGGCAGCCCGTCTTCCTGGATCTGCACATAGCGCGCACCGCCGGCCGAAATCGGCACGCCGCGCACGGTGATGTTGGCATTGCCTTCGCCGCCAGACGATTCCGAGCGCAGGCCGGGAATCGCGCGCAGCACGTCGGCGGCGCTGGTCGGCGCGGCGTTCTTGATGGTGTCGAGTTCCATCGTGCTCATCGAGACGCTGGACTTCATCTTGGACGAGCCGCCGGTGGTGCCGGTGACGACCACGCGCTCCAGGTTCAGTCCATCGCTCTTGTCGGCGGCGGCCGGCAGGGCCGGGGTCGCGGGAACGCCGGCCGGTTCCTGCGCCAGTGCATTCCCCATGTGCAGGACCGCCATGGCGACAGCCGCGGCGATGGCATTCAGTTTGACGTTACGTGCATCCATTGTGTCTCCTCCAGTAAGTATCGTGCGCCGCTTCGAGGCGGCTGTTAGTACCCGGGTGCTGATTGTTTGAGCAGGTGCGCCATTATTCATCGATTTCAAAATTTTTGCAATCGATTGCAATGCACAGTGAAAACGTGAATGAACGGCCCGCAAAATACCCGTCCGTCATAGGAGAAACGGCTAAAAACAAGGCTGTAAATGGCTATCCATCCGTGCGTAAACGCGACAGCCCGGCATAAAATAAAGTTTTAATTTATGCATTCAATGCAAACGGTTGCAAAGCGGGTCGAATTTTGAGTCGCTTGGAACGAAAACAACAAACAGGGAGTGGAGAAGGAAGAAAATCAGCTGCTGCTGGCGCGCACGATCAGTTGCGTGGGCAGTTGCACCGAACTGGCCGGGCGGCCCTCGGTCAGTTCCAGCAAGGTCGCCACCAGCGCGCGGCCGGCCGCGCGTATCGGTTGCTGCACGCTGCTTAGCGGCGGATGGAAATAGCTGGCCAGCTCAATATCGTCATAGCCGACCACGGCCACCTGCCGCGGCACCTGCACGCCATCCTGGCGCAAGGCATTGATGGCGGTCATGGCCAGCAGGTCGCTGCAGGCAAAGATGGCGTCGAAGGACTGTCCGCCCTGATGCAGCTGGCGCATCGCCTGGGCGCCCGCTTCCGGCAGGAAGGAGGCGCTCACCTGCAAGGCCGGATCGGGCGCGATGCCCTCGGCCGCCAGCGCCTCGCAATAGCCGCGATAGCGCTGCGCCACTTCGGGCATATTCACATCGCCCAGGAAGGCGATGCGACGCCGCCCCTGCGCCAGCAGATGGGCGGTGGCCATGCGCCCGCCGGCCACGTTGTCGCCGCCGACGGTGCAGTACTGCTGCTGCGGCAGCTGCGCGCCCCACACCACGATGGGCACATTGCGCGCTGCCAGCTGATTGAGTTGATCGTGATGGCGCCACTGGCCGATCAGCACCACGCCGATCACGCGCCCGCTGTCGAAGGGTGCGGCGGCCGAGTCGAGCTGCTCGGCGTCGACCCGGGTGACCAGCATGTCGAAGCCCTGCTCGGTGAGCGCATCGGCCAGGCTGCCCAGCATACCGAGGAAAAACGGATCGGACAGATGCTGGCGCGTGGCCGAGTCGTAGGGCACGACCACGCCGACGGTGCGGTTCTGCTTCAGGCGCAGGTTCTGCGCGCCGATATTGATGGAGTATTTGAGCGAACGCGCCAGCTCCAGGATGCGGGTGCGGGTTTCCTCGTTGACCAGGGTGCTGCCGCTGAGCGCGCGCGACACGGTGGACGTGGACACGCCCGCCAGCCGCGCGATGTCGGCCATCTGCAGGCGCTGCTGCTGGGCCGGCGTGACGCTCTCCGGCACAGCGCTCTTGGTCGTGGACTTGTTCATGAGGTGCTTCCCGATGCGCTCTGCCACCGGCGCGGGCCGGCGGCGCGAACCCTGTGACCGTGCCGCTTACTGCGGCGCGGTATCCTTGAAGGACTGGCGTTCGGACAGCTTGTCGTACAGACGCGCCAGGTTCAGGTGCTCGCCGCGCCAGTCGATGGCGGGGAAGCGGAAGGCCAGCCAGCCCAGCGCGCAACCGACCGCCACATCGGCCAGCGTGTAGTGGTTACCGGCGCAGTAAGGCGATTCGCCCAGCTTGGCTTCCATCGATGCCAGGCCCAGCGTGACCTTGCGCATCTGGCGTTCGACCCAGGCTTCGCTTTGCAGCTCGGGCGGACGCTGGAGCCGCTCCAGCCGCATCAGGATCGCGGCATCGAGCACGCCGTCGGCCAGCGCTTCCCAGCACTTGACGTCGGCGCGGTCGCGCCCATTCGGCGGCAGCAGCTTGCATACCGGCGTGAGCGTGTCGAGATACTCGGCCATCACGCGCGAATCGAACATGGCGCTGCCATCGTCCATCAGCAGGCAAGGCACCTTGCCGAGCGGATTCAGGTCCTGGATCGACGTCTGCGGCGCCCACACATCTTCCAGTTCAAACTGATAGTCGAGCTTTTTTTCCGCGAAAACAACCCGGACTTTGCGGACATAAGGACTGGCAAGCGAACCGATAAGTTTCATAAATGCTTATAGTAGAAGATTAGCAAACAGTATAGCATCGGCATGGGCGGCTGGCGCGGGGACCGGCGACCAAGTCCGCGCCAGTGGTAAAATCGCGGTTTGCGCACCGCCAACCGTCTCCTTAACCTGCGTCCTCGCCCCATGACTACTACTCCTTATTCCACGCTGTCGGCCCTGTCCCCACTCGACGGCCGCTACGCCAGCAAGACCGACCAGCTGCGCCCTATCCTGTCCGAGTCCGGCTTCATGCACCACCGCGTCAAGGTCGAAATCTCCTGGCTGCAGGCACTGTCGCAGGCCGGTTTCGCCGAGATCAAGCCGTTTTCGGCCGAAGGCTCGGCCCTGCTCGACAAGATCGCCAGCGGCTTCACCGAACAGGATGCGGCGCGCATCAAGGAAATCGAAGCGGTCACCAACCACGACGTCAAGGCCGTGGAATACTGGCTCAAGGAGCAGGTCAAGGACGTGCCGGAACTGCTGGCCGCCTCGGAATTCATCCACTTCGCCTGCACCTCGGAAGACATCAACAACACCTCGCACGGCATGATGCTCAAGGCCGCGCGCGACGGCGTGATGCTGCCGGCCCTGCAAGGCGTGATCAAGCGCCTGGCCGAGATCGCCCGCGTCAACGCCGATGTGCCGATGCTCTCGCGCACCCACGGCCAGACCGCCAGCCCGACCACCCTGGGCAAGGAAATGGCCAACGTCGTGGCGCGCCTGCAACGCGCGATCACCCGCATCGCCGGCGTGGAAATCCTCGGCAAGATGAATGGCGCCGTCGGTAACTACAACGCCCACCTGTCGGCCTACCCTGGCTTCGACTGGGCTGGCTTCTCGAAGAACGTGATCGAGCAGCGCCTGGGCCTGGTGTTCAATCCTTACACCATCCAGATCGAACCGCATGACTACATGGCCGAGCTGTTCGACGCCTTCGCGCGCGCCAACACCATCCTGCTGGATCTGAACCGCGATATCTGGAGCTATGTCTCGCTGGGCTACTTCAAGCAGAAGACCAAGGCCGGTGAAATCGGTTCCTCGACCATGCCGCACAAGGTCAACCCGATCGACTTCGAAAACTCCGAAGGCAATCTGGGCCTGGCCAACGCCGTGCTGAAACACCTGTCGGAAAAACTGCCGGTGTCGCGCATGCAGCGCGACCTGACCGATTCGACCGTACTGCGCAATATCGGCGTCGGCCTCGGTTACACCCTGCTGGCCTACGACAGCTGCCTGCGCGGCCTGAACAAGCTGGAAGTGAACCACGCCCGCCTGGCCGCCGATCTGGACGCCAACTGGGAAGTGCTGGCCGAGCCGGTGCAGACCGTGATGCGCCGTTATGGCATCGAGAACCCGTATGAGCAGCTGAAAGAGCTGACCCGCGGCAAAGGCATCTCGAAAGACGCGCTGCGCGACTTCATCACCGGCCTGGCGATTCCGCAGGACGCGAAAGACCTGCTGCTGGCCATGACACCGGCCAACTACATCGGTATCGCGACCGAGCTGGCCAAAGCGATTTAAGTTTGACCCTAAGCCGGCGAATGCCGGCTTATTTTTTGGAAGTCCCCGTCAAGGTGCCGGCGACTTCCTTAGAACCCAAGGCGTACCCCTGGGGTCTGACCCGGCGGG
>JABTBR010000017.1 GCA_013284265.1 Oxalobacteraceae bacterium | reverse complement strand
CTTTGTTTCGACGACGGGCACTGCCGGCACCTTTGATCCTAGTACTTTGCCTTTGCTGGCCTCCTTCAGCGTCGACGCGCTGGCTGCCGCGCGCGATGCGGTGCCGGCGCTGCCGCGCGCCTGGCTGGTCGACCGCATCCCTGTCGACTGGGAGCCACAGGCCCGCGCACTGGGTGCGGTGGCCATTCATACCAACCATAAACACCTGACCCAGCAGCAGGCGGCAACCATCAAAACGGCCGGTTTCGGCCTGTTTTGCTACACAGTCAACGATCCCGAACGGGCCCGCGAGATCACGGCCTGGGGTGTGGACAGCTTCTGCACCGACCGCGTCGATCTGATCGGTCCGGCCTTCGCCTGAGCCCCAGCTCTATCCTGCCTCTATTTAACGCACTTGTTTCACGTATAATCAACCCTTTGCCCAGCCAGCTACCTCTGCCAATACGACATGAAATCATCTGAAATCCGCGATAAATTCCTCAAGTTTTTTGAATCCAAGGGTCATTCGATCGTCCGTTCCAGCCCTTTGGTACCTGGCAACGACCCGACCATGTTGTTGACCAACAGCGGTATGGTGCAATTCAAGGACGTGTTCCTCGGTCTCGATACGCGCCCTTATTCGCGCGCGACCTCCGTGCAGCGCTGCGTGCGCGCCGGCGGCAAGCACAATGACCTGGAAAACGTCGGCTACACCGCGCGTCACCACACTTTCTTCGAAATGCTGGGCAATTTCAGCTTCGGCGACTACTTCAAGCGCGATGCGATCAATTACGCCTGGGAACTGCTGACCAAGGTTTATCTGTTGCCAGCCGACAAGCTGACCGTCACCGTCTACTTCGAAGATGACGAGGCCTACGATATCTGGGCCAATGAGATCGGTGTGCCGAAAGAGCGCATCATCCGCATCGGCGACAACAAGGGTGCGCGCTACGCGTCGGACAACTTCTGGCAGATGGCCGACGTCGGCCCTTGCGGTCCCTGCACCGAGATCTTCTATGACCACGGCGCCGACATCTGGGGCGGCCCTCCGGGTTCGGCCGAGGAAGACGGCGACCGCTTCATCGAGATCTGGAACCTGGTGTTCATGCAGTTCAACCGCGATGAACAGGGCAATATGAACAAGCTGCCCAAGCCTTGCGTCGATACCGGCATGGGCATGGAGCGTCTGGCCGCGGTGCTGCAACACGTGCACAGCAACTACGAAATCGATCTGTTCCAGAGCCTGATCAAGGCCGCCGCGCGCGAAACCGGCGCCACCGATCTGGAAAGCAAGTCGCTGCGCGTGATCGCCGATCACATCCGCGCCGCCTCCTTCCTGATCGTCGACGGCATCATTCCCGGCCCGGAAGGTCACGGCTATGTGCTGCGCCGCATCATCCGCCGCGCGCTGCGTCACGGCCACAAACTGGGCCAGACCAAGCCCTTCTTCTACAAGCTGGTGGCCGACCTGAACATCGAGATGGGCAGCGCCTATCCCGAGCTGAACGAAGCGGCCGCCCGCGTCGCCCAGGTACTCAAGCAGGAAGAAGAACGTTTCGGCGAAACGCTGGAAAACGGCATGAAGATCCTGGAAGCCCAGCTGGCCAAGGACAGCAAGAACCTCGACGGCGCCACCGCCTTCACGCTGTACGACACCTACGGCTTCCCGCTGGACCTGACCGCCGACATCTGCCGCGAACGCGAAGTGACGCTGGACGAGGCTGGCTTTGCCGCCGCGATGGAACAGCAGAAGAAGACCGCGCGTGCCGCAGGCAAATTCAAGATGGCCGCCGGCGTGGAATACAGCGGCGCCAAGACGCCCTTCGTCGGTTACGAGCAGTTGCACTTCAACAGCAAGGTCATCGCGCTGTACGCGAATGGCGCCGCCGTGCAGGAACTCAAGGCAGGCGAGCAGGGCATCGTGGTGCTCGACACCACCCCGTTCTACGCCGAATCCGGCGGCCAGGTGGGCGACCAGGGTGTACTGAAGGCCGCTGGCGGCCTGTTCACCGTGGAAGACACGCTGAAGATCCAGGCGGACGTGTTCGGCCATCACGGCGAACTGGCCCAGGGCGTGCTGAAAGTGGGCGACAGCGTGTCCGCTGACGTCGACGAGGAAAAACGCGGCCGTACCATCCGCAACCACTCGGCCACCCACCTGATGCACAAAGCCCTGCGCGAAGTGCTGGGCAGCCATGTGGCGCAAAAAGGTTCGCTGGTCGATCCGGACAAGACCCGTTTCGACTTCAGCCACAACGCAGCACTGACGGCCGAGCAGATCACCGCCGTGGAAGCCATCGTCAACAAGGAAATCCTGGCCAACCAGGGTACCAAGGCCCATAACATGAGCTTTGACGATGCGGTCAAGCATGGCGCGATGGCCCTGTTCGGCGAAAAATACGGCGACGAAGTGCGGGTACTCGACATCGGCAGCTCGAAAGAGCTGTGCGGCGGCGTGCACGTGCAGCGCACCGGCGACATCGGCCTGTTCAAGATCATCGGCGAAGGCGGCGTTGCCGCCGGTATCCGCCGGGTCGAAGCGGTGACGGGCGAGGGCGCGCTGGCGCTGGTGCAGTCGCTCAATCGCCGTCTGCTGGAAGCTTCGGCCGCGCTGAAGGCCAATCCGGACGAGCTGACCACCCGCATCGTGCAGGTGCAGGATCACGTCAAGGCGCTGGAGAAGGAACTGGCCGCGCTGAAATCGAAACTGGCTTCCGGCCAGGGCGATGAGCTGGCCACCCAGGCGGTGGACGTGAACGGCCTGATGGTGCTGGCGGCGACCCTGGAAGGGGCCGACGTGGCCACGCTGCGCGAGACCATGGACAAGCTCAAGGACAAGCTGAAATCGGCCGCCATCGTGCTGGCCAGCGTCGCCGACGGCAAAGTGAGCCTGATCGCCGGCGTGACGGCGGACGCCACCAAGCGCGTCAAAGCGGGCGAGCTGGTCAACTTCGTTGCCCAACAAGTGGGCGGCAAAGGCGGCGGACGCCCCGATATGGCGCAGGCCGGCGGAACCGATCCGGCCGCGCTGCCAGCCGCTTTGGCTGGCGTTGCAGCATGGGTCAGTGAGCGCGCCTAATAGTCATTATGAGTGTTCATGCGGCCTGCGCAGCTGTGCAGGCCGTTGCCTTAGCGCCTAGTCCCTTGTATACTTGCAATTTCCCGTTGTGAAATTGCAACGTGCAATGAACTATTTTGGTGCAGCGCGTCATACGGTCTGATTTGCGGTAGACTGTGACAAATCAGGACCACAACACGCTAACAAGGCAGGTATATTGATGAGCGATACATTACTTGAAAACGAGATCATGGAATTTCACCAGGAACTCGACGCACGCGGCTTGAACTGTCCGCTGCCGATCTTGAAGGCAAAAAAGGCCCTGGCCGAACTGCAAACGGGCGAAGTGCTGCGCATCATGGCCACCGACCCGGGTTCCGTGCGCGACTTCCAGGCCTTCGCCAAGCAGACCGGCAATGCGTTGCTGTCGCATGTGCAAAACGGCCGCGAGTTTGTGTTTTTGATGCGGCGCAAGTAAGATAAGGCGAAATTGGCCGGCTGATCCGCTGGCAATTTCCGGCAAGCCGTAGTAATCGCCTTGCGAATACCCTTGTAGTACCCGTGTTGTGCGGGCCGGGGCAGGTGTAGCGTTTCTCCCTTCACCCCGGTTCGTTCTCCCAAGAAATAAATTACAGCGAGTTCGTGCGTCTTTAGACGATTTCTACTAACAAAAAAACGCACGATCGTGCTTAAATTCAGTTTGTGAGTTCGATTTCTCATATAATCAAGCCCACTATTTAGTCCCGTCATTCTTTATTTTTTTCCAAAGGCACAGCTATGAAAGTCTTGGTACCCGTCAAACGCGTGGTCGACTATAACGTCAAGGTGCGCGTCAAATCTGACGGCAGCGGCGTCGATATCGCCAACGTCAAAATGTCGATGAACCCGTTCGATGAGATCGCGCTCGAAGAGGCGATGCGTCTGAAGGAAGCCGGCAAAGTCACCGAAGTCGTGGCCATCTCCTGCGGCGTTACCCAGTGCCAGGAAACCCTGCGTACCGGTATGGCCATCGGCGCCGACCGTGGCATCCTGGTCGAAACCGCTGTGGACCTGGAACCGCTGGCCGTGGCCAAGCTGGTCAAGGCCCTGGCCGACAAAGAGCAACCACAGCTGATCATCCTGGGCAAACAGGCGATCGACGACGATTCCAACCAGACCGGCCAAATGCTGGCAGCCCTGCTGGGTTGGCCACAAGCGACCTTCGCGTCGAAGGTTGTGCTGGAAGACGGCAAAGTGCTGGTCACCCGTGAAGTCGACGGCGGCCTGGAGACGCTGTCGCTGACCCTGCCGGCGATCATCACCACCGACCTGCGCCTGAACGAGCCGCGCTATGTGACCTTGCCGAACATCATGAAAGCGAAGAAGAAACCGCTGGAAATCGTCAAGCCGGAAGACCTGGGCGTCGACGTGAGCCCACGCCTGAAGACCCTGAAAGTGGTCGAGCCAGCCAAGCGCTCGGCCGGCATCAAGGTTCCGGACGTGGCAACGCTGGTCGCAAAACTGCGCACCGAAGCTAAAGTCATCTAAGCGCGGCCTGGCCGCTTACCAACAATTAGGAAATATCATGGTCGCATTGGTTATTGCTGAACACGACAACGCTAGCCTGAAAGGCAGCACCCACCACACCGTTACCGCCGCGCTGCAATGCGGTGGCGACGTGCACGTCCTGGTGGCCGGCTCGAACGCCGCCGCCGCGGCTGCATCGGCCGCGCAAATCGCCGGCGTGTCGAAAGTCATCGTCGCCGACGCAGCGTACTTCGCTGACGGTCTGGCCGAAAACATCGCCGAGCAAGTGCTGGCGCTGGCGGGCTCCTACAGCCACATCCTGGCTCCAGCCACCGCTTACGGCAAGAACATCCTGCCGCGCGTGGCCGCCAAGCTGGACGTGGCCCAGATCTCGGAAATCACCAAGGTCGATTCCCCGGACACCTTCGAGCGTCCTATCTACGCCGGTAACGCGATCGCCTACGTGCAATCGTCGGACAAGATCAAGGTCATCACCGTGCGCGGCACCGGCTTCGACGCCGCCGCGGCTACCGGCGGTTCGGCCAGCACCGAAACCGTTGCCGCCGTTGCCGACATCGGCAAGTCGGCCTTCGTCAGCCGCGAACTGGCCAAGTCGGACCGTCCTGAACTGACCGCAGCCAAGGTCATCGTTTCCGGCGGCCGCGGCATGGGCTCGGGCGACAACTTCAAGATCCTGGAACCGCTGGCCGACAAGCTGGGCGCCGCCATGGGTGCTTCGCGCGCCGCCGTCGATGCCGGCTTCGTGCCGAACGACTGGCAAGTGGGCCAGACCGGCAAGATCGTCGCCCCTACGCTGTACATCGCCGTCGGTATCTCCGGCGCGATCCAGCATTTGGCCGGTATGAAAGATTCGAAAACCATCGTCGCCATCAACAAAGATCCGGAAGCACCGATCTTCTCCGTTGCTGACTACGGCCTGGTGGGCGATCTGTTTGAAGTCGTGCCACAACTGGTTGCCGAACTGGGCTGATCTTCAAGCGTAATCGACTTGGAGTAAGACCTTCCAAGCCACGCTGATCCAGGCCCCGTGCCGGATTGCCGTGGCTTTTTTTTTGGAGAATAGAATAATGAGCTATCAAGCCCCCCTGAAAGACATGCTGTTCGTGATGAACGAACTGGCCGGCCTGGCCGCCGTCAGCGCCCTGCCGGGCAACGAAGATGCGAACGCCGAAACGGCCGAAGCCGTACTGGAAGAAAACGCCAAATTCTGCGGCAATGTGGTCGCGCCGCTGAACCATTCGGCCGACAAGGAGCCGAGTTTCTGGCACGATGGCCAGGTCAGCACCTCGAAAGGCTTCAAGGAAGCCTTCAAGGCCTTCGGCGAAGCCGGCTGGCAAGGTGTGCAGCACCCGACCGAGTTCGGCGGCCAGGGCCTGCCCAAGCTGCTGGCGACCCCGTGCATCGAGATGCTGAACGCGGCCAATGTATCGTTCGCGCTGTGCCCGCTGCTGTCGGATGGCGCGATCGAAGCGCTGCTGACGGCCGGTAGCGACGAGCAAAAAGCCATCTACCTGGAAAAACTGATTTCGGGCCAGTGGACCGGCACCATGAATCTGACCGAGCCGCAAGCCGGTTCCGACCTGGCCGCCGTGCGCACCCGCGCGGTGCCGCAGGGCGACGGCACCTTCAAGGTGTTCGGCACCAAGATCTTCATCACCTATGGTGAACACGACATGGCCGAGAACATCGTCCATCTGGTGCTGGCCCGCACGCCGGACGCACCGGCTGGCGTGAAAGGCATTTCGCTGTTCATCGTGCCCAAGTTCCTGGTTAACGCCGACGGCTCGCTGGGTGCGCGCAATGACGCGCACTGCGTGTCGATCGAACACAAGCTGGGCATCAAGGCCAGCCCGACCGCCGTGCTGCAATTCGGCGACCACGGCGGCGCCATCGGCACGCTGGTGGGCGAAGAGAACCGCGGCCTGGAATACATGTTCATCATGATGAACGCGGCCCGCTTCGGCGTCGGCCTGCAGGGCATCGGCGTGGCCGACCGCGCTTACCAGCAAGCGGTGGCTTTCGCCAAGGACCGCGTGCAGTCGCGCGATCTGGCCGGTTCGGCCGGTCCGGTATCGATTATTCATCACCCGGACGTACGCCGTCTGCTGATGAATATGCGTTCGCAGGTGGAAGCGGCGCGCGCGCTGGCTTACTACGGCGCCGGCATCAGCGACATCGCCCACAGCCATCCGGATGCGGATGTGCGCAAGGCCAATCTGGCCATCTATGAATACCTGGTGCCTGTGATCAAGGGCTGGTCGACCGAGATGTCGCAAGACGTGACCCGCGACGGCGTGCAAGTGCACGGCGGCATGGGCTTCATCGAGGAAACCGGCGCTGCTCAGCACTACCGCGATGCCAAGATTTTGACCATCTACGAAGGCACCACCGCGATCCAGGCCAATGATCTGGTTGGCCGCAAGACCGTGCGTGACGGCGGTGCCGTGGGCAATGGCTTGCTGGCGCTGGTGCGCGCGACCGAAGCCCAGCTGGCCGATGCCGCTGGCGCCGACTTCGCCGCGATCCGCAAGCAGCTGGTGGCCGGTAGCGCCGATCTGGAAGCGGTCATCAAGTATGTCGCTGAGAACATGAAGACGGATATCAAGGCCGTGTTCTCGGGCAGCGTGCTGTACCTGAAGCTGGCCGGCCTCGTGCTGGGCGGCTGGCAGATGGCGCGCGCCGCCTTGATCGCCCAGCAGAAGCTGGATGCGAATGAGGGCGACGCCAGCTTCTACCAGGCCAAGATCGTTACCGCACGTTTCTTTGCTGATCATATCCTGTCGCAGGCTTCCGGCCTGCGCAGCGCGATTCTGGAAGGCAGCGCTGGTGTGCTGGCGTTGCGCGAAGACCAGTTCTAAGCGGTTTTGCTTGATCGAGAACCCCGCCCGGCCTGCGCCCGGCGGGTTTTTTTTTAAATGAAAGGTCCGCGGCGTGCTTCTGGAAGCCCGAGGCGTGCCCCTGTAAACCCACGGCGTAACCCTGGGGTCTGACCCGGCGGGGCTCGGCGCCCCCGTCGCCCCCGGCTCTTTGCCGTGGGTTTAAAAAGCGACCGTGGCCCCTTGGTGTGAGTAAAAAAACTTCCCCGGCGCTTTGCCGTGGTTTTCTTCCGTCCCTTAAGGCGCACTTCATCGAGGCAATTTACTATTTCGCCGCGAGCGTGCTAAGGTCTGGCCTGCTGCTTGCTCCTCCTTATTCATCGACCCTGAAAGAAGCCCTCATGTCGTATCCCTATCTGAGCGATGTCATCAAAGCTGTCACCGGTCTGGATGTACCTATCCCGATCGCCATGTTCGGCCTGTTCGTCGCCTGCGCCATGCTGGCGGCCGGCGCCAACTTCGGCGCGGAACTGCGGCGCATGCACGAGGCCGGGCAGCTGGGCAGCGCGCGGCGCCAGGTCAAGGGGCAGGGCGGGGTGCTGTCCTTTATTGAAACGCCACCGCAGGAAATCGTCACCAACTTCACGCTGGTGGTGGCATTCGCCGGCATCGTCGGCGCGCGCATCTTCCATATCCTGGAGCATCTGGACGAGTTCGCCATCGCGCCATGGGGCATGATTTTCAGCCGTTCCGGCCTGAGTGTATTCGGCGGTCTGATCTTCGGCGCGATTGCCGGCCTGATCTTTATCCGCCGCTGGCAACTGCCCGCGCGTCCGCTGCTCGATGCGGTGGCGCCGGCCATGATGCTGGGCTACGCGATAGGCCGCATCGGCTGCCAGGTCTCCGGTGACGGCGACTGGGGACACGAGGCCAATATGCTGCTCAAACCAGACTGGCTGCCTAGCTGGCTGTGGGCGCAAACCTACGACAACAATATCTTCGGCGTGCTGATTCCCGCGCCCGGCGTGTATCCGACGCCAATCTACGAGACGCTGATGGCACTGGCCTGCTTCGGCCTGCTGTGGGCGCTGCGCAAGCATCCCTTCCGCACCGGCTGGCTGTTCTCCGTCTACGTCGTGCTGGCCGGCGCCGAGCGTCTTCTGATCGAGCAGATCCGCGTGAATCCCGTGTTCAATGTCGGCGGCGTCCAGGCGACGCAGGCCGAGCTGATCGCGGTGGCCCTGATCGTGTTCGGGACCCTTGGCTTGGGGCTGCTGAGCCGTCGTGCACAAGGGCGGTCTGCAGCGGTGCAGGCGTCTTAAAAGTCGGCGTCTTCAAGTCGCAGGCGGAATTTTCGCCGTTCGGGCAAGCACCATTCGTCTCCTGGCTCGACGAACCCTGGTTCGCCAACTTGCCCAGGAGGGCGGCTCGCCGCGCCTAACTGTGCCGCTGCGGCGATCGTCTGTGTCAGCAGTGCTGCCAGTTGCTCCGCTCCGGCAGGCGCGGTTTGCGGCGCCATCGGCAAAGACGGACGCGCCGGTATCGGTGGGCCAAACCGCGTGATGGGTGGCGTGCCTGAGCTTGCTGGCAAGGGAGTTGGCGCGGGTGGTGGCGCTGGCGGTGGTGACGCGGGTGGCGACGGTGACGGAGCGCTTGCGAGCATGCATGCTGCATCCTGTTTTACCTTGTCTTGCGCGAGTATTTCGCGCCTAAGGCGGCTGGCAATGATGTAGGTTTTGTCTCCCGGGCGTTTGACGCTCAGATCTATCCACGCGTTGCGGAAGGTGCGCGAAAACGAGCGGGCAAACTGATTGGGGGAGACGGATCGTCCCATGTGCATGATGTGATCGCCCTCGACGCGCGCATAGTTATTTTCGCCATAGCTCCACGAACGCAAGATGGTTCCTTCCGGCAGGAACAATGATTTCCATTGGTAGCCGCGGATAATCTCGGGAGCGCGTGGGCTGGCATCGCGTTCATCCGGGGACTGTGTCAGATATTGTTGGAGCGCCTTGCCGATCAGGTCGGAGACGGTGAGGGTCTCGGAAGCTTGTTCCATTGCAAGCAGCTGAAGCAGGACCGGGGTGTGAAGGCTGACAGGCACTGTAGTGAACATACTCTTTCTCCTCTTTTTTTCTCTTTTCTTCTCTCTTTTAGACTTTAATTTTCCGGCTGAGTTCCGATAGAAGTGAAAAGAGGAGAGAAAAAGAGCAAAAAAGAGGGGGAAGAGAGGTCTTGCTATAGGGGAGTGCAGGGCCTACCCACCCCTCTGCCGATAGCGTGTCGGCGTAGTAATATAGGCATTCCACTTTCCGCTGACCCGACCTATGCAAGTTCGACTGGCCCGTTTCCCTGCTGATAGCATCGGACTTAAATCCGTCATCGCCGAATACATACGCTGGCTAGACCTCGACCTGTCGCATCGCGGCTTCGATGAGGAAATGGCGCAGTTCGATCAGTTGTTCAGCTTGCCGAGCGGTCTGTTTTTGATGGCGATGGAGGGCGAGGAAATTGCCGGTTGCGTCGGCCTGCTGCGCCACGACGACTCTGTTGCCGAGGTCAAGCGCCTGTATGTACGGCCCGCGTTTCGCGGACGGCAACTGGGGCAGCAGCTGATTGCCGCCCTGTTCGAGCAGGCGCGGGCGCTTGGGTTTGCGCGGCTGATTCTGGATGCCGCGCCGCCGACGGTCGCCGCGCAACATCTCTACCGCGCGCTGGGCTTCAGTGAAATCGACCCCTACTATCCGAATGCGACGCCGGGTACGATTTTCTTTTCCAGGGCGGTTGACGAGCCGTTCGGCCGCGTGGCCTGATTCCGCCCAAGGGCCGCCCGCTTGACGGACTCAGCTCATTACATCGACCACCGCCTGATACAGGCGCACTGGTTCTTCCGCGATGCGGTTCAGCACATACAGGAAATGCTCCTCGCCAAACACCGCATATTCGCGGGTTGGGAAGCCGCGATCTTTGAGCGCGGCGATCTGTTCGGTGCCCAGGCCGATCAGTGTTTCAAACTCGTAATTGCGCGGGTCCACGCGTTCCTTGATGATCAGTTCGGTCAAATCGTGCTGGATGCCGCGGTCATGGGTGGCGATCGAGCACAGGTGGCCGCTCAGCAGCAGCGTGCTTGCATGCGCGCGGTAGGCGGCGGCCAGTTCCGCGCTGTTGCGGTGCCAGGCAATCGATTCCGGTTCCAGGAAAGCGCCTTTGACCAGGCGGATGCGGCCCGGCAGCGCCATCAGCGCCGGCAAGTCCCGCGCCGTGCGGTGGCGCCTGGCCGGCACCGTGATGCCGACGTTGTGCAAGCCTTCTTCCCGGTGCAGGCGGGCGTAGATCGCGTAGATGTCGTCGGCGCGGTCGGCCGCCTCCATCGAGATCATCACTTCGCGATTGATCTCGGCCGCCGCCAGCGCGATGCGGCGCGCGTTGCGAAAGCCCAGTTCGATATCGATAAGGGAGCCGACGTGGGATAAATCAAACGAAATCGAACACTTCAGATGGCGCGCGCCGATTTGCCTGACCAGCTCCAGGAAGACCTCGGTTTCGGCCATCGCAAAGGCTTCGTCGCGGCAGCTCTCGCCCATATACTCGGCCGACGCCAGATGGCCCTGGGCATTGATGCTGGCCACCCGTTCCAGTGCCTGCTCAACGGTCTGGCCCGCCACATAACGCTGTGACACCTTGTGCATATACGGGCGCAGCAGGGGATCGTTGCAGAACTTTTCCTTGGCGGCCTCGTCGAGGGCCAAGGTGCGCAGCGCGGTGGCGGCCTGATCGACCAGACCTTGCCAGGCCGGCGGAAAAGCGGCAGGCGCATCAGGGGCGGGGGAGGGGGATGGGCTGGCAGCGGGCACGCGAACTCCTAACAATGATGAGGCGAAAAACGGACAGGATAATGCCCTTTTGATATGTTGTCGCGGCTACTTTTTTCAAGGCGTAAAAAAGCGGCCCGCAGGCCGCCGTGGTCGCCGCCGCGCGCGGACTCAGTTGCGCACGATGCTGCCGTTGGCATTCCTGACCCGGTCGCCCGCCATCAGGCCGGGATCGTGATCGAAGGTGAAATTGGTCTGCTCGCCGCTCGGATACTGCACCTGCACGGTCCAGACCTTGCTCGATTTCATGCGCTGTTCGACCTTGTTGCCGGCATAGGCGCCGCCGGCCGCGCCGGCCACGGTGGCCAGTTCGCGGCCATGGCCGCTGCCGACCTGGTTGCCCAGCAGGGCGCCGGCCACGCCGCCGGCGATCACGCCCAGCGCGCTGCCTTCGCCGGCCTTGTCGGCCACGCTGACCGATAAGACCTTGCCGCACTCATGGCAGGCCGCCGTGGCCTTGTTGGCCGAGCCGGCCTTGAGGGCGGCCTTGGCGTCGGCCATATGCTTGTCGTATTCGGACTTGGCGTCGCGGGTGCATTGCATGCGCGCGGCGGACGTGCCTTCCTCGGCGCAGAGCTTCTTGTCTTCGCTCAGGCGGGCGGCGATGCGCTTGCTGTCGGCGGCGTATTGCTGCTTGGGCGACAGCGACTGGGCGCCGGCGGCCGACAGCATGCCACTCAGCGCCAGTGCGACGGCCAGTTGCAGGGGGCGTCTAGTCATGATGGTGCTCCTTGTGCGGTGGTAAAACGGAGAGGCGGGCAATCAACCGTAGGCGCCCCCAGTGTACAACAAGTCAAACAGGCGGGAAATCGTCAGGATCAAGCCGCCCGCGCCCAGCATCAGGGCGGCGACCAGGATCAAGGCCAGCGGCCAGTTGGAGTCCGAGGCACGGCCGGAAGCGGGGTTGAAGCGGGCATCCCACTTTTCGTCCGGCATCAGGCCCAGCACCAGGGCCTGCAGGAAGCCAAGCAGTATCGACAGGATCAGCGGCAGGCTCTGATAGAACCAGTCGGCCTGGGGAAACAGGGCCAGCAGCAGGCCACAGGCCGGCACGCTGCCCAGGTGCAGCCACAGCCATGTGTCTTTCGCGCCACGCAGGTAGAGGCGGTGCAAGCCCAGGCCGCCGAGCAGGAAGGCGAGCAGGGTGGCGAAGGTCTTGTTGGTATGCGAGCTCAGTGTCGAAACGGCCATATTGTCGGGGGCAAGGTCGGGAAAGCAGCCAGTATTGCGCATATTCGCGGTGCCGGCCCAGCTTTTTTAGCCAAACTGGCTATTGCCCCGCTGGCCAGAACAGGCGATAATCTTCGATTACCCCAAACCGCCCGATTATTTCATTAACGCTTGCTGCTTCGCGGCAAAGCGCGCTATAATTTGCGGCTTTTTCCGTCTTAGCACACTTTTTGGAAATATTATGGTCGTTATTCGTTTAGCTCGTGGAGGCGCCAAAAAGCGTCCGTTCTTCAACATCGTTGCAACTGATTCGCGCAATCGTCGCGATGGCCGTTTCATCGAACGCATCGGTTTCTACAACCCGATGGCATCGGGTGGCGAAGTGCCATTCCGTATCACTGCTGACCGTCTGGCTCACTGGGAATCCGTCGGCGCACAACTGTCGCCTACCGTTGCCCGCCTGGTCGCTGCCAACAAATCGGCTTAAGTCAGGTAATCTGGTTTGACTGAGAGTACTGCATCCGGGGTGAAAGTCCCCGATGATCTGACGCAAGTAGGCTTTGTCTTCGGTGCGTATGGCGTCGCTGGCTGGGTAAGGGTCCGTCCCTTCTCGGAAGATGCGGATGCATTACTGGCAATCAAAACCTGGTGGCTCGATAAGCCGGCATTGCACGATATTGAAGTCTTGCGGGTCAAACTGCATGGCGGCGATGTCTGTGCGCAGCTGGTGGGTGTGACCGACCGGAATGCCGCAGAAGCACTGAAAGGTGCCGCTGTCTCCGTTCCGCGCAGTCATTTCCCGGCACTGTCGGCTGATGAATTTTACTGGTCCGATCTGATCGGGCTGGATGTAGTAAATCTGCAAGGTGAGCACCTGGGGCAGGTGACTGACATGATGAGCAACGGTCCGCAGTCGATCTTGCGCATCAAGCCGGCCGCCACCGCGGACGCAGACCCTGAAGTCGCGGCGCAGGAGCGCCTGATTCCGTTTGTGGGCCAGTTCGTCATTCATGTCGACAAGGCCGCTAACCAGATCACGGTCGACTGGGGTCTCGATTATTAAGACTCTGCCTTGCAAGCGCCAGGCAACGGAAGGGGAGGGCACTGATGCAGTTTGATGTCGTGACCTTATTCCCTGAAATGTTTGCCGCCCTGACCCAGTCGGGGATTACCCGGCGCGCGTTTGACCAGAATCGATGTGGCCTGTCGCTGTGGAATCCGCGGGATTTCACCACCGACAATCACCGTACCGTGGATGATCGCCCCTATGGCGGCGGCCCCGGCATGGTGATGCTGGCCAAGCCGCTGGAGGCGACCTTGAATGCCGCGAAGCAGCGCCAGACCGATGCCGGTCTGCCTGTGCCGCGGGTTTTGTTCATGTCGCCCCAGGGCAAGCAGCTGACGCACCAGCGCGTGATGGACCTGAAGCAGGAGCCCGGTGTGGTGATCCTGTGCGGCCGTTACGAAGCGGTCGACCAGCGCCTGCTGGACCGTTGCGTGGACGAAGAGATCAGCCTCGGCGATTTCGTGCTGTCCGGCGGCGAGTTGCCGGCCATGGCGCTGATGGATGCGGTGATCCGCCAGCTGCCCGGCGTACTGAATACCGACGCATCGGCGGTCGAGGACAGCTTTGTCAACGGCTTGCTCGATTCGCCCCATTACACCCGCCCCGAGAGTTACGAGGGCGTAGTCGTGCCAGCCGTCCTGATGGGCGGCAACCACGCCGAGATCGAGAAATGGCGCCGCCAGCGCATGCTGGAAGCGACCGCGCGCAAGCGCCCGGACCTGCTGCGCAAAGCCAGGGCCGATGGGCTGCTGAGCCGTCTCGATGAACAGTTTTTGGCGGATTTGTAAATCCGCAGCAGTAAGCAGTAAGCAGCAAGCAGTACCGAGCGGGCCCGTCCCGCGTGTTTAACCCCATCCTCTACTGGGCTCAAGCGCCAGCATGATGGTATATGGAGTAATAAAAATGAATCTGATTCAACAACTTGAGCAAGAAGAAATTGCTCGCCTGGGCAAGAGCATTCCTGACTTCGCACCTGGCGACACCGTCATTGTCAACGTTAACGTCGTCGAAGGCACCCGCAAGCGCGCCCAGGCATACGAAGGCGTCGTCATCTCCCGTCGTAACCGTGGCCTGAACTCGAACTTCATCGTTCGTAAGATCTCGTCCGGCGAAGGCGTCGAGCGTACCTTCCAGCTGTACTCCCCGCTGATCGCTTCGATCGAAGTGAAACGCCGCGGTGACGTACGTCGCGCCAAGCTGTACTATCTGCGCGAGCGTTCGGGCAAGTCGGCACGTATCAAAGAAAAACTGCCAAACCGCCGCGTTGTGGCGAAAGCAAGCGCGTAATATTAGCGGCTTGTGTTTGGATAAAAGGGGCGCCGCTGGTGCCCCTTTTTTTTAATCAGCTGCAAGGAGTTGCGTTTGCCTAAGACCCCTTTCGATCCCCAGCAATTGCCGGTCGACGCGATCGCCGGCGAGCCCGCGCTCGCGCCCGAGCGCCTGCTGCCGGACTGGCTGCGCGCGCGCTTTGCCGCCCCGCCCGCATGGCAGCCGGAACTGACCGAGGAAGCGCTGCGCGCCCGTCCCGATCCGACCGCGGCGGCCGTGCTGATCCCGCTGGTGCTGCGGCCCGAGGGCCTGAGCCTGCTGCTGACCCAGCGCACCGCCCATCTGAGTTCGCACGGCGGCCAGATCAGCTTTCCCGGCGGGCGCGCCGAAGCCTATGATGCCTCGCCGACCGACACCGCGCTGCGCGAGGCGCGCGAAGAGATCGGCCTGGCGCGCCAGCACGTCGAAGTGCTGGGCAGCCTGCCCGACTACTACACCGGCACCGGCTACCGCGTCAGCCCCATCGTCGGCCTGGTCGCGCCGCCCTTCGAGCTGCTGGCCGATCCGTCCGAAGTGGCGGAAATCTTCGAAGTGCCGCTGGCCTTCCTGATGGATGGCTTGAACCACCAGCGCCTGTCGGTCGCGCTGGCGGACGGCCCGCGCCATTTCTATGCGATGCCCTACGAACGGTTTTTCATCTGGGGCGCCACCGCCGGCATGCTGCGCAATCTGTTCCATTTCCTGCGCGCCTGAGCGCGGCGACAGCGCCGCCACACCTTAAATCCCCAATAAGTTTGATTCCGCCACAACACTGCGCTATCGTAGCGGGCATGACGGCATCGCCGATACCAAGGACGTTTAATGACTTTTCTTTCCATTCTTTGCGCGCTACTGATCGAACAACTCAAGCCCCTGCGTGCGGATAACCCGATCTACGCCGAGATCAAGAGTCTGGCGTTGCGGATGGAGACCTGGTTCAACGCCGGCCACGCCAGCCACGGCCGCATGGGCTGGTTCCTGATGATGGGCATCCTGATGGTGCCCACCGCGCTGATCTACTGGGTGCTGATGCATTACAACTGGTTCCTGGCCGCCTTCGCCTGGAACATCCTGATCGTCTACCTGACGCTGGGCTTCCGCCATTACAGCCATTACTTCACCTCGATCCAGCTGGCCCTGAACGCCGGCGACGAAGCGACCGCGCGCGCGCTGTTGGCCGAGTGGACCCGGCTCGACACGGTGGGCATGGAAGTGCCGGAAATTGCCCGCATCGCCGTCGAAAAATCCCTGATCACCACCCACCGCAATGTGTTCGGCGTGTTCTTCTGGTTCCTGATGCCGCTCGGCCCCGCCTGCGCCGTCATGTACCGCGTGGCCGAGCATTTGTCGCGCGCCTGGAACGAGCCCGAGCACATGCGCAACGAAGCCTTCGGCCAGTTCGCCGCGCGCGCCTTCTACTGGATAGACTGGATCCCCGTGCGCCTGACGGCGATCGCCTTCGCCGTGGTCGGCAACTTCGAGGACGCGATCTACGCCTGGCGCAATTTCGCCGACCGCTGGTCCGATGAAGCGATCGGCATCATCCTGTCGGCCGGCGGCGGCGCCATGGGCATCCGCCTGGGTACTCCGGCCGAGAACGCGGCCAAGGTGCTGCTGGTCGATGCCGCCACGGTCGATTCGAGCGAGCTGGAGCCGGACGTGCTGCCCGGCGAGGAACCGAATGTCCGCGCGCTGCAAAGCACGGTCGGCCTGGTCTGGCGCGCGCTGCTGCTGTGGATGATGCTGCTGTTGCTGCTGTCGAGCGCGGTCTGGCTGGGTTGACGGTTTACCGGCCGGCCCCGGCCAAAACAGGCATACAATAGGCGAGGGGCGCACCGTCGCGGTGCGCTTCTGCATGTTTCCTGCATGTTATTGGGGCTGCGCTGGAAAAACATGCAAAAAATCAAGTGCTTACGTATTTAGGTCTTCTATAAGATATAATACTGAGGATTCTTTCAGAATTGCCAGCTGCCCGGCACAAGCGCCGGGATCTTTCACGCACACTTGTTACCCACAAGCCGCCTATGGCCGATTCCGCTCCCATCAAGATAGAACCGAAAGACGAGTTCTTCATTCTTGGCATTACCAGCAATGGCCGTCAATTCCGCCCGAGTGACTGGGCCGAGCGCCTGTGCGGCGTGATGTCCTGTTTCCGTCCAGAAGGCACGGGCGGTCGCCATGCCCACCTGCAATTCTCACCCTATGTATCGCCCACCGTCGTCAACGGCGTCAAGTCCGTGGTGGTCAACGCCAAGCTGCGCGAAATCGAACCGATGGCTTACCACTTCGTCGTCTCCTTCGCCAAGGACAACGATCTGCAGATGGTCGAAGCCTGCCTGGTGCCCGAGCCGCCCGCCAAGGGCTGAGTTTCGCTTTCCCTGTTGTAAACCCACGGCGTACCCCTGGGGTCAGACCCGTCGGGTCTGACCCCGGCTCTTTGCCGTGGGTTTACAAGGCGCCACCGGCCCCTTCGCGCCGGGTTAGACACAACCCCCTCCATTTCAGCCCCCTTTAAGGCTTGACCCCTCACAATATGTTACGTTTTGGACTACCCGCCAGCCAGGCTTGCGGGTATGCTATGTATTATCCTGAACGCAACAATTCCGTAGAGAAAATATGAAATCACCTGATTGGAAGCGGGCCGTTGCCGGCCTGAGCCTGTGCACCCTGTCCGCCGCGCTGAGCGCCGCCTACGCCCAGGCGCTGCCGGCCGGCGTCGTCAAAGGCCCGTCCGTCGAAGGCATCACCGAATACCGCCTGCCGAACGGCCTGAAAGTGCTGCTGTTCCCCGACGCCTCCAAGCCCACCGTGACCGTCAACGTCACCTACCTGGTCGGTTCGCGCCACGAGAACTATGGCGAAACCGGTATGGCCCACCTGCTCGAGCACATGCTGTTCAAGGGCACGCCGCGCCACCGCGCGATCCCCAAGGACTTCGCCGAGCGCGGCATGGAGTTCAACGGCACCACCTCCTACGACCGCACCAATTACTACGAAGTGTTCCAGGCCAGCAAAGACAATCTGAAATGGGCGCTGGACATGGAAGCGGACCGCATGGTCCATTCGACCGTCGCGCGCAAGGATCTCGATTCCGAGATGACCGTGGTGCGCAATGAATACGAGTCCGGCGAGAACGGCCCCTTCGAAGTGCTGATGAAGCGCATGCAGAGCGTGGCCTACGACTGGCACAGCTACGGCCGCTCGACCATCGGCAACCGCAGCGATATCGAGAATGTGCGCATCGAGAACCTGCAAGCCTTCTACCGCACCTACTACCAGCCCGACAATGCGGTGCTGCTGGTGGCCGGCAAGTTCGATCCGGCCCAGACCCTGGCCTGGATCAGCAAATCCTTCGGCGTGATCCCCAAGCCGACCCGCAAGCTGCCGCCATTCTGGACCGTCGAGCCGACCCAGGACGGCGAGCGCAGCTTCGTGGTGCGGCGCAAGGGCGATGTGCAGATCGTGCTGCTGGCCTACAAGATCCCCAGCGCCCTGAATCCCGACGCCGACGCGCTCAGCGTGATGTCCGAGATCCTGGGCGACACCCCGACCGGGCGCCTGCACAAGACCCTGGTCGACAGCGGCAAGGCGGCCCAGGTGTTCAGCTTCGGCCAGACCGGCCTGGCGCCCGGCCTGCAGATGATCGGCGCCGTCGTCAAGGCGGGCCAGCCGATCGAGGCGGTGCGCGACGCCCTGATCACCGCCGTCGAGGGCTTCGCCGCCTCGCCGCCGACGCCCGAGGAAATGGAACGGGTGCGGCGCAATGTCAGCAACAGCATCGAGAAGGCCCTGAACGATCCGCAGCGGGTGGGCGTGGCCCTGTCCGAGCAGATCGCGCTGGGCGACTGGCGCCTGCTGTTCCAGAGCCGCGACGCGCTGCCCGGCATCACCGCCGAGCAGGTCAGCGCCGCCGCCGCGCATTACCTGCGGCGCGACAACCGCAGCATCGGCACCTTCCTGCCGGACGACGCGCCCCAGCGCGCCGAGATCGCCCCGGCGCCCAGCGTGGCCAACGTGATGCGCAACTTCAAGGCCAAGGGCGCATCGCTGTCGGGCGAGGACTTCGATCCCAGCCAGGACAATATCAATGCCCGCACCGCGCTCAAAACCGTGGGCGGCATCAAGCTCGCGCTGCTGCCCAAGAAGACCCGCGGCGGCACCGTCTCGGTCGACCTGCGCCTGCATTGGGGCGATGAAAAGAATTTGTTCGACAAGATGATGGTCGCCAGCGCGGCCGACGCCATGCTGATGCGCGGCACCAGCAAATACAGCCGCGAGCAGCTGGCCGACGCCTTCTCGCTGCTGAAGATGACGGGCAGCCCTTACCGCTTCGACACCACCGGCGCCAAGCTGGTCGAAGCGCTGCGCCTGTCGGCCCATGTGCTCAAGGAAGCGAGCTTCCCCGAGGCCGAATTCGAGCAGCTGCGCCAGCAATGGCTGGTGCAGATCGAGGCCGGCCGCAACGAGCCGCAGTCGCTCGCCAGCGAGGCCATCGCCCTGCATTTCAACCACTATCCGAAAGGCGACCCGCGCGCCTCGCTCAGCACCGACGAGCAGCTGGCCGCCGTCAAGGCGCTCAAGCTGGACGACGTCAAGGCCTTCCACAAGGCCTTCTACGGCGCCTCCAATGGCGAGCTGGCCATCGTCGGCGACTTCGACGCGGTGGCCGCCGTCAAGACGGTCGAGGAAACCCTGGGCGGCTGGCGCAGCCCGTCGCACTATGCGCGCATCTTGAATAGCAATGTGGACAAGGCGCCCTTGAACCAGTTCCTCAATTCGCCCGACAAGGAAAACGGTTTTTATGCCGCGCGCATGAATCTGGATCTGCGCATCGACGATCCGGACTATCCGGCGCTGGAAGTGGCCAACTACATCTTCGGCGACGGCGGTTTGAAATCGCGCCTGATGGACCGCATCCGCCAGAAGGATGGGCTGTCGTATGGCGGCGGCTCCGGCCTGCAGCCGGGCGATGAGGACCGCGCCGGCGCCTTCAGCATCAACGCCATCGCCGCGCCGCAGAACCTGAAGAAACTGGAAGCGGCGATCCGCGAAGAATTGGACAAGGCCTTGAAGGAAGGTTTCACCGCCGCCGAGGTCGCGGGCGCCAAATCGGGCATGCTGCAGAAGCGTTTGCAGAACCGCTCCAAGGACGATGTGCTGGCCGCGGGATGGGCCAAGAACCTGTATATGAACCGCACCTACGCCTTCAGCAAAGCCTTCGAGGACAAGCTCAAATCGCTGACGGTGGTGCAGGTGAACGCCGCCTTCCGCAAGGCCATCGATCCGGCCAAGCTGAGCGTGGTGATGGCGGGGGATGAGGCCAAGGCCAAGGCCGCCAGCGCTGGTGCGGCCGCGAAGGCTAACTAAGGCCTTGTAGTGCGGCGCTGAAGTGGCGCAGGCGCACCGCGCGAGGCCAAATAAGGCTGCGGTGCTGCGCCGAGGGGCCGCCGGCGCGCGCCGGAAACCCACGGCGCAAATCCGGGGTCTGACCCGGCGGGTCAGACCCCAGCTCTTTGCTGTGGGTTTTAAAAGCGCCGCCGGCACCTTGGCGGCGCAAGCGCTAGCTGGTACTCAACTCCGCCACAAAATCATACATATCGCCGCGGAAGTAAGAGCGGCAAAACTCCACCGCCCGTCCATCCTTCAAAAAACCCAGCCGCTCCACCGACAGTCCCGCGTCGCCGGCACTGGCCTGCAGCAGCGCGGCCTGTTCGCTGCTGAGCAGTAGCGCGCTCAGTCTTTGCAGCGCGCGCACCGGCCGGTTGCCGGCCTGCTCGAGCGCATCGTACATCGACACCTGCACCGCCTCCAGCGAGGGCAGGGCGGACGCCACAATGGTGGCGTACTCCAGACACATCGGCACGTCGTCCGCATAGCGGATGCGGTGGAAGCGGTACACCGCCGCCCCCGGACTCAGGCGCAGCCGCAGCGCCTCCTCCGGCGTGACCGTCCCCTCCGAACGCTTGAGCCAGACGCTGCGCGGATTGCGTCCGCGCGCGCGCATGTCCTCGGAAAACGAGGTCAGTTTGGCGAAGTTCTTCTCTATCCGTGTATTGATGAAATTGCCCGAGCCGGGCCGGCGTACCAGCAAGCCTTCGTCGACCAGGCCGTCGATGGCCTTGCGCACCGTGATGCGCGACACCGACAAATCGGTGGCCAGCTGGCGCTCGGCCGGCAGCGCCTCGTCCGGGCCGAACAGGCGTTTGTCGATCGATTCGCGCAGCGCGCGCTGCAATTGCTGGTACAGGGGCAGGCTGCTGGTCTGACCCAGGTTCTGCATGATTTCTGCAAGCGATGTCATACCGTCGTGGTCTCCGGTGCGGGGCGCGTACCTTGCGCGGCCCCTGTAGTGGAATTACGTCGGTGGATCATACCAAAAAAGGCCACACAGTTGGTATTACTGTGGTGTTGACCTGTGCTACAGGAAGACTGCCCTATGGGAACAGGGGAATGGCTAAAGTGGTCTGTGTTTGGCATACAACATAGAAAAATACGATGGAAAATTGGTAGTGTTCTGGTATTGAGCTGCGGTATATTGGCGTTGAACTGGTTTGGAAGTGGTTGTAAGTACGAATTTGCAAGGCGCCGCGGCGGCGGTGCCTTGCAGATGATTCCGGTGAAAACAGACAGGCTTTCGACGCAAAGCCACACTCAAGGGGGAGTATATGAAGGGTATCAACACTGTAGAAAAGCGCGTCCTGGTACAGGGTTCCAGCCGTAAAACGCCGATCGCCATCGCCGTTGCCATGCTGGCCATGGGGATGGGCGTGAGTACGACCGCGGCCCAGGCGCAAGAAGCCAAAAAAGCCGAAGAAGTGGTGGTGGTGACCGGTATCCGCGCTTCGCTGCAGCAGTCGCTGAACCAGAAGAAAAACGCCGAGTCGCTGGTGGAAGTCATCACCGCCGAAGACATCGGCAAGATGCCGGACAAGAACGTGGCCGACTCGCTGTCGCGCGTACCCGGCGTGACCACCACCAGCGCCGGTTCGGCCGAAGGCTCCTTCGGCGAAAACGAACACGTGCAACTGCGCGGACTGTCCTCGCAATTCACCCTGACCACGCTCAATGGCCACTCGGTATCGAGCGGCGACTGGTACGGTCCGAACATCGCCAACGGCGGCCGCAGCGTGTCCTACACCCTGCTGCCATCGGATCTGGTGGGCCGCATCGTGGTGCATAAATCCTCGCAGGCCGACCTGCTCGAAGGTGGCGCCGCCGGTACCGTCGACATCCAGACCCGCAAGCCACTGGAATTCAAACAGCGCCTGACCACGTCCGCCTCGGTGGAAGCGGCTTACTCGAGCGCCGCCAAGAAGACCGACCCGTCGCTGTCGGCCCTGATCAACTGGAAGAGTGAAGACAATACCTTCGGTGTCCTCGGCCAGGTATTCTCGCAGCAGCGCAAGCTGCAGCGCGCCGGTTCCGAAGGCGTGTGGTGGGACAAGACCCCGGCCAACTATGCCGATCCCGCGCTGGCCGGCAAGAACCTGAGCCTGCTGAGCGGCGCCACCCTGTTCGAACAGGAACGCAAGCGCCAGGGCGGCTACCTGGAAGCGCAATGGAAACCGGCCAGCAATGTGACGCTGGATCTGTCGGGCTTCCTGTCCACCGTGGACGCGAAGAACTTCAACACCAACTACATGGCCGACACCATCAACGCCGCCAATGGTCCTGGCTGGAACGGCAAGTCGGCCGCGCCGACCGGACCGGTCACCGTCAAGGGCAACACCATCACCTCGGTGTTCTACGGTAAGGACGCCTTCGGCCCAAGTTCGGCCGGCGCCTACTCGGTGGTGGAAGACGTCGCGGCCCGTCCGGATGCCAAGACCGATTCCAAGTTCCTCAACTTCGACGCCAAATGGGTGGTCAATCCCGACCTGACCTTCACCAGCAAACTGGGCCAGACCAAGGGTAGCGGCAAGACCCAGGACGTGGGCTTTGAAGTGCTGAGCGGCTGGAACCAGGGCGCCGGCTATTCGCTGACCGACCAGGGCATCTTCGTGCTCAACGTCCCGGGCGGCGACAAGTTCGTGCGCAGCGGCGGCGGCATTGGCGGCTGGGGCAGCTATACCGAATCGCACGACAAGGAAACCTATGGCCAGGTCGACGGCGAGCTGAAACTGGCGTTCGACAAAGTTCCATCGATCAAGTTCGGCGCGCGCGTCGCCAAGCATGAGCGCGACCTGACCAAGATGGCCATGACCCTGGGCAAGGGCGCGGACGACGAATCGCAGATTCCGGACAGCGCGATCGGCAACTACGGTTCCAACTGGTATGGCAATCTGCCGGTCAACCCGACCCCAGGCTTTAGCCCGTTCAAGATCAGCAATGAATACGTCGCCTCCTGGGTCGCCAAATACGCCACCTTCAACACCCATGCGACCCAGCAGGAATTCAACATCAAGGAAGACGTCAGCGCGGCCTACGCCATGGCCAATCTGCAGCCGACCGACGACATCAGCGGTAACGTCGGCGTGCGTCTGGTGCGTACCAAGATGGATATCCAGGCCTTCCTGCCAGGCGGCAAGCCGAACTACGAGCAGAGCTTCACCGACATCCTGCCTAGCCTGAACCTGCGTGCGGATCTGGCGAAGAACCTGGTGGGCCGCTTCGCCCTGAACCGCGGCATGTCGCGTCCGGACTTCGGCCAGATGGCCGGCAACGACCTGCGCGATCTGGAGCACAACGGCGTGGGCAGCAATCCTTACCTGAAACCGATCCGCAGCAATAACATCGACTTCAGCGCCGAGTGGTACTTCGCACCGAAAGCCCTGGTCTCGGCCGGTATCTTCGCCAGCCAGCTCAAAGGCGTGATCGCCTACGGCCACAGCATCCTGCCGTATGCCGACGCATCCAAGCAGGGCGCGATCGCCAACTACGATATCTCCTCGCCGGTCAACAGCGACGGCAAGCTGGTCGGCCTGAACGCGGCCTACGAGCAGAATATCTGGGGCGGCATCGGCGTATCGGCCAACTACACCTACGCAGACGGCAAGCAGACCAGCAAACTGGCTGAAGGCACCTGCAACGGCAAGGCCACCGAAGACTGCTCGCTGTACGGTACCTCGAAGAACTCGTACAACATCGGCGCCTTCTACGAAGATGACAGCTTCAGCGCACGGGTAGGCTACAGCCGCCGTTCCACCTACAAGCTGGGTAACCGCGGCGGCGCCGACTACTTCCAGAGCGCCAATGCATCGCTGAACATCGCGCTGAACTACACGCTCAACAAGGCTATCCAGTTCACGCTGGAAGCGCAGAACCTGAACGATCCTCTGCTGACCGTGTACAAGACCGATACGACTCAAATCGCCGGCGTGTATAAAAACGGCAAAACCATTTACGGTGGTGTGCGCATCAAGTACTGATCCTTTCGCGGGGGCTAGTCCCCTGCGGGAAAACGGCGCCGCATGAAGCTGTGCGGCGCCGGGGTGGTACTGTTGGCTGTCCGGCCCTTATGCAAGCCCCTGCGTCGTTCTTGTGCGACGGCGCCGGGTGCTTGAAAAGGCTGGCAGCCTTTTTTCATTTGTGAATAGAGAACCCATGACTTCATTCCGGTCTTCTTTGTGCGCGCTTGCGCTGGTTTCAGCAGGGCCGCTGGCGCTTGCCGCCGGCGCGCCGGACGCGCCGCGCTTCGTCTACAGCCCCTATAAACATCTGGCGATGTGGAACGACGCCGCCAGCAACGTCATCACCGCCGCGCCGGAGGGCGTGCGCCAGCCCTACATCAGCGGCAACAGCAGCAGCTTTGGACGCGGCGCCCTGACCTGGGCCTTCGCCAGCGGCGAATGCGGCGCCGAACAGTGGGGCAAGGAGCCGGCGCAGGCCGTGGCCGACGCCAATGTGGGCGCCTTCGACGGCGCCGGTATCGGCTATATCATTTCCACCGGCGGCCAGGGCAGCATGTTTACCTGCGCCAGCGACGCGGGCATGGAGCGCTTCATCGCCCGCTACGATTCGCCCCATCTGCTGGGCATCGATTTCGATATTGAAGAAGGACAGAGCGAGGCCCAGGTGGCGTCGCTGCTGGCGCGCGCCGTCGCCGTGCAGGCGCGCCGTCCCGCGCTGCGCTTCAGCTTTACCGTCGCCACCTTGGCCGCCTCCGACGGCAGCCGCACCAGCCTGAACGGCACCGCCGAAATGGTGCTGCGCGCCGTGCGCGCCAGTGGCCTGCGCGGCTACGCGCTGAACCTGATGGTGATGGACTACGGCCCCGCCAGCGCGGCCAACTGCGTGGTGCGCCAGGGCCGCTGCGACATGGGCCGCTCCGCCATCCAGGCGGTGCGCAATGTGCACGCCAAATATGGCGTGCCGCTGAACCAGATCGAAGTCACGCCGATGGTGGGCGTAAACGACGTGGTCGACAATGTCTTCAGCGTGGCCGACGCGCGCTACCTGGCCGGCGCCGTGCGCGCCATGAAGCTGGCCGGCCTGCATTTCTGGTCGCTGGACCGCGACACCCCGTGCCGCGGCATCGTCAAGGGCGCCGATGCCACTTGCAGCACGCTGAACGAAGCCAGCGGCGCCTTCGCCCGCGTGTTTGCGCGCGCGTTCGCCGCTTCCGGTGCCGACTCGGTCAAGGTGCGTCCATGAGCGCGCCAGCTTCGGCCAGCCGCTACCTGTCGCTCGATGTGCTGCGCGGCCTGACGGTCGCGCTGATGATCGTGGTCAACACACCCGGCGACGATAGCCATACCTTTGCGCCGCTGCTGCACGCGCTCTGGCATGGCTTCACGCCGACCGACTGGGTATTCCCGACCTTCCTGTTCGCCGTCGGCAACGCCCTCAGTTTCGCGCTGCCCAAGTATGCGGCGCTGGGCAATGGCGCGGTGCTGGCCAAGGTGGGACGGCGCAGCGCGCTGATCTTCCTGCTCGGCTTCCTGCTGTACTGGTTCCCGTTCTTCGCCAGCGATGGCGCGGACGGCTGGATGCTGTCGCCGCTGTCGGCCACCCGGATTCCCGGCGTGCTGCAAAGGATCGCCCTGTGCTTCGGCCTTGCTTCGCTGATCCTGCACTTCTGGAAGGCGCGCGGCGGATTGCTGTTCTGCGTGGCCAGCCTGCTGGGCTACTGGGCCATCATGGCCCATTTTGGCGACTACACGCTGGCCGGCAATGCCGGGCGCGCACTGGACCTGCTGCTGCTGGGCGAGTCGCATCTGTACCGTGGCGAAGGTCTCGCCTTCGACCCGGAAGGCGTGCTGGGTACCTTGCCGGCCACCGTCAATGTCATCGCCGGCTACTTCGCCGGACGCCTGATCCAGCAGCGCGGGCAGGGCGGCGGCACCCTGCTGCGTCTGGTGGCAGCAGGCATGGCGTGCATCGCCGTGGCGCTGTGCTGGAATGCGGTTTTCCCGATCAATAAAAAGCTGTGGACCAGTTCCTATGTGCTGTTGACGGTGGGGCTGGATCTGCTGGTGCTGCCGCTGCTGATCTATCTGATCGAAGGACGCGGCCAGCGCCGCTGGACTTACTTCTTCGAGGTATTTGGCAAGAACACCCTGTTCATCTACCTGCTGTCGGAACTGCTGGTGGTGATACTGTTCCGTGTCCAGGTGGGCGGGCAGACGGCGTATGCGTGGCTGTATGGCGCGCTGTTCAAGGGCATAGGCCCGGCGCCGGTCAGTTCGCTGCTGTTCGCCGTCGCCTTCATGCTGTGCTGCTGGCTGGTGGGCTGGATCATGGACCGGCGCCGTATCTATGTGAAGGTGTAAACGTTGTTAGAACCCACGGCAAAGAGCCGGGGTCTGACCCGCCGGGTCAGACCCCAGATTTACGCCGTGGGTTTTTTTCAGCTGCCGCCGGCCCGCTGGCAGTGTTTCGTTGTGGATGTAAAAAAGCCCCCCAGCACTGAGCACGCTCAGGCTGGGGGGCTTTTTATGTATTGTGCCTGGCGCGATTTATTTCGCGACGGTCGCCGGACGGTTCAGCCACAGAATCCAGAAGCGCGCCAGATCGCCGCTGCCGTCGGCACCCTGGATGGTTTCCAGCGTCTTGATCGCATCATCCTTGCGGCCGGCCAGCGCGTAGGCATAACCCAGACGCAGTTTCGCATCTTCCGGATTCTTGGCCACGCCCCGGGCGATCCCTTTTTGCATCAGGTCGATGCCTTTGTCGAACTGGTCCATCGTCACATAGGTGTAACCCAGGTTGACCAGGCCCACGCCGCCCTTCGATTTCATCGCCGCCGCTTCGCCCGCGCCGATGTTTTTCGTGTCGTCGGCGGCGCCCTTGTTGGCCTGCTCGCGCAGTTTCTTGTGCTTGGCCGCGTCGGGGCCGGTGCCCAGCAGGCCCAGTTCAAAGCCCTTGTCCAGCGCGTTCTTCGCTTCGGCCGAGAAGCCGCCCAGCATCGCCAGTTCGGCCAGGTCGGCGTAGTCGTCGCCTTCCAGTTGCGCGACGACGGTGCGCTGCAGGCGCAGGGCGTCGAGGCGCAGACGCAGGGCGTTGAAGCTGGACTTGCCCTGGGTGCGGCGCACCAGGTCGTTCCAGTAAGCGTCCGACGGGTAGTACTTGACCAGCTGTTCCATCGCGATCAGGTAGCCGGCGGTGTCCTTGGTTTTGGCGGAGATGTTGACCAGCATCTGCAGCTCTTCCATGGCAGGCTTGGTGCCGGCCTTGTGGTGGGCTTCCAGGTCCTTGTTCAGCTCAGTTTTCGCGGTGGCGAAGTCGTTGCTGAAGTAATAGGCGCGGATGATGTAAGGACGCTGCTTGGCGGTGTCGCCGCTTTCCACGCCGTAGCGGGTGAAGGCTTCGATCGCTTTCGGATAGTCTTTGCCGTTGTAGTACAGATTGCCCAGCGCCTGGATGAAGTCCACCTTATCCTTCGGGGTCAGCTTGCCCGAATCGATCAGCGCGCTCAGCGTGGTGGCGGCCATGGCGTTGTTGCCGCTGCCCGAAGCGATGGCGTAGCGCATGCGATTCAGGATGAAATTCTCGTACACGGTTTTGTCGGCGATGGCTTCGGCCTGGTCGATACGCTTCTGCACTTCGGCGTAGTTTTTCGCCGCCACCAGTTCATTGACCACCGCCGGGTCGATCAGCTTGTAGATTTCAGGACGTACCGTATCGGCCGGCGGCGCGGCGGCGGGCGCGGGGTCGGCGGCGTAGGCGGCGGCAGTGCCAAGGATCGCCGGAGCGGCATTGAGGCCGATGGCGGCCAGGATCAGGCTGATACGAGCGAAACGAAAGTGGGACATGGTCAATCCTTCAATCAAAGACGTGTAGACGCGCGGCGCGGATAGGCCGCAGCGTCGCTCAAGGGGGCTGGCGGAAGCCGTAAAAAATGGCGTTCCTGCGAAACCGCCGTATTGTTACATAAAACCGGTTCGGAAGGCGTTCTGCGGGGCTGAAGGAGGGAGTTGTTCCACTTCAGCTTCTGTTTACAAGCGTGCCAGCGCGCGACCGGCAGCATCGAACAGCATGCAGCGCCCCGCCGGCAGTTGCAGGCTGGCGCGGCTGCCGGTGCGCAGCGGGGCAGTGTCCACCGGCTGGCGCACCGCGATCATCTCGCTCGCGCCGGCCAGCGTGGTGTAGACGATGGCCACGTCGCCCAGATACTCGACATGGCCGACGCCAACCTCGATCGCGTTCGATCCGGCGGCGCCGGCCGGTCCCAGCTGCAAATGCTCGGCGCGCACGCCCAGCGTGACGGCGCTGCCGGGCTGCAGGCCCTCGGCCGCCACCGCGACCTGGATCAGCGCGCCGTCGGGCAGCAATACCTTGACCCCGTCGGCGCCGATGGTGACCACTTCGGCGGGGATGAAATTCATCTTGGGCGCGCCGAGGAAACCGGCCACGAACAGATTGCCCGGATGGTTGTACAGATCGTAGGGCGTGCCCACCTGCTCGATGCGCCCGCCATTGAACACCACGATGCGCTGGCCCAAGGTCATCGCCTCGACCTGATCGTGGGTCACATAGATCATGGTGCTCTTGAGTTCCTGGTGCAGGCGGCTGATTTCCACCCGCATCTGCACGCGCAGGCTGGCGTCCAGGTTCGACAGTGGTTCGTCGAACAGGAACACCTCCGGCTTGCGCACGATGGCGCGGCCGATCGCCACGCGCTGGCGCTGGCCGCCCGACAGTTCCTTGGGTTTGCGCTGCAACAGCGGAGTAATCTGCAGGATCGCGGCGGCCCGTTCCACCGCCGTCCTGACGTCGGCGCCGGACTGGCCGGCCAGCTTCAGCGCGAAGGCCATGTTCTCGAACACCGTCATGTGCGGATACAGCGCATACGACTGGAACACCATCGCCAGCTGGCGCTTGGCCGGCGCGATATCGTTGGCCAGCTGGCCGCCGATATGCAGGGTGCCGCCGCTGATGCCTTCCAGTCCCGCGATCATGCGCAGCAGGGTGGACTTGCCGCAGCCCGACGGCCCGACGAAGACCACGAACTCGCCGTCGGCGATGTCGAGGTCCACGCCGTGGATGGTGTTGTGCTTGTTGTCGTAGCTCTTGACGACCTGGCGCAGGCTGACGCTGGCCATCCGCTTAGCCCGCCGTCGCGGTCTTGCCTGCCGCCTGCTCGGGTTCAGCGTCGGCCACCGGAGCGGTCATTGGAATGATCTGCGACAGGATCGCCACCGGAATCGCGCTGAGCATGACCCAGATGAAGAAGTGCTGATAGCCGATCGCCACCTGGATATCGCCGCTGACCAGTTTGAACAGCACCAGGCCCAGTTGCATGATCCCGGTGGCGAACGCATAGTGGGCGGTCTGGTACTTGCCCGGCGCGACCACCTGCATCATGTACAGGATCAGGCCGACGAAGCCGAAGCCGTAGCCGAACATCTCCACGCTGAGCGCCGCGCCGATGAAGGCCAGGTTGGACGGCTGGTAGGCCGACAGCACATAGAACACCACGTTCGGCAGATTGACCGCCAGGATCAGCCACAGGATGGCGCGCTTGAGGCCCAGCCAGGAGGTGAAGTAGCCGCCGGCGATACTGCCGACCACGAAGGCGACGGTGCCGACGGTGCCATACACGGCGCCCACTTCCGAGGTGGTGAGGCCAAGGCCGCCCAGTTCGCGCGCCTCGCGCAGGAACAGCGGGCCGATCGCCTGCACCTGCGCCTCGCCGGCGCGGAACAGGATGATGAACAGGATAGACACCCAGATGCCGGGTTTCTTGAAGAACTCGACGATCACTTCCCACAGCGTGCGCGCAATGGCAGAGGCGGTGGTGTCGGCCGTGATTTCATTCTTGGCCTGCGGCAGGGCCCAGCTGTTGTAGGCACCCAGGGCCAGCATGATGACGGCCAGGATGCCGAAGCAGGTGGTCCAGGCGGGCACTACACCGACCGACTTTTCCAGCTGGCCGGCCAGCAGCAGCAGCGCGCCGGTGGTGAAGAATTTGCCGGCGTTGAAGAAGGTACCGGTCCAGCCGGCGTATTCGGCCTGGCCTTTTTCCGACAGGCTGGTGATGTACAGGCCGTCGCAGGCGATGTCGTGGGTGGCCGAGGAGATCGCGACCAGGGCCAGCATCGCCATCGACGCGGCGAACCAGAATGGCGCCTGCAATGCCAGCGCCACCAGCCCGAGGCAGACGCCGCCCAGGATCTGGAAGCCGACCACGACGATCTTCTTGCTGCTGGCCAGTTCCAGGAAGGGACTCCACAGGGGTTTGAAGACCCAGGCCAGGCCGATCAGGCCGGTCCAGTGGTTCAGCTCATCGTTGGGCACGCCCATACTCTTGAGCATCTGGCTGGCCACGATGGCCACCGCGAAGAAGGGCAGGCCTTGCGCCAGATACAGGCTGGGAACCCAGAACTTCGGGTTGCGTACATTGTGCTTGTTGTCGTCCATTGCTGCTTGTCTCCCCTGAGCCGGCGTGGACGCCGGCGTTTGTACGTGTTTTGTTTCAGCGCCTGCTTGAACCCACGGCGTACCCCTGGGGTCTGACCCAGGGTCCGGGGAGGGGCTGCGCCCCGCCTGTCCCTGGGGGACAGGCCCCCGGCTCTTTGCCGTGGGTTCTAACAGCTGCCCCGGCTCTTTGCCGTGGGTTCTAAAAACTGCCCCGGCTCTTTGCCGCGGGTTTTATTCGAAGCCCGGCACCGGAACGCGCCCTTGCGCTTCCAGCTCGCCCGACAGCCATGCGTTGACCGCGTTCAGCGCCGGTACCGCGAAACCATAGGTCAGCAGCGCCGGTGCGCCGATGTCGAGCGACTGGTAAGGATTCCACAGCGCCAGATGCAGGTCGGGCTTCCAGTTGCCGCGCGCATGTTCGCCGTAGCGCAACCGCGAAGTCGAGGCCAGCACCGTGAAGCGGCCATCCTGCGGCAGCGCGTTCCAGTCGAAGGTCTCGGCATCGGCAAAGGTCACCATCTCCACGTCGTACAGACGGCGCAGCGAGGCGGCCACGTTTTCGGCCGGCACGCCCGCTTCGGACACGCCGTCGCTGACCACATCCTGGCGTACCACCAGGCGCAGCTTGGCGCCAGCCGGAGGACGCTGCGGATTGCCGCGCGCGCTCAGGCTGCGGCGCCAGCCTTCGGCCATGATGTCGCGGTCGGCCGCGTCTTCCTTGTAGGAGCGCGGTTTGCATGGATAGGCCAGCGCCAGCGCGGACAGGCGCGCCAGGCGGGTCTCGACTTCGTCCATCGTCAGTTCGCCCGACTCCAGCGCGGCGGCGATCGCGTTCAGGGTTTCATCCTGGGTTTCGGTGGTGCCGAGCGCCATCACCATGTCGGCGCCGGCGGTCAGTGCGCGCACGGCGGCATTGCCCACGCCATAACGGCCGGCGATGGCGTGCATGTCCATGCCGTCGGTAATGACGACGCCGCGATAGTCCCATTCCTCGCGCAGCAGGCCGGTCAGGATGCGGCGCGACATGGTGGCCGGGAAGTCAGGGTCCAGCGCCGGGTAGACGATGTGCGCCGTCATCATGGCCGGCGCGGCGCCCGAGGCCAGGCGGAACGGCGCCAGTTCCAGGCGCTGCAGCTCGGCCACCGGCTTGTCCACGGTCGGCAGGTCGCGGTGCGAATCGACGTTGGTGTCGCCATGGCCGGGGAAGTGCTTGACGCAGCAGGCCACGCCTTCGGCATGGCTGCCGGCCATCCAGGCCATGGCCAGTTCGGCCGCGCGTTGCGGCTCGGCGCCGAAGGAGCGTTCGGCGATGACCGGATTGTGCGGGTTGTTGTTCAGGTCCAGCACCGGCGCGAAGTTCCAGTTGAAACCCATGGCCTTGACCGCGCGCGCCACGGCCGCGCCGGTACGCTGGGCCAGGTCGGTGTCGTCGGCCGCGCCCAGGCCCATCGCGGCCGGCGGTGCCGGCACCCAGGTCGAACGCACCACGGCGCCGCCTTCCTGGTCGATCGCGATCAGCGATTCCGGGCCCATGATGGCGCGCAGATGCGCGGTCAGGCGGCCCAACTGTTCGGAGTCGGTCATATTGCCGCGGAACAGACAGACCGCGCGGATGCCGTTGTCGCGGATGAACTGCGCGGTCGCGTCGTCGAGCGCGGTGCCGGGGAAGCGGATCATGATCAGCTGGCCGGCGATTTTTCTGAGTTGGCTTAGAGTTTGGGGTAACGTCGGGGTTTGGGTCATTTCACAGCTCCGTCCATGCCACGCATGAAGAATCGTTGAGTAAAGAGGAAGGCTGCCAGCGTGGGCAGGATGGTCAGCACGGTACCGGCGGCGATCACGCGCGTGCTACTGCCGAAGGTGCCGCGCAAATACAGCACACCCACCGACAGCGGAAAATCGTCCGGCTTGCTCATCACGATCGAGGGCCAGATGTATTCGTTCCAGGATTCGACCGCCGTCAGGATGCCGACCGTGGCCAGCCACGGCGCGATCAGCGGCAGCATGATCTTGCTGAAGATGGTCCACTCGCTGGCGCCATCGACGCGGGCAGCGTCGATCAGGTCCTGCGGCACTTCCTCGAAAGCTTGCTTGAGCAGCAGGATCGCCACCGCCGTCACCACGTTCGGCAGGATCACGCCGGTGTAGCTGTCGACCAGACTGAGTTTGGTGACGGTGATGAAGTTGACCAGGAAGTTCACTTCGGACGGCAGCACCAGCGTGGCCAGGATCAGGCCGAACACCAGCTTGCGGCCTTTAAAGTGCAGCCGTGCCAGCGGGTAGGCGGCCAGCGAGCACAAGGCCAGTTTCCAGAACACGGTGCAGGCGGCGATGAACAGCGAGTTGCGGTAGAAGGCCAGGATGGGAATCGCGCGGAAGGCTTCGGCGAAATTCTCCAGCGATACCGCGCGCGGCCAGAAGGTGGGCGGAAAGGCGAAGATATTGCCTTCCGTGGACAGCGCCGTGACCAGCGTCCACCAGAACGGGAACACGCAGACAATGGCGATCGCGCACAGCAGCAGATAGTGGCCAAGCACTTGAAGAGGGTGGTGGCGCATCAGCTCTGCCTTGGTTTGATATAGCGCAGGCACAGGATGGCGATGCCGACGCAGAAGACCGATACGACGAAGCTGGCCGCCAGCGCGCGCGGCAGCTTCAGGTGTTTGAGGCCCTGGTCGTAGGCGTAGTACAGGCCGGTGAAGGTGGAGTTCATCGGTCCGCCCTGGGTGAGCACATCGACTTCCTGGTAGGCCTTGAGCGCGGCCAGTACCGACAGGATGGTGCAGACCATGATGGTGGGGCGCAGCATCGGCACGGTGATTTTCCAGAAACGCTGCCAGCGGTTGGCGCCATCGAGAATCGCCGCTTCCTGCATGTCGGCCGGTACCGCTTGCAGCGCGGCCAGGTACATCACCATATACCAGCCCAAGCCGCGCCACAGCGTGACGAACATGATGGAGAACAGCGCCAGCGTATCGTTGGACAGCCAGCCCACCGGCGCGCCGACCAGATTGAGCGTCATCAGCACGTAATTGAGCGCGCCCTGTTCATGGAACATGAAGCCCCACATGATGCCGACCACGGACACGGTGGTCACGACGGGCACATAGAAGGCGGCGCGGAAGTAGCGGATGCCGGGTAGCTGGTTGTTCACCAGCACGGCCAGGCTGAGCGCGCCGATCTGCACGAAGGGCACCATCAGCAGGAACACCAGCGAATTTTTCAGGCCGGTGACGAACATCTCGTTGTCGAAGATGTAGCGGAAATTATCCAGGCCCACCCAGTGGGTCGGGCGGATCAGGCTGTAGTCGGTGAAGGCCAGCCAGGAGCCGAAGGCGACCGGCCAAAACGAGAACAGCGCCAGCAGCAGCAGGGCCGGCGCCAAAAAAAGCCAGGCTTGCAGCGAGTGACGATGATGGGTTTTGGCGGCGTCCATGATCAGTGGCTCCGCTGGCTGGCCAGCTTCTTGTTCCAGATCGCGACCGCCTGGTCGAGCGCCTGCTTCACATCCTGGCGGCCGGTGACGCCGGCTTCCACCGCTTTGACCAGCGAGCGGCGCAGTTCGTCGTAATCGGTCACGCCGGCCACATACAGGGTGTGCGCATGGGGCATCGAGACGGCGCCTGCGGAGACGGCTTTTTCGGCCGCGCCAGCCTTGGGCGGCACCGTGGTGAAGAAGGGATCGGCGGCGGCCTTGATCATGGCCGGATAGACGCTGGCCTGGCGCGCGAAGGCCAGCTGGTTGTCGTCATTGGTCAGGTAGCGCGCGAACTTGCCCACGGCGGGCAGCAGGCGCGTGTCGACATTCTTGGGTACGGCGAAGTGGATCAGCCAGCCGCCGTCGGCGATGCCGGTCGGTCCCAGCGGCGCGGGCGCCACATCGGTGATGGCGTAGATGTCGGCGCTATCGCCCTGGATGCGCTTTAGCGCGGTGGGCGGCGCCAGCAGCATGCCCAGGCGGCCGCCCTTGTAGGCGTCGATCGCGGCGGGGAAGTTATCCTCGGCGAACAGCGCGTCCTTGAGCAGGCCACCGGCCTTGTAGGTCAGCGCCAGCTTGGTGATCAGGGCCACGTGTTCGGGCGAGTTGAAGACGGCCTTGCCGTCGCGGATCACGGGCAGGCCTTGCTGCATCATCAGCCCGTCAATCTTGGACAGGGCGGGGCACAGGCCGGCCTTGCCGGTGCGCGCGGCGATCTGGCGCGCGAAGGACAGTTGTTCGTCCAGCGTGCGCGGCGCATGCGCAATGCCGGCTGCCTTGAAAATCTGGGTGTTATAGGCGATCACCGCGACATTGCTGTACAGCGGGAAACCGTAGGTCTTGCCGCCGAAGGTCAGGTCTTCCAGCGTGGACGGGATGTAGCGTGCGCGGGCCTCGCCCAGCAGTTCATCGACCGGCGCGAGCAGGCCGTCGCGGGCGAATTCGTCGGCCCAGGGCACGTTCAGGTTGACCAGCGCGGGCGGCGTGCCGGCCACGATGCGGGTCACCAGCTTGGTCTGGATCACGTCCCACGGAAAGTCCACCCACTCGACCTTGACACCGGGATTGCCGGCTTCGTACTTGCGTACCAGCTCGTTGAAGTAGGGCGTGAAGCGCGGCTTCATGCTGAAGGTCCAGAACTCGATCCTTTCCGGCGCGGTGACGCTAGCCGCCGCGGTGGCCGTGGCCACGGGCGCGCCGGACATGGCCAATCCCAGCGCCATCCATGCGCTCAGCAGAGTCGAGATCTTCATGGATGGAGGAGGGTGGAGGCCATGGAAGCGCTGCGCTTAGTTGGTCTTGGTGACTTTGCTCAGGTGGCGCGGCGCGTCCGGGTCCATGCCGCGCGCGGCCGCCAGCTTGGCTGCCATCACGTAGAAGGCCTGGATCGCGACGATCGGGTCCAGATCCGGCGTGGCTGCCACCGGCAGGGTCAGGTCGCGCTCGGCCACGTCGGCCGGTGCGGCCAGGATCACGCGCGCACCACGGCCGCGCATTTCGCTGGCCAGGGCCAGCAGGCTGGCCTGGGTCGCGCCACGGGTGGCGAAGATCATCAGCGGATAGCCTTCTTCGATCAGGGCCATCGGGCCGTGCTTGATTTCCGCGCCGCTGAAGGCTTCGGCCTGCAGGGCCGAGGTTTCCTTGAATTTCAGGCCGGCTTCCAGGGCGACCGGGAAGCTGATGCCGCGACCGACGACCATGATGTTGCGCGCCGGTGCCAGGATCTCGATGGCGGGCGACCAGTCTTCCTTGGTGGCGGCCAGCAGCGATTCCGGCAGGGCTTCCAGGCCGGCCAGCAGTTCCGGATCGTTCTGCCATTGGGCGACCATGCGCGCACCGGCGACCAGGCTGGTGATGAAGCTCTTGGTGGCGGCGACGCTCTGCTCTTTGCCTGCGCGCAGCGGCATGGCCCATTCGGCGGCGTGTGCCAGCGGCGAATCGATGTCGTTGACCAGGGCCACGGTGGTGGCGCCGCCATCGCGGAAGTAGCGGATCGGTTCGACCACGTCCGGGCTCTGGCCCGATTGCGAGATCGAGATGGCCAGCGTGTCGCGGGTGATCAGCGGCGATTTGTTCAGCGTCACGAGCGACATCGGCAGCGATGCCACCACGCGGCCCAGACGGGCCATGATCAGGTAGGCGGCATAGGCGGACGCGTGGTCCGAGCTGCCGCGCGCGATCGTCAGCGCGGTCGAGAAGGACGTGCTCCTCAATTTACGGCCCAGTTCCGCGTAGCGGTCACCATCGTTCGCCAGCTGGTGGGCGACGCATTCGGCGGCGGACAGGGCTTCTTTCAACATCATTGAGGTCACAGCAATTCTCCTTCGATATAGACGGCTTTGAGATTGAGGTCGCGGTCTAGCACGACCACATCGGCATACGCGCCGGGCGAAAGCCGGCCACGTTCCTGCAGGCCGAGATAGTCGGCCGCATTGCTTGAGACGCGGGCCGAGGCGTCTGCCAGATCGAGGCCCAGTCCAACCAGGTTGCGTAGCGCCTGGTCCATAGTGAGGGTGCTGCCGGCAAGGGTGCCGTCGGCCAGGCGCACGCCGCCCATGCACTTGTGCACGGTGTGGCGGCCCAGCATGTACTCGCCGTCCGGCATGCCGGTGGCGGCGGTCGAATCGGTGACGCAGTAGAGATGGGGAATGGCGCGCAGCGCGGTGCGGATCGCGCCTGGATGCACGTGCAGCAGGTCGACGATGATTTCCGCGTACTGCGCATGGGCCAGGGCCGCGCCCACCATGCCGGGCTCGCGGTGGTGCAGGCCGGGCATGGCGTTGAACAGGTGGGTGAAGCCGGCCGCGCCATGTTCGAGGGCGGCCACGCCGTCTTCGTAGGAGCCGAGGGTGTGGCCGATCTGCACGCGCATGCCGGCATCGGTCAGCTCGCGCACCAGATCGAGGTGGCCGGCGATTTCCGGTGCCACGGTAATGAGTTTGATCGGCGCGAAGGTTTCCAGGCGCTCGACATCGGCCAGCTTGGCGGCGCGCGCAAAGTCAGGCTGCGCACCGAGCTTGCCGGAGTTGATGTAAGGGCCTTCCAGGTGGGCGCCGAGTACGCGCGCTTCGCCCGTGCGGCGGTTGGCGCAGGCTTCGCCGATGCCCTGCAGGGCCAGGTCGATGTCTTCCGGTGGCGCCGTCATGGTGGTGGCCAGCATGCTGGTGGTGCCATGCCTGGCGTGGGTCGCCGCGATCGCGTGGACCGCGCCGCCGCCTTCCATCGTATCCTTGCCGCCGCCGCCGTGCACATGCAGGTCGATAAAGCCGGGCAGGATGTAGTCATCCTCGTTCAGCTTGGGATCGACCGAGCTGCCGTGGATGGCGACGATGCGCTGATCGAACGTGATTTCACCGCGGACCCAGCCCGCCGATGTCAGGATATTGCCTTTGATTGCATCGCTCATCTGCGCGACTCCGCTACGAATTCATAATAATCACTACGGCAGAAGGAGTGGGTCAGTTCCACCGCTGCGCCGTTGTCCAGATAACTCACGCGGGTAATGTGCAGCATCGCCGCACCCGCCGGGATGTTCGCCAGGCGCGCCTGTTCGGCGGTGGCGTTGACGGCGCGGATATGCTGCAGCGCGCGCATCGGGATGGTGCCATTCGCTTCCAGGTAGCCGTACAGCGAATCGGTCACGCTGTGCGGATTGGGCATGTACAGGGCCGGTATCGTGGTCGTCTCGATCGCCATCACCACATCGTCGGCGGTGCGCAGGCGTTTCAGGCGCGCCACCGGCATGTTCGGCGACAGGCCCAGCGACAGCAGTTCCAGCGGCGCGGCGATGCCGATGTCGCGCTGGATCCAGCGCGAGCCGGCGGTGAAGCCGCGCTGGCGCAGCTCTTCCGAAAAACTGGTCAGGCGCGACAGCGGCTGTTCCAGCTTGGGCGTGATGTAGGTGCCGGAACCGCGCTTGCGGGTCAGCATGCCGCGGTCGCACAGCAGGTCGATGGCCTTGCGCGCGGTGACGCGCGAGATCGTCAGCATGTCGGACAGCACGCGCTCGGACGGCAGCGCTTCGTTCGCGCGCCAGTCGCCGCTGGCGATACCGTCGGACAGCTTATTGGCCAGCTGCATATACAGCGGGGTGTCGCTCTCCGCGTCGGGCCGGAAATCGTTCAACTGGGCTAGCAAGGGCTACTCCTTCGAGCGTTGTTGGATCAGCCGCAAGGCGCCGGCAGCGGAGTCGCCTTGCGGCGGCACGACTCGCTGTAACAGTTCTGCCGTCACATAAGGACGCAGTGGTTCGGCCAGGCCGCCGCACAGGGCGATCGGCAGCGTGCCGCTGGCGTCGAGCGCCTGGCCGAACAGGCCGACCTGGCGGCCCGCTTCGAGCAGCAGGGCGCGCGCGTTGATATCGGTGTCGCCATGCTGGAGCACGATGCGGGTCAGCTGGGCGTATTGGGTCTGGGTGGCGCTGGCCAGCCACACCTGCATGGCGTCGCGCTGGCCGCCGCAGGCCGCGATCAGCGCGTCGGCATAGGCGCCGCCTTCGTTGCGGCCATCGACCACCTGCTGCATATGGCTGACCGCGCGCATGCCGATCCAGGCGCCGCCCGCTTCGTCGCCGGCCGGGAAGCCCCAGCCGCCCACTTCGTGGCGGCGGCCATCGGCAAACATCACCTCGCCCACGCTGCCGGTGCCGAGCGCGATGATGGCGCCGGGCTGGCCGGCGTGCGCGCCGAGCAAAGTCGTAAAGGCGTCGGTTTCCAGTGCCACGGCGGCGTAGCCGGGATTGGCGTTGACGAAGGATTGCGCCCACACACGGTTATGCACGCCGGCCAGGCCGAGGCCGATAGCCACGCTGCTGCGCGCCGGTAGCGTCAAGCCGGCGGCGGCGAAGGCCTTGGCCGCCGCGTCTTCCACCGAGGCCCAGGCCGCAGCGATGCCATGCAGCAGACCCGAGGGGCCGCTGGCGCCTTCCGCAATTTCCACGCCGTCCCGGCGCGCCAGGCGTACCCGGGTGCCGCTACCGCCACCGTCGACGCCGATAAAGAATTCGATCATGTTTAGTTGAGTACGCTGAGCTGAGATTGCATAGCCCCGTACGCTGAAGCTGGCGCGCTGAAACCGGGGAGTTGAGGGCACTATATGGTTGCCAAACCAGCTTGTCAACAGGTATTTAACTGGTATTAGAAAATACCCAAGTGGACTGGCGAATGTGGGTGGGTTGCAAAGGATAAGTTGTTGTTTATATTGGGTTTTATGTTTCATTGATTTGGTATGGTCGGTGGACTGTTTTAATGCCACTTTGGTCTGGTTCTGGCCGGCGCGGGCCGGCAGGAGTACACTGTGGTCTTTAGCACTCAGTTGGAAGCACACATGAACAAGGCAGTACAAAGCGATTATTGGGATGACTGGCAGCGCGAAGCGCTGGCGGCGGGCGTGAAAGCGCCGCTGGCCAAGCTGGGCATGGAGGTGCTGCGCGCGCACCGCAAGAACCGCTGGCCCAAGCATTTCCTGGGACGCATGGACGACGGCCCGCTGATGCTCAGCATGTGCCTGGAAGAGCCGGACGAGAGCGAACTGCTGTTTGTCGAGAACCTGTATCCCTATGACGCCAAGCTGATCGCGGCGACCAAGAAGCGTCTCTGCTTCGAATAAGCAAGCATAAGCAAGCATAAGCAAGCATAAGCAAGCATAAGCAGACGTAAAAACGCCCGGCATGTCCGGGCGTTTTTACGTTGGGCGCCATTCATATTTCATGGCTATCCTTTTGCGTTTATTCAAGTTTCAAAATAATAATGATTACCGATAGTATCATTTTGGTAATTAAAGGTAGAAAATTATTCTTGTTGAAACATTTGGCTAGAATGTGCATACCTTTACGAACTTTTTTGGAAAGCGAACCATGTCAAGTCAAACAGAAAAAGCCGCGCAATTTCACGCGCTGCATGTATCGGGACGGCCGCTGGTGCTGTTCAATGCCTGGGATGCGGGCAGCGCCAAGGCGGTGGCCGCTGGCGGCGCACTGGCGATCGCGACGGGAAGCTGGTCGGTGGCGGCGGCGAACGGCTATGCCGATGGCGAAAAAATTCCGCTCGACCTGGTGATCGACAACCTGGCGCGCATCGTCAAGACGGTGGCGCTGCCGGTCACCTTCGACCTGGAAAGCGGCTACGGGAAAACGCTGGACGCAGTCGCGGCCGCGGCGCAGCGCGCCATGCGCGCCGGGGCGATCGGCAGCAATCTGGAGGACAGTTTCCCGGAAAACGGTGCGCTGCGTCCCGCCGATGAGCAAGCCCGGCGGCTTGCTGCCATCCGGGCCGCCGCCGAAGAACTCTCCTTGCCATTCTTTATCAATGCCCGAACCGATGTGTTCCTGAACGCGGCGCCGGAGACGCACGACGAGGCGATGCTGTCGGATGTGATCGCCCGCGCGCAGGTCTATGCGGACGCCGGTGCGAACGGATTTTTCGCCCCTGGACTGGCCGACAGCAAGCTGATCGCGCGGCTGGTCAAGGCATGCCCGTTGCCGGTCAATATCATGGTGAGCGATAGGACGCCATCGCTGACGGAGTTGGCCGAGTTGGGCGTCGCCAGGGCCAGTCACGGGCCACGGCCCTATCTGCAGATGATGAAGGCGCTGGAAGCGGCCGCGCGCGCCGCCATGGTGCTGGAGCGCTAGCCGGCGCGGGCGAAGCGGGCCGCCCCGCGCCAGTCGAACTTAGTACTGGGTCGGGTTCCCGCCCTGCGCCAGCGTCTGCACCTGGCCGCTGTGCGTGACGGGCTGGGAGGACGGTGGCGCAGGCGCGCGCGGAGGCTGGACCAGGCCGCCGGACTTCGACAGCACGTTCTCGCCGTCGCCCGGCACCGCATTCCACACCGGGTCGGCGATGTTGTCGAACACGCGTTTCAATTGCTGGCCCCAGCTGTTGCGGATCATTTCAAAATACTGGTTGTGCTGGTCGATATTGACGAAGCGGCTGACCGCCAGGCTATTGTTCTCGTACACCAGCAAGTCCAGCGGCAGGCCGACCGAGATGTTCGAGCGCAAGGTGGAATCCATCGAGATCAGCGCGCATTTGGCGGCTTCGTCGAGCGGGGTGGCGGGCGTGATCACGCGGTCCAGGATGGGCTTGCCGTACTTGGCTTCGCCGATCTGGAAGTAGGGCGTCTCGCTCTGGGATTCGATGAAGTTGCCGGCCGAGTAGATCTGGAACAGACGGCAGCGCTCGCTACCGATCTGGCCGCCCAGGGTCATGCTGACGTTGAAGTCGATGCCGAACTTGCCCAGCGCAAGGGCGTCGCGCTCGTAGACGGTGCGCACCGCCTGGCCGACCACCTGCGCCGCTTCGTACATGGTGGCGGCGTTCCAGATGGTTTGGCCATTGCCCGACACATGTTCGGAAATGAGCTGGCGGACCGATTGCGAAATCGCCAGATTGCCCGCCGTCATCAGCACGATGACCCGGTCGCCCGGCTTCTCGAAGATGGTCATTTTGCGGAAGGTGCCGACCTGGTCGACACCGGCATTGGTGCGCGAGTCGGACAGGAAGATCAATCCCGCATCGAGGGACATGGCGATGCAATAAGTCATGGCTGGCTAGGGCAAAAAGAAAACATGTTACAGCAAGGCGCGGGTGGGCTTGTTAAAACCCGCTGCCTCAATCTGCACGGAGGTGCCGCTGGCCTCGTTAAAACCCACGGCAAAGAGCCGGGGTCTGACCTAGGGGCAGGGGAGGGGCTGCGCCCCGCCTGTCCCGATGGGACAGGCCCCCAGGGTTACGCCGTGGGTTTTAACAAGCAAACAAGCGCGTCCCGTCACGGTGCGACGCATGCAATCGGTGCGCTTTGCTGCATTTTTTGGTGCATCGCCGGTTCGATGATCACCGCCTTCATCGGTTCCGGCACCGCGTCCGGCTCGCAGGGCACCAGGAAGTCATGGCTGATCCGGTTCCCCAGTTCATTAATGCAGGCCAGGAAGGTGGTCAGGTAGTCGTGCAAGCCCCGGTCGAGGATGTCGTCGATGTCGGCGCGCTGCAATTGCGCGAACAGCAGGCTGGCGAAATTCTCGGTGTCGAGCGACAGGTCGTTGCGCACTTCCTGCAAATTGGCGACCACGGCGCTCATGCAGGCCACCAATGAGCGGGGCATGCGCGGCTGCAAGACCAGCAGCTCGGCCACCCGCGCCGGGGTGATGACGTCGCGATACACCTTGCGGTAGACCTCGAAGGCCGATACCGAACGCAGCAGCGCTGCCCAGTAGTAGAACTCGGGCTGGCTGCCCAGCTGGCCTTCATCGGCGGGGCTGTCGAAGAATTTCACGTCGAGGATGCGCGCGGTATTGTCGGCCCGCTCCAGGAAGGTGCCCAGGCGGATGAAGTTGACCGCCTCGTCCTGCAGCATGGTGCCCAGGGTGACGCCGCGCGACAGGTGCGAGCGGTGCTTGACCCATTCGAAGAACTTGCTGGGGTTCTGCTCCAGTTCGTCGCCTTGCAGATAGCCCTGCAAATTGAGCCAGGTGGTGTTTTCCGTCTCCCATACCTCGGTGGTCAGGGTGCCGCGCACGGCGCGGGCGTTTTCCCGCGCCGCCGTCAGGCAACTGGCGATCGAGGAAGGATTGTCCGGATCGCGCGCCATGAAGTCGATGACGTTGCGCTGGGTCACGGTGCCGTATTTGGCGTCGTAAGCCTGGTTCAGCTCGGAAATGCCCAGCAGCGAGCGCCAGCCCGCTTCGACGGCTTGTGCGGTCTGCGGCATCATGCCGTGCTGTACCCGGACGTCGAGCATGCGGGCGGTGTTTTCGGCGCGTTCGGTGTAACGGGCCATCCAGAACAGGTGATCTGCGGTACGGCTGAGCATGATTAGTTCTCCAATATCCAGGTGTCTTTGGTGCCGCCGCCTTGCGAGGAATTGACCACCAGCGAGCCATCCTGCAGGGCGACCCGGGTCAGGCCGCCGGGCACCATCGACACGGTTTTTCCGGACAGCACGAAGGGGCGCAGGTCGATATGGCGCGGGGCGATGCCGGCCTCGACAAAGGTGGGGCAGGCCGACAGCGCCAGCGTGGGCTGGGCGATGTAGCCGTCCGGCTTGGCCAGGATGCGCTGGCGGAAGGCGTCGATCTCCGCCTTGGTCGAAGCCGGCCCGACCAGCATGCCGTAGCCGCCCGCGCCATGCACTTCCTTGACCACCAGCTCGGCCAGGTTGGCCAGGGTGTAGGACAGGTCTTCCTTCTTGCGGCACTGGTAGGTGGGCACATTGTTGAGGATGGGGCGCTCGGACAGGTAGAACTCGATCATCGCCGGCACGAAGGGATAGATCGACTTGTCGTCGGCCACGCCGGTGCCGATGGCGTTGGCCAGGGTCACGCGGCCAGAGCGGTAGACGTCGAGCAGGCCAGGCACGCCCAGCGTGGACTCGGGCCGGAAGGCCAGCGGATCGAGATAGTCGTCGTCGATGCGGCGGTAGATCACGTCGACCCGCTTGGGGCCGCGGGTGGTGCGCATGAAGACCGTGTTGTCGCGCACGAACATATCCTGGCCCTGCACCAGCGCCACGCCCATTTGCTGGGCCAGGAAGGCGTGCTCGAAGTAGGCCGAGTTGTACATGCCCGGCGTCATGACGACGACGGTGGGATCGTTGACGCCGGCCGGGGCCGCCGAACGCAGCTTGTCGAGCAGCAGGTCGGGATAGTGCTCGACGGGCGCGATCCGGTGGCTGGCGAACAGGTCGGGGAAGAAGCGCATCATCATCTTGCGGTCTTCCAGCATATAGGACACGCCGGAGGGCACCCGCAGATTGTCTTCCAGCACGTAGAACTCGCCCTCGCCGGCGCGCACGATGTCGACCCCGGCGATGTGGGCGTAGATATCGTTGGCCACCTTCACGCCCAGCATCTGCGGGCGGTACTGGGCATTCTGGAAAATCTGCTCGGGCGGGATGATGCCGGCCTTGAGGATCTTTTGCTCGTGATAGATGTCGTGCAGGAACATATTCAGGGCGCTGACGCGCTGCACCAGGCCAGCCTGCAACTGGCTCCATTCGGCCGCGCTGATGACGCGGGGAATGATGTCGAAGGGGATCAGGCGTTCCTTGCCGGCGTTGTCGCCATAGACGGCAAAGGTAATCCCGACGCGCCGGAAGATCAGTTCGGCTTCGGCGCGTTTCTGCTCGATCACCTCGGGCGACTGGCGCGCCAGCCACTGATCGAACTCGCGGTAGTGCGGGCGCGCTGCGCCGCCGTCGGCGTACATTTCATTGAAAAATTTTGGCATGATGTCGAATCTCCATGGAATGTCCCTTTCGTACATACAAGAACCATGCCAGCGCGCGGGTGCTGGCGGGCGCCTGCTTGCGCAAAGCGCGCTGCCGATTCGCCTGAGCCGGGTACGGTTCGTGCTTGAGACAGGTCAAGCACAGCACCGAGTACTTGCGCCTCATCACATCGCACTTTCGAAAGGTATTCCGATGGCAATTCGAGTCGCGTTGCACCACAAGACCAGTTACCGTTACGACAGGCTGGTCTCCCTGTCCCCGCACGAAGTGCGCCTGCGTCCCGCGCCCCATGCGCGCACGCCCATCCTGTCGTACTCGCTGACGGTCACGCCGGAGCAGCATTTCATCAACTGGCAGCAGGACCCTTACGGCAATTACATCGGCCGCGTGGTCTTCCCCGAGCAGACCGAGGTGCTCGAATTCACCGTCGACCTGGTGGCCGACATGACGGTGATTAATCCCTTCGACTTCTTCGTTGAAAAATATGCGGAGCACTTCCCCTTCGCCTATCCGCCGCAGCTGGAAGCGGAGCTGGGCGCCTACACCAAGGTTGACGCCGGTGGGAGCATGGTCAAGCGCTGGGTGGAGGCGGCGCGCGCCGAGCTGCTGGCCGAGCCGGTGCTGACCAATGATTTTCTGGTGGCGCTGAATCAGCGTCTGCAAAAGGACGTGGCTTATCTGCTGCGCATGGAGCCGGGCGTGCAGTCGCCCGAGCAAACGCTGGAACTCGGTTCCGGCTCCTGCCGCGACAGCGCCTGGCTGCTGGTGCAGATCCTGCGCTCGATGGGATTGGCGGCGCGCTTCGTGTCCGGCTATCTGATCCAGCTGCAGCCTGACCGGCAATCGCTCGACGGTCCCAGCGGCGCGGCGGCCGACTTCACCGACCTGCATGCCTGGACCGAAGTGTTCATTCCTGGTGCGGGCTGGATCGGCCTTGATCCAACATCGGGCATGCTGGCCAGCGAGGGGCATATTCCGCTCGCCTGCAGCGCCATGCCTTCGTCGGCGGCGCCGGTCAGCGGCTTCTCGGACAAGGCCGATACCACCTTTGCGCACGAAATGACGATCACGCGCATCCACGAAGATCCGCGCGTGACCAAGCCGTACAGCGAGGCGGACTGGGAGGCGATCGACCAGCTGGGCCAGCAGGTCGATGCCGACTTGAAGCGCCAGGATGTGCGCCTGACCCAGGGCGGCGAGCCGACCTTCGTGTCGGTCGACGATATGGATGGCAAGGAGTGGAACACCGAGGCGCACGGCACGGTCAAGCGCAAGCTGGCCGGGGACTTGATGCACCGGCTGAAGAATCATTTCGCGCCGGGAGGCATGCTGCACTACGGCCAGGGCAAGTGGTATCCGGGCGAACCGCTGCCGCGCTGGGCGCTGAATATCTTCTGGCGCGTCGATGGCCAGCCGATGTGGGTCGATCCGGCCCTGTTCTCGGACGAGCACACGCCGGAAGGCTATGCGCAGGAGGAGGCGGGACGCTTCGCGGCCGCACTGGTCAAGGCGCTGGCGCTGCCGGCCGACAGCGAGATCGCGGCCTATGAAGATGTGCTGCTGCAGGCGCAGCGCGAGCAGGCGCTGCCCGGCAATCTCGATCCGCTGCAGGCCGACCTGAAGGCGCCCGACGAACGGCGCCGCCTGGCGCGCCTGCTGGAGCGGGGGCTGGGTACGCCGGCCGGCTATGTGCTGCCGCTGAAGCCGAAGGACTTCGATCCGGCCACCTCGCTCGGTACGGTATGGCGCAGCTCGCGCTGGCCGCTGAAGCGCGAGAATCTGTATCTGATCGACGGCGACTCGCCATTGGGCCTGCGCCTGCCGCTGAGCACCTTGCCATGGGTGGCGCCGGAAGAAGCGGTGCAGGACTTCGACGTCGATCCGTTTGCGCCGCGCGGTCTGTTGAGCGCGCCGCGCAAGCGCACCACGCTGGGACTGGCCACCGCCTCGGATAAGGGCGCGGACCGGGGCGCGGACAAGGGCGCAGACAAGGCGCCGGACAAGGCGGGCTTGAAGGCGATGGCGCGGCCGGCATCGGCGGGGGCATCCGCGTCCGCGTCCTTGGCGTCGACCCAGGCCGGCATCGCCAGCGATGCGCGCGAGGTGATCCACACGGCCCTGTGCGTGGAAGTGCGCGAGGGCCGGCTGTACGTGTTCATGCCGCCCCTGAAGCGCATCGAAGACTATCTGGCGCTGGTCAACGCGATCGAGCACTGCTCGGCCAAATTGCAATTGAAGCTGAGGCTGGAAGGCTATCCGCCGCCGCGCGACCCGCGCATCAAGCTGCTCAGCGTGACGCCGGACCCCGGCGTCATCGAGGTCAACATCCATCCGGCGGCCAGCTGGAATGAGCTGGTCTACAACATGACCACGCTATACGAGGAGGCGCGCCTGACCCGGCTGGGCACGGAAAAATTCATGGTCGACGGACGCCACACCGGCACCGGCGGCGGCAACCACGCCACCCTGGGCGGCGCCACCGCCGAAGACAGCCCGATGCTGCGCCGGCCCGACCTGCTGAAAAGCCTGATCACCTACTGGCAGAACCATCCGGCGCTGTCCTATCTGTTCTCCGGCACCTTCATCGGCCCCACCAGCCAGGCGCCGCGCGTGGACGAGGCGCGCGACGACAATCTGTACGAGCTGGCGATCGCCTTCCAGCAGATGGACCAGGTGCTGCCGGCCATGCACCCGGGCGACAAGCCCTGGATGGTCGACCGCCTGCTGCGCAATCTGCTGGTCGATCTGACGGGCAATACGCACCGCTCCGAATTCTCGATCGACAAGCTGTATTCGCCCGACGGCCCCACCGGCCGGCTGGGCCTGGTGGAGTTCCGCGCCTTCGAGATGCCGCCGCATGAGCGTATGAGCCTGCTGCAGATGCTGCTGCTGCGCGCGCTGGTGGCGCGCTTCTGGCGCGAGCCGTATCAGGCAAAGCTGGTACATTGGGGCACGGCGCTGCACGACCGCTGGATGCTGCCGCATTTCGTGGCCCAGGATATCGCCGACGTCGTCAAGGACCTGAACGCGGCCGGCTATGCCTTCCAGGCGCACTGGTTCGATCCCTTCGTCGAATTCCGCTTCCCGCGCTTCGGCACGGTGGTCTACGAGGGCGTGGAGATGACCTTGCGCCAGGCGATCGAACCCTGGCATGTGCTGGGCGAGGAGATGGCCGCCGGCGGCACCGCGCGCTATGTCGATTCCTCGGTCGAACGCATGCAGCTGCTGGTGCGCGGGCTGACCGACGGGCGCCATACGGTGGCCTGTAACGGCCGCGCGCTGCCGCTGCATCCAACCGGGGTGCCGGGCGAGTACGTGGCCGGGGTGCGCTTCCGCGCCTGGAGTCCGTGGTCGGCGCTGCATCCGACCATCCCGGTGCAGGCGCCGCTGACCTTCGACCTGGTCGACAGCTGGAGTGGAAGGGCGATCGGCGGCTGCACCTACCATGTGTCGCATCCGGGCGGGCGCAGCGAGGAGCGCGCTCCCGTCAATGCCAATGCCGCCGAGGCGCGCCGCTTCGCGCGCTTCTGGTCGCACGGGCACACGCCGGGGCCGATGTGGCTGGCGCCCGAGCAGCGCAATCCCAGCTTCCCGCTGACGCTGGACCTGCGCTGGCAGCCGGGCTGAGTAGCGGTGGCCCAAGCTCAGCCTCAACCTGGAGTGAAGCAATGCTGAATAAAATCTTGAGAGGCTACAGCTCCATGGCCGATCATTTCGACGAGATGGTGGGGCCGGACGGCCAGCCAAGGCCGCATTGGCGCGGCCTGCTGGACGGCCTGTCCGGCGAGCCGGCCGGCGCCATGCAGCAGCGGCTGGAAACCGTGCAGCGCCAGGTGCGCGAGAACGGCGTGACCTACAATGTGTATGGCGACGCCAAGGGTATCCAGCGGCCCTGGGATCTGAACGTGCTGCCGCTGATCTTGCCGGCCGAAGAGTGGCGCAGTATCGAGGCGGCGGTGGTGCAGCGCGCCACGCTGCTCAACACCATCCTCAACGATGTGTACGGCCCGCAGCAGATGCTGCAGGAGGGCCTGATGCCGCCCGCGCTGGTGCACGGGCATGCCGGCTATCTGCGTCCCTGCCAGGACATGCGCCAGGCCGATGCCACCGCCTTGCATTTTTACGCGATCGATCTGGCGCGCGCACCGGACGGGCGCTGGTGGGTGGTGGCCGACCGCACCCAGGCGCCGTCCGGCGCCGGCTATGCGCTGGAAAACCGCGCCATCATCGGCCGCACCTTCCCGGAGCAGCTGCACGATATGAAGGTGCAGCCGCTGTCGGGCTTCTTCCGCAGCATGCACGAAAGCCTGCAGTACTGGGGACGCCAGTGCGCCGCGCGCGGCAATGCGGCGCCGCTGGCCAGCGGCGAGGCGCCGCTGATCGTGCTGCTCACGCCCGGGCCATATAACGAAACCTATTACGAGCAAGCCTACCTGGCGCGCTATCTGGGTCTGCCGCTGGTGGTGGGCGGCGACCTGACCGTGCGCGATGGCGTGGTGTGGATGAAAACGCTGGCCGGACTGCGCCGCGTGCATGTGATCATGCGCCGCGTCGACGACGATTTCTGCGACCCGCTGGAACTGCGCAGCGACTCGGCGCTGGGCGTGCCGGGCCTGCTGGAATCGGCGCGGTGCGGCAACGTCCTGCTGGCCAACAGCCTCGGTTCCGGCTTGCTGGAATCGGGCGCGCTGCTGGGATTTTTGCCTGGCCTGTGCGAGCGCCTGCTGGGGCAGCCCTTGCTGATGCCGTCCGTGGCAACCTGGTGGTGCGGCGAACCGGCCGCGCTGGAGCAGGTGATCGAGCAGCTCGGGACACTGGTGATCAACCGCAGTTTCCCCCAGTTGCGCCAGGCCGCCGTGTTCGGCCAGGACCTGAAAGGGGGCGAGCGCGACGCCTTCATCGCCCAGATGCGGGCCAATCCGCACCATTATGTGGCGCACGAAATGGTGCGGATGTCGCAGGCGCCGGTCTGGCAGCGGGGCGGCCCGGGCGGCCCGTCGCGCCTGACGTCGCGGGCGATCGGCCTGCGCGTGTACGCCAGCGCGGTGCCGGACAATGGCGCCACCGCTTACGTGGTGATGCCGGGCGGCCTGACGCGGGTGGCCACCGGGCGCGATGCGCGGGTGATTACCATGCAGCAGGGGGGCGGCAGCAAGGACACCTGGGTGCAGGCCGCTGGCAATGCGATCCCGGCGCGGCATGTCCCGCGCATCGTGATGGCGCAGGATCTGGTGCGCGACGATACCCATCTGTCGAGCCGCACGGCCGAGAATATGTTCTGGCTGGGCCGGAATACCGAGCGTTGCGACGATATGGCGCGCCTGCTGCGGGTGACGCTGAACGTGCTGTTCGATGTGCGCACCGGCGGCAGCGGCTCGGAGTGGCCGGTGCTGGAGGGACTGTGCCAGTGGTTCCAGCTGATCGAAGGGCCGCCGGACGAGGCGGCTGAAGCGGGCAGGCCCGCAGCCAATCTGTCGGACGATGTGCAGCCGACGCCGGTGCCGCTGCCCGGCGTGCAGCTGAGCGGGGGCGGCCCAATCCAGTCCGTGTGGCAGATGCAGGATCAGGGGCTGGGTATCGGCTACACGCAAGGACTGGCCCAGCGCCAGAGCCGGGGACAGGGGCAGTTGCAAAGACAGAGCCAGGGCCAGAGCCAGAGCCAGGGCCAGGGCCAGGGTCAGAGTCAGGGCTTGCCGCCGCTGGCCGGACTGCCGGCTGGCGTGCCAGCGGCGCCTGGCATCGAGATCGATCCATCGATTCAGGCCGCGCTGCTGCTGGCGGTGGTGTCGCCCGAGGTGCCGGGACTGGCGCGCTGCCAGCAGCAGTTGCTGGGGAGTGCGAGCCAGTTGCGCGAGCGGCTGGCGGCCGACAACTGGCGCGCGCTCACGCGCATGGGACAGCGTGCCGAGGGCATGAGCGGGCCGCCGTCGGAAGCGGAGGCGATGCGTCTGCTCGATGAAGCCGTGCTGTCGCATATGAACGCGGCCGGTTTTGCGCTCGACGGCATGTGCCGCGATCTGGGCTGGCGCTTTTTGTCGCTGGGGCGGCGCATCGAAAGGCTGCAGTTCGAATCGCTGGTGCTGCAGCGCGCCCTCGATCTGGGCGCGGACGACAATCTGGATTGGCTGCTGGAGCTGTTCGACAGTTCCGTCACCTACCGCGCCCGCTACCGCGCGCAGCCGGAATGGCTGCCGGTGCTGGATCTGCTGTTGCTGGACGCCAGCAATCCGCGTTCGATCATGTTCCAGGTCGCCGGCATCATGCAGGGGCTGGAGCGGATCGCGCAAACCCAGGGCAGTTGCGGTGCGGCCTTGCTGGCGCCGCTGCATGAGGAATTGCTGGCGCTGGACCCCGGCCCGGATCTGTTCTGCGGCAGCTTGAAACTGAAGGATCTGATGATGCGCCTGAATCTGGCCAGCGCCGCACTGGCCGAGCGCATCAGCCTGAAATTTTTCAGCTACACCGGCAAGCCGGAACAGGAAGAGACCTCATGAGCCAGTCGCAATCGCAATCGCAGTCGCCAGCGCAGTTGCCGGACGGGGCGGCCTGCGCGCGCTACAGCGTGGTGCACGAAACCCGCTACAGCTATGCGCAGCCGGTGACCTTGTCGCAGCAGTACCTGCATCTGACGCCGCGCACCTTTGCCTGGCAGCGTACCGAGTCGCAGTCGGTCACGGTGACGCCGGCACCGGACGGCGGGGTCGAGCGGCTGGATTACTTCGGCAATATCGGGCGCCACGTCGAAATCACCGCGCCCCACACCGCGCTGCTGGTGCGGGCCGAGTCGGTGGTGACCCTGTTCGCGCGGCCCACGCTGGCGCAGATCACCGGCACGGCGGCATGGGAAGGCTTGCGCGAGCAGATGCTGAACGCGCGCGATCCCTTGACACAGGAGGGCTGGCGCTTTCTGTTCGCCTCGCCCCATGTACAGTTCAGCCAGGCGCTGAACGACTATGCCTATCGGAGTTTTACGCCGGGCCGGCCGCTGCTCGAGGCGGCGCTGGATCTGACCCGGCGCATCTTCGAGGACTTTGAATTCGACGCCGAAGCGACCGATATCTCCACGCCGCTGGAACAGGTACTCAAGGGGCGCCGCGGCGTGTGCCAGGACTTCGCCCAGCTGATGATAGGCTGCCTGCGCGGCATCGGCCTGCCGGCGCGCTATATGAGCGGCTACATCCTGACCCACCCGCCGCCGGGCCAGCCGCGCATGATAGGTGCGGACGCCTCGCACGCCTGGGTCTCGGTGTATTGCCCTGAGCTGGGCTGGATCGATTTCGATCCGACCAACCGCTGTCTGGTGCAGGGTGAACACGTCACGCTGGGCTGGGGCCGCGACTTTTCCGACGTCACGCCGATGCGCGGCACGGTGCTGGGCGGTGGCGAACAGGAGTTGCAGGTGAATGTGACGATGACGCCACTGGTGCAGGCGGCATAGGGGGCATCCACACACAAAGCAAAACCGGCAGCGCCAGGCTGCCGGTCTCGCGCTCCCGCCTTGCGGCCGGGGTAGGGGTTTTACTTGATGAATTTTTCATCCTTCTCTTCCTGTACCGTAATGGCGATCAGCACAAATCCCAGCAGGAACATCGAATAGAACTTGGGCTCCGGTACCGTGGAGAATTTGACCTTGAGCGCTGCGGCCTTGGCCAGCACCTTGTCTGCGCTGGGCAGCTTGGCGTTGCTGTAAGGGGCAGTGTGGTGCGCCAGCTGGACCAGCGTTGGCGTGGGATGCGGGCGTGACCAGGCAGTCAGGCTTTGTGGTAGATCGTCGCCTGCGAGCCAGGGTTCGCGTGGCGCATAGGCGTCGTGAGCAATGCTGTCTTCCTGCAAGGAGGAGAGCAAATGCGGATGGCTGGTGCTGAGGGTAGTGATGGTGCCTGCCTGCGCGAGGACGCTGGAGCCCAGGGCGAGCAGAAACGATAAAAGTCTTATTCTATTTTTCATCGATTTCCCCACTTTTTTGGATACGAACGCAGGCACCTGTGGTTTGGCCCTGCGCTAGTTATTTAATCACAGTGGGGGCTGGCTGGGTATTTGAAAATGACAATACTTATTGTCGTTCTTGAATGTACGAACTATGGAAGTCCGTCCTCAAAACTGACTCATGTTGAGGGGTAATTGTGCGGTGGAGAAAGGCTGCCGGATTGGCATGCCCGGCAGCGCCTTGCACGCTGCCGGGGCCGGCTCAGTTGCTGCTCGGTTGCTGCTCAGTTGCTGCTCAGTCGCTGCTCGATTGCGGCTCAGTTGCGGCTCAGGTCCAGCGATTCCGCCAGGGTCGAGCGGTGGTTCTTGACGGCTTCCACCGCTTCGGCGCGGACTTCGGCGCGGCTGCGTTCACCCTTGCCGGGGGCGGCGGCCTGGAAGCCGGCTGTGGCGTAATCGCCGCGTTCGGTGCTGACGGCTTGCGTCAGCGCAAGGTCGGCCTTCTTGGCGGCGGCCTGCTCCGGGGCCGGCGTCGTATCGGCGGCAAAAGCGGCGCCGGTGGCGGCGAACAGGGCGGCGGTAACGATCAGTTTCAGTGTATTCATGATAAGACTCCTGGAAGGTATCTGATGGGCGGCGCCGGCTGGTGCCGCTGGTCATCGGGCTGTCTGTATGCGGTCTGCTTCTCTCCGCAGCCCGTCAATGAACCCATTTTAACCATTGCTAGTCCAGCAAAAAAGGCGAATAATCGCAATGCACAATTTCTAAAACAGAAATGATGGAGTCGCTCAAATGGACCGTTTGCAATCGATGCGGGTGTTTTCCAAGGTGGTGGAACAGGGCAGTTTTGCCCGTGCCGGCGGCAAGCTGGAGATGTCCAACGCGGTGGTGACCCGCCATGTGGCCGACCTGGAACAGCATCTGGGTACGCGCCTGCTCAACCGCACCACGCGCAAGCTGTCGCTGACGGAAACGGGCCAGCATTATCTGGAGCGGGTACGCCAGATCCTGTCCGATATCGACGATGCCGACGCGGTCGCGTCCTCGGCCACCTTGCGGCCCAGCGGCACGCTGCGGCTGTATTGCCACCCCAGTTTTGGCCAGACCCAGCTGGCGCCGCTCTTGCCGCACTTTGCCGCCAGCCAGCCCGATATCGTGCTCGATGTGACCCTGGCCGACCGCACCGTTGATCTGGTGGAGGAGGGCTTCGACGCCGGCATCTTCATTGGCGTGCAAAAGATCGATCCTGGCATGATCGCGCGCCGGCTGGCCACCACCAGCGTGATCATGGTGGCCTCGCCGGACTATGTGCGGCGGCGCGGCATGCCCAAGGTGCCCGCCGATCTGAGCAGCCACGATTGCCTGAACTACGCTTTCGAGCAGGTGCGCCATCACTGGCCGGTGCGATGCGGGGGCGACAAGGTCACCCATGTGCCGATCGTCAACAAGATGATTTCGAACAATAGCGAAATCCTGCGCCAGGCCGCCATCGCCGGCATGGGCGTGATGATGCGCGGCACCTGCCTGATCACCGACGACATCACCTCGGGCCGGCTGCTGCGGCTGCTGCCCGACCATTGCGTGGAACGGATGGCGATTTACCTGGTGTATCCGAGCCGGCGCCACCTGTCGGCCAAGGTACGCAGCTTTGTCGATTTCATGCTCGAGACCTATCCCAACCCTGAGCATGATCCCTGGCTGGCGCATATATCGCCATCCTGACGGCGTTGCGGCACTACAGTTTTGCTGTGGTAAGGCCGTCAACAGGATAAGCACCGCAGATGCATGGGGTTATGCGAAATTTTGCCGGGATGTCATAATGCCTGCAGGGCTAGCCGCAAGGAATCCGGGGCGGCAGAGACGAAGGGAGCAAACATGATCAAATACATGGGGACGAGAAAGTCGGACGAAGGTTCGGTGATCTATATTTTTTTGATCAACGGTCTGCAGAAGGAAGTTCGTGAAAGTGCGCTAAAGCAACATCCCGGTTGCTACGAGGCGCTGCCCGCCACCGCCAAGGCGCGCATCAGCGCGAACCGCGCATGGCTGCAGAAGCTGTAGACGCGATGCCTGACGCACTCGCCATGGCCAGTTCAGCCGCCTTGTACCGCCGGCCGCGTCCATGAGACTGTTGCGGATACGGCTGCCGTTTGCTGCCCGTGCCATGCGCGCCGCCGGCGCCCTGGCCCTGCTGTGCTGCGGTGCCGCCCAGGCCGTTCCCACCACCTTTGGCACCATCGTCGGCAACGGTTTGCTGTGCCGCGACGAGATCGATAATCTGTATTTCTATAATTACTTCGTCAGCGCTTTCGGCCCCGCCTACAAGCGCGAGGGCGGCGCCTACTGGTTCAAGTCCGACGGCGCCAGCCTGTGGGGAGTGCAGGTGGAAGAAGTGATGGTCAGCGACGATACCAGCGCGCTGGTGTTCATCGGCGCGGTCGCCGAATCGACGCCGGAAAAACTGGAGCAGTCCATCATCGCGCAGGTGGGCGTGCGCTATGCCAGGATAGATAGCTCGGCCTTTCCCGTGCGCGAAGCCAAGCCGGCCAGCCGCATCGTCTACTTCGATACCAAGTCCAAGATTTACTGCGCCAAGTTCAAGCCGCTGACGCCGACACCGCCCAAGCCGGTGCGGCGCCCGCTGGGCCGCTGACGCATTCCCAGGGTTTTCATGTACACGCAATTTTTCAGCCTGAAGCAATCGCCGTTTTCCATCGCCCCCGATCCGCGCTACCTGTATATGAGCGAACGCCATCGCGAGGCGCTGGCGCATCTGCTGTATGGGGTGGGCAGCGGCGGCGGCTTCGTGCTGCTGACGGGCGAGATCGGCGCCGGCAAGACCACGGTGTGCCGCTGCTTCATCGAACAGATTCCGCCCAACTGCAAGCTGGCCTATATCTTCAATCCCAAGTTGTCGGTGCAGGAATTGCTGCTGTCGATCTGCGAAGAGTTCGGCATCGTGCCGGAGCCGCATGAGGCGGGCGCGGCCAGCGTCAAGACCTATGTGGATGCGATCAACCGCTACCTGCTCGACAGCCACGCGCAGTCGCTGAACAATGTGCTGATCATCGACGAGGCTCAGAATCTGTCGGCCGAGGTGCTGGAGCAGTTGCGTCTGCTGACCAATCTGGAAACCAGCGAGCGCAAGCTGCTGCAGATTATCCTGATCGGCCAGCCTGAGCTGCGCACCATCCTGGCCAGGCCCGAACTGGAGCAGCTGGCGCAGCGGGTGATCGCGCGCTACCACCTGGGTTCGCTGTCGGAAGAGGAAACCGGCAGCTATATCGAACACCGGCTGGCGGTGGCGGGCGGCACGGCGATCGCGCCGTTTCCGCGCAGCCTGATGCCGCTGATCCATCAAATGAGCAAGGGTGTGCCGCGCCGTATCAATCTGCTGTGCGACCGGGCGCTGCTGGGCGCCTATGTGGAAAATCAGCACCAGCTCAACCGCACCATCGTGCGCAAGGCCGGCGAGGAAGTGTTTGCCGAACAGCCGGCGGCTGGCGTGCCGCGCACTATACCCAAGTTCGTGTATGCGGCCGCCGGGGTATTGGCTGGTGCCGTGCTGAGCGGCGCCGCGGCCTGGCAATTTCTGCCGCACGGGCAGCCGGGCGCCGCGCCAACGGAACAGGCGGGATTGCCGGCCGGGCCGGCCGATGCGCGCCGAGCGGGAAGCGGCGGCAGTGGCAAGCCGCTCAGCGGCGCAGCGGCGCTGGTGTTGCCGGCGCAGGCGTCGACCCCGCAGGATGGCGAGGCGGGCTTGCGCCAGCTGGCCTTGCTGTGGGGGCCATCGCTGCCGCCCGGCGATCCCTGCCAGGTGGCGCCGGCCTACAATCTGCGCTGCCTGCAAACCAAGGGGAGCCTGGCCGATCTGCAATCGCTGGACCGGCCGGCGCTGTTGAGGCTGCGCGGTGCCGGCGATGCGCCCGTTTATGCGATGCTACTGGGTCTGAATGGGCAGGCTGCCACGCTGGCGCTGGGTGGGCAGCGCCAGACCGTCAGCCTGGCGGCGCTCGATGCGCGCCTCGATGGCGAGTTCACCACGTTCTGGCGCGCGCCGCGCGGCTGGCGTAGCGAGGTCGTCGCTGGCGACAAGGGGCCAGAAGTGGACTGGCTGGCGCAGCGGCTGGCGCAATGGCAGGGCAAGCCGAAGCCGCAGGGTGCGCAGGTGCTGGACGCCGCCTTGCAGGCTTTGCTGCGCAGCTTCCAGCAAAGCCAGCAATTACGCGCCGACGGCCGCGCCGGGCCGAAGACCTTTATCCGCCTCAATCAGCTGGCCGGTGTGCAGGAGCCCTTGCTGCGCGCGGCGAAGTAGGCGGCGACGCGACGGTTTAAAGCGCGCCGAAATCGTAGTCGCGTTCGACTTTGCAGATGCGGGTTTTATAGGCCGAGTACCAGCGCTCGCGGCCGGTTTTCTGAGCCACTTGATGGGACTTGTCGGCTTTCCACGCGGCGATGGATGCGAGGCTGTCCCAGTAGGAAATGGTGATGCCGACTTCTCCGTGGGCCGTTTCCATGCCGAGGAAGCCGGGCTGGCGCGCGGCGGCGGCGACCATGGCCTCGGCCATTTTTCCGTAGCCTTCGCCATCCTCGCTTTTGATGGAGGTGAAGATGACGGCGTAGTAGGGCGTGGCTCCAGTGTTGGCGATGGGCATTGCTGACTCCTGTGGGGATGAGGCATCAGTATGCCAAAGAATGCGCGTGCCGGTGCCGCCGGCGACTTTTTTAGCTGCGAACAATCAGGTTATTTATGTCATATATTTTGGAAGCATTGAAGAAAGCGCAGAGCGAACGCCAGTTGGGCGATCTGCCGACCATCCACGCGCCGGCCATGCAGGGCGCCGCGCCGCTGCGCGCGGCCGGCCTGAGCAAGCAGTTGCGGCTGGCGCTGGGGCTGATGGGTTTGCTGATCGTGGGCTTGCTGGCGCTGCTGCTGCGCCAGGCCGGTGCGCCAGCGACGCCGGACGCAAGCGGTGCGGCCGGAGCGGGTGCGCCGCCTGCCACCACCACGGTTGCGCCACAGGCCGCCGTTATGCGCGAAGCAGCGCCGCAAGCACTGCCGGCTACTGAGCCGGGACAGACGCAAGCGATCGCGGCGGCGCCAGCAGCGACAGGCGCAGCAACGATCGGGGCAACAAGCGGGGCAACAAGCGGGGCAACAAGCGGGGCAACAATCGGGGCAACAATCGGGGCAACGATCGGGACAACAAGCGCGGCAACACCGGCGCCCGTGGCCGCGGCACCAGCCGTAGCGGCGGCACCTGCGCCCGTGGTCGCCGCACCAGCAATAGCGGCGGCACCTGCGCCAGTGGTCGGCCCTCCAGCAAAGGCAGCGGCGCTGGCAAGCGCGGCAGCGCCGCCGCCGGTGGTGGCAAAGGCAGCGCCTCCGTCCCGCGCGGCGGTGCCCGAAGACGCGCGGGCGCCAACAGCGGCCTCCGTCCGCGCCCTGCCAGCCGCAGCGGCGCAGGAAGATCCCATCCAGGCCCTGCGCGACCTGCCCGAGCCGATCCAGCGCGCGATTCCGGCGATCGCCGTCGGCGGCTATATCTATTCCAACAATCCGTCCGACCGTTTGCTGCTGATCGACAAGGTCTTGCGCCACGAGGGCGAAGAAGTCGCGCCCGGACTGCTGCTGGAAAAATTGCTGCCGAAGGCGGCCGTGTTCAATTTCAAAGGCTACCGCTACCGCGTACCGTATTGACGACAGCGCAACAGTGACAGGGGAACTGTCATCAAGATGTCATGTCTCATTGCTATCGTGCTGCTATCGACAACATAGCCAGGATAGAAGATGAAACACTTGAAGCTGCTCCCCCTGTTAATCGCCGCCGCCTTCACGATGCCGCGCGCCCATTCGGTCGAGCTGATCGCCATCGGCAGCATGAGCGCACTGGGTTCCGACCTGTCGAGCATCACCGCCGGTCCATTGGAAAACGGCGTGGCCGGCAACATCCTGGGTGGTTTGGGTTCAGGTCTGGCCTATGCCGGCAACAATACCTTCCTCGCGACGCCCGATCGCGGCCCGAATGCGCTGGCCTACAATCCGCTGGTCGACAATACCACTTCCTATGTGTCGCGCTTCCAGACCCTGAACCTCTCCCTGAGCGCGAACAACAGCGGCAGCGGCCTGGCCTTCAATCTGACGCCAACGCTGACGGCCACGACCCTGCTGTCTAGTCCGACCGCGCTGGTCTACGGCACTGGCGCACTGGGCACCGGCAACGGCCTGACCCTGGGCAGTGGCACCCCGGTCATCAACGATGCCAGCCACAATTACTTCACCGGCCGTTCGGACAATTTCGACGCGACCAAGACCAGCACCAATGCCAACAACGGCCGCTTCGATCCGGAAGGCGTGCGCGTCTCCAACGACGGCAAGAGCGTGTTCGTATCGGATGAATACGGTCCTTATGTCTACCAGTTCGACCGCCTGACCGGCCAGCGCATCAACAGCTTCGAACTGCCCGGCAAATTCGCGGCGAGCAATCTGCGCGCCAACGGCGACGATGAAATCGCGGCCAACACCAGCGGCCGTGTGGCCAACAAGGGCATGGAAGGCCTGGCCATCACGCCGGACGGCAAGACCCTGGTTGGCGTCATGCAGGCCAATCTGGCCCAGGACGCCAAGGGCCTCGTGCGCATCGTCACCATCGACATCGCCACCAAGGTGACCCATGAGTACGCTTACAAACTGACCAGCGGCAGCGGCGTGAGCGAAATCCTGGCCGTCAACGACCACCAGTTCCTGGTCGATGAGCGCGACGGCAAGGGCCTGGGCGATGGCTCCAAGGCAGTGGCCAAGCAGTTGTTCATGGTCGACCTGGCCGGCGCCACCGATGTCAGCGCGATCGACAGCCTGAAGAGCGCCAACCTGGCCGTAAACAAATCGCTGTTCCTCGACCTGGTGCCTGTGCTCAAGGCCAACGGCTATACCGCCGACCAGATCCCGGCCAAGATCGAAGGCATTTCCTTCGGCCAGGATGTGATGATCAACGGCGTGCTGACCCACACACTGTACGTGGTCAACGACAACGATTTCCTCAGCAGCGCCGGCGACAATAAATTCTTCGTCTTCAGCGTGACCGATGCCGACCTGGCCAAGGCCGGCGCCGTCTACGTGCCGCAAACGGTGTCGTCTGTGCCGGAAGCGAGCAGCTACATGATGTTCCTGGCCGGTCTGTGCATGATGGGTCTGACCATGCGCAGCCGTAGAAGCGAGCCTTTCAAGCCTTAAGTTCCCGCGGGCACACTGAAAAAGCCCCCGCCGGCTGGTCCGGCGGGGGCTTTTTGCATATCTGTTCGCGATGACCTTGGCGGGCCTGGGTCTGTTCGGTCTGGTGGCGCGCCGCCGCCGTAACCGCGTTTGAGTCGCTCCCTTCCTGCCTATAAAAAGCCTACGCCGCGAAATCGGCGAGGGTTTTTTCTCAAGATCATTTAATGTCTTGTTTGACAATTATCAAAATGATATGTATAGTTCTTTTGTAATGCATTATTGATACAAAACTACTCATACAGGATCATGACATGAAAAATTCAACGTTGACGGCCGCACTGGCGATTGCGCTGGCAGGCATGAGCGCGCAAGCGAGTGCGCAAAGCTACCGGGTCACCGATCTGGGGGCGTGGGGCGGCTATTCCAGCCGAGCGACGGGAATCAATAACGCAGGCCAGATCACCGGCATTGCGGGCGGTTTCGATGGCAACGCCGCCGTGCTGGCGGACGCAAACGGCTATCAAATCCTGACGTCGCTCGGCAACGCCAGCGGGATCAACAATGCTGGCCAGGTGGTCGGCACCAGCAGAGCTAACGGTTCCGACATCCATGCCACACTGTGGAATGGCGGCACCAGAGTCGATCTGAGCGCGAGCGATCCGCAGTATCGGCAGAGCTACGCTGAGGCGCTCAATAACAATGGACTGGTCGTCGGCGCGAATAACTCTCATGCTGCGGTTTGGAACAATGGCGCGATGACGCTGCTCAATAGCGGCTACAGCTGGGCCAAGGCCGTCAATGATAACGGCGTGGTCGTCGGGAATGCGACTTACGGCGCCGCCTGGAATGCCCCTAGCTATGCAACCCAGTGGCAAAACGGCGTGCAGACCAGCCTGGGTTCCCTTGCCGGCAGCACGCGCAGTTATGCCTACGGTATCAATAACGCTGGCCAGGTCGTGGGCGGTGCCGATGATGGCGTGCGGGGCGGTTACCAGGCGCACGCCGTCCTGTTCAGTGGCGGCAGCGTCACCGATCTGGGTACACTGGGTGGCAATACCAGCCGGGCCAATGATATTAACGAGGCGGGGCTGATTGTCGGCTTTGCCGATTCTGTCAGTTATGGCGACCGCTATCGCCGCGCGACGCTGTGGAACGGTACGACGGCAATCGACCTGAACTCGCTGCTGGTCGGTGGCCTGGGTAACTTCTCTTACCTGATGGAGGCGACCGCCATCAACGATCTGGGCCAAATTGTCGGTTATGGCTTCTTTGCCGACCGCAGCGAGCACGCTTTCCTGCTGACCCCGACTATCCCGGAACCGTCGACCTACACGATGACGCTGGCCGGCCTGGGTCTGTTCGGCCTGGTGGCGCGCCGTCGCAAGCGCGCCTAAGGTCCGTCTCCCTCTGCCTGCGGTGTTGCTGCGTATAATGTCGGCAATATCGTGGAGCAGAGGGACCTGGCAATGCAAGGAGAAATACCCGCGCAGTTGCGCAATGTCGTCGGCGTGGTCGGACGTTCCGGCAGCGGCAAGACGACCTTGCTGGAATTTCTCGTCGCCGCATTAGCGGCCCAGGGGCTGAAAGTCAATGTGATCAAGCACAGCCATCACGACCTGGAAATGGAGCCGCCGCGCAAGGATAGCGCGCGCCTGCGCAAGGCGGGCGCGGCCGAGGTGATGGTGGCGTCGCCGTTTCGCTTGGCCATCATCCGCGAGCTGCGCGGCGCGCCTGAACCGGCGCTGGAAGACCAGCTCAAGCGTCTGTCGCCGGCCGACCTGACCCTGGTCGAAGGCTTTAAATCCCACGCCATCGAGAAACTCGAAGTCTACCGCCCGGCGCTGGGCCAGGCGCCGCTGTACCCGGCCGACCCGCATATCGCGGCGGTGGCGTCGGACCAGCCGGCGCCCGACGACTTGCCCGGGGGCCTGGCCTGGCTGGACCTGAACGCGCCGGCCACGGTGCTGGCATGGTTGCAGGGCCGCATCGCGAGTACTGCACAAATTTGCGGCAAGCCCTAAAGATCGCGAAAAAACGGCCGTAAATAGGGGATACGCCTTATCGGAGGATCACATGGACGTTTCAAGTATTGCTCAGCTGTCAACAACTATCGCTGATACGGGCACGAAACAGGCCGTCGGCATTGCCGTTCTTAAGAAGGCTCAGGACATCCAGGCTTCCAGTGCCGCTGCCCTGATCGAAGCGATTCCGCCGGTTCCTTCGGCACCGAACCTGCCTTCGCACCTCGGCAACACGATCAACACTACGGCCTGAGTTGTTGCAGGCTGTACATTCTTTGCACACTGCGCGCCATCGGCGCGCGGCGTAGTCCCCTGCGGCCCCCGTATCCCCTGCGGCCCGCGCTGTTTTTCTCCCGCTAAATTTTACTGCTGTGTCAACACTACGCCCATAGCTGGCGTTAATGTGCTGCGTCTGTCTGTGCGCTGAAAAAAAAAGAAAAAACTGTGTAAGGTCGGCGCAGGCTCGTCCGACTATCGTACAGTTGCAGACGATTACGTCGCAAAATGAGCAGCAGTTTAATTTTTCCCTTTAAGGAGACTTACCATGAACAAACGTCAAGCCCTGATCGCCGCCGCCCTGGCCACCGTCTGCGCCGCCACCGCCGGTAGCGCCGCGGCCGCCGCTTCCGCTTCGGCTGCCGCCGAAAAAGAAAAATGCTTCGGTATCGCCAAGGCTGGCCAGAACGATTGCGCCGCCGCCAACGGTGCGCATTCCTGCGCAGGCCAGGCCAAGGCCGACAATGGCGCCGCCGAGTGGAAATATGTCGCCAAGGGCACTTGCGAAAAAGCCGGCGGCAAAACCGCGGCACCTGCCAAGTAATCCTTTCCGACGGTAACGGAGCCTTCGATGTCGCAGCGCACCCCGCGGGCAGCAACTGGCCAGCCCGGTGTCGGCGTCGGTTTGCGGGCTCCGCACTACCGCCAGTTCATCGAGCAGCGGCCCCAGGTCGACTGGCTCGAAGTCCACACGGAAAACTATCTGGACCAGGCAGGCTGGGATTGGCATGTGCTGCAGCAGTTGCGGCGCGACTATCCACTCAGCCTGCATGGCGTCGGCCTGGGACTGGGCTCGGCGCGCGGGTTTTCCGATCAGCATCTGGAGCGCGTGCGCAGCCTGGTACAGCGCACCGAGCCGATGCTGGTTTCCGAACATTTATGCTGGGGCGCCGTCGGCGACCGCCAGTTGAACGATCTGCTGCCGCTGCGGCTGGACCATGCCGCGCTAGCCCTGCTGTGCGAGCGGGTGGAACGGGTGCAGGACAGGCTGAAGCGCCAGTTGCTGCTGGAAAACGTGTCGACCTATGTGCGTTTCCAGCAGGACGCGATGAGCGAGGCCGAATTCCTGGCCGCGCTGGCGGCGCGCAGCGGCTGCGGCTTACTGCTCGATATCAATAATCTGTACGTCAACCAGTGCAACCACGGCGAGGATGCCTATGCCGCGCTGGCGGCGATCGCCGTCGGCAGCGTCGGCGAAATCCATCTGGCGGGCCATCTGGTGACGCCGCAAGCCGTGATCGATCACCACGGCGATGTGGTGGCCGCGCCGGTCTGGGAATTGTACCGGGCCGCGCTGGCGCGTTTCGGCCGGCTGCCCACGCTGATCGAGTGGGACAGCGATATTCCCGCGCTGGAAGTATTGCTGGGTGAAGCAGATCAGGCGCGCCGCATCGCGGCGGACCTGGCGCCGAGCGCTTCCAGGCGGGCGCCCGCGGGCTGCGAGGGGGGCAGCGCCGATGCGCCGATCGCCGCCGCCCCGGCCAGCGTGTCCGCCAGCGGTCAGGCCGAGGCGGCCAGCAATGGCGTGCCGAGTCTGGAAACGGCACAGCAAGACTTCAGCACCGCGCTGTTCCAGCCTGAGCAGACAGCGCTGGCCCTGCGCCAGTTCAAGGGTGCGCACAGCGAGCACCGGTTTGCCTTGTATCGCGGCAACCTCAGCGCGGGCTGGCACAAGACGCTGGGCGCGGCCTATCCGGTGCTATGCCAGTTGGTGGGCGAGGAATTCTTCGGCGGGCTGAGCCAGGCGTATGGCCATGCCCATCCCTCCGATAATCCGGACCTGAACCGTTTCGGCGCGCACTTCGGCGACTTCCTGGCCAGCTTCCCCCATGTGGCCGATCTTCCCTATCTGCCCGATATGGCGCGGCTGGAATGGGCGCTGCACCGTGCCCACTATGGCGCCAGCGCGGTCGCGCTGACGCCGGAACAGATCGCGGCGGTACCGCCCGATCAGATCGAGGCGGCCCGCTTTACCCTGCATCCGGCCTGCCAGTTATTCCAGTCCGACTGGGCGGTTGTCGCACTGTGGCTGGCGCACCAGCCCGATGGCGGGGCGGCGTTTCCGGACCGAATGGATCAAGCCGGTGCGGGCCTGGTGCTGCGCCCGCAATGGAAGACCCAGCTAGTGCCGCTGAGCGTAGCCAACCATGCGGCGCTGGCGGTGTTGGCTGGCGGCGGCAGCTTTGGCGCGGCGCTCGACGCGGCGTTCGAACACGATGAAGACTACGACGTCGGCGCCAGTCTGCGCCTGTGGATGGCGCTTGGCCTGATCACCGGCCTGGACCTCTGAAACGCCACACCGGCAAGCAATAAATACATCACTGGATAGCCTTCCGGCCGAGTGCCGGCAGGTCTCTGCTTACCCTTTTTTCGAGAACAATATGAAAACCATCTTCGCGTTTCACCAGCAAGTTTCACGCTTCGACGCCAGCTTGACGGCCTGGGGCGGCTCCCTGCTCAGTCTGGCACTGCGCTGTTTCGTCGGCTGGCAATTCTTCAAGGCAGGCCTGGTCAAGGTCGGCGACTGGGGCGCCACCGTGGCGCTGTTTCAGGATGAATACAAGGTACCGCTGCTGCCGCCGGAATTGGCCGCCTACGTGGGCGCCGCAGGCGAGCTGACCTTTCCGTTGCTGCTGTTCGTGGGTCTGTTCTCGCGTCCGGCCGCGCTGGGTCTGTTCGCGGTGAACCTGATGGCGGTCATTTCCTATCCGCAGCTGTTCAGCTTTGAGTGCCCGGCCGCGATCAACGACCATTTGTACTGGGGCATGCTGCTGCTGGTGCTGGTGGCCTTTGGTCCGGGCCGGCTCTCGCTCGATGCCTGGCTGGCGAAACAGCGCGGGCCTTGAGCGCGGCGCTGGCGCCGGGAGTGCAGCGCTGACCTGCCAGGGCAGGCGGGAGGGGCGGCCGCGCTGAGGCTAGGAGTTTTTGAAAGCGCGCAAGAGCCGCGCCTCGCCGCTGGCATCGCGATGCAGCTCGCTGGCGGCGTGGGTGGCGGCGATCATGCGCGCCAGCTGGGCATCTTCGAAGCGGGCCAGTTCTTCGGTGGCGGCCTGCAAGGCCTGGGCCAGTTTGGCGCGGGCGTTCTGATACAGGGCGCTGTTGTACTGGTCGGTGTTCTTGAGCAGTTCTTCGGCGTTTTCGATGACCTGGCGCAGATCGCCGATCAGTTGTTCCTGAGTCTGCATGCTTGGTTCAGAGCCGTCCATGGCTGTCCCCTCGTACTGGTTGAAAGAGCTTCAAGCCAATATAGCTATGGTTGACCCGCTCCGTTTGTGCCCAAACAAATGCGCACGTGTTGTATCAGTTTAATCGAAGCTTTCTCAATAGCAAGTTGAATTCAGACTGGATCGACGCTGATACGCACATCGCCCACACTGACTTGCTGGCCCGCACGAATCTTGGCCGTCTTGCGTAATTCCTTTTTGCCATCGACCTTGACGACGCCGCTGGCGACCATCACCTTGCCGGAGCCGCCGCTGTCGCACAGGCCAACGAGCTTCAGCAGCTGGTTCAGTTCCACAAATTCGCCGTTCAATTCAAAGCTTACTTTCTGCATTTTATCCTCAGTTCTGATTCATCTAACAAGTGTATCCGCATTCCCACAGACGCGCAGTTTACTCGATCCTCGGTGTAGTTTTAACATTGCCATGTGGAAAAACATTTGCTAGGCTGAAGTACTGCCTCAAGCAGTGCCTGGAAGTGAGAGCCGCCATGAACAAGTCCGCCCTAGTCCTATCGTGCGCCGCCGCAAGCGCCGCCGTCTTCCCCTCGATGGCCGCCGCCGCCGACCCCATCTCCGTCACGCCGCTGCCGACGGCGGCCGAGAAAAAAGCCAGGCTGAACCAGCCCTGGTTGAACCAGATCAAGCAGCCATATGCCAATCAGCTGGGGTCCTTCAACGGCAAGGGTGTGCTGATCGGCGTGGCCGATACCGGTGCGGAAATCAATCACGCCGAGCTCAAGGGCCAGATCATCAAGTCCTACAATGTGTTCGACGGCAAGGCCAACATCAGCGATACGGTCGGGCACGGTACCCATGTGGCGGGCCTGCTGGCCGGCACGCTCGACTATGGCGCGCCGGTGCAGGGCGTGGCCGTGGGCGCCAAGCTGGCGGTGGCCAAGGTGTTCAGCGGCTCCGGCAGTACCACCAGCGACCGCATCGACCAGGGCATCAACTGGCTGGTGAATACCGCCAAGGCGCCCATCGTCAGCCTGTCGCTGGGCGGGCCATCGGCCGGGAATACCGCGGCCATCAAGAATGGCGTGGCCAAGGGCACCTTGTTTACGATTGCGGCCGGCAACGATGGCAGGAATTCCGTTTCCTGGCCGGCCCATTTCGCCAGCCAGAGCTGGGCAAACAATCAGATCATCGTGGTCGGCGCGGTCGATGCGAACAACAAGCTGGCCTCGTTTTCGAACTACGGCGCAGATACGGCGCGCTGGTTCGTGGTGGCGCCCGGCGTGAACATCGCGTCCAGCTATACCGGCGGCCGCTATGTGTATATGAGCGGCACCTCGATGGCCACGCCCATCGTGGCGGGGCAGGCCGCACTGATCAAGAGCGAATGGAATTTCCTCGGCGCCAGCCAGATCAGCCAGATTATTTTCCGCACCGCCACCCGGCTGGGCAAGGGTACGGATACCACGCCCGACCCGGTGTATGGCTGGGGCCTGATCAATGTGGGCAAGTCGCTCAGTCCTATCGGCAATGTGGTGGCCTCCACCGGCAGCAAGACGGTGACGCTGAGCAGTGCCAGCATGGTCAGCGCCGTGGGCGTGTCCAGCGCCACGCCGCTGACGATGATGGGCACCGATGATTTCGGACGCGGCTATGCGGTCAACCTGGGCCGTCCGGTGCAGGCCGCCAGCGCGCAGGGCACCAATTCGGCCACCCTGTTTGCCGCGATGGACCGCCAGGCCAGCCTGATCGAGCGGGTTCAGCAGGGCCGCAGCGTCAGCTTCGCCGCCGACGGCAGCGCGATGGCCGTGTCCCAGCGCAATGCCAGCGGGACCGTCCTTGGTTTTGGCGCCGGCAATATGAGTGGCAAGTTCTTCGGCTTGCAGGCTTCCGGCCTGGCGCCAAGCGAACTGGCCGATGGGGCGCGCTTCAACGCGCCTTACTTCGGCATGGTGAAAGATGCGGCCCACGCCGGCGTCAGTTTCGCCGTGGGCGGCGGTTCGCGCCTGCGTATCGGCGCCCTGTCGGAGCGGCCGGTGATGGCCGACAGCATCGGCCAGGCGCCGATCGAGCGTAACCGGCGCTTCCTGACCTCGGGGGAGTTCGAACAGAAAATGGGCCGCGCCGTCGGTATCGTCAGCGTCGGTCTGCTGCGCGAAAACGGCTCGCTGCTGGGCAGCCAGCAGGGCGCGGCGCTGGCGCTCAATGCCAGCCCGATGACGACGTTTACGTCGATCTCGGCCGGCTATTCGTTGACGCCGTCCAGTTCGCTGGTGGCGATGGCCTCGTCCGGCCGCACCGCCGCCGTCGGCAATAGCGACAGCCTGATTGCCCAGGTCTCGGCGGTGCATACGGTCGCGTACAGCGTGGGCTTTTCCGCCAGCCAGCTGTGGAGCCGCGCGGACCGCTTCGGTTTGACCTTGTCGGTGCCGGCGCGCGTACGCGACGGGAATATCCGTCTGTACGGCCCGGTGTCGCAAAATACGGATACGGGCGGGCTGAGCTATGCCAGCCAGAACCTGAATTTGCGTCCGACCGCCATCGAGCGCGATCTGGAGATGAGTTATTCCACCGCCTTCGGCCGCAACGGCAAGAATGGCAAGCTGACCGGCGCGATGATGTTGCGCGTCAATCCGGGGCATGATGGCAGCGCGCCCAGCGACTGGATGATCGGTTTGCGTTACGGGCGGGGATTCTGATCCCGCGTTGCGATTAGCGGGCCGCCGGCTTCAGCTTAAACCCACGGCAAAGAGCCGGGGTCTGACCCGCCGGGTCAGACCCCGGATTTCAGCCGTGGGTTTTAAAAGGGGCGCCGGCACCTCGGCGCTGGCATCTTAGCCCCTGGCATTCGGCCGCGTCATCTCGATCGGCACGATCCACTGGGCGAACTGCTGCTCCGTCACAAAACCCAGCGCCAGCGCGGCTTCCTTCAAGGTCGTCCCTTCATGCTGGGCCTGTTTGGCGATCTGGGCCGCGCGGTCGTAGCCGATGTGCGGCGCCAGCGCCGTCACCAGCATCAGCGAGCGTTCCATCAGCTCGGCGATGCGCTCGCGGTTCGGCTCTATGCCCTGGGCGCAATGCTGGTCGAAGCTGAGCATGCCGTCGGCCAGCAGGCGCGCGCTTTGCAGGAAGTTGTGCGCGATCAGCGGCTTGAATACATTCAGTTCAAAGTTGCCCGAGGCGCCGCCGACGGTGATCGCGACATCGTTGCCGAACACCTGGCAGCACAGCATGGTGAGCGCTTCGCACTGGGTCGGGTTGACCTTGCCCGGCATGATGGAACTGCCCGGTTCGTTTTCCGGGATGGTGATTTCACCCAGGCCGGAACGGGGGCCGGAGGCCATCCAGCGCACATCGTTGGCGATTTTCATCAGGGCCGTGGCCAGCGTCTTCAGCGCGCCATGGGCAGCCACCAGCGCATCGTGGGCCGCCAGCGCGGCGAATTTGTTGGGCGCGCTGCGGAAAGGCAGGCCCAGTGTGCGCTCGAGCTCGGCGGCGATACGCACCGCATATTCGGGATGGGCGTTCAGACCGGTGCCGACCGCCGTGCCGCCGGCCGCCAGGTCGAGCACGCCGGGCAGGGCGGCGGTGATGATGTGTTCGGCAAAGTCGAGCTGGGCCACGTAGCCGGAAAATTCCTGGCCCAGGGTCAGCGGGGTGGCATCCTGCAAATGGGTGCGGCCGATCTTGACGATGTCGGCGAAGGCTTGGGCCTTGCCGTGCAAGGTGGCGCGCAACTGGCGCAGCGCCGGCAGCACGGTGTGGGCCAGCGCCTGTCCGGCCGCGACATGGATCGCGGTGGGGAAGATATCGTTGGAGGACTGGCCCATGTTGACATCGTCGTTCGGGTGCAGCACGCGGCGTTCGCCGCGCACGCCGCCCATCAGCTCGGAGCCGCGGTTGGCCAGCACCTCGTTCATATTCATATTGGACTGGGTGCCCGAGCCGGTCTGCCACACGGCCAGCGGGAATTCGCTGGCATGCTTGCCGGCCAGGACTTCATCGGCGGCCTGGGTGATGGCCACGGCTTTCGGTCCTTCGAGCAAGCCCAGCCCCAGATTGACATGGGCCGCCGCGCGCTTGACGCTGGCCAGGGCGTTGATCAGTTCCGGCGCCATGCGCTCGGTGGAAATGTGGAAATGATGCAGGGAGCGCTGGGTCTGCGCACCCCACAACTGCTGCGCCGGCACCTCGATAGGGCCGAAGCTGTCGCGTTCTGTTCTGAATTCCATGGCCAACCTTTCCAGTTTAACGTTATGGCAAGAGTGTAGCTCAACAGTAGAATATTTACAGGGGGCTACAAAATCGTCAATTTCAGCCGTTATAGCTGATACACTTTATTTCATTCGCGACCAAGCGATCCCAACATGCAGCGCAGATTACCTACTTACATGCACGGGCGCGGCGCTGCTGCCGTGCTCGCCGCTTTCCTGAGCTTGCCCGTCCACGCGGCCGAGCTGGGGGAGGTGATTGCGCGTTCCTATATTGGCCAGCAACTGACCGCCGACATCGAACTGATTGCGCTGGCGCCGGACGAGCAGGCTAGCCTGCCGGTGCGGCTGGCCCAGCCCGACGTGTACGCAGGCTCCAATATTCGCATGAATCCCGCCTTGTCCGGCGTGCATATGAGCGTGCTGCGGCGCGACCAGCGCCAGTTCCTGCACATCACCACCAGCCAGCCCATCGAGGCCAATTACCTGCATCTGTTCGTGGAGCTGGGCGCTCCCGGCCGTCAGGTGGTGCGCGCCGCCACGGTCTGGCTGCAGTCCGATCCGCGTCCCGCAGCGCCGCCGCCGGTCGCCGTGACGGCACCGCTGGCCGCCAGCCTGGAGCAGGGTGAGACCGTGCCCTCGGATGCGGCCTTGCTGGCCGCCATGGCGCGCGCGAGGCGCTTGGCGGCGGCGCAGCATGCGGCTCCGGCCCCGGCCCCGGTTGCGGCCGCGCGGCGCGCGCCGTCGCCACGTCCGGCTGCAACTTCCACTGTCGCGTCAGCCCAGGCCGCGGCCGACGTAGCCGCGCCCGAGCAGCCCTTGAAAATCGTGGAGCCGAAGCGCGTGCCCGCGCTGGAAGCGGCCCGTGCCGAGCCCAAGGCGCCAGTGCGCGCGCCGGCCGCTGCTCCCGCCGCCTGCGCAGCCAAAGGCGGCATCAGCGCCAAGGAATGCGTGGCCCTCGATTACCGCAATGCCGCGCTGTCGAGCAAGCTGGTGGAACTGGAAGATAAACTCAAAGTGATGCAGTTCGCACTGGAGGGCAAGCGTGCCCCTGCCGTCCGCGCCCCTGTCTCAGCAGCCGCTGCCGCGGTACCCGGCGCCGCGGCCGCGTCGGGAACTGGCCATGGTGCCACTGCGGCGCAGGTTTCCGCTGGCGCCAGCGCGCGCGCATCGGCTGAAGCGGGCCGCGCTCCAGCCTCCGCCGGGGCCGCCGCGTCGGCTACCGCAGCTACCTCAGCTACCTCAGCCGCCGCGTTGCCCATCCGTCCGGTGCTGCCCAAACTGAAATGGCGCGACAAGAAAGAGAAGCCACCGGAAACCGGCCCCAAGACGTCGACCCTGATCGCCGCCGGCACTGGTGCGCTGGCGCTGCTGGGCGGGCTGGGATATTGGCTGTGGCGGCGCAAGAAAAAAGGCGGGAAGGGCGGCGCTCCGCTGAAGATCTGGCAGGGCTGGCGCAAGAAGAAACCGGCCGAAGGTGGCGCCGGGGCCGCCGTCAAGGAGGAGCCGGTGCTGCCGCCCGAAGCGGTGCATGCATCTGATTAAAAAAGCATGCATAACAAATCGACACAATTACAATTTCTCGGTTATACTCATTTCGTGCTTTCAACAGTACCAACAGGCCTTGTTCTGGCGCAGTCACCAATGATAGTGTGGCGCGGCAAGCAGACTCAGCGTTGATGAAACGACCTGGCCTGGAAGCGGTCCGCTGCCAACTGTGTGCTGGCGGACGCCGGATGCAACCGGCAAGAGGCGACGCCAGGAGATACCTGGTGTTCGCTCTCCCCATTCCTTGGGTGTCTTGATGGAGGCCCAAATGCAAAAAAGCGCCGAAAGGCGCTTTTTTCTTGGGTGAAGCAAAAATTATTGGCGCGGCGAGATGCCCGGCACTTGATTCAGCCACGGCTCGGTCACGTCGCGGATGGCGCGGTCGTTGGCCAGGATCTGTTTCAGCAGGTCGATCTTGCGCAGGCGCGGCGCACCGTCCAGGGCAGGCGCGCCGGCGGCGACGCTGCGTGCTTGCTGGGCGCACTGGCCTTCGAGCTGGTGCAGGCTATCCCAGTCGCTGGTACGGGCGGCAGCCACCATCTGATTGCTCAGGCCGGCAATATTCTCGTACATCGACAGCACTTCGTTGGAGGTCATGGCGCACCCTGGAAAAATGGAAAAAGATTACCGCTTGTCCAGATTAACGTCATGCGTTTCGGAAACTTTAGGGCGATTTGCGAATATTTTTGAAAAAACTTCAAAAATAGTGTTCTGCGGGGCGTAGCGAACAAAAAAATGCGCGCCTGGCACGCGGAAAGCGTGGCAAGGCGCGCAAGATTGCCTGGGCAGGCAGGCAGCTTGGGCGGATGAATCCGGTCTGATCAGCGCACCAGGTCTTCCAGACCGGCGCTCAGTTCGTCCGGCGGTGGCATTTTATCGATCAAGTCGTTCGGACCCAGGCCCAGCGCGGCGGCCACCTCGGTTGGATAGCAGGAAGTGATTTCCTCGTCGGTCAGCTTGCTTTCCACCGCACGGGCACGCCAGGCGGCCAGATAAACGACGGCGGCCAGACGGTTCGGTTCTTCGCCGCCGAGCGGATCGGGGAAGGCGCTGATGGTTTCCGAGAAGGTATTCGGGAATTTCCAGCGCCTGGCCAGTTCCGCGCCCACATGGGTGAAGCAGTAGCCCAGCGAGGCTTGTTCGGCATCGATGCGGCGCGCGTCCAGCGGGCCGGCCACCTTGTCCAGCGCCATCGCCTGCTCCGGCATGGCCGAGTGGATCACCAGTTGGCCGATCGCGTGCATCATGCCAATGGTAAAGGCCAGGTCGGTGTTTTCGCCGGTCTGCTTGGCGATCCATTTGGCCGAGACGGCGGTGTACAGGCTGTAGCGCCAGAATTGTTTCAAATCCAGGCCGGGCACGGTTTTGAAGCCGCTCACCAGACCGGAACTGATAACGAGGGTACGCACGGTAACAAAACCGAGCATCAGCACCGCATCTTCGACGGTGCCGATGCTGCGCGAGACGTGATAATAGGCCGAGTTGGCAAGGCGGAGCAGCTTGGCGCTCAACACCGGATCGGTCGACAGTTTCTTGGCGATCTCCTCGGTGGAGACGCTCGCCTTGTCGAAGCTGCTGATCAGCTCTTCCACGACCTTGGGAGCGGTGGGCAACGCTGTGGGATTCTGGAACAGGGCTTCAAGTTTCATAATTATCTCCTCGTTAGTTTTCGCGTTGCTACGAGTGAACTATATAGCGATTCCCTGAATCAAAAAAGAAATTTTGCTACGGTAACGTATCTTTTGCGTCAGAGTATAAACAGCAGTGCTGACGTAGTTTTAACTGTGCTGTCATTTCACTATCGGTTCCGGCTAAACTACCGGTCTTTGCGCGCCGGCCGAGGGCCGGGCACGCCGCAGCACCTTATCGAATACACTATTCAAGATCTAAAACTGAAGGAAATTTATGCAATTCTCGATTCTCACGCTGCGCCGCCGGCCGCTGCAGCTGGCCCTGAGCCTGGCCTTGTGCGGCGCCGCGCTGGCCGCCGCGCCTGCCGCCATGGCGGCGGAAAAACCGGCCGCCGCCAGCAGCGCGAAGACCGCCGTGCTGCCCGGCGACGATTTCTTTGACTATGTAAACGGCGCCTGGCTCAGCAGTACCGAAATCCCCGCCGACCGCAGCAACTGGGGCGTCAGCGCCGTGCTGGTGGAAGACAGCAATGCGCGCATCGTCAAGCTGATCGAAGGCATCCGTGCCGATAGCGGCGGCGATGCCAAAAAAGTGGCCGACTTCTACGCCAGCGCGCTCGACCAGGCCGGCATCGACGCCAAGGGCCTCGCGCCCTTGCAGCCCCTGCTCGACAGCATCGCCAAGATCAAGGACAAGGCCGCGCTGACGCGCGCGCTGGGCGCCAGCCTGCGCGCCGACGTGGACCCGCTCAACAGCACCGATTTCTCGACCGAAAACATCTTTGGCCTGTGGATCGCCCAGGGCCTGACCGATCCGCAGCGCAACCGTGCCTATCTGCTGCAAGGCGGACTGGGCATGCCGGACCGCGCCTATTATCTGGAGCAGACCCCGGCGATGTCCGCGCTGCGCGGTAAATACCTGGCCCACATCATCGCCACCTTGCGCCTGGCCGGCGTCGACGACGCCGACAACCGCGCCGCGCGCGTGTTCGAACTGGAGTACAAGATCGCCGTCGCGCATGCCAGCCGCGAAGATTCCGCCGACGTGCAGAAAGCCAACAACACCTGGTACCAAGCCGACTTCGCACGCAAGGCGCCGGGTATGGACTGGAAGCTGCTGTTCCAAGGCGCCGGCCTGAACCAGCAAAATACTTTCACCGTGTGGCATCCGGGCGCCATCAGCGGCATCGCCGCGCTGGTCGGCCACGAGTCGCTGGACGCGTGGAAGGATTTCCTGCGCTTCCATACCATTAACCATGCTCACGACATGTTGCCGCAAGCGCTGTCCGAGCAGCACTTCGACTTCTACGGCCGCACCCTGCGCGGCACGCCGCAGCAGCCGCTGCGCTGGAAGCGCAGCCTGGCCGCCGTCAACGACGCCATGCCGGACGCGCTCGGCAAACTGTATGTGGAGCGCTACTTCCCGGCCCAGGCCAAGGCGCGCCTGCAGGATATGGTGACGCGCATTGTCGACGCCTTCCACAGCCGCATCGATCAGCTCGACTGGATGGCGCCCACCACCAAACGGGAAGCGCACGCCAAGCTCAAGTCCCTGTACGTCGGCGTCGGCTATCCCGACCACTGGCGCAACTACGCCAAGCTCGACGTGGTGCGCGGCGATGCGCTGGGCAATATGCTGCGTGCCGAAGCGCTGCACACCCAGCAGCAACTGGCCAAGCTGAACCAGCCGGTCGACCGCACAGAATGGGCCATGCCGGCGCAACTGGTGAACGCCGTCAACCTGCCGATGCAGAACGCGATGAACTTCCCGGCCGCGATCTTGCAGGCGCCGTACTTCGATCTGGAAGGCAGCGATGCGATGAACTATGGCGGCATCGGCGCCACCATCGGCCACGAAATCAGCCACAGCTTCGACGACCAGGGTGCCCAGTTCGATTCCAAAGGCCGCCTGCGCGACTGGTGGACCAAGGGCGACAGCGCCCACTTCCAGAAAGCCTCGGCAGCGCTGGCCGCGCAGTATTCGGCTTACAAGCCTTTTCCGGACCTGGCGCTGAACGGCCAGCAGACCCTGAGCGAAAACCTGGCCGATCTGGCCGGCGTGGCGGCATCCTACGATGCCTACCGCGCTTCGCTGAAAGGCAAGCCGGTCGCGGCGGATGCGGACCAGCAATTTTTCATCGGCTACGCGATGAGCTGGCGCGAGAAATCGCGCGACGCCGCGCTGCGCCAGGCCATCCTGACCGACGGCCATTCGCCCGACAAATACCGTACCGCCACCGTGCGCAATCTGGATGCCTGGTACAAGGCGTTCGATGTGCAGCCGGGGCAGGGCCTGTATCTGGCGCCGGCCGAGCGCGTGAAGGTCTGGTAAGCGCCGGGAAAATTTCGTTTGACGGTTTTTAGTTGCACTCTCGCACAGCACCAGTCAGTGGTGCTGTGGGATGGCCACAACGCCTTTAGAACCCACGGCAAAGTGCCGGTACAGCTTTTAAAACCCAAGGCAAAGAGCCGGGGTCTGACCTTAGGGTCCGGAGAGGGGCTGCGCCCCGCCTGTCCCATCGGGACAGGCCCCCAGGTTTGCGCCCTGGGTTTAGACGGCAGCCGGCATCTTGCTAGTTTGTTGGTCGAAAAGGAATGGTTCTTTTGTGTTCGCGGCCGCACAGAAGCGTCCGCCATGCTGTCCTATGATGGGTTCCAAGCACACGCACTATGCTGTGTTCCCCCGGAATTTAACCTGTCATCAAGGAGTGCATCATGAACAAGGACCAAGTGAAGGGTACGGCGAAAGACATCGGCGGCAAGATTCAGGAAGAAGCTGGCAAACTGACCGGCAGCTCGGAACAGCAAGCCAAGGGCCTGAACCGCCAAGCCGAAGGCCAGCTGCAAAAAGGTCTGGGCGACGCCAAAGAAGCCGTCAAGAAAGCCATCGACAAGATCTGATTGATCACCGTTTGATCAGATCGTCGACGCAATAAAAAACAGCCGCCGGGTGCGAACCCGGCGGCTGTTTTTGCTGGTGCTGCCATAGCGGCCGGCTGACTTATTTATCGCCCAGATTTTTCTGGAAGAAGCCGGCGATATAGCCATAAATATGGCGCTGCTGGGCACGGCTGGACATGCCGTGTTTGCCGCCCGGATAGGTCATCAGCTCAAAGTGGATATTCCGGTTCACCAGCGCGTCGATCATGCGCGTGGTATTGGTGAACAACACATTATCGTCGGCCATGCCGTGCATCAGCAGCAGCGGCGACTTCAAGCCATCGAGGTGCGCGTAGACGCCGCTGTCGCGGTAGCCGTCGGCGTTTTCCTTCGGCATGCTCAGGAACTGTTCGGTGTAGTGGGTGTCGTACAGCGACCAGTCCGTCACCGGTGCCACCGAGACGCCCATCGCGATCTTGTCCGATGCCTCGGCCAGCAGGCGCAAGGTCATGAAGCCGCCATAGCTCCAGCCGAACACGCCGATACGCTTGGCGTCCACAAAGCTTTGCTGGCCCAGCCATTCGATGCCGCTCAGCTGGTCTTCCACCTCATGCTTGCCCAGATTCTTGTAGATCACGTCGGTGAAGGCACGCTCGCGCCGGTAGGAACCGCGATTGTCCAGGCGGAATACCACGAAGCCCTGCTGCGCCATGAACTGGTCGAACAGATTGCCCCATTTGCGCGCCACGTGCTGGGCGTGCGGGCCGCCATAGGTGGACAGGTAGACCGGGTATTTCTTGAACTGGTTGAAGTTGCTCGGCTTGACCATCGAGTAGTGCAGGGTCTGGCCATCCTTGGCCTTGAGCGTGCCGTATTCGGTGCGCAGGTGGGCGGCCTGGTAGGGCGCGTAAGGATGTTTTGCGTTCAGTTCGTTATGCTCCAGCCAGCCCACCATGGCGCCGTCGGCGCGGCGGATGCTGACCTGCGGCGGGGTGTCGGGATCGGAGAAGGCGTCGACGAAGACTTCGCCATTGCGCGCGAACACGGCGTCGTGCCAGCCATCGCCCTGGGTGATGCGCTTGGGCTGCTCGGCGTTGCTGCCGTCGAGTGCCAGCGCGTAGGCTTGCTTGTCGATCACGGCATCGCGGTTGGAGGCGACAAACACGCGGCCGGCCTTTTCATCGACGGCCAGCACATTGTCGATGCCCCACTCGCCGCGCGACAGGGTCTGCAGCAGCTTGCCGTTCAGGTCGTACAGATACAGGTGGTTGCGCCCGCTGCGCTCGGACGACCAGATGAAGGCGTCGCGGCCGTTCAGGAAACGCAGGTCGTCATGGATGCTGACCCAGGTGTTGGAGGTTTCGGTGATCAGCACGCGCTGGGCCAGCGTGGTGGCATCGACGGCGATCAGTTCCAGTTTTTTCTGGTCGCGGCTCTGGCGCTGGTACAGCAGGGACTTGCTGTTGGCGCTCCAGTCGGCGCGCACCAGATAGATATCCTGCTCGCTGCCCAGATCGACCTTGCGCTGCTCGCCGGTGGATGGCGAGACGATCATCAGTTGCACCAGCGCATTCGGGTCGCCGGCGGCGGGGTAGCGCTGCTCGACGACATCGGTACGGTCGGCATAGATTTCAAAGCGGCGCACCACCGGCACCGGCGCTTCGTCGTAGCGCTTGTAGGCAATGGCGGACTCGTCCGGCGCCCAGTAGTAGCCGGTGTGCTGGCCCATTTCTTCCTGCGCCACGAATTCGGCTTCGCCGTTGTGGATGGTGCCGGCGCCATCGGTGGTCAACTGGCGCTCCTTGCCGGTGCGCAGGTCGATGACGAACAGGTTCTGCTGGCGCACGAAAGACAGGTAATGTCCTTGCGGCGAAATCTTGGGATCGAGTACATCGCCGGAAGCGACCAGCCGCGCCGCGTCCGGCTTGCTGACGTCGACCAGATACAGATTGCCGGCCAGCGGCACCAGCAACTGCTTGCCGTCCGGCGACCAGCTGTAGCTGAGGATGCCTTTGAGGCTGGCGGTGCGTTCGCGTTCGCGGCGGGCTTTTTCGGCATCCGACAGGCGCTCTTCCGGCACCAGGGTGCGCGAGTCGACCAGCTTGTGGGTGCTCTTGTCCTTCAGATTGAATTCCCACAGGTCCAGCTGGAACTGGTTGTCGTCGCGGCCGCGCAGGAAGGTGACGCGGGCGCCGTCGGGCGATACCTTGAGGGCGCGCACGCCCGGTCCGCCCAGCGCCGGATCGGCGTGGATACGGTCCAGTGTCAGCCGTTCGGCGGCGGCAGGGGCGCCGACCAGCGCGGCCAGCAAGCAAAAGAGTAAGCGCATGAAGAGTCTCGTTCAGGGTTAGGAGAAACGCGCCTTGTCAGGTCTTGTTGCGCGTTTGTCGACGGCAAGACGATACCAGAGCGCGGGGCCGCTGGCGAGCGGGCGGCGTTCGGAATCGCGCCTGCCAGACCGTGCTTCGTTCGGCGGGCTCAGGCGTGGCTGGCCGATTGCCTGTCAGTTGGCGCCGCCGCCGGACCGGCGGGGCCGGCGCCGGCGCGCGTTCAAGCCTTGTTCAGTTTGCCCGCGCGGCCGGCACCCGGGCGCGCGCCGCCGGCGGCGTGGCCGCCAGCTGCTCGGCCACGCGCCGCAGCGACAGCCGCTGCAGCGACCAGCTCAGCAGCACGGCGGCGATCGTCAGTCCCAGCACCAGCCCGATCCAGAAGCCGGCCGCGGCCATCGGTTCGGCCGGCGCGCCGGGGAAGCCGGCCGGCGCCAGGCCCAGTACGCAGCCCAGCGGCACGGCGAATACCCAGAACGCCAGCAGCTGGATCAGCATCGGCGGACGGGTGACCTTGTAGCCGCGGATCGCGCAGGCGGTCGCCACCTGGGTGGCGTCGGACAGCTGGAACAGCGCGGCAAACAGCAGCAGGTCGGCGCACAGCGCCTGCACCGCCGGGTCGCTGGTATAGGCCTGGGCGATCTGCACGCGCAGCAGCACGATCAGCGCAGCCGACAGCACCGACACCGCCAGCGCCATGCCCACGCCGGTCCAGGCCACGAAGCGGGCGCGCACGGCATCGCCTTCGCCCATGGACTGGCCGACGCGGGTGATCAGGGCGATGCCAAAACTCATCGGCACCATGAACACCAGCGAGGAGAAATTGAGCGCGATCTGGTTGGCCGACACCTGCACCACGCCAAAACGGGCGATCAGCAGGCTGACCACGCCAAAGGCGCTGACCTCGGCAAAATAGGTGATGCCGATCGGCAGGCCCAGTTTCAGCATGCTGCCGATTTCGGGCCAGTACGGGCCTTCCCATTTGGCGAAGGGGTAGGTGGCGCGATAGGCCGGCGCGAGCTTGACCCAAGCCAGCATCGCCGCCAGCATGGCCCACATGCAGGCGCCGGTGGCCACCGCGCAGCCGATACTGCCCAGCTTGGGCATGCCCCAGTTGCCGAACACCAGGGCGTAATTGACCACGACATTGAAGACCAGGCCGGCCAGGGCGATCACCATTACCGGCTTGGTCTGGTTGATGCTGGTGCTGTAGCCATACAGCGCGCGGTATAGCGCAAAGGCGGGGAAGCCGAGGCTGACCACATGCACGAACAGCGAGGCTTGCTGGTTCACATACGGCGTCAGGTAGAGATGGTCGAACAGCAGGGTGGCCAGATTGGCCAGCAGCATGGCGATCACGCCCACGCCCAGCCCTTTCCACAGCGCTTGGCGCACCGTGTGCGGCACCCGTTCCAGCTCGCCGGCGCCGATATCGTGGGCGACGATGCTGTTGATGGCCATCATGGTGCCGCTGACGGTGATCAGGATGATCGACCAGATCGAGGCGCCCAGCGAGACCGCGGCCAGTTCGTCGGCGCTGGCATGGCCGGTCATGGCCACGTCCGCCACCCCCATGCCCACGGTGGCCAACTGGCCGATCAGCACGGGCCAGGCCAGCCGCCACAGCGAGCTTGCCTCGCGGCGAACATTGGATAGGGTGAAGGTATGGGGCATGGCGGCTTCCGCTCGGGGAAACCACTGATTTTACTGGGAAAACAACTTGCCGACTTGCACATCCGTATATAGCTGGACTAGAGTAGTAAATTGTTACACATCAATGTAATCTGGAAAGCGCTTTGCTGCGTTTGGGATGCAGGTTACCGAAAAATCTGGAGTTAAAAAAATGAACACACTGATTAAACTGGCATTGTTGGCGGCGTTTACCCAATGGACCGCCCAAGCCGCTGAAATTTCCCTGTTCGAACACGGCGACTTCGGCGGCCGTGAAGTGAAGCTGCATGACAATGCGCGCGACCTGAACCGGATCGGTTTCAACGACCGCGTCTCCAGCGCGATCGTGCGTTCGGGCACCTGGGAAATCTGCGAGCACGCCGATTTCGCCGGCCGCTGCCTGGTGCTGGAACGGGGCGAGTATCCGCGCCTGGAAGGTTTTAATGATGCCGCCTCCTCGGTGCGCCAGGTGGAAAACCGCGGCCGCGACCGTGGCCGCGATCACGGTCACGGCAACGACCGTGGCAATGACGACCACCGCGGCTACGACGACCGCAACGTCGACTCGCGCCGCGACGCCATCGTGTTGTTCGAGCACCGCCGCTTCGAGGGCCGTCCGCTGGAACTGCACCGCAACGCCCGTTCGCTGGTCGACTACGGCTTCAACGACAAGGCCGGCTCCTTCGTCGTCTACGAAGGCGAGTGGGAAGTATGCCAGCACGCCAATTTCGAGGGCCAGTGCCGGGTCTACGGGCCGGGCCGCTATTCCGATCTGGATTACATGAACAACCAGATCTCCTCGGTACGCCGGGTACGCTGACCGGCCTTGCTTGTTGAGAAAACGCGCGCTGAAGGCGCGCGTTTTGCTGTACCCTGTGCGCTGATGCAGCACAGCGATCACAGGGAGCGCGCAACGTGGAATACAAGGATTATTATCAGGCGCTGGGCGTGCCCAAGACGGCCAGCGAAGACGACATCAAAAAGGCGTATCGCAAGCTGGTGCGCAAGTACCATCCCGATGTCAGCAAGGAAGCCGACGCCCAGGCCAAGACCCAGGAGTTGAACGAAGCCTATGGCGTGCTGGGCGACGCGGAAAAACGCGCCGCCTACGACGAACTGGGCAAAAAAGGCCACTACCAGGCCGGCCAGCAATTCCGTCCGCCGCCCGACTGGGGCAATGGTTTCGGCGGCTTCGGCGCCGGCGCCGGCGCCGGCGGCCCGGCCGGCACCGATTTCTTTGCCGACCTGTTCGCCAACTTCGGCGGCGGACGCCGTCGCAGCAGCTTCCAGACCAAGGGCGAAGACAGCCACGCCAGTATCGCCATCGATCTGGCCGACAGCTATCAGGGCGCCACCCGCACCATCAATGTCCGCATCCAGGAGCCCGATAATATGGGCCGTCTGGTCACGCGCGAACGCACGCTGAACGTGAATATTCCCAAGGGCGTGATGGCCGGCCAGCAACTGCGCCTGAGCGGCCAGGGCCAGGCCGGCAGCGCCGGTCCCGGCGACCTGTACCTGGAAATTCAGTTCAATCCCGAGCCGCGCTACCGCCTGGACGGGCGCGACGTGTTTGAAACCGTGCCGCTGGCCCCTTGGGAAGCGGCGCTGGGCGCCGACATCGAGGTGCCTACGCCATCGGGCAAGGTCACCGTGACGGTGCCGGCCGGTTCGCAGAATGGACGCAAGCTGCGCCTGAAAGGGCGCGGCATTCCCGGCAATCCGGCCGGCGACCTGTACCTGCTGATGGAACTGGTGCTGCCGCCTGCCACCAGTGCCAGGGCCAGGGAATTGTATGAAACCATGGCGCGCGAGCTGGCATTCAATCCGCGCGCGGGAGGATAAGCAATGAACGACACTGTGTATATAGAAGGCGTACTGCTCGACGAGGCCGCACTGACGCTGGAAGAACTGGCCAGCGCCTGCGCGGTCGAGCCTGATTGGGTGGTGCAGCATGTGCGCACCGGCATCCTGCTCGATGACGCACCCGAGCAGCTCAGCGTGTGGCGCTTTACCAGTTGCGATCTGCGGCGCGCGCGCCGCCTGTGCCAGATCGAGCGCGACTTCGAAGCCAACGACGAGGTGGCCGCGCTGGTGGTCGACCTGACCGAGGAAATCCGCCGCCTGCGCGCCAAGCTGCGCGTGGCGGGCGTCAAGTAAGTCCATCCCAAAAGAAAGCCCGGCATGTGCCGGGCGCTGCCGCTGCGCTGTGGGCGCGAGCGCATGTCGTCGCTGGCGGGCGCGGCGCGCCTGCGGCAGCGTCGTTCGCGTAGTGCGTTTACACCTTGTTCGTTTTGGTCTTGCCGGCCGCCTGCTGGCCCGCTTCGGCGCGCTGCTGATTGCTGCCGCCGCGCTTGCCGGCCGGATGATTACGTCCTAAAACTTCTGCCGAGGTAGCCTCGGCGCTTTGGTTGCTGCGCTGGTCGCTGCGGTTCAGGCTGCCCGCTGTCGACTTTGGGGAGGTCGCTGCCTCCTTTTCCTCGCCCTGTTGATTGCCTTGCTGATGGGCGTTCTGTTTCGATGCGGTATCGGCGGGCTGGTTCGGTTTGCTCATGGTCGGTCTCCTTGAAAATGAAACGAGTCGCTTGCGCGATGCTAGCGCGGCGCATGCATGGACGCAGGACATGCTGCCGGTGAAAACCATCCTAGGCCGATGCCCGGCTCAGCCGCATAGGAACACATGCCGAGAGCTTGTAGGAATTTACGCAGTAGCGCCCTCGCACCCTCCGCCCAGCGGCTCGAACTGGTTGAAATCCTGGAATTGCTGCATCAGCCATTTGCCGGCCGGTCCCGGTTCCTCGTCGCCGCGATGGATCACATACAGCGGATAGTCGACCGAGTTGCCGTCGTTTAGTTGCAGGCGCACCAGACGGCCACGGTCCAGGTCGTCCTGCACCAGCGGCAGCGGCAGATTGCCCCAGCCCAGGCCGCTGCGCATCAGGCTGTGCTTGGAACCGAGGTCGCCCAGGCGCCAGTCGCGCAGCGCGCGCACGCCGAAATCCTGGCCGGCGGTCAGCTTGCTGCGGTCCGTCAGCACCAGCTGGGTATGTTCACGTAGCAGCGCGCTCGGCACGATGCCCTCGATCTGCGCCAGCGGATGCTGGGGCGAGGCCACCGGCACCATCGTCACGAAGCCCACCTGGCGCCGTTCCAGCGTGTCGGGCATGCCGGGCATCCAGCCGCTGACGCCGAGCTGGCACACGCCGTCGAGCACCAGCTCGGCCACCGCGCCCAGCGCCTCGATGCGCAGGCGCATCGCCACGGTGGGAAATTCGCGCTGGAAAGCATGCAGGATGCGCACCAGCGCGCAGCTGGGAAACATCACGTCCACCGCCAGCGCGACCTCCGCCTCCAGCCCGGCCGACAAGGCCTTGGCGCGCGAACGCATGCTGTCGACCTTGAGCGAAATGGCGCGCGCATCGGCCAGCAAGGCCTTGCCTTCTTCGGTCAGCACCGGCCTGCGCTTGCTGCGGTCGAGCAGGGCGATATTCAGTTGCTCTTCCAGATTGGCGATGGTGTAGCTGATCACCGACTGGGTACGGTGCAGCGCACGGGCCGCGTGGGCAAAACCGCCATGGTCGATGACGGCGATGAACACGCGTAATTGGTCGAGAGAGGGGAGGCCGGGGTCGCGCATATCTATGAAATCGATAGTGTTGATCGGAAAATACAGTATTTCATCGATATTAAACCTGTTCTATGATGAGATCAATGCAGTTTTGGTTAGACGATCACCGCGTAGCAGCTCCCTCCGGGCTGCACGCCCCCCCCACAGAAAAGGACTCCGCATCATGGCAAAGCTTCTTTACATCAACAGCAGCGTGCGTAACACCGGTTCCCTGTCGCGTCAGTTGTCGGCCGAATTCGTCGCCAAGTGGCAGGCCGGCAATCCCGAGGGCAGCGTGGTCGAACGCGACCTGATGCGCAATCCGCTGCCGCACCTGACCGAACAGCTGATCGGCGCCTATTACACCGCACCGGAAGCGCGCAACGCCGACCAGGCCCACACGATCAAGCTGTCCGATACCCTGGTCGATGAACTGATCGACGCCGACGTGCTCGTCATCGGCGCGCCGATGTATAACTTCTCCGTCACTTCCGGCCTGAAAGCCTGGATCGATCATGTGGCCCGCGTCGGCCGCACTTTCAAATACGGCGCCAACGGTCCGGAAGGCCTGTTGAACAACACCAAGGTCTATGTGTTCATCGCTAGCGGCGGCGTCTACAGCACGGGGCCGGCGGCCGGCTTCGACCACCTGAGCACCTATTTGCGTTCGGTGCTGGGCTTCCTGGGTTTGACGGATGTAAGCTTTATCCGCGCCGAAGGCGTGGGGCAGGGTGAAGCGGCCGTGGCCAGCGCACTGGCCAGCAGCCGCGTAGCGATCGCCGAAGCGCTGCCAGCCTGAGTGCGAGGGCTGGGCAGCAATTAGAACCCACGGCGCAACCCTGGGGTCTGACCCGCCGGGTCAGACCCCGGCTCTTTGCCGTGGGTTCTAACGCAGCAAGCTGCTGGCACGCTGTGACTGTCGTTTTATTGCAGTGGGTTTTGCGCTGGCGCAGCCTTCCTGCCTTATCATGGGGAGTTCACGCGTGCCACGGAGTTGCCATGAAACGCCAACTGCAATTGCTGGTCATCGACCCGCAAAACGATTTCTGCGATCTGCCCGCCGCCTACCTGCCGGACAATCCGCTGACCGGCACCCAGCACAGGCCCGCGCTGGCGGTGCCCGGCGCGCATGCCGACATGCTGCGCCTGTCGAATCTGATCAACCGTGGCCGTAACGGACTGACCGATATCAGCATCACCCTCGACGCCCACCACCGCTACGACATCGCCCATCCCACGTTCTGGCTGGCCCATGACGGCGGCGAAGTTTCCCCGTTTACCCAGATCAGCGCCGCCGACGTGCGCGCCGGCCGCTTCATGCCGCGCAAGCCGGGCGCGCTGCCGCGCGCGCTGGCGTATCTGGAAGCGCTGGAGCACAGCGGCCGCTATCAATTGATGGTCTGGCCTATCCATTGCGAAATCGGCAGCTGGGGCGCGAATGTCCACGCCGACCTGCGCGCCGCCTATAACCGCTGGGAGGATGCCGCGCTCGGCGTCGTCACCAAACTGAGCAAGGGATCGAATCCCTGGACCGAGCACTATTCCGCCGTGATGGCCGAAGTGCCGGACGCGGACGATCCCGCCACCCAGCTTAACCGCGATTTTATCGATGCCCTGGCGCACGCCGATCAGCTCTACATCGCCGGCGAGGCCGGCAGCCATTGCGTGCGCGCGACCACCGAACACATCGCCACCGCTTTCGGCAAGCAAGCCTTGTCCAGGGTGGTGTTGATTACGGACTGCATCAGCCCGGTGTCCGGCTTCGAGCTGGAATACCAGTCCTTCCTGCACACCATGCAGGGGCGCGGGGTGCAGTTGGCCCAGTCCGGCGACGTGCTGCAAGAGTTGCTGGTCAACGCGGGCCGCTAGGCCGCGCCGATGGCGATGCTGGCGGCCTGCTGTTCAGCACGCAGGTCCGCGCAGACCGCCTGCATGATGGCGTCTGGCTCGGGCTCCAGGCTGTCGCTGTTCGACAGCAAGATCACCGACACCCCGGCCTGCGGCACACGCACGATCAAGGTATTGAAGCCCCACAGGCAGCCGCCGTGGAATACATAGTCGAACTCCTCATGCCGCGCCCATTCCAGGCCAAAGCGGTAAGGGTGGGATACGCCGTCCTGATCCGGTGAAGCTTGCAGCAGAGCGTGGATCAGACTGCCGGTATCGGCATACTGGCGGTGCCATTCGCGCTCCCATAGCAGCAGATCGGCAGTGCAAGAGTAAAGACCGCCATCGCCGATCGTACTGGCATTGCCCAGCTCCAGCTTGTAGCCGAAGGGACGCGCTGGATCGCGGGTGTAGCTGCGCACGCGGCCCGGCATGATGCTGTGGCGCTCTTCGTCATAGCCGGTCGCGTGCATGTTCAGCGGTGCGAACAGCAGCGCGCGGGCATAGGCGGCCAGCGGCTGGCCGCTCAAGGCCTCGACCAGTTGCGCCAGCAGGATGTAATTGCTGTTGCTGTAGTCGTGGCGCGTGCCGGAGGGGAACTCGGTTTCATCGAACTTGCGGATCAGCTCGGAGATGATGCGCTCATCGAAATAGTCGCTCTCATGGCGGCCCAGCTGGTAGCCGATGCAGCTCAGATAATCCGGAATGCCGCTGCTATGATTGAGCAAGTGACGCAGGCTGATGGGCAAAGGCATCTGGCGGATGTTGGCAAGGTGGGCGCGTACATCGTCGTCCAGCCCGATCGCGCCGCGGCGCACCAGGTCAAGCGCGCAGGCTGCCGTGAACTGCTTCGATTCCGACGCCAGATAGTAGCGCGATGTGCCGCTCAGCGGCACCCCCATTTCCATGCAGGCCAGGCCGTGATGCAGCTCGAACAGCGGCTGGCCGTCGCGCACAAGCAGCGCGCTGAATCCAGGGCCATCGCCGGGTAGCGCGGCCTGCAGGGCCAGCAAATAGTCGCTCAGTGATTTCATTGTAAAAAACGACAGAGCCTAACATGAAAATTTGCGAAGCAGGCTGCGCATTCCAGTAAAAGTTACGGTGGCCAGGCTGGCCAGTTCCAGCGCCGCGTCCGGGTGCCTGTCGATATGGGCGAGTACGCGGCATGCCCCTGGCCCGAATCGTGTTCAGGTATCGATGGCGTTGAAGCGTTGCAGGATGGCGTCGGCATGGCGGCGCTGTTCTTCGTCGTCGGTGTCCACGGTGAGCAGGGCGCCTTCGCGCAGGCGCGCCTTATCGGGCTTGGCGCCGGGCGTCATCGCGTCAAGCACGCCTTCGACGGTGGAGGTGGTGACATCGCCGGCCAGCGCCGTGTCGTGGCTGTTGAGGGTAACGCTGGCGGGCTTGAAGCCGCTGGCCAGCAGGGCCTCACGTGCGCTTTGAGCGTCGGCCAGTTGTTTGAAGTTGCGGTGGATGGTGTCGCTCATGGTGGTTCTCCTGATGGTGTGAGAACCATTGTGCGCGCTTTGCTGCGGACGCGTCGCCAGCGACGCTAGCTGCAAACCCACGGCGGAACCGGGGACTGACTCTTGGCGGGCCGCCGGCAACATTTAAAACCCACAGCGGAACCCTGGGGTCTGACCCCAGGGTCCGGAGAGGGGCAGTGCCCCGCCGGTCCCGTTGGGACCGGCCCCCGGCTCTTTGCCGTGGGTTTTAACAGCGTTGCGGCGCGCTTGCTTAGAAACCGGCGATGACGGTATCGAAGTGCTCGACCTTCGGTGGCGCGGCGAAATGGCCGCCTACCAGCGCGCGCCATTCCTGGAAATCGGCGCTTTCGCGGAAGTCGACCGTGTGGTTCTCCAGCGTGTCCCAGCCGATCACCAGGTGATAGGTGTTTTCCTGCTCGATGCCGCGCTCCAGACGCAGCGACAGGCAGCCCTTGGCGCGTTTGAACAGCGGCAGGGCCTTGCTAACGCCAGCCTGGAAGGCGGCGTGGTCTTCGGGTTTGATATACAGCTCGGCTATTTCATAAATCATGTCAGCTCCTCGGAAAGAAGCCACTATTCTGCCTTAAGCGCGGAATTCCTGTGCACCGCGGCCGCCTGCGGCTCGTCCCGCTCGGGCGTGCGCAGCATGAACAGCATCGCCTGGCGCGCCAGTTCCTGCACGTCGGCGCCGCTGCCGGGCTTGAACCACTGCACCGTCCAATTGAGCGCGCCGAAGATCAGCAGGCGGTCGAAACGCGAGGGCATGGCCCATTCGCCCGATTGGTGCAGTGCGGCGATGGTCTTGTCCCACACGGCTTCGTAGCTGTCCTTCAGGCAGACGATGCGCCCGCGCGTGTCCGGGTCGAGCGAGCGCCATTCGTACAGCAGCACGGGAATGTAGTGGTGGTCGGGCGCGAGCAGCGTTTGCAGGTGTACCTCCACCAGCCGCAGCAAGGTCTGGCGCGCAGGTAGTCCCAGCCGGGCGATCGCTTCGATCTGCGCGAGCGACTGCGCCATGCCCTGTTCCATGATGGCGGCCAGGATGTCCTGCTTGGTCTTGAAGTGGTAGAACCAGCTGCCGGCCTGGATTCCGGTGGCGGCGGCGATGTCGCGCACGGTGGTGTTGTCATAGCCTTTTTCGCGGAACAGCCGGGCCGATTTTTCAATCAGTTCGGCGCGCAGGGAACCGCCTTCGCCCTTGACGGGACGACCGCGTTTCTTGGGGCCGGGTGAGGGCGCGGGAAGCTGGGTCTGCATGGCGATGGTCGGCGATAGGCTGCATGGATGAGTCATTCTACTGCAGTGCAGCATAAAAAAACCGATTCCCCCTCGCGGCATTGCCGTTTTCGTCAGATTTGCGACAATTGGCCGCTTTTCTTTTTAGTTGGGCAATTTTAGCTGCATGAAGGGAAGGATTTGTGTCCTTATAGTGACTTGCATATATAGCCTATCAGCAAGCAAGGCATCTCATAGCGGCCGCCTTCGCGCATGATGGCGGGGTCATCCAGGAGACCATATATGAACGCCATCGCCAGCCCGTCCCAGTCCGCCGCCACATCGACCTTCACCAGCGAGCAGGCCGAGGTGCTCGCGCCGATCGAGCAGTACTTCCTGGGCCACGCGCGTGATGACGCGGCGCACATGCGTCAGGCCTTCCTGCCGACCGCGCACATCGAGTCGATCCGCGAAGGCGTGTTCACCTCCTGGCCGCTGGATGTGTACTGCGAGCGTTTCAAGGGCACGCCGGCAGCCGATGAAGCGGCACGCGTGCGTAAAGTGGACTGGATCGACGTGGGCGGCACCTCGGCCTGCGCCAAGATCACGCTGGTCCATGGTGCGGTCACTTTCACCGATTATTTCGTGCTGCTGAAAACGGCGAATGGCTGGAAGATCGCCAACAAGGCGTTCAGCGGCCAGCCGACCTGATTTCCGCCTGACCTCATCCGCCGCAAGCCGCCGCGTTTTTATAGCGCGGCGCCGGCCGGCAAGGTCACCACGAAGGCCGCGCCACCGAGCGCGGACTGTTCGATGGCGATCGCTCCACCATGCAGTTGCACCGCCTTGCGTGCGATCGCCAGTCCCAGACCATAGCCTCCCGCCGTCAAGTCCTGCTCCCTGCCCAGCCGGTAGAACGGCTCAAACACCTGCTCGCGCGCTTCCGGTGGAATGCCCGGCCCATCATCCGCAATCACGATGCGGACATTGCCGGCGCCATCGCGGCTGGCCGTCAGGGCGATACGCTTGGCGGCATATTTGACGCCATTGCCCAGCAGGTTGGCCAGTGCCCGCGCCAGCAGGCGGCGGTCGCCTTCCATCGTACCCAGCGCCGCATCGACGTCGTCATCGAGCCGCAGCCCGCGCGTGCCGGCGCGCAGCGCCTGCCCGCAAGCGTCCACTTGCTCGCGCAGCAGCGGGTTCAGTGCGAAGGGCTGGCGCCGCATCGATTGCGCATGATCGAGACGGGTCAGCTCCAGCAGTTCGCTGACCAGCGCCTTGAGTTCGTCCACATCGCCCTCCATCGCGACGATGCGCTGTTCCAGCGCCGGGTCGGCGGCGGCCGCGCGCAGCAGTTCCAGTCCAAATTCCAGCCGCGCGATCGGCGTGCGCAGTTCATGCGAGACCGAATGCAGCAGATGCTTGCGTGCGTCCAGCAAGCCGGCGATGCGTCCGGCCATCTCGTGCATGCGCGCAGCCAGCGGACCCATGCTGGACGATGCGGGGAGTTGTACGCGCGCGTCGAGCTGGCCCCTGCCGTATTCCTCGGCCACGCGCGACAGCGCCAGCAAGCCATGCCAATGGCGCCGCGACCACCATCCAATCGGCAGCAGCAGGCATAGCGCCACGATGCCGAAGCGGATCGCTTCCATGCCCAGTGCCTCGCCGATATCGATCGGCAGCTGCTGGGCGTGGATCACTTCGGCGTCGCTGTCGATATAGCGCGCGCCGTTCAGGTCCACGCGGCGGTAGAAGGATTTGCCGGCCACGTCGACGACGATGGCGCCGCGCTGCAGATCGGCGTGCCGGCCGGGTGGCAGCGCGGCCAGCGCGCCGGCCAGCGGCAGCAGTTCCAGCCGGGTGTCCGACACTTCGCGTACCTTGTTCAGGCGGACCAGCCATTCGTCGCTGGGGGCTTTGTCGATGTACTGTTCCAGCAGGAAGATCTGGCCGGCGGCCTGGCGCGTGGCGATCTGCTCGAGCGGATCGCCGAACAGCATGCGGAACACCAGATAGATGAGCAGGGTGGCCAGCGTGACCGCCAGCAGCACCAGTGCCGCGAAGCGCCGGAACAGGCGGTTCATCTCACTCCCATGCGGAAGGGCTGAACAGATAGCCCTCGCCCCAGACGGTCTTGATGCGTTCGGCGCCGCCTTCGCCGAACTTGCGGCGCAGGCGCGAGATACAGTTGTCGATGCTGCGGTCCAGGCCATCGAACTCGATGCCGCGCATCTTCACCAGGATGTCGTTGCGCGACAAGACCTTGCCGGCCGCTTCGGCCAGGATCAGGAACAGCTTGAATTCGGCGCCGTTCATGGCCACTTCGGCGTCGCGCCAGAACACGGCGCGGTCGGCGCGGGCGATGCGCAGCGCGCCGATGGCCAGGGTGTTGGTGCCTGGCGCCTCCGCTGCGGTGGCGCGCTCGCCGCGGCGCAGCAGGGCGCGCAGGCGCGCCAGCAGCACGCGCGGCTGGATCGGTTTGTTAATGTAGTCGTCGGCACCCTGTTCCAGTCCGGAGACTTCGTCGAACATGTCTTCGCGCGCGGTCAGGATCAGGATGGGGACGCTGCTGTGCTGGCGAATCTGGCGGCAGACCACCATGCCGTCCAGGCCGGGCAGGGTCAGGTCCAGTATCACCAGCTCGGGCAGGCTGGCCTGGAAGCGCGCCAGGGCCAGGTCGCCGCGCACCACCACGTCCACGGTAAATTCATAGGCGGCCAGATACTCGCTCACCAGGGATGCGAGCCGTGCATCGTCCTCCACCAACATGATTCGAAACATCCAGCCTCCTTGATCTGGCCGTATTGTATAAGAGCGCAGCGCAGGCAATGGTCATTTCGACAATCAGGGACATTTTTGTACACTTTCTATACAAATGGCGCGTACAAATTGAGGACAATTGAGGGACACCAGCAGGAGGATTTTTCGGACCGGGGCTTTTACGATGGCTGCTCTCTCACCATCCTTACCCCAAACGGAAAATCAACCATGAAAACAGTTTTGATCAGCACCCTGTTCGCCGCCGCCACCATGCTGGTACTGCCAGCCCATGCGGAGGGCTTTGCCGTTGGCGTCAGCATCGGCCCGGCCCACTCCGGCGAGATCTTTGTCGGCGAGGGCAGCGAGCAGGTGCATGTCAACAGCAGCAAGGGTGAAAGGCCGTACAAGCTGTTCGCGGGCTACGACTTCACCAGCAACTATGGTGTGGAGGCGGGCTATCTGGGCGGCAGCGGAGCGACCACCTTCAATCTGCCGGCGGCTGTCGGCCAGATCAAGATCAAACAGAGCGGCGGCTACGTCGCCCTCAAGGGCACGCTGCCGCTGGGCGAGCGCTGGTCGCTGTTTGGCAAGCTCGGTGCCGGCCTGGCCCGCGCCACCATCGACGCTGCCGGTGGCGGCACGCGGACCGAGCGCAAGGAGAGCCTGGGCGGCATGTATGCCAGCGCCGGTGCCGCCTTCGCATTCAACGCCAACCTGGCTTTGCAGCTGGAGTTGGAGCACCTGCCGAAGGTGAAAATCGGCGGGATGAAAATGGGGACTGATCAGTTTTCGCTTGGTTTGAGATATGCGTTTTAAAGTACTGTCAAGCTAGGGGCCGTGCTTAGCGGGCCGCCGGCATCAGCCCAAAACCCACGGCGTACCCCCGGGGTCTGACCCAAGGGTCCGGTGAGGGGCTATGCCCCGCCCGTCCCGAGGGGACTGGCCCCCGGCTCTTTGCCGTAGGTTTTAAAAGCGTTGTGGCACGCTTAAGTTAACGTGCATTCCCTTCTGATTCCATCATCTGTGGCGGTTTTTTGTGTTTTATTTTTTTTTGGATTCCGATGAGCAGATCCCCCTTGTTGTTTGCCTTGCTACTGGCCTGCGCGCCCGCGCTGGCCCAGAACCCCGGCGCCATGATGCCCGACGGGAGCACCGACACCTATGTCGGTCTGGCCGCCGTGGCCGGCAATGGCAGCAAGGCCCTGGGTGGTCAGCGCCAGCTGCGCTTTGTGCCGCTGGTGCAGGTGATGTGGAGTAATGGGATCTTCATGCCCGACATCTCCTCCGTCGGTATTCACCTGTCCAAGACAGCGGGAATCGAGTATGGCCTGATGGCCAGCGACAGCAACGGACGCCGTCCCACCGACAGCCGCGAGCTGGCCGGTACCCGCGAAGTCAACGGCTCTCTCGATGCCAGCGGCTTTTTCAATGTGTATCTGCGTGACCGGCTGCGCTTCACTTCCGGACTGCGCTACGACAGCAGCGCCCAGGGCATGGTGCTCAATCTGGGTTTGCAGCAGACCTTGCCGGCAATCGCCCAGCATCACACCGTGTCGCTGTCGCTTGGACTGTCCGCTGCCGACGGTAAGGTGATGCGCGAGCAGTACAGCGTCAGCGCGCCAGCCGGTCCGCGCGATTATCAGCCTGGTGCTGGCCTGCTCAGTGTCAATGCAAACCTGAGCTGGAACTGGGAACTGGACCGCAGCTGGATCGTTCACAGCTCGCTGTCGCTCAACCATCTTGGCAAGGGACCGGCCAACAGCCCGGTGACCGAGGGCGCCAGTACGCTGCGCTATTTGGTCGGACTTGGCTACCGTTTCTGACGATATGCGCCAGCCGCCACCTTCGCCGATGCGCCGCGCCAGCGTGCGCGGTTCCGGGTTCGCCTGGGCCCCGGCGTTGGCCTCGGCGTTGCCACTGGCGCTTGCATTGGCGTGCGCGCCGGCGGCCGCCCAAGCGCGCGATGGCGATTCCGACTGGCTGTCCTATCGCGACGCCTACCGCCAGATGATCTGGTTTGAAAAATACGGCAAGCCCAAGCAGTTCCTGCAAAACCATTACCGCATCCGTCTGCGCGACAGGAGCGCCTCCACCGAGGGCCTGCGCCTGACCCTGAGCAGCAAGGCCGGGCAGCAGCATCTGGCGCTCGATGCGCTGGGGCGCGCGGTGTTCCCGTTCTCCAAGGCCGCCTTCGACGATAACGCGGAGTTGACCGTCAACCGCAAAGCCGGCCAATACAGCGCCGGCTCCTGGGTCTCCATCGTCAGCCGCCAGGATGGCGTCTACGACAGCGCCGATCTGCGCAGCGCCTGCGATCAGCTGCTGGCCTTCCTGCGCTACTCGAACGCGGGCGACACCGGCGGCAAGCGCTGTACCGGCGTGCAGTTCGCCTATGCGCGCAGCGATACCGATGCCGGCGCCAGTTTCCGCAAGGGCGATCAGGCGCCGCAGCCGCTGGGATTCAAGGAAGGTCCGGTTTTCATCGGGGACGAGGGGGCCAGCTTCCGCCTGTACGCCTTCCGCTTCGCCCTCTGGCCCGATCCGGGCCAGGTCATCACGCGCAGCATCCCGCTGGCGATTGCCGCACTGATTGAATAATTGTGTAGAAATACGGCCGAAGTTGGTCGCGCGCCTGAATGGTAAGTGTCAGAGTATCCCCGTCTATGCATGACTTGTCCGATCTGCCAACGTACGTCACATCGATGACAACGAAGGGAGTGGGCAATGGGAAAGCAGTTAGTTCAGCACGGCGCGGTGCGCTACTATCGCCACGGTGACGAGTTCTGGCTTGATTCGATCACACGAAGGAAGAAATCAGGCATTCGGCTACGCCTTGCGCAACTGGGCCGCGCTGGTGCGCTATACCGAAAACGGTGTGCTGGTGCCCGACAATAACGCGATCGGGCAGGCGATACGTCCAATCGCCGTGGGGCGATCGAATTACCTGTTCGCCGACTCGGCGCGTGGCGGCCACGCTGCGGCGACGACGTACTCGCTGGTCGACACGGCTAGGTTGAACGGGCTCAATCCCTACCTGTGGCTCAAGGACGTGCTGGCCCGGCTGCCATCGCATCCGATCAACCGCATCGCCGACTTGTTACCGCTGTCGACCTACCAATGGGCGTGACACGTTAAAATTGCGGTATGGACTCCCGCCTTCTTGACGCCCTGCGCAACGCACCCAGCCTCGACTTGTATGAATTGAGCCTGGCCCTCAACCAAATGCTCACCGACCCGCGTCGCATTCTCGACGTGCGCCGCCATCTGCACCTGGGGGCGCAGGTGATGTATTTCGACCACCGCCGTGGCACTCTTGCCCCCGGCCGAGTGCTGCAGCTACAGGCGACCAGCGCCACCGTTCAGGACACCGCCACACACACGAAATGGAAGTTGCCCTACGCCGCCATCGTCGCCGATCCGGCCCAGCGCACCGAGCAGGCGCCTCCCATGCCGCCGCGCCCCGTCGACGTGGCCGAATTCAAGCTCGGCGACACGGTCGGCTTCACCGACAAGCACCTGCGCGAACGCATCGGCACCGTCACGCGCATCAACGCGAAGTCATGCTCGTTACTGTGTGACGGCGAACAGTGGCGTGTCTCGCCCGGGCTGCTGCGTAAGATCATCGATTTGTAGGCGACACGCCGGGAACGGGTTCCGCTGACACTTACCATGAGGACTGAAAGGCATTGGGGTTCGAGGGGTCTTACGACAGGGGCGCGGCGTTCGCAAAGGTTTGGAGGGCGGGTCAATCTGACCGGGTCAATCCTGCCAGCAAACGAACAATCAAAAAACCGTCATCCGGCATCGAGCACGCACTGCCAGCGCAAGCCGGAAGATGTCATCAGGCCGCCTCGGGTTCGCTGGCGTTGGCTGGCAGCAGACTGGCTATGCTCTGCAGGTCCACCGCCAGACGGCGCGTCTGATCGTACTGGCGACGGCAACTGGCGATGCGGCGCTCGCGCAGCGGCGAAGTGTTGCGTTGGCCCGGCTCGGCCCTTTGGGCGCGCCGGTCCGCGTTCACACGCAGCGCCGCCAGTCCGCTGGCCAGATCCAGTTCCCGGCCCGCCAGCAAGGCCTGCACCAGTTGCAGCGCCAGCGCCAGCGACGCGCTGCTGACGTTTTCCAGCCGATACGGCTGAACCAGGCGGAAGCGCCGTACCATCTGCGGCACCGCCCCCACGAAGCCCGTTAAATCCTCGTCGCAGGCAAGGCGCAATAACTCCAGCGTCACCGCCTGGACCAGTTGCGCCAGCGCCAAGGCATCGTCATCGTTGGCCGCCGCCCCGCCCACCAGACCAATTGCCCCACAGCGCTCCTTCAAACCCGGCAGCGTGGCGCGCAGGTGCAAGGCCAGTTGGCCAATCTCGGCCGACGATGGCATCTGCGCATCGTCCAGTTCCAGGATGCTCAGCAGACAAGGCTTGTTCGAATAGCGGTTGTGGCTGGCGAGGTAGCGCTGGTCGACAATTTTCATGGGATAGGGGGGGTGAAATGGAAAGCGCCATTATCGGAGTAGCAAGCCGTTCACCCCATCGGCCACACGGCCGTGCGCATGTAAGACCTGACTGACACGGCCGTCCCCTTTTGCGGCTGAGGCTGCGAACTCTTCCACGTCTCGCCGGTCAAAGAAATGCAGGTGGCGGGCATAAAGGAGACGGGCATGAATGCTGTACAGGATATCGAAGGCTGGGATGCGTTGCTGAACCGGGTAAGGGAAAAGCGCCGCCGCATTGCCGCCTTCAACGACAAATTCGGTCCGCGTGGCGCCTTGCTGACCAATGTCAGCATTGTTTCTTCCGCGATTGCCACCTTGCTGACGGCCGGGCCGGCGATAGGCGGCTTCCGGCTGACGCAGGCGCTGGGGCAGGTCAGCGACAACAGCCCTAGTTGGCGGGTACTGTGCGCTGGCGCCGCGCTGTGCTCCCTGATCGCCACCATCGCCACCAACCTGTTTCGCACGCATGACATTGCTTCCCGTCTGGCGCGCGCGCAAGCCTGCGATGCCAAGCTGGAGGCGCTGGAGATCATGGTCGAGCTCAAGCAGCTGACGCTCAAGGAAGCCACTTCCCGATTTGAGAAATATATTCCCGATGTTTCTTTCATTCCCTCCGGCCTGGCCCAGCTGGGACGCTTCACGCGAGCGCGCCCGCTCGACGGTGTGGAAGCGATGATCCATGCGCCGCATCGCAACGACCATGTGGACACCACCTTCGTCTGTTCGGGCTGCGCCACGGGATTGCAGCCGGGTCTGCATTTGTGGCTGGCGGTGGAGGTGGAGGGGCGTTTATGGCCGAAGGAGAGTGAGGTCAGCGTGAAGGAGGATGGGAGCTGGAGCAAGACTATCTTTGAGGAGGGGCAGGCGGGCGAGTTTTCGCTGTCCTTGTGGGCGACGAATGGCAGCGGTGACAGGTATATACGAAACTGGCTGGAGCAGAGCGACCGTAGCGGGAACTACCATGAATTACGCCGTACGCAGGGCATGCGCCGGCTGGCAAGGGTGAATGGCCTGCATCGGGAGCTGGAGCCGCAAGGGGAGGCGGTTTAGCAATGGTTTTCCCTAGCGGGGCAAGCCTGAACCGGGGCCTTGGCGGGCGTTCTGGCATTCGTTTTCCGTAGCGGGGCAATATGCGGTAAAATGGTAGTTCTGTGGGGACGACCTGGTTTCGACGTGGGTTGCAAAGCAGCGCAGGGCATACCGAGGGCTGGCTACCTCGTAAATACAACCAGAAAAAACTTAACTGCAAACGATAACTCGTACGCACTGGCAGCTTAATTGCTGTTAGCTCTACAACACCTCGTCCCTGGGGTGGGCCCTTAAAAGCTGTAGAGTCATTTACAGGGACTCGTCCGATGCCGGGTTACTTGGCAAAAGACTAAATCTAAGGTAACTCGTCTGTACACAGCGTGCGCGTCCGCGTTGTATGGATTAAATTAAATGGCAGCGCTAAGTATGTAGAACTGTCTGTAGAGTGCTTGCGGACGCGGGTTCGATTCCCGCCGTCTCCACCACCGGATTAAAAACAAAGCCCCGCCAGGCGTTAGCCTGGTGGGGCTTTGTTTTTAATCCCATTGCTGGCGCGTGGCGGGAATCGAAACCGCGGGACGCGGGGCGTAGCGGGGAATTCGGCGTGCATGCGCGCCGCCCGCGCAGCGGGTTGTACTTGCAAGCAGCATGGCGATAGCGTTGTTTGATGCCAATGTCCAAATCATGAACGCATTTCGTACCGGCCCGCCCACCAACACAGCCACTCAAACTGTGTGCCGAAGTGTACTGGGACGTATCTAACCGCTTCCCGCTACAATCGTCCTCTGAGAAATCAGCTCCCGGCCCGACTTTTCGCGCCGTGCACTCCGAGGATATTGCCCATGTCGTTAGACCAAACGCTCGCCTTCTGCATCTTTGCCGCCATCGCCTCCATCACGCCGGGACCGAATAACACGATGATCATGGCCTCCGGCCTGAACCATGGTTTCGTACGTTCATTGCCGCATTTGCTGGGGATCTGCCTGGGCTTCACCTTCATGGTGTTTGCCACCGGTCTTGGCCTGCATGCGGTGTTTATCCAATTCCCGGTATTGCAGGTCATCCTTAAATATGTGGGCGCGCTCTACCTGCTGTGGCTGGCGTGGAAGCTGGCGCGCTCGGCGCCGATGAGTGCCGATCCGGCAAAGACCGCCAAGCCGATGAGCTTTATCGGCGCGGCGGCCTTCCAGTGGGTCAACCCCAAGGCCTGGGTAATGGCGGTCAGCGCGTTGACGACCTATCTGCCCCATGCTTTCGGCGTGGCTGATGCGGCGTTTCTGGCCGTGGTATTCGGTTTGATCGGTGTCGTGTGTGTGGCCATGTGGGCCGGCTTCGGCGTGGCGATGCGCCAACTGCTGCGTAATCCGCGCTCGGTGCGGATCTTCAATGTGGTTACCGCCTGCTTGCTGGTGGCTTCGCTGTATCCGATACTGGCGGGTTGATTGTTCAGCGGCCAGCGAATTTCACTTCATCAGTCAGGCGTCGCCAATGGTTCCGCACTCACCCATTCGGCAGCGAAAGCCACATAGTCAGAATAGGTCAATTCTTTCAACTCTATTTTGGTCTTTTTGCAAACGGCTGGCAGTTCAGCTTTAAACTGCATATAGCGCGAAAAGATATGTTCTCCGCCCGGTAGGTCTTTACGATTGGATTCGGTAGTAAACCAATTCCTGACGCAGGTGATGACATTTGACTCCAAGTTCTTGTGTGCCCGGATGTCCTGTCCAGCAATGTCCGAGATGAACTTTTGATAGCGATATTGTTCCTTATCTAAAATCAGAATGCTTTTGCTCTTTTGCAGGCGATTGCCATAGCGGCTGGCACCAATGAACACGCCAAGTTCAAGGGGCATATTAAATCGAGGTAAGCCGTTATCCAAGTCCAACTCAGTTCTTGAAATATCGTGAAGTCCAAACCTGGAGTCTTCGATCAATTTCTTGATGCTGTCAAAGCGTACATTTCCGCCGTTGGCTGCTTCCAGCGCACAGCGCGGTGTAAAGCCACAATCCAAGATTGCAAAGACAATTGCGTATCGCAGAGGCTCGAACTCGGCATCGAATGGGCAATTGATAAAGACGTTATCAGCGTAGGCCATACTTATTTTTTACGGGCCATAATTACCTCGAGCACAGCGGCTTTTACCTCCGCACGTGGCACAGATCCTTTGTAAGGAGGCGGCTTCACCGTGCGCTCGCTATGCGTATTTCGTTGCAATTTTTGGCTGTCTGTTACGCCGTTGTTCACTCCTCCGGCTGAAGAGCGTGAATGAGTTTTGGTGGCCATAATTTCCTCCCGAGCCAGCTTGCTTGATGATGAGTTTTCGAGGGAGCGCTCTGCGCTTTTAACGATAGTACACCTGCTGCACAAACGGGAAGCTGGCGAGATCAAGGACAGTGGGCGGAAATGCAGCAATAGGCGGTTTGATTCCACTTCCCCCTGCGTAGCGGAGGCGCTAAGATACCGAGTCCATATTCACGATAGGTTGTCATGAGCGTTACACCACCGTTTGACCCGCCCTACAAATTCCGCGTTACGGCCCCGGAAGGCGAGCACTGGATGGAGATGCTGGCCGACGGCAGCCAGATCGAGACCGCGGCGCCGGCCGCGATGCCGCTCGACATGCCCAGCAATGCCAAGCAGGCGTCCGCCAAGCCCAACGGCTCGGGCGCGGGCAAGACGGTCAAGGCTGTCGCGGTATTGAAAGTGCCGTTCGCGGAAAAAGACGCGGCCAAAGCCCTGGGTGCGCGCTGGGATGCGGCCAAGAAGAAGTGGTATGTGCCGCAAGGCGTGGATCCTGCGCCGTTCAGCAAGTGGAGCGTGGAGGACTAAGTCCTGCCGGCCTGACTTACTCCCGGCCCTTTTCGCGCACCCGCGTCACGATCACTTCGCCAAGCGCCACCTGGCAATCGAGCAGGTGGGCCGTCGAAGCGGGCTGCACGTCCGAAATCAGATTGTGATACTTGCCGGCGCCTTCCAGCCGCAGATCGATGCGGAAGCGTTCGAGCTGGTTGGTGCGCTCGACTTCGCGCATCCGTTCGCGCCGCGTCGCGCGTTCCTTGTCGGTGCGGTGGCGGGTGACCTCGCCCTCGAAAAAGCGCGCCAGCGCGCAGTCGACCGCATCCATGCGATCCTTTTGCAGCGCATCGACCGCGACCGGATTCTGGTTGGCCGGGTTGGACAGCGGATCGCCTTCGTCTGAAATCACTTCCACATTCATGCGCTGTATCAGCAGCAGCATGTCGTAGTCTTCGCTGTTCTGCTGATGTACCTTCTGCACCGAGGCCAGGCGGGCCTTGGCCAGGCGTCCGGCCGGATCGCGGGTCTGGCCCACGTACTGCACCCGGCTGGCGAAGTCGACATCGTTGTCGAACTTCTGCATCACGTCATGGATCGACATCGCTTCGACCAGGCCGCCCCAGTTGAAGGTGATGAATTTGTCGGTCACGGCCACCGTGGGTTTTTTCATGGTCGCCGCGAAGGGCACTTCCAGTTCGATGGTGACGCTGCCGCGCTTCTCATCGTTGCCGACCAAAATCGGCACGATTACTTTGAGCGAGAAAAAGCCCCAGCTCGGCGCGCGGGTGGTATCGAAGCGCACGCGCGGACGGTTGATGACGAGGTAGATCAGGCGCTTTTCCATCGCCGCTTCCAGGTCGAACTGCATGCGCCGCATATAGCGGCCGACCGGATCGCGGATATCGGGAATGATGGGGAAACCGGCGATCAGGTCGTACCAGTGGAACTTGGCGTCGGCCACGGTGATGTTCCAGCTTTGCGGCGCCGTGGCATGCAGCGGCAGGCCTGGCAGCAGTTCGCTGTAGGGTTCGGGAACGTCGGCGATTAATTCTGGATAATCGCTCGTCATGAGGCGGCTCCGGGACAGGGGTGGGTAAGTGCTGCGCTTCCTATCAGTATAGTACGAGCTGCCAGTTATTTCCACACGGCAATTCACCTAAGCCTGTAGTTGATTCTCTGACGCAACATTGCTGAGCAGTGCGGAAAATCTTCTGGCTTGACGGTATTTTAACGTTGCCGGGCCCGCGGGCATATAAAACTCAAGCGTGCGGGCCGGATTTGTTGCAGAAAGGGAGGTGGGGAGGGTGGGAATTCATTCCTTGTCCGTTGTAGGCACTCTTCTGACCTGGACTTCGCCATCGACCAGCTGGCAGTCGAGCAGATGGCGCTCGGCCTTGGCGACATGTTCGGAGCCCAGAAAGCGGTAATTGCCGCCCTCGGCAAACGCCAGGTCGATGCTGAACTGCTGCAGATGCTGGTCGGCCTGGATCTGGCGCAGGCGCTCGCGGTGGGCCTGCTTTTCCTCGCTGCTGCGGCCGCGTTCGCCGCTGCCTTCGAAATAGCGCGCCAGCGCGCTTTCGATCACGTCCAGGCGTTCATGGCTGAGCGCATCCTCGGCCACCCGGTTCTGATTGTCCGGCATCAGGCCGGGGTCGGCCTCGGGCGGGGTGACGTCGGTGTGGATCTGGGCGATCAGCAGCAGGGTGTCGTAACTGTCATTGAATTGCTGGCACAGCTTCTGCACGGCCGGCAGGCGGCCCTTGGCCATCAGGCCGGCCGGGTCGCGGGTCTGGCCCACGCGCAGCACCCGGGTGGACAGGCGCAATTCGCTGTCGAAGGTGCGCAGCAGATCGTGCACGGTCAGCGCCTCGATGCAACCGCCCCAGTTGAGCGTGATGAAGCATTCGTCCAGGACCGTGCTGGGTTTTTTCAGCGTGGCCGAGAACGGCACCTTGAGTTCGATGGTGAGGATGTCGGCGACGGGGTGGTCTTCCGAGCCCGTCAGCACGGGGATGGACAGCTTGAGTCCGAAGAAGCTCCAGTGCACGCTGCGGCTGGGGTCGAAACGCATGCGCGGGCGCTGCACCACGAAGTACAGCATCTGCTTTTCGGTGGCCGCTTCCAGATCGAACTGCATGCGCCGGATATAGCGGCCGACCGGATTGTGCATATCCGGCTTGTCGGGAAAGCCGGTGATCAGGTCATACCAGTGGAATTTGGCGTCGACCACGCTCACTTGCCAGGATTGGGCGGCTTGATTGCGTGCGGGGATATTGGGCAGCAGCTCGGCGTGCAACTCCGGCATATCGACGTCGTCCGGCACGGGATGTTCGAGAATCATTACGGTACGCTCCAGCGGGGTGTAGGCTAGGGATGCGTATGTCACTTTCCGGAAATGGCTTGCATAAATGTACTATGCAGAAACGAGTGAAATCACGCTAACATGCGTAATTATACGTAGAATGCCCGTCTAGACAAGTATCCGTACGGAAATTAGTACCTCAATTCAAAAAATTATCGATTCATTCATGCGTGGAATGCAAGAATGAAAAGCCGGCCAGGGATGGGGAAATGCTGCGCCGGCGCGGGCAGGCGGGCGCAAACATCGCGGCGAAAACGGCGGGTAATTCCAGACCTGGACGCAGCTATCTGCGCGCGGGAGGGATACTGCCCGGGCGGCGCCGGGCAGCGCAGTTCAGCGGGCTCAGGCCGCCAGTTCGGCGGCCGGGATGGCCAGGGTCTGGCGCAGCAGGGCCAGCAGTTGCTGCGGGGTGTCGAGCAGGTAGTCGGCGTTCCAGCTTTGTGGCTCGACCGGGCCGCAGTAGCCCCAGCCGCAGGCCACCGTCAGCATGCCGGCCGCGTGGCCGGCCTGGATGTCGCGCAGGTCGTCGCCCACATACCAGCATTGCTCGGGCGGCAGGCCCAGGCGGCTGGCCGCCTCCAGCAGCGGCGCCGGATGCGGTTTCGGATGGGCGGTGGTGTCGCCCGAGACCGAGCAGCCGGCATGGTCGAGTCCGATCAGGGGCAGCAGCGGGTCGGTGAAGCGGGCCGGCTTGTTGGTGACGATGCCCCAGGCCAGGCCGGCCGCTTCGATACCGCCCAGCAGTTCCGGCACGCCGTCGAACAGGCTGCTTTGCACGGCGATGGCCGCTTCGTAATTGTCGAGGAAACGGTCGCGCAGGGCGGGGAAGGCGGGGTCCTGCGGCGTCACGCCGAAGGCCGCGCCTATCATGCCGCGCGCGCCAGCCGAGGCGGTCGGGCGCAGCAGCGCATAGTCGGTCGGGGCCAGGCCCTGCTCGGTACGCATCAGATTGACGGCGGCGGCCAGGTCGGGCGCGGTGTCGGCCAGGGTGCCATCGAGGTCGAACAGGATGGCGCGCGGAGTGGTGGGCAGGGTCATGGGCAGCTACTTGCTATTCAAAGAGAGGGGCGGCCAGGGCCGCCGCCGGTTCAGGATGCCAGGGGGCGGCGGGTGGCCACCATGTAGTTGACGCTGGTGTCGTCGTTGAGCGAATACAGCTTGGTGAAGGGATTGTAGCCCAGGCCCTTCATGCCGCCCAGTTCCAGCCCGGCGCTGCGGATCGATTGTGCCAGCTCGGCCGGGGTGATGAATTTATCGTAGTCGTGGGTGCCCTTGGGCAGCATGCGCAGCAGGTATTCGGCGCCGATCACGGCAAACAGATAGGCCTTGGGATTGCGGTTGAGCGTGGAAAAGAACACTTGCCCGCCCGGTTTGACCAGGGCCGCGGCGGCGCGCACGATGGCGCCCGGATCGGGCACGTGTTCCAGCATTTCCATGCAGGTGACGACATCGTACTGGCCGGCCTCGGCGGCGGCCATGTCTTCGGCGGCGATCAGCTTGTAGCGCACGGCCACGCCCGATTCCAGGCTGTGCAGGTCGGCCACTTTCAGCGCCTTGTCGGACAGGTCGATGCCGGTCACGTCGGCGCCCTTGCGCGCCATCGATTCGCTCAGGATGCCGCCGCCGCAACCGATGTCGATGACCTTCTTGCCGGCCAGCGGGGCGCGCGCATTGATCCATTCCAGGCGCAGCGGGTTGATCTCGTGCAGGGGGCGGAATTCGGATGTGGGGTCCCACCAGCGATGGGCCAGCTCACTGAATTTTTGTATTTCTAAAGGGTCGGCGTTCATGGGTGAATGATAACGTAAATCGCCCGCGCGACAGGCGGGCGCGAAAAAAAACCCCGCCGTAGCGGGGTTTCAGAGTATTGCTTGCGCGAATTACTTGGCGCGGGTGCCGACGACTTCGACTTCTACGCGACGGTTTTTGGCGCGGCCGGTTGCATCTTTGTTATCTGCAACTGGTTGTTTCTCGCCTTTGCCTTCGGTGTAGACGCGGTTCGCTTCGACGCCTTTGGAGATGATGTAAGCCTTGACAGCTTCAGCGCGGCGGATCGACAGTTTCTGGTTGTATTCATCGCTACCGACGGAGTCGGTGTGACCGACGGCGATGATGACTTCCAGTTTAATCGAACCCAGTTTCGAGCTCAGGTCGTCCAGTTTGGCTTTGCCTTCTGGTTTCAGTACGGCCTTGTCGAAGTCGAACAGGGCATCAGCGGCGAAGCTGACTTTTTCCGAGGTCGGTGCGACGACGGCCGGAGCTGGTGCAGGAGCCGGTGCCGGTGCGGCAGGCGCTGGTGCTACTGGAGCAGGCGGCGCGACGCATTTGCCGTTTTCGAGCTTCTCTGGCTCTACGCACAGGGGCAGATCGCAACCTGGAACCGCATCGGCAGGGGTCCAGTAGCCGGTGCGCCAGCACAGGCCGAATGGATCACGCGCGATGACGCCGCGTGCATCTTGCACGTAGGCGCTTTTTGGCGTGGCGGCTTTGATGTCTTGGGTCACCGGTGCGAAAGGCGGCGAGGTAGGCTGGGTTTGGGCGATTGCCGAGCCGGCGAAGGCGGCCGACACAGCTAAGATCGAAATCAGTTTATTCATATTTTTTTCTTCCTTTCGGGGGTGATATCGCAGAGAACAGCGCGACTTATAGTCGAGCACGGGGGGGATTCTACCACCACGCTCAAAATCGCGATGTTCACTGCTTGCGAATCATGCAATTGACTTCTCGGCCATTTTGCCACATGCGTACTCGACGCACGCCGGGGGGTAAATCAAACCTGTGGCGCATCCGACCAAAATGTTGTTTTGTTGCAACGTGAACCGGGATATTAATTGATTAATGTGTCATCCCGATTACAAGCTTGCCTTGGCGCACGGCTTTTGTTAATGCACATCACGGCGCCGCGGCGCGGCGCTGTCAGCGCCGGCGCTGCCGGAAATGCGCTGGGAACGGGGCGCGCATGTTAAAATCGCACGCTTGTCCGTCAGCAGTTGGACAGGCAGCGCAACAGGCAGCTACAGTGCGGCACACATTGCTTAAAAGATAAGTCAATCACTTCAGAGATCAGTCGACCCGCCAATGGATCAATTCGCAAAAGAAACAATCCCTATTTCCCTCGAAGAAGAGATGCGCAAGAGCTATCTCGATTACGCCATGAGCGTGATCGTGGGCCGCGCCTTGCCGGACGTGCGCGACGGCCTCAAGCCGGTGCACCGCCGGGTCTTGTTCGCGATGCATGAAATGAACAATGTGTGGAACCGCCCTTACGTCAAGTGCGCCCGCGTGGTCGGCGAAACCATGGGTAAATACCACCCGCACGGCGATGCGTCGATCTACGACACGCTGGTGCGGATGGCCCAGGACTTCTCGCTGCGCTATATGCTGGTCGACGGCCAGGGCAACTTCGGTTCGGTCGACGGCGACAGCGCCGCGGCGATGCGTTACACCGAGTGCCGCCTGGACAAGATCGCCAGCGAAATCCTGGCCGATATCGACAAGGACACGGTCGACTTCCAGCCCAACTACGACGGCAAGGAAAAAGAGCCGACCGTCCTGCCGACCCGGATTCCGAATCTGCTGATCAACGGTTCCTCCGGTATCGCGGTCGGTATGGCGACCAATATCCCGCCGCACAATCTGCGCGAAGTGATCGACGGCGCCCTGCATGTGCTGCGCAATCCCGATTGCACCATCGACGAGCTGATCGAGATCATCCCGGCGCCGGACTTCCCGACGGCCGGCATCATCTATGGCGTCTCGGGCGTGCGCGACGGCTACCGCACCGGCCGCGGCCGTGTGGTGATGCGCGCCAAGACCCACTTCGAGGAATATGGCAAGGATGGCGGCCGTACCGCGATCATCGTCGACGAGCTGCCTTATCAGGTGAACAAGAAGTCCCTGCTCGAGCGTATCGCCGAGAACGTGCGCGACAAGAAGCTCGAAGGCATTTCCGACATCCGCGACGAGTCCGATAAATCGGGCATGCGCGTGGTCATCGAGCTCAAACGCGGCGAAGTGCCGGAAGTGGTGCTGAACAATCTGTACAAGCAGACCCAGCTGCAAGACACCTTCGGCATGAATATGGTGGCCCTGGTGGACGGCCAGCCGCGCCTGCTGAACCTGAAGCAGATGCTGCAGTGCTTCCTGTCGCACCGCCGCGAAGTGGTCACGCGCCGCACCGTGTTCGAACTGCGCAAGGCGCGCGAACGCGGCCACGTGCTCGAAGGCCTGGCCGTCGCACTGGCCAATATCGATGACTTCATCGCCATCATCAAGGCCGCGCCGACCCCGCCGGTGGCCAAGTCCGAGCTGATGACGCGCGCCTGGGATTCGTCCCTGGTACGCGAAATGCTGGCCCGCACCGGCGAAGGCAGCACCATCGGCGGCATCGACGCCTTCCGCCCCGAGCACCTGCCCAAGCACTACGGCATGCAGCCGGACGGCCTGTACAAGCTGTCGGACGACCAGGCGCAAGAGATTCTGCAGATGCGCCTGCAACGCCTGACCGGCCTGGAACAGGACAAGATCGTCAACGAATACAAAGATGTGATGGCCGAAATCGCCGACCTGCTCGACATCCTGTCCAAGCCGGAACGCGTGACCGTCATCATCACCGATGAAATGAGCCTGATCCGCACCGAATACGGTGTCAATAACAAGGATGAGCGCCGTTCCACCATCGAGCACAATGCCACCGACCTGGGCACGGAAGACCTGATCACGCCGCAGGACATGGTCGTGACGCTGTCGCACACCGGCTATATGAAGTCGCAGCCGATCTCCGAATACCGCGCCCAGAAGCGCGGCGGACGCGGCAAGCAGGCCATGGCGACCAAGGAAGAGGATTGGATCGATCAGCTGTTCATCGCCAATACCCACGATTACATCCTGTGCTTCTCCAACCGCGGCCGCATGTACTGGCTGAAGGTATGGGAAGTGCCGCAAGGCTCGCGCAATTCGCGCGGCAAGCCTATCGTGAACATGTTCCCGCTGGCCGATAACGAGAAGATCACGGTGATCCTGCCGCTGTCGGGCGACAACCGCACCTTCCCGGAAGACCACTACGTCTTCATGTCCACCAGCCTGGGTACCGTGAAAAAGACCCCGCTGAAGGACTTCAGCAACCCGCGCAAGGCCGGCATCATCGCGGTCGACCTGGACGAGGGCGACTTCCTGATCGGCGCCGCGCTGACCGATGGCGAGCACGATGTGATGCTGTTCTCCGACTCGGGCAAGGCGGTGCGCTTCGACGAGAACGATGTGCGTCCGATGGGCCGTAACGCCCGCGGCGTGCGCGGCATGAACCTGGAAGAAGGCCAGCACGTGATCGCGCTGCTGGTGGCCGAGAACGAGGAGCAGTCGGTCCTGACGGCCACCGAGAACGGCTTCGGCAAGCGTACCCCGATCACCGAGTACACCCGCCATGGCCGCGGCACCAAGGGCATGATCGCAATCCAGACCAGCGAGCGCAACGGCAAAGTCGTGGCCGCGACCCTGGTCGAGACCACCGACGAGATCATGCTGATCACCACCGGCGGCGTCCTGATTCGTACCCGCGTGTCGGAAATCCGCGAAATGGGCCGCGCGACCCAGGGCGTGACCCTGATCGCGGTGGAGGACGGCACCAAGCTGTCCGGCCTGCAGCGTATCGTGGAAACCGATATCGACGAAGTGGAACTGGAACCTGGCCCGGACAGCAAGGCCGAGTAAGCTTGCAGTCACGCTCTCGATAGCGGTAAAGCACCATGTTCCGGGCCATGCAGGCCCGGAACCGGCGGGGTCAGGGTTTTTTTCGCGGATTGATGCGACAATGACACTGACCCCGCTTTTTTCATAAGGACCGTACTGTGACTCAGATCTACAACTTCTCCGCCGGCCCGGCCGTACTGCCCAAGGAAGTGCTGGCGCAAGCGGCCGCCGAAATGCTGGACTGGCATGGCAGCGGCATGTCCGTCATGGAGATGAGCCACCGCGGACCGGAATTCATTTCGATCTACAAGGCCGCCGAACGCGATCTGCGCGAACTGCTGGCCGTCCCGGATAACTACCGTATCCTGTTCCTGCAAGGCGGCGGCCTGTCCCAGAACGCCGTCGTGCCTTTGAACCTGCTGGGCCACAAGCCGCAGCCAGCCACGATCGACTTCGTCCACACCGGCTCGTGGTCAGGCAAATCCATCAAGGAAGCGGCGCGCTACGCCAATGTGAACGTGGCGGCGTCGTCCCAGGCCGAAGGCTTCCACCGCGTGCCGGCCCAATCGGAGTGGAAGCTCACCCCGGACGCGGCCTATGTCCACCTGTGCACCAACGAGACCATCGACGGCGTGGAGTACGATTTCGCGCCCGATCCGGCGGCCCTGAACGGCACCACCGTGGTGGCCGACATGTCCTCGCACATCCTGTCGCGCCAGGTCGACGTGTCGCGCTATGGCGTGATCTTCGGCGGCGCGCAAAAGAACATCGGCCCGGCCGGCCTGACCATCGTCATCGTGCGCGAAGACCTGCTGGGCAAGGCGCTGCCTATCTGCCCGTCGGCCTATGACTGGAAGATCGTCAACGACAACGAGTCGATGTACAACACGCCGCCTACCTACGCCATCTACATCGCCGGCCTGGTATTTCAGTGGCTCAAGCGCAATGGCGGCGTGGCGGCGATGGAGCAACGCAATATCGAGAAGGCGGCGCTGCTGTATGCGGCGCTCGACGCCGACGATTTTTACCAGAACCGGGTCGCCAAGGCGAACCGTTCGCGCATGAACGTACCGTTCTATCTGCGCGATGAAAGCAAAAACGAAGCATTCCTGGCCGGCGCCAAAGCGCGCGGCCTGCTGCAACTGAAGGGCCACAAGTCCGTCGGCGGTATGCGCGCGTCAATCTACAATGCGATGCCAATCGAGGGCGTACAGGCCCTGGTCGATTATTTGAACGAGTTCGCCGGGCGCTGAAGCCCGCTGCCGGCGCGCGCAGATGGCGGCATCAGGCCGCCCGCGCGCATTTCCTAGCGCCGGCACGCGGCCGCAGCCATGCATTTGAATACGACACTGACACTTAGCTGAACATGACAGACAAACTGAAACCCTTGCGCGAACGGATCGATGCGATCGACGCGCAGATCCTCGCGCTGCTGAACGAGCGCGCCAAAGTGGCCCAGGAAGTGGGCCACGTGAAGGCCGAAACCCAGGCGCCGGTGTTCCGTCCCGAACGCGAAGCCCAGGTGCTGCGCGGCGTGGCCGAGCGCAATCCCGGCCCGATGGCCAGCGGCGAAGTGCAAACCATCTTCCGCGAGATCATGTCGGCCTGCCGCGCGCTGGAAAAGCGCGTCACCGTGGCCTTCCTCGGTCCGGTCGGCACCTTCAGCGAGCAGGCCGTGTACCAGCAGTTCGGCAGCGCCGTCGAGATCCTGCCCTGCGCCTCGATCGATGAGGTGTTCCGCGCCACCGAGGCCGGCACCGCCGAATTCGGCGTGGTCCCGGTGGAAAATTCCTCCGAGGGCGCGGTCAACCGCACGCTCGACCTGATGCTGCAAACGAGCCTGATCATCAGCGGCGAAGTGTCGATCGCGGTGCATCACAGCCTGATGAGCAAGAACGGCGACATGGAAGGCGTCAAGGTCATCTGTGCCCATTCGCAGGCGCTGGCCCAGTGCCATGTGTGGCTGAACCAGAACTACCCGAACATCGAACGGCGCGCCGTGGCCTCGAACGCCGAGGCGGCGCGCCTGGCCGGCGACGATGCCAGCATTGCCGCCATCGCCAGCGAGATCGCCGGCCAGCAGTACAAGCTGGGCGTGGTCAAGCCGCATATCCAGGACGATCCGCACAACCGTACCCGCTTCGCGGTGATCGGCCATTTACAGACCAATCCGTCCGGTTCGGACCAGACCTCGCTGGTGCTGGCCGTGCCGAACAAGGCTGGCGCCGTGTATCAGTTGCTCGCGCCGCTGGCAAAACATGGCGTGTCGATGACGCGATTCGAATCGCGTCCGGCACGCATGGGGACATGGGAGTACTACTTCTATGTCGACATCGAAGGGCACGTGCAACACGATGCCGTGGCCAAGGCGTTGGCTGAACTCAAAGACAACGCTTCCTTCTTTAAAGTGCTGGGATCATACCCCCTCAGCCTGTCCTGAAACCTCTGAACCTTTTAACGAGTCCTGCCATGTCCAAGAATTTCGGTCCTGAATACGTCCGCGCCATCGCCCCTTACCAGGCCGGCAAACCCATCGCGGAAGTCGCGCGCGAGTTTGGCCTCAATGAAGACGCCATCGTCAAGCTGGCTTCCAACGAAAACCCCTTCGGCGTGCCGGCATCGGCCAAGGAGGCCATGATCGCCGCCGCGGCGGAACTGGGCCGCTATCCGGACGCCAATGGTTTCGACCTGAAGGCCGCGCTGGCCAAGCGCTACGACGTGCCGGCCGACTGGATCACCCTGGGCAATGGCAGTAACGACATCCTGGAAATCGCCGCCCACGCTTTTGTTGAGCGCGGCCAGGCCGTCGTGTATGCGCAGTACTCCTTCGCCGTGTACGCGCTAGCGACCCAGGGCGTGGGCGCGCGCCACATCGTGGTGCCGGCCAAGGCCTATGGCCACGACCTGCCGGCCATGCTGGCAGCGATCGATGCCGACACTCGCCTGGTGTTCATCGCCAACCCGAACAACCCGACCGGCACCTTCATTCCGGCCGCCGAGATCGAAGCCTTCCTGAAGCAGGTTCCCGCCAATGTGGTGGTGGTGCTGGATGAGGCCTACAACGAATTCCTGGCGCCGGAACACCAGTACGAGTCGACCGCCTGGGTCAAGCAATACCCCAATCTGCTGGTCTCGCGCACCTTCTCCAAGGCCTACGGCCTGGCCGGCTTGCGCGTCGGTTTCGCGATCGCCCAGCCTGGGCTGACCGATCTGATGAACCGCATCCGCCAGCCTTTCAACGTCAATTCGATGGCGCAGGCAGCGGCCATCGCGGCGCTGAACGACAAGGAATTCCTGGCCAAGGGCGCCGCCAACAACGCCGCCGGCTACCAGCAGTTCACCGAAGCGTTCGAGGCGCTGGGCCTGGAATACGTGCCGTCCTACGGTAACTTCGTGCTGGTCAAGGTCGGCAAGGACCTGGCGGCCGGCGCGCGCATCAACCTGGCGCTGCTCAAGCAGGGCGTGATCGTGCGTCCGGTCGGCAACTACGGCCTGCCGGAATGGCTGCGTATTTCCATCGGCCTGCCGCAGGAAAACGCGGTGCTGATCGCGGCCCTGACCAAAGCACTGGCGGCCTGATATCGTGTTGAACAAGATTGTTATTTTTGGCGTCGGACTGATTGGCGGCTCGTTTGCACGGGCCCTCAAAAAGGCTGGCGCCGTGCGCACCGTGGTGGGCATGGGCCGGTCCCAGGCCTCGCTTGAGCGGGCGCGCGAACTGGGCATCATCGACGTCATCGGCGGCAGCGGCGAGGCCGGCATGGCCGAGGCGCTGGCCGGCGCCGACCTGGTGCTGCTGGCCGCGCCGGTGGCCCAGACCGAAAGGATACTGGCGGCTATCGCGCCGCACCTGCAGCCTGGCACGGTGGTCAGCGACGCCGGCAGCACCAAGTCCGATGTGGTGGAGAGTGCGCGGCGCGCGCTGGGCGGCAAGGTCGCCCAGTTCGTGCCCGGCCACCCGATCGCCGGACGCGAGACCAATGGCCCGGACGCGGCCATCGACCATTTATATGTGGGTAAAAAGACGGTGCTGACGGCGCTGGCGGAAAACGCCGACGCCGACATCGAACGCGTGGCCGCCGCCTGGCGCGCCTGCGGCGCGGTGATCCACCGCCTGACCCCGCAAGAGCATGACAAGGTGTTTGCCGCCGTCAGCCATCTGCCGCATCTGCTGGCATTCGCGCTGGTCGACGACATCGCCAACAAGCCCCATGCAGATCTGCTGTTCCAGTATGCCGCCAGCGGCTTCCGCGATTTCACGAGAATCGCCGGTTCGTCCCCTGAAATGTGGCGCGACATCAGCCTGGCTAACCAGCCAGCCTTGCTGACCGAGCTCGATGCCTATCTGGCACAATTGACACGCATGCGCGCCAGCCTGGCCGCCTGCGACGGCGTCGCGATCGAGGGCGTGTACAGCACGGCCCAGCACGCGCGCCAGCAGTGGATCGAGGCAATCGAAGCGGCCGAGGCGCCGCAAGCACAAGACAAAGCTGAATAGCACACAAGGAATACGGTATGACCCAGCAACATCACACTCTTGAGCACATCGACCTGAAACCGGTGGCGCGGGTTGAAGGCGTGGTCCGCCTGCCGGGCTCGAAAAGCATCTCCAATCGCATCCTGCTGCTGGCCGCGCTGGCCGAGGGCGAAACCCGCATCGTCGACCTGCTGGCCTCGGACGATACCGCCGTCATGCTCGAGGCGCTGCGTTCGCTGGGCGTCAAGTGGCGCCAGGACGAGCTGGCCGGCCCGGGCACGGTGCACCATGTGAACGGCGTGGGCGGGATCTTCCCCAACCAGGCGGCCGATCTGTTCATGGGCAATGCCGGCACCGCGATCCGTCCGCTGACGGCGGCGCTGGCCGTGATCGGCGGCGACTACAAGCTGCACGGCGTGCCGCGCATGCATGAGCGTCCCATCGGCGACCTGGTCGACGCGCTCAATGCCGCCGGCACCCATATTGAATACACCGGCAACGCCGGCTTCCCGCCGCTGCATATCGGCCGCGGCAAGATCCACGCCGAGCGCCTGTCGGTGCGCGGCAATGTGTCGAGCCAGTTCCTGACGGCGCTGTTGATGGTGGCCCCGCTGATGGCGCGCGACCATGCGATTTCCATCGATGTGGTGGGCGAGCTCATTTCCAAGCCCTATATCGAGATCACGCTGAACCTGATGCGCCGCTTCGGCGTGAAGGTGGAGCAGGATGGCTGGGCCTCGTTTACGGTGCAGCCGGGGCAGATCTATCAGAGCCCGGGCACGATCCATGTGGAGGGCGACGCTTCGTCGGCGTCCTACTTCCTGGCGGCTGGCGCGATTGCCGGCGGTCCGGTGCGGGTCGAGGGCGTGGGGCGCGACAGTATCCAGGGCGATGTGCGTTTCGTCGCCGCGCTGGAGCAGATGGGGGCCCAGGTCACCATGGGCGACAACTGGATAGAGACGCGCTCGAACGGGGTGCTGAAGGCCATCGATGCCGATTTTAATCATATTCCCGATGCGGCCATGACGATTGCGATCGCGGCGCTGTATGCCGATGGCACCAGTACGCTGCGCAATATCGCCAGCTGGCGCGTGAAGGAGACCGACCGCATCGCGGCCATGGCCACCGAGCTGCGCAAGCTGGGGGCGATTGTGGAGGAGGGCGCCGATTATCTGAGCGTGACGCCGCCGGCCGTGATCACCGCCGCGACCATCGATACCTATGATGATCACCGGATGGCGATGTGCTTCTCGCTGGCGTCGCTGAGCGGCGCGGCGCGCAAGGGCAATACCATGCGCATCAACGATCCGAAGTGCGTGGCGAAGACTTTCCCGGAGTATTTTGCCGCGTTTGCTGCCATCGCAAAGTAAATCCCCTGCAAAATGCCGGGGGCGGACCTCATTGTTGGCGGGCCGCCGGCGATTGCCTGAAACCCAAGGCAAAGAGCCGGGGTCTGACCCGCCGGGTCAGACCCCAGGTTTGCGCCCCGGGTTTTTGGCGCGCGCCGCCGGCCTCTTTGTAAACTGCGATCAGCCCAGCTGTATTTTTTAAAACATTGAATCATTGCTCATGCCGACACACACCATCCCTGTCATCGCCATCGACGGCCCTACCGCATCCGGCAAGGGTACCGTCGCGCACCGTGTTGCCGATAAGCTCGGCTTCCACTACCTCGATTCGGGCGCGCTGTACCGCCTGACCGCGCTGATGGCCTTGCGCCGCGGCACCGATCTGGCCGACGAGCACGCCTTGGCCAAGCTGGCCGAGCATCTGCCCTGCAGCTTTACGGGCTCATCCGTCATTCTGTCGCACGAAAACGTCACCGATGCGATCCGTGCCGAAGAGGTGGGTAACACGGCCTCGAAAATCGCCACTTTTCCCGCCGTGCGCCATGCGCTGACGGGGCTGCAACTGGGTTTCCGCAAGGCGCCCGGGCTGGTGGCCGACGGGCGCGACATGGGCTCGGTGATCTTCCCGCATGCCCCGCTGAAGGTGTTTTTGACGGCCAGTGTTGACGCGCGTGCCGATCGCCGATATAAGCAATTGATTGACAAAGGGATTTCTGCTAATATGGAAGACCTTCTGATGGATTTGCGAGCCCGGGATGAACGCGATACCAACCGCGCCATCGCACCGCTGATCCCGGCAGAGGGCGCGCATGTGCTCGATACCTCGTCCATGACGGCCGATCAGGCCGTTGAGGAAGTGTTGAAATGGTACGCCGCTGTTATTAAATAAATAGCGAAGCGGGCGGCAAGAATGTTTCAAAGTAGTAAAAGTGGCCAGTTGATCGGCCATTTGTTGGTGCCTGTTGCGGGCATGTGTCCGCTGCGGGTGTGTCAAAACCCTAACCCAGTTTAAGTCGCGTCGTGCGATCTCTGCTGGCTAACCTTGTGTGAACCCTATGTCTACAGCTACCACTGGTATGGAAAGTTTTGCAGCACTCTTCGAAGAGTCGCTGTCCCGTCAAGATATGCGCTCCGGCGAAGTTATCTCCGCTGAAGTCGTGCGCCTCGACCACAATTTCGTGATCGTTAACGCTGGTCTGAAATCGGAAGCTTTCATCCCTGTTGAAGAATTCAAGAACGACCACGGCGAACTGGAAGTCAAAGTAGGCGACTTCGTTTCCGTGGCGATCGAATCGCTCGAAAATGGTTTCGGCGATACCATCCTGTCGCGCGACAAAGCCAAGCGTCTGGCTTCGTGGCTGGCACTGGAAAAAGCGATGGAATCGGGCGAGATCGTCGTCGGTACCGTCAACGGTAAAGTCAAGGGCGGCCTGACGGTTCTGACCAACGGCATCCGCGCCTTCCTGCCGGGTTCGCTGGTTGACACCCGTCCAGTCAAGGACACCACCCCATTCGAAGGCAAGACCCTCGAATTCAAAGTGATCAAACTGGATCGCAAGCGTAACAACGTGGTTCTGTCCCGCCGCGCCGTCATCGAAGCTTCGATGGGCGAAGAGCGTCAGAAACTGATGGAAACGCTGAAAGAAGGCACCGTGGTTACCGGCGTCGTCAAAAATATCACCGACTACGGCGCGTTCGTGGATCTGGGCGGTATCGATGGCCTGCTGCACATCACCGATCTGGCATGGCGTCGTGTGCGTCACCCGTCGGAAGTACTGACCGTTGGTCAGGAAATCACCGCTAAAGTCCTGAAATACGATCAAGAGAAGAACCGTGTTTCGCTGGGCGTGAAACAACTGGGCGACGATCCTTGGACCGGTCTGTCCCGTCGTTATCCACAAAGCACCCGTCTGTTCGGTAAAGTAACGAACCTGACCGACTACGGCGCGTTCGTTGAAGTCGAGCAGGGTATCGAAGGCCTGGTCCACGTTTCCGAAATGGACTGGACCAACAAAAACGTCGCTCCAAACAAAGTTGTCCAACTGGGCGATGAAGTTGAAGTGATGGTTCTGGAAATCGACGAAGAGCGTCGCCGTATTTCGCTGGGCATGAAACAGTGCAAAGCAAATCCATGGGATGACTTCGGCGTGACCCACAAGAAGGGCGATAAAGTCCGTGGCGCGATCAAATCGATCACCGACTTCGGCGTGTTCATCGGCCTGGCCGGTAACATCGACGGCCTGGTGCACCTGTCCGACCTGTCCTGGACCGAAACCGGCGAAGAAGCCGTGCGTCGCTTCAAGAAAGGTGACGAACTGGAAGCCATCGTTCTGGCCATCGACGTTGAGCGCGAGCGCGTTTCCCTGGGCGTCAAGCAACTGGAAGGCGACCCATTCAACAACTTCGCAGCCATGAACGACAAGGGCGCGCTGGTAACCGGCACCGTTAAATCGGTTGAGCCTAAAGGCGCCGTGATCCAACTGTCCGAAGAAGTCGAAGGCTACCTGCGCGCTTCCGAAATCTCCCGCGACCGCGTGGAAGATGCCGGTACGCACCTGAAGGTTGGCGATTCCGTCGAAGCCCTGGTCATCAACATCGACCGCAAAGCTCGCAGCATCCAGCTGTCGATCAAAGCGAAAGACAATGTCGAGACCCAGGAAGCGATGCAGAAAATGGCCGCTACCGACAACAACGCAGCTTCGGGCACCACCAGCCTGGGCGCGCTGTTGAAAGCCAAGTTCGACAACAAGAACTAATATTGCGACTCTGTAGATGACCAAGTCCGAGTTGATCAACCGCCTGGCTGAGCGTTATTCTCAGCTGGTGGCCAAGGATGCGGAGTATGCCGTCAAGACCATTCTGGATGCGATGACCAACGCCTTGGCGACCGGTCAGCGCATCGAGATCCGCGGTTTTGGCAGCTTTGCTCTGAATAGCCGGCCACCGCGCATCGGACGCAATCCGAAGTCCGGCGACAAGGTGATGGTGCCCGAAAAACGGGTGCCCCACTTCAAGCCAGGCAAGCAGTTGCGCGAGCGGGTCGATGCGATGGTCGGGCAACCGATCATCGAGGACTGAAGCGTCTATCGGTTTCGATGTAAAAAAGCGGCGTCCCTGGATGCCGCTTTTTTTTGGGCAGCAAATTTTGATATAAACGGTTTCTAGTGCCATACTGGCGCTCTTCAGAAATTCAGAACAGGAACCAGACTAATGAAATTCATCTCTTCCATCATTGGATTTGTTCTTTTCGTCTTGTTTTTTGGCTTCGCCCTGAAGAATACGCAGGAAGTCGATCTGCATTTCTTCCTCCATTACGAATTGCGCGGCCCCCTGGTGCTGATGCTGCTCGGCTTCTTCGTCGCCGGCGCCGGCCTTGGCGTACTGGCGCTCACGCCCACCGTGTTCCGCCACCGCCGCGAAACGAACAAACACAAAACCACCATCGATACGCTGCAGTCCTCGGTTCAGCAGGGCACGGCCCAGCCGCAGCCGGACAGCGTCAACACGCAGCAGTAATGCCGCACCAACTCGTACAGCACACACAGCATGGAATTTGAACTCTGGTGGTTATTGGGGATCCCGGTCTTTTTCGGACTGGGCTGGGTCGCCGCGCGCGTCGACATCCGTCAACTGGTGTCGGAGTCGCGCACGCTGCCGCGCGGCTATTTCAAGGGCCTGAACTTCCTGCTCAACGACCAGCCGGACAAGGCGATCGACGCCTTCATCGAGATCGTCAAGCACGACCCGGAAACGGCCGATATGCACTTCGCGCTGGGCAATCTGTTCCGCCGCCGCGGCGAGACCGAGCGCGCGATCCGGGTGCACCAGAATCTCCTGTCGCGTCCCGACCTGCCGCAGGAACAGCAGCAGCACGCGGCCTATGAGCTGGGCATGGATTATCTGAAGGCCGGCCTGCTCGACCGCGCCGAGGAAACCTTCAATGGCCTGATCGGCACCCAGTACGCGGTGCAGGCGCGGCGCGCCTTGCTGGAGATCTTCCAGCGTGAAAAAGAATGGCCGCGCGCGATCGAAGCGGCGCTGGGTCTGCAGGAAGCCGGCGCCGGCTCGCGCCAGAAGGAAGTCGCCCAGTTCTATTGCGAACTGGCGCAGGATGCGCTGGTCCAGCTGCATCCGGAGAACGCCTTCCCGCTGCTGGAAAAATCGATGCAGGCCGACCGCGGCAATGTGCGCGCGACCCTGCTGACGGGCGATGCCCAGCTGGCCCAGGGCGAGGTCGAAGGCGCGCTGCTGACCTGGCGCAGAGTCGAACAGCAAAGCGTGCCGCACGTGGCACTGGTGGCCCAGCGCCTGATGGATGGCTACCGCAAGGTCGGCCGTCCGGAAGAGGGCGTGAGTCTGCTCAAATCCTATCTGGAACAGGCCTCGTCGATCGACCTGATCGAAGTGGTGTTCAAGGCCGTGCTGGAACTCGACGGCGTGGAAGCTGCCAAGCAGCTGGTCAGCGAGGAGCTGCGCCGCACCCCGACCCTGCTGGGCCTGGACAAGCTGCTGGAGGCGCGCCTGATGGATGCGCCGGCCGCGCTGATTTCCGAGCTGTCGATGGTGAAGAACCTGGTGCACGGCTATACCCAGAAACTGGCGCGCTATCAGTGCAGCCATTGCGGCTTCAAGGCGCGCCAGTTCTACTGGCATTGCCCCGGTTGCAGCCGCTGGGAGACCTACCCGCCGCGCCGCACCGAAGAACTGAATGTCATGAATTAAAAAGAAGTAGGCGGAGAACACATGAAAATTACCATTATCGGCACCGGCTATGTCGGCCTGGTGACCGGCGCTTGCCTGGCGGAGCTGGGCAACGACGTCTTCTGCCTGGACGTGGACGCGAAAAAAATCGCCTTGCTCAATAGCGGCGGCATCCCTATCCATGAACCGGGTCTGGAAGAGGTGGTCGCGCGCAACCGCGCCGCCGGCCGCCTGCAGTTTTCCACCGACGTCGCCGCCTCGGTGGCGCACGGCACGCTGCAGTTCATCGCGGTCGGTACGCCGCCCGATGAAGACGGCTCGGCCGACCTGCAGTATGTGCTGGCCGCGGCCCGCAACATCGGCCGCCACATGACGGAATTCAAGGTCATCGTCGACAAGTCCACCGTGCCGGTTGGCACCGCCGACCGCGTGCGCGCGGCCGTGCAGGAAGAGCTGGATGCGCGCGGCGCCGCCGCCACGTTCTCGGTGGTGTCGAATCCCGAGTTCCTCAAAGAGGGCGCGGCGGTGGAAGACTTCATGCGTCCCGACCGCATCGTGATCGGTTACGACCGCACGCCGGAAGGCGAGCGCGCCCACGGCCTGATGAAGAAGCTCTACACCCCGTTCAACCGCAACCACGAGCGCACTTTCTGGATGGATGTGCGTTCGGCCGAGTTCACCAAATACGCAGCCAACGCGATGCTGGCGACCCGCATCTCCTTCATGAACGAGCTGGCCAACCTGGCCGACCAGGTCGGCGCCGATATCGAAGCGGTCCGCCACGGCATCGGTTCCGATCCGCGCATCGGCCACAGCTTCCTGTATGCCGGCGCCGGCTACGGCGGCTCCTGCTTCCCGAAAGACGTGCAGGCGCTGGAACGCACCGCACGGCTGTACGACCAGGACTTGCTGATCCTGCGCGCGGTGGAAGCGGTCAACGACAAGCAGAAGCTGGTGCTGGGTCAGAAGGTGGTCAAGCGTTTCGGCGAGGACCTGACGGGCCGCCACTTCGCGGTCTGGGGCCTGGCCTTCAAGCCGAACACCGACGATATGCGCGAAGCCCCGGCGCGGGTGCTGCTCAAGCAGCTGCTCGATGCCGGTGCCAGCGTGGCGGTCTACGATCCGGTCGCGATGCCGGAGGCGCAGCGCGTGCTGGCGCTCGACCTGGACGCGGCCCAGCTGGCGCGGGTGCGCTTCGCCGGCAGTCCGATGGATACGCTGGACGCGGCCGACGCCCTGGTCATCGTCACCGAATGGAAGGCTTTCCGCAGCCCCGACTTCGACCTCATCAAGGCCAGCCTGAAGCAGGCCGTGATCTTCGATGGCCGCAATCTGTTCGAGCCGGAAGTGATGGCCGAAGCAGGCTTTGAATACCACGGCATTGGCCGTTCCATTTTGACCCGTAGCTGAGAGACATCCATGAGCCAAGCCCTGACAACTTACCAAGCTCCGGCACTGGAGCAGGTGCGCATCCTGGTGGTGGGCGACGTGATGCTGGACCGTTACTGGTTCGGCGACGTGAGCCGCATTTCGCCGGAGGCGCCGGTGCCTATCGTGCGCATCGAGAAGCGCGAGGCGCGCCTGGGCGGCGCGGCCAATGTGGCGCGCAACGCGGCCGCGCTGGGCACCCATGCGGCCCTGCTGGGCGTGGTGGGCAATGACGAGGCGGGTGCCGAGGTCGAGCAGCTGCTGGCCGGCGGCGGCATTCACAGCTACCTGAAACGCGATGAAGCCATTTCCACCATCATCAAGCTGCGCGTGATCGGGCGCCAGCAGCAGATGGTGCGGATCGACTTCGAGGAAGCGCCATCCGATGTGGTCCTGCGCGACAAGCTGGTGCAGTTCAAGGCCCTGATAGCCGACTATGACGTGATCATCCTGTCCGACTACGCCAAGGGCAGCCTGGTGAACGTGGCCGACATGATCGCCACGGCGCGCGCGGCCGGCAAGGTGGTGATGGTCGATCCCAAGGGCGACGATTTCAGCCGCTACGCGGGCGCCACGGTGCTGACGCCGAACAAATCTGAAATGCGCCGCATCGTCGGCAGCTGGAACAGCGAAGAGCAGCTGACGGCCAAGGCCCAGCAGATGCGCAGCGAGCTGCGCCTCGATGCGCTGTTGCTGACCCGTTCGGAAGAGGGCATGACCTTGTACACCGAGAAAGAAGTGTTCCACATCCCGGCCGCCGCGCGCGAAGTGTTCGACGTGTCCGGCGCGGGCGACACCGTGATCGCCACCATGGCCGCCATGCTGGGCGCAGGCGTGAGCTGGAACGAGGCGGTGCAGACGGCCAACCGGGCCGGCGGCATCGTGGTCGGCAAGCTGGGTACGGCGACGGTGACGCGCGAGGAACTGTTCGGCTGACAGGCGCTGGGGTTTGCGCTGGCGCAAACTCTGGCAGGCCGCAAGTTTGTTTTCTTGTCAACCAGAGTGCTTCCCGTCCGTTAAGGGTGTCCAAGGCGCGCCATCGCCCTTGCTGCCTTTTTCTTTTTCCCACTCACAGGAGATACGGACATGTTCAAGAAATTACTGCTGGCAGTTGCCACCCTGATTGCAACGATGGGCTTTGCGTTTGCACAGGTCGACGTCAACAAGGCCGACGCCGCCGCGCTGGACGCGGTCAAGGGCATCGGCCCGGCCAAGTCCAAGGCGATTCTGGACGAGCGTAGCAAGGGTGGCGAGTTCAAAGACTGGGCCGACTTTGAAAAACGCGTCAAAGGCATAGGCGAGAAAAATTCCGTCAAGCTGTCGGAAGCCGGTTTGCAGGTGAACGGCAAATCGAAGGATGGCGCCGCCGCCAAGCCGGCCGCCGCCGCGAAAACCGCCAAGGCCGAGGCGAAGGCCGATGCCAAGGCAGCTGAGGCGAAGGTTGATGCCAAAGCGGCCGATGCCAAGGTGGATGCGAAAGCCGATGCCAAGAAAGCCAAGGAAGACGCTAAGGCCGCCAAGGCCGCAGCCAAGGCAGATAAGGCCGCTGCAGCGGACAAGGCCGCGGCGCCAGCCGCACCAGTCGTCGCAGCCAAAAAGTAAGCCGGCGTTGAGCCAATCAGAAACCCGCCGGCGCGAGCCGCGCGGGTTTTTTAATTTTTAGCATGCCGCGATGCTTTTAG
>JABTBR010000016.1 GCA_013284265.1 Oxalobacteraceae bacterium | reverse complement strand
CCCGCGGGGTCAGACCCCAGGGGTACGCCTTGGGTTTTGGGCCGCGGCCGGCGGCCCGCAAACTAAACGCGCATTCAAGCAACGATATTGATAATCTTGCCGATGGTCTCACCCAAGGTATTCACCTGCGGCTTGCGCGTACTCAATTCCGGCGGCAAGGTCTGCTGGGAAACCGGTGGTTTTTCGATAGCCCTGTCCAGGCGCAAGGCTGGCGGCGCGGCGGGCTCGGGCGTGCTGGCCGTTTGCTCGGCTTGACGGCTTTTAGCCTGCGTATCGCTCAGATCCTGCTTGTCCTTGCTGAGCTGCACCCGGCTTTGCTCCAGGCGACTGGCATCCTGGGTCACGCGCGTCTGATCCTGCTGCACCTGCCTTTCGGCATTGGCAATCGAGGCTTGCAGGCTGCTGACGGATGATATGGTTGCCACGTTGTTCACCTAGATACACAGCGGCGCGACGTGATCCTTATGGACATAGTCATCCAGAATCGCTATCCACCGAGACACTCTTCAGCGTAGGACAAAAAGGTCGGCTACGCCAGAATTATTGATTGCCATTATAGCCATGAAGCTGAGAATCGGAGATTTTTGCCGCGTGAGTGGCAAAGATCTATGTCGTGCCTGGTTTTTCTGGCATTTCCTCGGGCGTTACGAAACCGATGGGACGTTTTTTGGACGGAGTTGGTTGTGCCATCAATTGGCGAATAGCGTCGAATATCAACTTGATCTCTGTTCGAGTAGTCGCTTCAAAGTGATCTTGTTTGAACGATATCAGTGCTGTCTGATTCTCAAGATCATTTAACCGAAGAGTGAGTTCCTTATTTGAAGATAAGACCTCCCGAAGTCGGACGAAGGCGCGCACCACATACAGACCCATCTCGACGGCCTGCGCTGAGTTGATAACGTTGGCCGCTTGGATCGCGCCATGTTCTGTAAACACGAAAGGAAGCGATTTTGAAAACTTCAATTTGTGGAGGTGGTCACAATTTGTGACCACCTCCAGCTTCTCGTCAATGGTGAGTTGAAACATAAAGTCTTGCGGGAAGCGTTTCCCGTTGCGTTTGACGGCCTGGTTCAGCGCTTTGGTGGAAACGCCATAGAGTTCGGCCAAGTCCGCGTCGATCATCACTTTTTGCCGGCGCATTAACAGGATGCGTTCGTCGATCGGTATTGGGGGCTTGGCCGAGATGGTTTCTGACTGATTCGTACCGGATTGGTGAACAGAGTCCATTTTTTCACCTTATCCTGTCGGATTTGACGCTGGATGCAAATTGAAGAGGATTTACCTTGGCAAAGACCAAGGTAGCATCTGGCAGAAATTGATATGAGAGCTAAGTCAAAGTAGAGGTCAACGTGCGCATGTTGCGCGCTTCACAAGTGCCGACGAACTGTTCGATGAGCTCAAAAAAAGCCGCCGAGTATTTAGCTCAGCGGCACCGGCATCTCTAGGCAATAGTCTAGCTTACACTCTTAAAAACGATACAGCAGCGAAGCTTCCACCGAGCGGCCGAACAGCGGGCGGGCGTTGATGGCGCCGCTGCCGCCGTTGAGCAGGCGGGAATTGCCTTCGGTCAGGCCGAGGGTGTTGCCGACGTTGCTGGCGTTCAGGCGCACTTCGACTTTTTCGCCAAACGCGGCCAGTATCCCCAGATCGACCGTGTGGTAGGCCGGCAGGTATTGCTCGTTGGCCTGGTCGGCCCAGCGCTCGCCGATCGAGGTGTAGGTGCCGTAGAGCTTGACCGAGTTATTGTCGCCGAAAGGAATCCGGTAGGTTGGCGTAAAGCGGAACTGCAGCTTGGGCTGGCGTTGCACGACCTTGCCTTCCGTGTCGGGATTGTCGCGGTAGTTGGACTTTTGATAGTCGCCCGTCAGCGTCAATTGCAGATTGGTGATGGGGCGCAGCGCCAGTTCAAACTCCAGGCCATTGCCTTTCGATCCGCTGATCGAATGCAGGGTGCCGCCACTGGCCAAAATCTGTGAAAAGGCAATCCCTTCGAATTCCGTGTGGAAGGCGTTGATGTAGGCGCTGTACAACTGGCCCGCGGTCTTGAAGCCGATCTCGTACTGGCTGATCTTGGGCGTCGGCAGGATGGCGCTGTTGTTGGCGTCGGCCTGGTTGGCGGCGTTGCGCAGGTCATCGAAGGACACAAAAGTATGGCCGCGATTGGCGCGCACGAACACGCTGGCGTCCTTGCTCAGCTTGTAGTTGCCGCCGATGGTGAAGGAGTTGGCGCTGTCGCTGCGGCTCAGGAAGGTGTTGGAACCGTTCGGCATCGAGGTGCCGTTGTTGTACACGGTCAGCGGGTTGCCGTCGGTATCGGCCTCCATCAGATTGGAAATGCTGGCATTGACGCGCTGGCGTTCGTGGCGCACGCCGGCATCGACCTTGATGCGGTCGTTGACCTTCCACTCATCCGACACGAACAGGGCCGTATTGCGGCCATCGTAGGAGGCCACCGGCGCGTAAAACACCTTGCCGTCCGTGCCCTTGTTGGACACCACTACGCCATTGTCCAGCGTGACGTTGATCAGGCTGGCGTTGGGCGTGGCCGTCATCAGATGACTGTTGCCCAGATACCAGGTGTCGCGCGAGGAATAGTCGGCGATGTAGGCGCCCACGGTGACGGTATTGTCCTTGCCCAGTTCGCGGCTGACACGCAGCTCGTCGGTGAAGGATTTCAAGTCTTTTTCCACTGCCCACAGGCCGGCCTGTACCACTTGCTGACTGGCGAGCACGGCGCCGCCCCGCACATAGGTGGCCGTGCCGCTGGTTGCCGGGCGGCCCGCCGCAGCCAGTACGGCGGCGTCCGCATTGGCTGAGGCCACGGCGTTGGCCAGATACTCGCCCATGCTCAGCGGATTGTTTCCGGTGAACATGGCGTTGGTGTCGAGCTTGCCGCTGAAGTGGTTCAGCTTGTTGGAGATGCTCCAGTCGCCCAGCTTCTGGTCCAGCGTGGCGCCGAACACGGTCGCCTGCAGGCCGCGGCCATCACCCAGGTCGCGGTTCAGGGTTTTGCCGGGCGCCGCTTCGATGGTGTAGTTGCGCATTTCGCCGCTCATCAGGGTACCGGTCAGCGGGTCGAAGCCGGGGAAGGCGCTGATGGTGTGGCCGCCGTTGCTGGAAATCAGCGGTACGCCGGTGTAGAAGGCATTCTTGTCGTTGGTATGACGGGCGTACAGCATCAGCTCGCCCTGGTCGAGTTTGCGCGTCAAGGTGGCGCTGAGCTGGTGGCCGTCGTCGGCCGGGAACTGGGCGTTGCGGATGCCATCGGTCTTGCGGTAGAAGCCGCCTGCGGAACCGTACCAGCCATCGCTGATTTTGCCGCTGTAGAACAGGTCGACGCGGCGCAGGCTGCCGGTGCCGGTGGACAGGCGCACGCTGCCTTCGGGTGTGTCGCCACCCTGCTTGAGGATGAAGTTCATGGTGGCGCCCGGCTGGCCATTGGACCAGACGGTGCTCGGGCCGCCGCGCAGCACTTCCACTCTTTCGATGGTGTCGTCCAGGCGGAAGGCGGACGAGCCTTCGAAGAAGGACAGGGTCGGTGGCGGATAGATCGGGTTGCCGTTCAGCTGCACCGAGACGAAGGGCGAATCGCTGCCGGAAGGGAAACCGCGCACTTCGATGTTGGCGCCGGACTGGCCGCCGGTCGCTTCCGCATACACGCCTGGCACCAGTTTCATGATGTCGGCGGTGCTGCTGGGGGCGGCGGACCGGAGCTGTTCTTCATTGGCGGTGGTGATCGAGAAGGCCGAGTCGAGCTTGCGCACGCCGCGCGCCGAGGCCACGCCGGTGACGACGACTTGCTGGACTTCGGCGGCGACGGCGTCTTTGGCGGCGGGCGCGGCGCTGGCCGGGGCAGCGGCAGGGACCGGGGCGGCGGCTTCCTGGGCACGGGCGGTCTGGTTGAACAGGGTCAGGACGGCGAGCGTGACCGAGGATAAGAGCAGGGTGTTGTGGCTTTTCATGTGCTTTTGCTTTCGTTTTTATAGGAATCGTTGTCTCCCGGACTGCGCATCCGCCTGGAAAAATCGCGTTCCAGACAGCGCCATCCCCGTCTTCCACCCTGTCTGACATGATCCCGCCAGACGCCGCCAAGCTCCAGATAAATTCGAGGCGGAGTGAAAGAGTGCTCATTGAAACAACAAATGATATCGATGTCAATCGAAATGTTATCGATGTCATTTCTCGTGACACGGCCAAGGAATCTGGCATAATGCGTGCGCAAGCCGCGTTTCCAACCCATGAGTGATCAATGCCATCGAACAAGATTAGTACGCGTAACAGTGAAGCGGCATTGACCATGGAGGATCTGGCCAAGCTGGCCGGGGTCTCCAAGATCACGGTGTCGCGCGCGCTGCGCGACAGTCCCCTGGTGACATTGGAAACACGTGAAAAAGTACGCCAGATCGCCAGCGAGCAGGGCTACCGCCTGAACATCAGCGCGCGCAATCTGCGCATGCGCCGCAGCTATTCGGTGGCGGTGGTGGTGGAAATGACGCCGGTGCGCGGACGCCCGATGTCGGACCCGTATCCGCTGGAACTGCTGGGCGGGATCACGCAGGAGCTGACCACGGCTGGCTACAGCGTGGTGCTCACGTCCAAGCAGTTGCTGGACACGGCGCCGGTGCAGGGCGCCGACGGCATGATCTTGCTGGGCCAGGGTTCGCACGGCGAAGCGGTGAAGACCTTGCAGCAGATCGCCATGCCGCTGGTGGTGTGGGGCGCACCGATGCCGGAATCGGATTACATCGTCGTCGGCAGCGACAACCGCAAGGGCGGCGTCAGCGCGGCCGAGCGCTTCATCGCGCAGGGCCGCCACAAGCTGGTGTTCCTGGGCGACGTCGATCACGCCGAGGTGCAGGAACGCTGCGCCGGTTTTGTCGAGACCATGGGCGAACAGGCCACGGTGCAGATCATCCGCCCTTCAGCCTTTACCTTCGAGGCGGGCTTCGACAGCATCTGCGCGCTGCTGAAGAAAAAGAACGTGAGCTTTGACGGCGTGTTCGCCGCCAGCGACCTGCTGGCGATGGGGGCGATCCGCGCGCTGGCCGAAAAGAATCTGCGGGTGCCGGAGAACGTCTCCGTCATCGGCTACGACGATACACCCGGCGCGGCCAGCTTCGTGCCGCCGCTGACCAGCGTGCACCAGTATCTGCGCGATGGCGGCGTGCTGCTGGCGAAAAAAATGCTGGCCCTGATCGAGGGGCAGCCCGTGCAGTCCGAAATGCTGCCGACCATGCTGATGGTTCGCCAGACTTAAGAATTCCCTCCGTATTCCCCTGAAGCAGTGCAGTAACACCGGCGGCTAAAAATCGCTCAAAAATGTCGCCGGATAAAAATGACATCGATACCATTCGTAAAGGAAGACAGCGTGCCTACCCCAGACAGCCCTCAACACACCTATTCGCTCGCCCCCTGGTGCATCCGCGAAACCGCCTTCGACACCAAGTCGCATTTTCTCGATGAGACCCTGTTCGCGCTGGGGAATGGCTATATCGGCCTGCGCGGCACCGGCGAGGAAGGCTATAGCGGGCCGGCCGGCACCTCGCTGGACGGCAGCTATCTGAACGGCTTCTACGAGTCGGAGGCGATCCACTATCCAGAGGCGGCCTACGGGCTGGCCAAGACCAACCAGTTCATGCTGAACGTGCCGAACGCGAAGGGCATCGCGCTGTGGCTGGAGGACGAACGCTTCGATCCACTGCAAGGCGAATTGCTGGCCTACGAACGCACGCTGGACTTCCGCACCGGCGTGCTGCGCCGCACGCTGGAATGGCAGTCGCCGCAAGGCCGCCGGGTGGCGATCTGCAGCCGGCGCCTGGTCTGCTTCGATAACAAGCATCTGTTCGCGATCGAATACGAGGTGCGGCCGCTGAACTTTTCGGGCCGCATCCGGCTCGTTACCGCGCTCGATGGCGCGGTCAAAAACCAGGAGGCGGGCGACGATCCGCGCATCGGTTCGGCGGTATCCGGCCCGGCCTTGCAGCTGCTCGATGCGCGCCAGTACGGCGGCTCGGCGGCGCTGGTGCAGCGCACCGTCAACAGCGGCTTCACGCTGGTCAGCGCAACGGAAACCTTGCTCGATGTGGCGCATAGCGCGGATAACACCCGCAGGTATCAGCGGCTGGAACACACGATGACGCTCGAGCTGCTGGAAGGCCAGTCGGCACGGCTGCACAAGTACGGCTGCTATTTTTCATCGCGCGATTATCCGGCCGGTGAACTGCTGGAACGCAGCCAGGCCACGCTGGCCAAGGCGCGCAAGGACGGCTTCGACGCGCTGCTGCGCGCGCAGGAAGAATACCTGAGCGACTTCTGGCTGCAGGCCGATGTGCAGATCGCGGGCGACGAGGCGCTGCAGCAGGGCATACGCTTCAACCAGTTCCATCTGCTGCAATCGGTGGGGCGCGACGGCAAGACGAATATTTCGGCCAAGGGCGTCACGGGGGAGGGCTACGAAGGCCACTATTTCTGGGACACGGAGATCTATATCTTCCCATTTTTCCTGTACAGCAAACCGGAGATAGCGCGCCAGTTGCTGGAGTACCGCTATGCGGGGCTGGAGCTGGCGCGCAAGCGGGCGCGCGAAATGTCGCACGCCAAAGGCGCGCTGTACCCGTGGCGCACCATTGCCGGGGAAGAGTGTTCGGCCTACTTCCCGGCCGGGACCGCGCAGTACCACATCAATGCCGACATCGCCTATTCGATCAAGCTGTATTGGGAAGCCACCGGCGACCGCGACTACCTGCTGCGCTGTGGCGCCGAGATCGTCATGGAGACGGCGCGCATCTGGATCGGCATCGGCGGCGATGACCGCGAAGGGCGCTTCTGCATCAATCAGGTGACCGGGCCGGACGAGTACACGGCGCTGGTCAACAACAACTACTACACCAACGCGATGGCGCGCATGCACCTGGAATTCGCGGCGGCGCTGGAGCAGGAGCTGAAGGCCTCGCATCCGCGCGAGTTCGCGCGTATCGCGGCGCGCATGCAGCTTGGTGCGGACGAAGCGGCGGGCTGGCGCGACGCGGCCGCACGCATGCTGCTGCCCTACGATACGGCGCTGGGCATCCACGCCCAGGACGACAGCTTCCTGTCCAAGAAAGCCTGGGATTTCGCCGGCACGCCGAAGGACAAATACCCGCTGCTGCTGAACTTCCACCCGATGGTGATCTACCGTCATCAGGTGTGCAAGCAGGCCGACGTGGTGCTGGCCCTGCTGCTGCTGGGCGATCAGTTCACGCTGGAAGACAAGCGCCGCGACTTCGACTACTACGAGGCGGTGACGACGCATGACTCTTCGCTGTCGTCCTGCATCTTCAGCATCATCGCCGCCGAAGTGGGCTATGCCGACAAGGCCTACGACTATTTCATGGAGACGGCGCGGCTGGACCTGGACAACACCCACGGCAATACCCACTACGGCGTGCACACCGCGGCGATGGCCGGCACCTGGATGGGCGTGGCCTACGGCTTCGGCGGCATGCGCGTGGCTGGCGGTGTTTTGGGTTTCGCGCCCACGCTGCCGCGCCAGTGGGAGCACTACAGCTTCCAGATCCATTTCCAGGGTTGCCTGCTGGGCGTGCGCGTCACGCCGGCCGCCGTGGAATACCGCCTGCTGCAAGGCCAGGCGCTGGTTTTTTCCCACCGGGGCCAGCCGGTCGCGCTGACTGCGGCCGAATTTACGCAGTCCTACCCACTTTGAGAGCACACCATGCCTGAATGCCGCTACAAGGCCGTCATTTTCGACCTCGACGGTGTCATCACCGACACCGCCCATTATCATTACCTGGCATGGAAACGCCTGGCCGACAGCCAGGGCGTACCATTCGATCAGCAGATCAACGAAGGCTTGAAGGGGATAGACCGAATGGGTTCGCTGGAGCTGATACTGGCTGGCGCGGCGCGCAGCTATAGCGCAGCGGCGAAACTGGCGCTGGCCGAGCAGAAGAATCTGCACTATCAGCAGCTGATCGAGGACATGACGGCGGCCGATCTGCTGCCGGGCGCGGTGGAAGCGCTGGCGCTGGTGCGCGCGGCCGGCCTGAAAACCGGGCTGGCCTCGGTCAGCAAGAACGCATTTACGGTGCTGGACCGGCTGGGCATACGCGCCAGTTTCGACTATGTGGTGGATGCGGCGTATATCGCGCGCGGCAAGCCGGACCCGGAAATCTTCCTAAAGGCGGCCAGTGAGCTGGGCGTTGACCCGGCCGACTGCCTGGGCGTGGAGGATGCGGTGGCGGGGGTGGCGGCGATCAAGGCGGCCGGCATGCGCGCGCTGGGGGTGGGCGACCCGGCGGTGCTGACCCAGGCCGACGCGGTGATTCCCGGTTTGGACAGGTTCACCCTGGCCGCCTGCTGATCCTGTGGAGGGGCCGGTGCCGATGTTAGAACCCAGGGCGTAACCCTGGGGTCTGACCCAGGGTCCGGGGAGGGGCTACGCCCCGCCGGTCCAGGGAACCGGCCCCCGGCTCTTTGCCGTGGGTTTTTTGCAAATGGTCCGGCCCGCCCGGCTTGACCCCAAAAATTGGCCAAAGTGCCAAAAAACAACACATAAAAATAATGAATCAACGGAGACAGCATGAAACAGCAGCGCATCCTCTTTGCCCTATTCCTGATCTATTTCGTGTTCGCCGTGCTGCTCAACAGCGTGGGCACGGTGATCTTGCAGGTGATTGCCCATTACGGCGTGAGCAAGTCCGGCGCCAGCGTTCTTGAAGGTTTCAAGGATCTGCCGATCGCCATCGTCTCGTTCGCGGTGGCTTCGTTCCTGCCGCGCCTTGGCTACCGGCGCGCGATGCTGGTGGCGCTGGCCATCGTCACGGCCGCTTGCGTGGCGATGCCGCTGCTGCCCTCATTTTTAACGACCAAGCTGCTGTTCCTGAGCGTGGGCGTGGCGTTCGCGCTGGTCAAGGTGTCGGTGTATTCCACGCTGGGACTGATCGCGGCCGACCGGCGCCAGCACGCCAGCTATATGAACACGCTGGAAGGATTTTTCATGCTGGGCGTGCTCAGCGCCTACTGGGTGTTCGGCTACTTTATCGACTCGGCGCCATCCGGCTCGAACGGCTGGCTGCAGGTCTATTGGCTGCTGGCGCTGCTGTGCGCTGTTACCTTTCTGCTGGTGCTGCTCACGCCCTTCGATGCGGAAGTAGCCCTTGTGGCGCCTGCCGCGCAAGGCGTGGGCGCCGATGTGGCGGCGATGCTGCGGCTGTTCTTCAAGCCGCTGGTATGCGTGTTCGTCATTACTGCGTTTTTGTATGTGCTGATCGAGCAGAGCGTGGGCACCTGGCTGCCGACTTTCAACAACGAGATCCTCATGCTGCCGCCGGCGATGAGCGTGCAGATGACCAGTATTTTCGCCGGCGCGCTGGCGCTGGGACGGCTCTCGGCCGGGGTGCTGATGCGGCGCCTGAACTGGTATCCGATGATGAATGTATGTGTGGTGGGGATGGCGGCGATGGTGCTGCTGGCGCTGCCGCTGACCCACGGTATCGTGGCCGATCCGGCGGTCGGATGGAGCAATGCGCCGGTGGCGGCTTTCCTGTTTCCGCTGATCGGGCTGTTCATGGCGCCGATTTATCCGGGCATTAATTCGGTGATGCTGAGCTCTTTGCCGGTGCGCCAGCATTCGGCCATGACGGGTCTGCTGGTGATCTTTTCGGCGCTGGGCGGGACCACCGGTTCATTCGTGACGGGCTATGTTTTTGGGCATGTGAACGGGCAGTTCGCCTTCTACCTGACGCTGGTGCCTATCTCTATCGTGTTGATTATGTTGCATTTTTTCAAGAGAGAAGTGGACCGCTCCGGATCAGAATTTGTTGTCTCGGCTATAATGCGCGGTCAACACTGAACCAGATGCCATGAATCTCAAGAGTCTAGCCAATCTGCTCGGCATGTCAAAAACAACGGTCAGCCGGGCATTAAACGGGTATCCAGAAGTCGCATTCCGGACCCGCGAACGGGTATTGGCGGCAGCAAAAGCCGCCGGATACCAAGCCAATCCGATGGCGCGCAGTCTCGCCGTCGGCCGTACCAATGTATTCGGGATTATCTACCCTTTGCTTCCGAGCGATCTGGGCGACCCGATGTTTCTTGACGTCGTAGGGGGCATGTCGGAGAGGCTGGAAAAGTCGCAGATGAACCTGATCATCGCGCCGGTATCGCCGCAGAATGAGCAGCCGTCCTACCAGCAGATCGTGCGCGGACGCCGCGTCGATGGTCTGGTGGTGGGGCGTACGCTGGGACAGGACGAGCGCATTTCCTACCTGATCAAGGAAGGTTTCCCCTTCGTGGCCCATGGCCGCACCATGATGAAGGGCCCCTACGCCTGGTTCGATTACGACCACGCGGCCGGCGTTTCGCTGGCGATCGAGTGCCTGCTGTCGAAGGGGCACCAGCGGGTGGCGCTGGTGAGCGCGCCGCTGGAGCTGAATTTTGCGCGTGAGCGCAAAGAGAGTTTTGTCATGGCGATGGGCGCGGCCGGACTGGCCGTCGATCCGCGCTATCTGATCGGCGATACGCTGGACCGGCGCAGCGGTTACCAGGCCATGCAGCAGTTGCTGGCGTGTTCGCCCCGTCCGAGCGCCGTTATCGTCGATAACCATTTGTCCGGCGTGGGGGCGGTGCGCGCGCTGCTCGATGCCGGGATCGAGATCGGCAAGGAGATTTCGGTGATTGTGTGGGGTAGCATGGCCGATAGTTTGGCCGGTTCCAATGTCACTACTATCGATCAGCCGCATCCGCGCAAGGCTGGGGCACGTATGGTCGAGATGCTGCAGTCGCTGGTTAACGGCACACCCGCCCACGAATTGCAGGAAATGTGGCAGCCGATACTGCTGCCGGGTGGGACGGTAGGGCCTTGCATTAACTAGCATTGCGTAAAATTCGATAGATTCAGAAGGCCAGGCGCGAAGCTGATTCGCCGCCTGGCTTTTTTATCGATTACATATTGCGGCGGTACTGGCCACCCACTTCAAATAACGCCGTGGTGATCTGCCCCAGCGAGCAGACCCGCACCGCATCCATCAAACGCTCGAACACATTCGCATTGTCGATCGCGGCCTGTTGCAAGGCGGCCAGCACTTGCGGTGCCTCCGCTGCGTGGCGGCTGTGGAACTCGTCCAGACGCGAAAGCTGCGACTGCTTCTCATCATCGGTGGAACGCGCCAGTTCGATCTTCTGCGGCGTGTCGCTGGCCTTCGGATTGCGGAAGGTGTTGACGCCGATGATGGGCAGGGTGCCGTCGTGCTTCTGGTGCTCGTACAGCATCGACTCTTCCTGGATCTTGCCGCGCTGGTAGCCGGTTTCCATCGCTCCGAGCACGCCGCCACGTTCGGCGATGCGCTCGAATTCCTGCAATACCGCTTCTTCCACCAGGTCGGTCAGCTCTTCCATGATGAAGGAACCCTGGTTCGGATTCTCGTTCTTGGCCAGGCCCCATTCGCGGTTGATGATCAGCTGGATCGCCAGCGCGCGGCGCACCGATTCGTCGGTCGGCGTGGTGATCGCTTCGTCGTAGGCGTTGGTGTGCAGCGAGTTGCAGTTGTCGTAGATCGCGATCAGCGCCTGCAAGGTGGTGCGGATATCGTTGAAGTCGATTTCCTGCGCGTGCAGCGAGCGGCCCGAGGTCTGGACGTGGTACTTGAGCTTCTGGCTGCGGTCGTTGGCGCCGTATTTGTCGCGCATGGCCACGGCCCACAGGCGGCGTGCCACCCGGCCCAGCACCGTGTATTCCGGGTCCATGCCGTTGCTGAAGAAGAAGGACAGATTCGGCGCGAAATCGTCGATGTGCATGCCGCGCGCCAGATAGGCTTCCACGAAGGTGAAGCCGTTCGACAGCGTGAAGGCCAGCTGCGAGATCGGGTTCGCGCCCGCTTCGGCGATGTGGTAGCCCGAGATCGACACCGAATAGAAGTTGCGCACCTGGTGGTGGACGAAGTATTCCTGAATATCGCCCATGACTTTCAGCGAGAATTCGGTCGAGAAGATGCAGGTGTTCTGGCCCTGGTCTTCCTTCAGGATGTCGGCCTGCACGGTGCCGCGCACATTCTGCAGCACCCAGGCGCGGATCTTGGCCGCTTCGTCGGCGCTAGGCTGACGGCTGTTCTCGGTGACGAATTTGTCGATCTGCTGGTCGATGGCGGTGTTCATGAACATCGCCAGGATGGTCGGGGCCGGACCGTTGATGGTCATCGATACCGAGGTGCTCGGGCTGCACAGATTGAAGCCGTCGTACAGCACCTTCATATCGTCCAGCGTGGCGATCGATACGCCCGAGTTGCCGACCTTGCCGTAGATGTCGGGACGCAGGGCCGGATCGGCGCCGTACAGGGTGACGGAATCGAAGGCGGTCGACAGGCGCTTGGCGTCCATGCCGGTGGAGACCAGCTTGAAGCGGCGGTTGGTGCGGAAGGCATCGCCTTCACCGGCGAACATGCGGGTCGGGTCTTCGCCTTCGCGCTTGAAGGCGAACACGCCGGCGGTGAAGGGGAAGGAGCCGGGCACGTTTTCCAGCATCAGGAATTTCAGCACTTCGCCGTGGTCTTCATAGCGCGGCAGGGCGACCTTGCGGATCTTGGTGCCGGACAGGGTGTGCTGGATCAGACGGGTGCGGATTTCCTTGTCGCGGATCTTGACCACGTAGTCGTCGCCCGCGTAGGCGGCCTGCATGTCCGGCCATTGGGCCAGCAACTGCTTGGCGCCGCCGTCCATGGCATTGTCGCGTTCGGAAATCAGGCCGTCGATATCGGCGCTCTTGCCGGCCAGTGCCAGCATGCGCTTGCTCTCGCTCAGCTGCTGGCGCTCGCGTGCCAGCGTGACCTGACGGCGGGTGAATTTGTGGTAGCCGCGCACGGTGTCGGCGATTTCGGCCAGGTAGCGGGAACGGGCCGGCGGCACGATCACATGCTTGGCGCTGGAGTGGCGCGCGTCGACTTTCGGCAGGCGGCCTTCCTGCACCGGCAGGCCGAATTGCGCCAGCTTCGGCAGCAGGCCCTGGTACAGCGAAGTGACGCCGTCGTCGTTGAAGCGCGATGCCTGGGTGCCGTAGACCGGCATCTCGTCCGGGCGCTGGCTCCACAGTTCGCGGTTGCGCTGGTATTGCTTGGCCACGTCGCGCAGGGCGTCGAGCGAACCCTTGCGGTCGAATTTGTTGATGGCGATGACGTCGGCGAAATCGAGCATGTCGATTTTTTCCAGCTGCGAGGCGGCGCCGAATTCCGGCGTCATCACATACATGGACACGTCCACGTGCGGCACGATGGCGGCGTCGCCCTGGCCGATACCCGAGGTTTCCACGATCACCAGGTCGAAGCCGGCTACCTTGCAGGCGGCGATCACGTCGGGCAGGGCCTGGGAGATTTCGGAACCGGCTTCGCGGGTGGCCAGCGAACGCATGAACACGCGTGACTGCAACTGGCCATTGCTGGCCCAGGGATTGATCGCGTTCATGCGGATGCGGTCGCCCAGCAGGGCGCCGCCGGATTTGCGGCGCGACGGGTCGATCGAGATGATGGCGATGTTCAGCGCGTCGCCCTGGTCGAGGCGGATGCGGCGTATCAGTTCATCGGTCAGCGAAGATTTGCCGGCGCCGCCGGTGCCGGTGATGCCCAGCGTGGGCACGGCCAGCTTGGCGGCCTGCTCCAGCAGTTCGGCGCGCAGCGCGGGCGCGGCCTTGTCGTTTTCCAGCGCGGTGATCAGCTGGGCCAGCGGCCGGTGGCGGGCGGCGATATCGCTGCCTTCGCGCAGCGGCGCCAGCGAGGTTGGGGAATACTGGGACAGGTCGATGTCGCATTGCTGCACCATCCACTGGATCATGCCGACCAGGCCCATACGCTGGCCGTCTTCCGGGCTGAAGATGCGGGTCACGCCGTAGGAGTGCAGGTCCGCGATTTCGTCCGGAACGATCACGCCGCCGCCGCCGCCGAATACCTTGATATGGGCGCCGCCGCGCTGGCGCAGCAGGTCGATCATGTATTTGAAGTATTCGACGTGGCCACCCTGGTAGCTGGAGATGGCGATGCCTTGCACGTCTTCGGCCAGGGCGGCGGTCACCACCTCGTCGACCGAGCGGTTGTGGCCCAGGTGGACCACTTCGACGCCGTTCGACTGCAGGATGCGGCGCATGATGTTGATCGAGGCGTCGTGGCCGTCGAACAGCGAGGCGGCCGTGACAAAGCGGACCTTGTTGGCCAGGCGTGGCTGATCCGGCACAGCGGCGAGTTTTGGAGCGGAGAGGTCGTTCATGGTGTCCCTTGTCTTTTATACAGCGAACAGCGCGTGCTGTACGTTATATGACGTTAACGTAAACGTCAAGATAATTGCTTCTATCGGGCAGGAGGCAGCCCTTGGTTATTTGCTGAGCCAAGGGGCCGGCGGCTCTCGCTTAAACCCACAGCAAAGAGCCGGGGTCTGACCCGCCGGGTCAGACCCCAGATCTCAGCCGTGGGTTCTTTGCTGGCGTCACCGGCACCTTGGCCTTTTTAAGCAGCGTGCTGGTGGCCGCCGGCTTTACCTAATAAACGCGCTTTTTCGGCGCGGAAGCTTTCAACCGCTTTTTCCTTCACGTGGCCGAAGCCGCGGATTTTTTCCGGCAGGCCGGCCAGTTCCACTGCCACGGCGTGGTTGTCGGCATTCAGGCCATTGAGCAGGCCAGCAACCATGTCGCGATACTCAATGATCAGCGCACGTTCCATCTTGCGTTCTGCGCTATAGCCAAAGATGTCGAATGCGCCGCCGCGCAGGCCCTTGGCCTTGGCCAGCAGCTTGAAGGCGCTCCACATCCACGAGCCGAATTCGGCCTTGACCAGATGGCCTTTGGCGTCCTTCTTGGCGAACAGCGGCGGGGCCAGGTTGAACTTGAGCGAGAAGCTGCCTTCGAACTGCTGCTGCAACTGCTCGACAAAGCGGCCGTCGGTGTACAGGCGCGCCACTTCGTATTCGTCCTTGTAGGCCATCAGCTTGAAGTAGTACTTGGCCACGGCGGTCGACAACTTGTTGCCCAAACCCAGAGCCGTTTCCCTGGCGCGTACCTGCTCGACCAGGGTTTCGTAAGGTGCGGCGTAGGCGGCGTTCTGGTAGGCGGTCAGGAACTCGACGCGCTTCTTGATGACGTTCTCCAGGCTTTGCGGCATCTGCACCACGATGGCCTGGGCCGGGGTGGCGATGCGCTCGACCCGCTTCAGGTCGACGGCGGCGCGGCGGCCCCACAGGAAGCTCTTCTTGTTGGAGGCGATGCCTACGCCATTGAGTTCGATCGCGCGCAGCAGCGCCGCTTCGGTCAGCGGGATGCGGCCTTTTTGCCAGGCGTAGCCCAGCATGAACAGGTTGGCGGCGATCGAGTCGCCCATCAGGGCGGTGGCCAGGCGGGTGGCGTCGATGAAGTCGGCCTTGTCCGGGTTGGCGTCGGCGCCCACCGATTCGCTGATCAGGGCGCGCACTTCGGCCACCGGATACTGCCAGTCGGCGTTCTGGGCGAAGGTGCCGGGCGGCTGCTCGTGCAGATTGATGACGGCCATGGTGCGGCCCGGACGCATTTTCGATACCGCATCGGCGGCGCCGGCGGTGAGCATGTCGCAGCCCAGGATCAGGTCGGCCTCGCCGGTGGCGATGCGCTGGGCGCGCAAATGCGCCGGGGTGCGGGCGACCTTGACGTGCGAGGTGACGGAACCGTTTTTCTGCGACATGCCGGTCATGTCCAGCACCGACGCGCCCTTGCCTTCCAGGTGGGCGGCCATGCCCATCAGCGCGCCGACGGTGATCACGCCGGTACCGCCGATGCCGTTGATCAGGATGTTGTAGGGCTGCTCGCAGTCCGGCAGCACCGGTTCGGGCAGGGCGCCGAAGCCGTCGTCGGCATTATCCTTGGTGACGCCGGTGCGGCTCTTCTTGAGCGTGCCGCCTTCGACCGTGACGAAGCTCGGGCAGAAGCCCTTCACGCAGGAGTAGTCCTTGTTGCAGGAAGACTGGTCGATGGTGCGCTTGCGGCCGAATTCCGTTTCCTTGGGCAGGATGGAAGTGCAGTTCGATTGCACGCCGCAGTCGCCGCAGCCTTCGCAGACGGCTTCGTTGATGACCATGCGCTTGGCCGGGTCGGGGTATTCGCCTTTCTTGCGGCGGCGGCGCTTCTCGGCCGCGCAGGTCTGGTCGTAGATCAGCACCGACACGCCTGCCACTTCGCGCAGCTCGCGCTGGACCGCGTCGATATCCTTGCGGTCGTGCAGGCTGACGATGGACGGCAGGGCGCCGCGGTCGGTATAGCGGCTCAGGTCTTCGGTGACGAGGGCGATGCGTTTCACGCCTTCGGCCGCCATCTGCTGGGCGATCATCGGCACCGAGGTGATGCCGTCGACCGGCTGGCCGCCGGTCATCGCGACGGCGTCGTTGTACAGAATCTTGTAGGTCATATTGACCTTGGCGGCGACCGCCGCGCGGATCGCCAGGTAGCCCGAGTGGAAGTAGGTGCCGTCGCCCAGATTCTGGAATACGTGCGGAATCTTGGAGAAGGCCGCCTGGCCTATCCATGGCGCGCCTTCGCCGCCCATGTGGGTGGTGAGCTTGTTGAACTCGGGGTAGATCGAGGTGGCCATCACGTGGCAGCCGATGCCGGCCAGCGCCAGGCTGCCTTCCGGGACCTTGGTGGAGGTGTTGTGCGGGCAGCCGGAGCAGTAGAAGGCCGGACGGAAGGGCGTGTTGATGGCCTTCTTCAGGACCGCGTCCTTGGCGTCGAGGAAGCTCAGGCGCGCCTTGATGTGGTCGCAGGTGACGGGGTCGGAGATCAGGCGCTTGACGCGGCTGGCGATCACGCGCGCCACCTGGGAGACCGAGAAGTCGGCCTTGGAGGTGAGCAGCCATTCGCCGCGCGGGGCCACCCATTCGCCTTTTTCGTCGAACTTGCCGATCACGCGCGGACGCACATCGTCGCGCCAGTTGTAGAGCTGCTCCTTGAGCTGGTATTCGACGATCTGGCGTTTTTCCTCGACCACCAGGATCTCGTCCAGGCCCTGGGCGAATTCGCGCACGCTGTCCGGTTCCAGCGGCCAGGGCATGGCGACCTTGAACAGGCGCAGGCCGACCTTGGCGGCCATAGTTTCGTCGATGCCCAGTTCTTCCAGCGCTTCGAGCACGTCCAGATAGGACTTGCCGGAGGCGATGATGCCCAGCTTGGCGTCGGGGCTGGTGATGGTGGTGTGATTGAGCTTGTTCTCGCGTGCATAGGCCAGCGCCGCGTAGATCTTATAGTCCTGCATCAGCGCTTCCTGATTGCGCGCCTGCTGGCCCAGCGGGATGCTGGACAGGCGGGCATTCAGGCCGCCTTCCGGCATGTGGAAGTCCTGCGGAATCTTCACTTCCACGCGGAAGGGATTGGCGTCCACCGAGGCCGAGGATTCGACCGTGTCGGCCAGCGCCTTGAAGGCGACGGTACAGCCGGAAAAGCGCGACATGGCCCAGCCGTGTACGCCCAGGTCCAGGTATTCCTGCACATTGCAGGGATACAGCAGCGGGATCATCGAGGCCGAGAACAGGTGGTCGGACTGGTGCGGCAGCGTGGAGGAGTAGGCGCCGTGGTCGTCGCCGGCCACCAGCAGCACGCCGCCATGCTTTGAGGTGCCAGCGTGGTTCATATGCTTGAAGACGTCGCCGCAGCGGTCCACCCCCGGGCCCTTGCCGTACCACATGGCGAACACGCCGTCGTACTTGGATTCGCCGATCAGGTCGACCTGCTGCGAACCCCAGACGGCGGTGGCGGCCAGATCCTCGTTGACGCCGGGGACGAACTGCACGTGGTGGGCTTCCAGATGGGGCTTGGCCTTCCACAGGGTTTCGTCCAGGCCGCCCAGCGGGGAACCGCGGTAGCCGGAGATGAAGCCCGCCGTATTCAGGCCCGCGGCCAGGTCGCGCTCGCGCTGCATCATGGGCAGACGCACCAGCGCCTGGATGCCGGACAGGAAAATGTCGCCTTCGGTGGCGGTGTATTTGTCGTCCAGGCTGATGCTGGTCAGGCGTGATTGTGCTGCGCTAGCCGCGTCTGCGTTGGACGCTACGGGGCCGCGAGCCGTGGTATCGGGCATGGCTGTCTCCAAAGGGTATTCAGATTCGCGCCTGAGCTTGGGGAGCGCCGGGTAGGCGTGCCAGGTTCAGGCCATGGGCCGCCTTTTTATTGGGCGGCGTTACGGGTATTTTAGGCTTAAAAAACCCGTTTGTTCGCGCAGTATGCGGTCTGCTTGACGTATACGGAAATAGCGATTGGGGATGGGGGTATAAGAAAAAATGATGGCTAATATGAAGCGCGACGGTATCGCTTGCCAATAGTTGTGGGGTTTATCCGAAGAGTTTTCTGTCTACCTTCGGAATTTCCGCAGCCATTGCGAGCAGTCCTTGCGCCTGGGCGGAGATAAAGGCCGCAATTTTTCGCACCAGTTCCACTTCCTCACCGATATACGGTCCGGTGCGCGCGAGTTCCGGCGCCAATTGCAGTACGCCGTTCGCCATGGTCGTGATGGCCCGCGCCAGTTGGCGCGCCGATGTGTGGGTTCTATGTGCGAAGTCGGCCAGCGCGTAGGGCGTGATCTCGTCAATCTGAAATACATCGCCGTAGGCCATTGCCATCGACGACTCAAGCCTGTCGCCATATACATTCACGCAGACCAGATCGTACATCGGTGCCGGCGTCAATCCGGCCGGTCCGACGAAGAAGGAAATGTTCTTCCCGTGTGCATCGCTATTGCCAAGCAGTAGCTGCAAAACCGCCCAGCGCACTAAATATCCCCGCGCCGCGGCGGGAGTCGTCATTTTGTCGAGCAGCGTGAATAGCCGCGCGAAGCTGACGCCTTCGCGGATGTGCTTTACTTCCTCGCCCCAGCCGATGTTGCGCTCATACTTGAACGTGGACGGAAAATCCAGGGCCTGACAGGCATCGATAACATGCAGGCGGCGAACACTCGCGGCACGGGTGGGATCGTCTGGGCTCCACTGCACTGAACGGTCGAACCGATCGATCAGCAAAATGGGTTCAGGGATACGCCGCAGTTCCACGGGTGCGGCAGGCAGCTTGAGTGTTAACAATCGATCGAGGCGATCAGCCAGGCTCATGCAAAAATGTTCATTGGCGACCAAGTGCGGCGTGTTGGCGCTACGGCTATCTGGCTTGAGCAGATGTGTCGAACTGAGTGCGCCGTCGACCAGGGAAATGTGGTCGCGCTCCACCATGACCTGCAACTTGTCCTGATAGCCGGCCAGCGAAAGACGCACTTTCCCGTCCCACACCTGGAACGGAACCGTTTCTCGATCCCGGATGCGGCTGCTCAGCTCCTCGTCAGTGACCGCTCGCCTGATTGGCTCCCGGGTTTCTTTGGCGAGCAGGACGGCGGCGTCGTTTACGGTCGCGTCCATGGCCGAGTAGGTGAAGGCACCCATTGGCTCTTTTCCCAAAAGCCGGACCAGACCGAAGATATTGTTTTTCGAGAGGTGGTTCATGCCAGCCGCGATATCCAATGCCCGTCCTTCTGGAAGCAAATTTTCCAGAAACCGCTGAACAGAACCGGGGCTGTGGGGCGGCTGGCCAAGCGGAATGGCTGGCGCTAAATAATAGGCTGCCGTGTTGCTCAACCAGGTGGTGGCGTAAGTGAATTCGTAGGTATTGTTTTGCGCATCGAAAGAGAGCTGGCCAACGGCAGCGTCTGCAGCGTAGACGTGCAGGACATGTTTCATGCGGAGCGACCCGAAGGGTTTTGCTCCGACTGAAAGGCCAACAGGCTTAATGCCTGATCCTTGGTGGCCACGACCATCGTCAGCCCCAGGCCAGCCAAAATGAGAAGAAGGCGGTCGGCGCCGATTGACCCGCCGTTCTCCAGCCGAGAGAAAACGTTGGCCGCAACGCCGCAAGCATCTGCGGCGTCATCGATCCGAAGGGAAAGTTCAAGCCTGCGATGCCGTACCATGGCGCCCAGGTCCGACAGACTTTGCATCCTGGACGATGGCGTCGGGCCGGGCGTGGCAAGTTTGCGTACCATAGTTTCTCTATATGGAATTATTGCCGCCTTGGCGGGTATCGGCACAGATGTTTCTATATCTGGAAAGAATAGCACGATACCTTCGGGTTCTCATTAAATTTCCTTAATTGGAAACTTTACCCTGCGCATTCGCGGACTCACAGCAGGCGGGCGCCGACCCAGTAGCCGCTGGCGCACAGCTCGGCGCTGACCTGGCGCACCAGCTTGCCCACGGCGGCGGCGGCATTGGTCAGCGGGATGTTGCGCGATGCACACAGGGCCACCGTGCGCGAGATGGCCGGATCGTGGATGGCATACGATTGCAGCACGCCCTGTTCCAGCTCGGCCAGCACCGGCGCGACCGGCAGGATGGTGGCGCCCATGTCGGCCAGCAGCGCCGATTTGAGGATGGCGATGGAGTTGATTTCGATGACATTGCTGGTGACCAGGCCGGCGGCGCGGGTGACGGCCTCGATGCGCGGCCGCACGCCCAGGCGGGCGCCGGGCAGGATCAGGGGCGCTTGCAGCGCCTGCGCCAGCGAGACGGTGGCCCGGGCGGGAGTGAAAGCCGAGCCGCTGCGGCAGATGAAGCGCAGCTCTTCCTCGATCAGCGCGGTGCAGGAAAACGGCGTCAGCTGGCCATCGTCGAACAGCACGGCCAGGTTGAGGCGGCCCGATTTGAGCTGTTCGGCCAGGCTGCCGGTCAGTTCCTCGGTCAGTTGCAGGGCGATTTCGGGATACTGGCTGCGCACGGCGTTCAGCAGCGGCAGCGCCAGCGCGCCGGAGATACTCTGCGGCAGGCCCAGCGAAACGCTGCCCGAGGGCCGCTCGGCCGACTGGGTGACGGCCGAGCGGGCGTCCTCCACCTGCTTGAGGATGGCCTGGGCATGTTCATAGAACACCCGGCCGGCGTCGGTGCTTTGCACGCCCTGCGGCGAACGCAGCAGCAACTGGCCCCCCAGTTCCTGTTCCAGCTGGCGCAGTTGCTGGGTCAGCGCCGGCTGGGCCACATGCAATACCAGCGCCGCGCGCGACAGGGAGCCCTGGTCAACAATGGCGACGAAGTAGCGAAGCTGGCGTAATTCCATATATTGTATGGTTGGTATTTGGCAATAATTATTGCTGTAAAATCGTAGTAAATTGGAGTAAAAATCTACTGGAGGGTTAGCAAAAAATAATCCCGAGTGGAAACTTTGCTATACTCATTTTAGCGCGTCCCGTCGCTGCCGCCGTTATCCGTAGGTACCGTATGCTCAAGAAAGTCGATTCCTCGCAGCTCAAAGTGGGCATGTACATTCATGATCTTAGTTGTGACTGGATGACGCATCCCTTTGTGCGCAACCGCTTCCTGATTTCCAGTGAAGACGAAATCCGCAAGATCGTCAATGCCGGTATCCACGACGTGGTGATCGACAGCGACAAGGGCCTCGATGTGCAGGACGCGCCGACGCTGGAGGAGGCCCAGGCCGAAACCGAGCGCGAACTGACCGAGATTGTGGCGGCCAAGCCGGTGATCGTCACCCGCGTGTCGCTGGGTGAGGAGATGGCGCGTGCGGCCCAGATCCGCCACCAGGCTTCGAGCCTGGTGCGCACGGTGATGCAGGACGCCCGGTTGGGCAAGGCGATCGAGCTCGATCAGGTGCAGCCGGTGGTGCAGAACATCACCGAATCGATCCTGCGCAATCCGGGCGCGCTGGTGGGCCTGCTGCGCATCAAGAACAAGGACGACTACACCTTCCTGCATTCGGTCAGCGTGTGCACGCTGCTGGTGGCGTTCTGTCGCTCGCGCGGCATCGACGCCGACACCACCCGCGAGGCTGGGCTGGGCGGGCTGCTGCACGATACCGGCAAGGCGCTGGTGCCGGACGCGGTGCTGAACAAACCCGGTCCGCTGACGGACGAGGAATTCGCCATCATCAAGCGCCATCCCAAGGATGGCTACGACATCCTGTGCAAGTCGCCGGAGATCGGCCCGATCCCGCTCGACATCACGCTGCACCACCACGAGCGCCGCGACGGCAGCGGCTACCCGAACAAGCAGGCCGGCGACGGCATCAGCGAACTGGCCCAGATGGCGGCGATCGTGGATGTGTACGACGCGATCACGGCGGACCGCTGCTATCACAAGGGCATGTCGGCGGCGGCGGCGCTGCGCAAGATCTACGAGTGGAGCAAATTCCACTTCAATCCGACCTATGCGCAGGAATTCATGCGCTGCGTGGGGATTTATCCGGTGGGGACGATGGTGCTGCTGGAGTCGGGCCGCCTGGGCGTGGTGATCGAGCCGCACGAGACCAATCTGCTGGCGCCCAAGGTCAATGTGTTCTTCAATACCAAGAAGAACCTCTACATCAAACCGGAAACCGTGGATCTGTCGCGCGGGCTGGGCTTTGGCGGCGGCGACAAGATCGTCGGCCATGAGTCGGCCGCCAAATGGAATGTCGATCCGATGCGTTTCCTGACGCTGGCCTGAGGCCGGCGTTTTCCCGCCACGCCGCCGTCAGAAGAATTCGGCGGTGTCGTTCGATTCCACTTTTTGCAGCATGCCGCCCGAGACCAGCTCGTCGTAGTGGCAGGCCAGGTTGCGGCCGTGGCTCTTGGCGTAGTACAGCGCCTGGTCGGCCCGGCCCAGGATGATGACCGGCGCCTCGAAGGCGCTGATGCTGACAAAGCCCACGCTGACGGTGACCTTGCCCACTTGCGGGAAGTCGTGCGATTCCACGTTCATGCGGAAGCGGTCGATGATCTTTTTGGCGTTTTCCAGCGTCGTCGAGCGCAAGAGCACGACGAATTCCTCGCCGCCGAAGCGGAACACCCGGTCCTGGGCGCGGAAGGAGGAGGTCAGCAGGTTGGCGATCAGGATCAGTACCTCGTCGCCGTACAGGTGGCCGAAGCGGTCGTTGACCAGCTTGAAGTGGTCGACATCGACCACGGCCAGCCATTGCTTCTCTTCCTGGGTATGGTGGCGCCGTTCCGGTTCGCCCGGCAGGGTCAGCGAATCCTGCTCGGTGCTGGCGGCCAGCATCTTGGCCAGTTGGTCGTCGAAGGTCTTGCGGTTGAGCAGGCCGGTGAGGGAATCGCGCTCGGAGTAGTCGAGCAGGTTCTGGAAATTGCGGTAGACGCTGACGATGCCGCCGATGACATGCACGGTTTCGCGGGTGTAAGGCGTGGGGTTGACGATTTCGAGGCAGGTGTCGGCCTTGTCGCCCAGCCAGATCGGCAGCCACAGCGTGCGTCCGCCGCTGTCATTGACCTCGTCGGCGTTGGCCAGGTGGTTGGCGAGGCAGCGGGCCAGCGGCGGGTAGTTGGTGACCGGTTCGCCGGGGCTGCTCGGATCGGGATTGTCTTCCATACGGGCCGGCTGGTCGGCGCGGATGATGGCGCGCGGCCGCACGAACACCTGGCCGCGCACGGTGGCCAGGGTCAGTACCCGGGTCTGGCTGGCATTGGCAAGCTCCTGCACCGCCGAGATCACGGAGATGTCGAGCATCGTGTGATCGCGGTGGCCGGTCATGTCGACCATGTGTTTCAGTAGGGAATCCATGCTTTTCTCTGGAAAAAAATCACACAAGCACTGTGTCTAGCCACGGTTCGTTCACGCCGATCTTACGCGATGTTGTTGTCAGCAAGGCGCACTGTGAAGCGATGCACGAGGGCCTTTCCAAAGAACAGCTAGGCAGGATAATAGCTTTTTGCATTATAGGCAATTCATGTGTGCGAAAAAAAACTTTACTTGCGACTGACTGCAACTTTTTTCCGACACCCGGCGGTTTTGCCTCCTCCTGGGAGGGTATCGCACGAGCTTGGTGCAGTGTGACATAAGCGTGCTGCCGCGAGTGTGTGTTCCATGCATTTTCTCTGAAATCTGACAGAAATAATTCCACATGGAAAGCTTGCGGCACGTCAACTCCGGGAAACTTCCAGACTTTATAGTGAACTCACTGGCGAATAAATGCCAGCAGGAAATAAAGAGAAACAACTCTAGTTCCTGCGGCGCCAGCAAACCCACCTTCACTTAACTTGTCAGGAGTACACCATGAAGCAATTTTTCGCCGCCGCCAAAGCCTTTTCCCAAGATGAAGACGGCATTACCGCCATCGAGTATGGGTTGATCGCCGCGCTGATGGCTGCGGCCATCGGCGTGGCCTTTACGTTCATCTCGACCGCCTTGACCGGGAAATTCACGACCATCGCCGGCCAAATCAGCGCCTGATGCCGTTTAAGCCTTCCGGCGGCCCGCCGCCGGAAGGTATTCCACTCAAGGTTGCCATCATGATTAACGCGATCGAACTGATTCTGATTTGCCTGGTCACCCAGGCCGCCGTGACCGATCTGGCCGTGCGCAAGATCCCGAATGTGCTGGTCATCAGCGGCCTGGTGCTGGCGCTGGTGCTGCACATGATGGCGGGGCCGCCGCTGGCGCCCGCCACCCGATGGATGGCCGGTTGTCTGACCGGCTTTTTTTTATTCCTGCCCTTATATATGGCGCGCGGCATGGCCGCCGGCGACGTCAAGCTGATGGCCATGGTGGGCGCCTTCACCGGCCCCTTGCTGGCCGTAAAAATTGCCGTATTGGCCTGCCTGACCGGCGGCGTGATGGCGCTGGCGATGCTGGCCGCCAACGGCCGCTGGCGTCTGGCCGGCCGCAATATGGTCGCCATCTGCCAGCCCATGCTGATGCGCTGGCTGGGCTATCCGCTTGCCCCGTCGGCCCAGCCGGCCGGTCCCAGCGCCGGTGCCATGCCCTACGGGCTGGCGATCGCCGTGGCCACGCTGGCCGTTGTGGCGTGGCCGCATCGCTGAGCCGGTGATGCCCGTCACTTTGCTGCGCCTCAATGTCCACCCGGCAAGCGGTCGATAAACTCGATTCCTTAGTGAAACAAAATGCTGTGCGATTGAACCAGGAGCATGCCATGCTAGACCTCCACCCTCCGATCTCCCCTGTCCAAGCCCCGGCCTTCGACGCCGGCCAGTCCGATCCGGACGCGCTGCCGCCGGTGCCGGCCCAGCCGCGCAGCGTGGCCGAGACCGGACTCGACGCCCAGCTGATCGCACAGCTGGTCGCCAAGAGTATCTATATTGGCGGCAAGAGCCACCTGCCCATATTGTCGGGCAAGCTATGCCTGTCGATCAATGTGCTGCGCGAATGCCTGTCCTTTCTGGTCGCTGAACAGCTGGCCGAGGTGGCCTGGCGCGGCGATTCCGACATCGACGTGCAATACCAGCTGACCGGCAACGGCAAGCTGCGCGCGGCGGAGTGGCTGGAGCGCTGCCCCTATCTGGGGCCGGCGCCGGTCGCGCTGGAGGCTTACCGCGCCATGGTGGCGCGCCAGGCGGCGCAGGCGCGCCCGGTCACGCCGGACGATGTGGCGGCGGTCTTCGGCGACGCCGGACTGGCGCCCGCGCTACACGATCAGTTGGGCGCGGCGCTGTATTCGCGCCGTTCGATTCTGCTGTATGGCCCGCCGGGCAGCGGCAAGACCACGCTGGCGCGCAAGCTCGGCCAACTGCTGCCGGGCATGGTCGCGCTGCCGCACGCTATCGTGGTTGGCCAGGACATCATCACCGTCTACGACGCGGCCCTGCACGCGGCGCCCACGCCGCGCCAGGCGCTGCTGCTGCGCCAGTCGGCGGAGCGGCGCAGCAGCGATCCGCGCTGGCTGCTGTGCCAGCGCCCGCTGCTGGCGCTGGGGGCGGAACTCGATGCCGATATGCTGGACCTGCGCCGCGACGCGGGACGCGGCTGCTACCGCGCGCCGCCGCAGCTGCAGGCGAACAACGGCATCCTGCTGATCGACGACCTGGGGCGCCAGCGCATCGCGGCGGCGGCGCTGCTGAACCGCTTCAGCCAGGCGCTCGAGCGCGGCCAGGACCAGCTGACGCTGCCGGGCGGCCTGCAGTTCGCGCTGCCGCTCGACGTGGTACTGGTATTGGCCAGCAGCGTGCCGCCGGACCAGCTGCTCGATCCGGGCGCGCTGCGCCGGCTCGGCTACAAGATCGGCCTGGGCGCGCTCAGTGAAGACAGTTACCGGCTGCTGCTGCGCCACCAGTGCCGCGCCTGCGGCGTGGTGTACGACGAGACCGCGCTGCGCTATCTGATCGACGAGCTGCACCGCGGCAGCGGCCAGCCCTTGCTGGCGCATTTCCCGGCCGATCTGCTGGGCCGCATCGCCGATTTCGCCGGCTTCGCCGGGGTGGCGCCGCGGCTGACCATGGCGAGCCTCGATCAGGCCTGGCTCAGCATGTTCGCCGGCGTGGCCGCGCCAGTCTCCGCTGCGAGCGCGGCATGAAGAACCAGCGCGCCTGGATCATGATGGGCCTGGCGATCCTGCTCGGGGTGGGCGCGGTGCTGCTGGCCTCGCGCTGGCTGCTGCGCCAGACGCCGGGCGCGCGCGGGCGCATCGTGGTGGCGGCGGCCGATGTGAATCTGGGCCAGCGCCTGACGCCGGAGATGCTCAAGCTGGCCGAGTGGCCGGCCGACAGCCGCCCGGCCGGTGCGCTGACGGAGCCGGCACGGGTGAACGGGCGCGTGCTCAAGGCCAGCATCCTGCGCGGCGAGCCGCTGACGGAAGCCAAGCTGGCGCCGGCCGGCACGCTGGGCGGGCTGTCGGCCCTGATTACCGAGGGCAAGCGCGCCATCACCGTGCGCGTCAACGATGTGGTGGGGGTGGCCGGCTTTGCCTTGCCGGGCAATTTTGTCGACATCATCGTGCATACCCAGGCCGACGGCGGCGCCGGGCAGACGCGCGATCATGCCATCTCCAAGATCGTGCTGGAACGGATACTGGTGCTGGCCGTGGCGCAGGAAGTGAGCCGGGACGACACCAAGCCGCGCGTGGTCAATGCGGTGACGCTGGAGGTGACGCCGGAGCAGGCCGAAATGCTGGACCTGGCGCGCGGTATCGGCAGCCTGTCGCTGGTACTGCGCAACCAGATCGATCCGCGTCCCGGTACCACCGGCGGCGCCACCCGTGGCAGCCTGCTGGGTGAACGGGCGGCGCCAGTGCCGGCGCCGCTTCCCGTAGCGGCGTCGCCCGCCACGCAGGCGGTGGCATCGCCCCGGCCCGCGCTGCAGGCCGCGACCCCGGCCGCGCCGCTCCATTGCATCGGTACGATCGACGGCATGCGCAGCTCGCGGGAGTGCCTGTGAACGCGGCGCGGCCGATCTTGCGGGAGGCCGGTGCGCTGCTGGCGCTGGCATGCATGGTGCCGCTGGCGCATGCGGCTCCGGCGTCGTCACCGCCGCTTGCCGCTCTGGCGCCGGCCGCGCCGCCGGCCAGCCGGGCAATACCTGTGCTGGCGCCTTCCGACATGGGGCTACGCTGCACCGGCGAGGCGGCCACACCGGGCAAGCTGACGCTCGCACTGGGCAAGTCGACCCTGATGCGCCTGCCCGAATCGATCCAGAACCGCAGTGTCGGCAATCCTGCCGTGCTGCAGGCGATGCTGGTCGGGCCGGATACGCTGTATGTGGTCGGCAGCGATATCGGCAGCACGAACATGATCGTGCAGGGCCGCAGCGGCGTGTGCAGCGTCATCGAAGTCACGGTGGGCGCCGATCCCGGCGCGCTGCAGGCCACGCTGGCCGCGCTGATGCCGGAGGAACGCAATATCCGCGTCAGCGCGGCGGCCGATGCGCTGGTGCTGAGCGGCTCCGTGGCGGACGCCGTTGCGCTGTCGCGCGCGCTGGAACTGGCGGCGGCCCATGCGCGCCGTCCGGTGCGGGCCTTGAAGGGCGGGCAGGGGCAGCAGGGACAGCAGGGACAGCACAATGAGGCCGCCAACGCGCCCGCGCAGGGTGCTGCGGCCACCACCGTCATGATGCAGGGCGGGACGGCGGCGGGCGAGGCAGGCGCGGGCACGGGTAATCAGGGCGGCGCCGCGACGCGGGTGGTGAACATGCTCAGTATCGGCTCGCCCCAGCAGGTGATGCTGGAAGTGAAAATCGCCGAAGTCTCCAAATCCCTGCTCGACAAGCTGGAGATGAACGGCGCCCTGCGGCTGGCGGGCGGCAGCTGGGCCGCCACGCTGGCCAGCAATTTCCTCACCGGGACGGCGCGCGGCGGCCTGAGTCTGAGCAAGGGCCACAATTTTTTCCAGCTGGAGGCGGAAAAGCAGGATGGCCTGGTACGCATGCTGGCTGAGCCGACCGTGATGGCCATCAGCGGCCAGGAAGGCAGCTTTCTCGCCGGCGGCAAGATCTTCATCCCGGTGGCGCAGGACAACAACAAGATCACGCTGGAGGAAAGGGAGTTCGGTGTGGGCCTGCGCTTTACGCCCACCGTGCTGGCGGGCAGCCGCATCAATCTGCGGGTGGCGCCGGAGGTGTCGGAGCTGTCGCGCGAGGGGATAGGCATCAGCGTGGCGGGCACCTCCGGCTCGGTGCTGCCCCTGTTCACCACGCGCCGCGCCAGCACCACGGTGGAGCTGTCCGATGGCCAGAGTTTCGCCATCGGTGGCCTGATCAAGAATAACCAGGTCAGCAACATCCGCGGCATGCCGGTACTGGGCGAATTGCCGGTGCTGGGCGCGCTGTTCCGCAGTACCGACTTTCAGCAGGACCGCACCGAACTGCTGTTCGTAATCACGGCCCATCTGGTCAAGCCGCTGGCGCCGGGTTATGCGCTGCCCACCGATCAGCTCACGCCCGCCAGTCGCGCCGGCCTGTTCCTGGGCGGGCAATTGGAAGGCAAGGCGCCGCCGTCCGCGCCAGCTCCGGCCACGCGCCAGCAGGCCGGCGCCGGCTTTGAACTCAAGTAAACAGGAGGACGCCGCCATGAGCACATCCGCAACCTTGCTGCTGCCCGTCTGCGCGCTGCTGTCGGCCTGCGTGCACACCACGCCGGACTGGGACCAGCGTTTTGGCGACGCCACCCGCATCGCCATGGCGCGCCAGGTGGTGGCGCCGGCCGCCGCGGCCAATGCCGATCCGGCCGCGGGCATCGATGGCAAGGCCGGGCAGGCCGCGTTTGAAAAATACCAGAAATCGTTTGTCCAGCCACCGGCGAAACCGGATTCGCTTTTACACGGCAAATAAACCGCCTGCCGGCGCACGCCTGGTGCTTGCCGGCGACTTCAATACGGGAGGTCCATGAAAGCACTGATGATCAGCCGCGACAGCTTGCTGCACGCGGAATTAGCCGCCCAGGGCTCGGCGCGCATGCCGCCGGTACAGCTGGTCGCTTCGCGCAACGGCCTGACCGATGCGGTCGAACGCATGATGCCGGAGCCGCCGGAACTGGTGATCTTTGACGCCAGCGATGTGACGGCCGACGAGGCCGCGCTGGTCGAGCGGCTCGGCAAACACTACCCGGCCGCGTCCTTCATGCTGCTCACGCGCGAACCCCAGCACGACCTGCTGATCCGCGCCATGCGCGCTGGGATGCGCGAAGTGCTGCAACTGCCGCTGTCGCACCGTGCCTTCCACGAGGCGATGGACCGGATCGAGGTGGCGGCCGGCGTGAGCCAGATGCGCGACGGGAAGGTGCTGGCCTTCATCTCCTGCAAGGGCGGCAGCGGCGCCACCTTCCTGTCCACCAATTTCGGCTTCGCGCTGGCCGCGCTGGCGGAAAAGAAGGTGCTGCTGATCGACCTGCACGGGCAGTTCGGCGACGCCACGCTGTATGTGTCGGACCAGAAGCCGGCCATGACGCTGTCCGACATCTGCGCCCAGATCGGGCGCATGGATGGCGCCTTCCTGGAATCCTGTTTGGTGCATGTGGCCACCAACTTCGGCGTGCTGGCCGGGGCCGACGATCCGAATCACCTGGTGGACATGAAGGCCGAACATATGGACACCATCCTGCGCGTGGCGCGCCAGCATTACGACTACATCGTGCTCGACGTGGGCCGCCAGATCGACGCGATCTCGCTGCGCGCGCTCGACCAGGCCGACGCGATCTATCCGGTGCTGCAACTGGCGCTGCCGGACATCCGTGATGGCCGCCGTCTGCTCGACATCTTCCGCTCGCTCGGCTACCCCGGCGAGCGCACCAAGCTGATCGTCAACCGCTACGAGAAGGGCGGCAAGCTGCGCCTGGCCGATCTGGAGCACGCGCTCGGCGCCGAGGTCGCGCATACGGTGCCGAACGATTATCTGTCGGCCACCGACTCGGTCAACCAGGGCATTCCGGTGCTGCAACTGTCGCGCGGCAGCGCGGTGGCGCGCAGCCTGGGCGAACTGGTGGAGGTGGTGACGGCACGCCGCATCTCCGAAAGCAAGGGCCTGTTCAACCGCCTGTTCGGGCGCCACGACAGCGAGCAGTGATCACGCGGCAGGCGCCGCAAGGAGGCAGTAATGAGTCTACGCGAACGGCTGGCGATTGCCGACGAGGCCAGGGCGGCGCTGGGAAATCAGCCCGGACTGGCGCACGCGGCCTATCAGGAACTGAAGAAGTCGATGCATCAGATGATACTGGACCGTATCGACCTGGAGCGCCTCAAGCGCCTCACACCGGAGCAGTTCAAGCATGAACTGGCGCTGCTGGTCCAGCGCATCATCGAGGACGAGCGCATCGCGCTGAACCAGCATGAACGCCACAATCTGGTGCTCGACATCCAGCACGAGATGCTCGGCTTCGGCCCGCTGGAGCCGCTGCTGGCCGACGCCAGCGTGTCCGACATCCTGGTCAACACCGCCAGCAAGGTCTACGTGGAGCGCGCCGGGCGGCTGGAGCTGACCGATGTGAGTTTCCACGACAACGCGCACCTGATGAAGATCATCGAGAAGATCGTCTCGCGGGTGGGCCGGCGGGTGGACGAATCGAGCCCGATGGTCGATGCGCGCCTGCCGGACGGCTCGCGGGTCAATGCCATCATCCCGCCGCTGGCGGTGGACGGGCCGATTCTGTCGATCCGGCGCTTCACCACCAATCCGATGACGGTGGAACGCCTGCTGGAAAACAAGAGCCTGACGCCGCCGATGGTGCAGGTGCTGCAGGCGCTGGGGCTGGCCAAGGTGAATATCCTGATCTCCGGCGGCACCGGCAGCGGCAAGACCACCTTGCTCAATGTGCTGTCCGGTTTCATTCCGGCGCAGGAGCGCATCGTCACCATCGAAGATGCGGCCGAGCTGCAGATGCGCCAGCCGCACGTGGTGCGCCTGGAAACCCGGCCGCCGAATATCGAAGGCAAGGGCGAGGTGAACCAGCGCTCGCTGGTGCGCAATGCGCTGCGCATGCGGCCCGACCGCATCATCCTGGGCGAGGTGCGCGGAGCCGAGGCGCTCGACATGCTGCAGGCGATGAATACCGGCCATGAGGGTTCGCTGGCGACCATCCACTCCAACACGCCGCGCGACGCGCTCTCGCGGCTGGAAAACATGGTGGGCATGTCCGGCGTGAACCTGACCCCGCGTGCCACCCGCCAGCAGATCTGTTCCGCCGTGACGGTGGTGATGCAGGTGTCGCGCCTGACCGACGGCACGCGCAAGCTGGTGAGCCTGCAGGAGATCACCGGCATGGAAGGGGAGATCATCGCCATGCACGAGATCTTCCGCTTCGAGCAGACTGGCGTGGACGACGCCGGCAAGGTGCAGGGCCAGTTCTTCGCCACCGGCGTGCGGCCGCGCTTTGCCGAGCGCCTGCGCATGTTCGGCGCGCCGCTGGCCGACAGCGTGTTCGATCCGGCCAGGGTGTACGAATAGGGGCCGCCATGGACATGGTCTTCTCCGGCTTTGCCGTGCTGCTGTTCGCCGCCGTGATCCTGGCCGTCGAGGGGGGCTGGCTGTGGTGGTCCGGCACCCATGGCGGCGGCGCGCGCCGGATTTCGCGCCGTCTGCAGGTGATGGCGGGCCGTGCGGACGGCGGGAACGACAGCATCAGCATCCTCAAGCAGCGCCGCTACAGCGCTGTGCCGGAGCTGGAGCGCCTACTGCGAAAAGTGATCCAGCTGGAGCGGCTGGACCGGTTGCTGGTACAGGCGGGCAGCCGTCTGAACGTGGCGCGTTTCCTCGGCCTGACTGGCGCGATGCTGTGTCTTGGGCTGTTGCTGGTAACGCTACTGCCGATTCCCTTGCTGGCGGCCCTGGTCCTGCTGGCGCTGGCGCCGATGGCGCCCCTTGGCCTGCTGCTGCGCGCGCGCGCCGGACGCTTGCATCGCATCGAAGCACAACTGCCTGAAGCTGCGGACTTTCTGGGCCGCGCCCTGCGTGCCGGCCATTCGTTTGCGAACGTGCTGCAGATGGTGGGCGCCGAACTGTCGGACCCGATCGCCGGCGAGTTCCGCACGGCGCACGAGGAAATCAATTACGGTGTGCCGATGAACGAGGCGCTGCACAATCTGGCCAGCCGCGTGCCGCTGACCGATTTGCGCTACCTGGTGATCGCGGTGCTGATCCAGCGCGAGTCGGGCGGCAATCTGGCCGAGGTACTGGGCAATATCAGCCGCCTGATCCGGGCGCGCCTGAAATTGCTGGCGCAGGTCAGGGTGATGTCGGCCGAAGGGCGGCTCTCGGCCTGGATACTGAGCCTGATGCCGATCGTGGTGATGCTGGTGATGCTGGTGGTGAATCCCCAGTACATCAGCCTGTTGTGGACCGACCCGACCGGCATCAAGATGCTGTGGAGCAGCGGCGCCTCCATGTTGATGGGGGTGCTGTGGATGCGCACGCTGATACGGATACGCGTATGAACGCACAGCAAATTATTTTTCTCGCGCTGGTATTCCTGATCGTGGTGCTGCTGGCGGCGCTGGCGCTGGCATTGTTTTCCTCGGTGCCGCTGCGCCAGCGCCTTGGCCTGCTGGCACCGGATGCCGCTGCCGATGCCGATGCTGCGAACAAAGGTGGAAAGTGGGTTGAGCGCGTCACCCGGGTGGCACAGCCCTTCGTGCGCCTGTCCCTGCCGGAAGATGGCTGGGAGCGCTCGCCGCTGCGCACGCGCTTCATGAATGCGGGCTGGCGCGGCGCGAACGTGCCGACCTTGTACTTCTCGGCCAAGACGGTGCTGGCGCTCGGCGTGCCGGCGGTGTTCGCGCTGGCCGCCGGCTCTTCGATGAGCGGAGAGTGGGCCAGCAAGATGCTGTTTCTGCTGCTGTTGTTTGCCACCCTGGGGTATTACACGCCGAATGTGGTGCTGGCACGCTCCGCCAGTTTGCGTCGGCGCGAGATTTTCGAGAACATTCCCGACGCACTGGATTTGCTGACAGTTTGCGTGGAAGCCGGTCTGAGTCTGGAGCGCGCACTGGCCAAGGTGGCCGGCGAGATTCACATCAAGAGCATCGTGCTGGCCCAGGAGCTGCAACTGGTGCTGATGGAAATGCGGGCCGGCTTCAGCAAGGAAAAGGCGCTGCGCAACCTGGCCCTGCGCAGCGGCGTGGAAGACGTCGACACGCTGGTGGCCATGCTGATCCAGTCCGAGCGCTTTGGCACCAGCATGGGCGATTCGCTGCGGGTGCATTCGGACAATTTGCGTAGCAAGCGCAGTCTGGTGGCGGAGGAAGCGGCGGCGCAGATCGCGTTGAAGCTGCTGTTTCCGCTGCTGTTCTGCATCTTCCCCGCGCTGATGGTGGTATTGCTGGGACCAGCCACGATACAGGTTGTGCGTGTGCTGATGCCTTCCGCGAGTGGCAACTAGACAAGGAGAAGCATCATGCGACTGACTATCCGGGTACTCACCGCCGCCTGCAGCGGCGCGCTGCTGCTGGCCTGCGGCACCACTGGCGTTGGCGTGGCGCCCGTCGCGCTGGCAACGGCCCCGCCGCCGTCACAGGCAACGGCCGATGGCTATTACACGCTGGGCCGCAGCCAGCATGCGGGCCAGCGCTACGCCGAGGCCCTGGAAAGCTACCGCAAGGCGCTACAGCTCGATCCCCTGCACGTGAATGCGCGCAACGGACTGGCGGTGCTGTACGCCGGGCAGGGCGATTATGCGCGCGCCATTGCGTTGTGGCGCGAGCTGGCGCCGCAGGACCGCGAAGGGATGCGTCCGGAGGCCGCTTTCCTGCTGGGGAACCTGGGCTACGCCTATTTTCTGAGCGGCGATACCGACAAGGCCCTGGCCGCGCTGGAAAAAGCCTGCCTGCTCGATCCGCACAATGCGCTGACCTGGGAACATCTGGGCCGGGTGCTCGAACAGCTGGGACAGGGCGAACGTGCCGCCGCGATGCTGAAGCAGGCGGCTGCGTTGCGGCAGCATGATGCTGGGCGCGACTATGCCTTGCTGGCGCAGGATGGCGAGCCACGGGCTGACGGCAAGCCTGGCGCCGCCGCCGAGGTGGTTGGCACCAGCACCGCCATCGGCACGGCGCTTGATTCTGGCAGCGTAAAGGACGTGCGCGGCGCCAGCCTGCCGGACGAGGAAACCGGCGCCGCCTGGCCGCAACTGGCGCGTACCGAAGTGCTGCAAAGCGGCGCCGCGATGGTGCAGATCCGGCGGGTCGCGGCCCGTTCCCTGCCCATCGCAAAAGTATCCATGCAATCCGCGCCACCGGCCGCGGCGCCTCTGCCGCCTGCGTTGCCTGTGTTGCCTGTATCGCCGCCGCCAGCCGCTGCCGCCGCCGCGCCGCCAGCCGCTGCCGCCTTGCCCAGGCTGGAGCCAAAGCCGGCGCTATCGGCCCGCCTCGAAATCAGCAACGGCAACGGCGTCAACGGTATGGCCGCCGCGATGGCGAACACCTTGCGCGGCGATGCGCTGCAAGTGGTGCGTTTGTCGAATGTGCGGAATTTTTCGGTACCGCAGAGCCGTATCGAATACGAGCCGCGCCAGCAGGATGCGGCGCAGGCATTGGCCACGCGACTGGGAGTGAGCACGCTGGCGCGGCACGACGATTGCCGGCCTGCCGAACTGCGGCTGGTTTTGGGCCACGACCTGCGCAATGTCGGACAGCTGCGCCAGCGCTATCTGAAATGACTGCCGTCCGAAATAAAAAAAGCCGTCTGGCCCGGGCCAGACGGCAATCGCTCTTGGAGTTACTGAAATCGCTGATACCTGTTACTGCCAGCTGACGCTGCCCATGCCGCGCGCGCTCGAATTGCGCGTCGCAGGCTTGCCATAGACCGTGGCCGAACCCATGCCGCTCAGCTTCATGTTGGCGGCGTTCCTGGCATACACCGATGCGCTTCCCAGACCCGACAGATTAACGTCGACACTGTCGGCCTTGAGCTGCTGCGCATCCAGACTACCGACACCGCCGAGATTCGCATGCAGCACCTTGCTTTGGCCGCTGATCTCGATCTGGCCGGCGCCACTCAGATTCAGGTCCACATTGTCGCTATTGCCAACCTTGATGGCCATGCTGCCGACACCACCCAGTTTGGCGCTGACGTTCTTGTGCTCGGAGGCGACCTTCACGGAACCGGCGCCGTTCAGGGCGATCCGCAAATCTTCGCCGCTGAATCCACTCACTTCAGCACTGCCTACGCCTCCGCTGGCCAGCTCGCGCAAATTCGGCAAGGTCAGTTCCGCGCGCAGCTCGCTTTTGTTCATGCGCGTGTTTTTCAGGTCGCTATCGATGCGCAGCGTGTCGCCGTTTTGAATCGCCGTCACTTTTTGCAGATAACGCTTTTCACCATACAGCGTCAGGCTCGCGGTTGGTCCCTGCTTGAGCTTCAGGCTGACCAGGCCATCCAGATTGATCCTGGTGGCGCGGGCATCGACCGGACGGGTTTCGCTGACGATGTCGTCGGCCAGCGCGGCCTGGGTGCCGCTGCACAGTGCCGTTGCCAGTACCGCCATGCGAAGGAAGGTGTTCATGTGAGGCTCCGTGTGAAGTAAGTGATTAGTTGTCCAGCGCTGCTTTTTCGGCGGCGCTCAGGCGCTTGGCGCTGATGGTCACAACCTGCATTGGAACCGCGTCAGCTTTGACGACGTTGTGTTGTGCCGCGATGCGGTTCAGATGGGCCGGCACGGCGGCCGTTGCGAAGCTGGTTGCGCTGATCACAGCGACGACGGTGACGAAGATGGCTTCCATGTTTTTGGCGATGTTCATTTTGTGGCTCCTGGTCTAAAGTGCGTTGCGTTGAGTGAACTATAGACAGGACCCATCTGACCAGCCACCCCCATGCGATGAACTGCGTTTTTGACGGAATAGAATGCAAAATACGGGCAGATCGGGCTTGCGCCGGGGGGCGCGGATGTTGCGCGCAGGAGGCGGATCAGGCCGGGCGGGCAGGAATCCAGGCGGGCAGCTGGCAACCGATGCCAAATACCAGTGGCAGTATGACCAGGCCGATTCCGAGTGGCGACATGAAAGCTGCGACGGCGGCCAGCGGCGGTAACGCTGCCGCGCTGCCAGGCATGCACAGCGTCCATAGCGCGCCCAGCGTCGCCAGTGCCGTGCCGAGGCCCAGCAGGGCCGCCAGGCTGGCCTGGCGCCTTCCCAGCAGCCACAGCGTGGCTGGGGCGATGAGCACTGCCAGCAGCGGCAGGGCGATCGCCTGCATCATCGCCAGCAGATACAGGAAGGAGCTGGCTGCCCACGCCAGCAGATGATCCGGCGCCAGTATTCCTTGCGCCACCTGCGCCCGGCCTTGCGAGTGGGCTTCGATGGCCGCCAGCGTGGCGGCCGCGCCCAGTACCCACAGATACGCGCGGCCGATACCGCGCCAGCCCAGCGCGGCGAAACCGGCAGGCATGGTCTTTTTCAGCAGCGCGGTCGCGCCAAGCACACAGGGAATTTCAATGGCCAGGGTCAGCGCCTGCGCCGACGCGTCGAGTGCAAAATCGAGAAGCATGGACAGCCCGGTAGTAGGAGGAAGGTCGTCAATCTACCATGTGCGGTGCTGCCCCGCCATTGGCGGCTGCGCCATCCTGCCGGTAGCGCGCGGGCGGCATCTTGTGGTGCAGTTTGAAGAAGCGGGTGAACGCGCTTTGCGAGGCAAAGCCCAGCCGTTCGCTGATGTCGGCCACGCTGAGCGTACCGGCTTGCAGCAGCTTGCGCGCGTGTTCGCTTTTCACCTTCATCTGCAGTGCGCTGAAGGAGGTCTTCTCCAGTTGCAGGCGGCGCCGCAGCGACCATGGCGTGGTGCTCAGCTCCTCGCACAGACGCGGTAGCAGCGCGTCGCTGTGCAAGTCTTCATGCGGCGCGCTCAACAGGTCGCTGATGGTCTGTTCCACGCGCGAGGAAAACAGGTGCGCGCTGCGGATGATCTGCAACTCGCTGCGCGCACGTTCCAGCATGTGCGGCGCCAGCAGCGCATTGTATTGGCCGAAAGGCTGGTCGAGCGTGGGCGCGTCGAAGCGCATCAGATTGCGTGGTTGGTGGAAGCGCACCGGCGCGCCGAAAAACTCCGACATCGCGCCGGCAAACGGCGGCGCCTCTCCCTGCAACTCCACGTGAAAGACCGTGGGTGCTCCGCTGTCATGGTCATAGGCACGGGTGAAAAATGCCAGCGTCTTGAAGTTGGCGAAGGCCTGCATGCCGGCGCGGATGCGATTGAATTCGGCGATGTAGTCAAATTCCACCTGCTTGCCGCTCTCGCGCAGCAGCACGAAATCGAACTCGCCGATCAGGCCGCGAAAACTCAGGAAATGCAGCAGCGCCTGGCGCAAGGTGGCGCTGTTGTAGCACACCCCGGTCAGGCTCATATACTCGCCCAGCCATTGGGTGGGCGCCACGTCGATGATATTGCGGCTTTGCGCGAAGCGCGGCATGTAGTTGAGCAGGCGCTCGTGCCGCTCAGCATTGATGCGGCCACCGGTAATGTTGAGCGTAGCTAGCGTGATGCCCGTGTTGTGTACAAATTCCGCTTCGCTGACACCGGCCGCATGCAAGCCCGTCCAGCAATGAAAAGCGACGCGGTTGCTCACCGTGCGCAGGTCCACATTCTTCATGGCGTCACCGTCTCCAGGGTAGGGAGTCCGCGCCCGCAGGGCACGCCTATTTGCTGGCGCTGGCAGTCTCTATTGGGGTTTTGTCATCATTTTTTGCGGACCATCATAGCAGTTTGGTAGCGCTAGCGCAGACGCCGCAGTGCAACATGGAAATTGTTCACGGAAGGTAAAAGCAAGGGCCGTGCGGTCAATTGCATCGCCCCGCACTCCAGTACATTTTTGCTCGAGCGCACGCTTGAAACAAACACAACTATTGGAGATGCTTGATGACAATGACACCGACCGGTTCGATCTGGACTATCGCCTGTGCCGGCGCCGTAATGGCCCTGTGCGGCTGCACCGACGGCCCGACCAAGGAGAAAACCGTGGCGCAGGCGCAGTTTGGCAGCACCACCTACACCTTGCTGGAGAAAGACCAGCTCAAGTTCAAGGACATGAACCGCAACGGCGTGCTCGACCCCTACGAAGATTGGCGCCTGACGCCGGAAGTGCGCGCCGACGACCTGATCGCGCGCATGACGGTGCAGGAAAAAGCCGGCCTGATGCTGCACGGCACCGCGCCCGCCAATGACGACCCGGCCGGCATCGGCGCCGGCGCCAGCTATGACCTGGTGGCGCTCGAGCAGCTGGTGCTGAGCAAGAACATCAATACCTTCATCACCCGCATGAGCGGCGCGGCGGGCAACCTGGCCGTCGAGTACAACAAGGTGCAGAAACTGGCCGAGCGTTCGCGCCTGGGCATCCCGATTTCCATCAGTACCGATCCGCGCCACCACTTCCAGTACACCGCCGGCGCCAGTGCCAGCACCACCGGCTTCTCGCAGTGGCCGGAAACGCTGGGCCTGGCCGCGATCGGCAGTAGCGAGCTGGTGCGCCGCTTTGGCGATATCGCGCGCCGGGAATACCTGGCCGTCGGCATCACCCAGGCCTTGTCGCCACAGGCCGACCTGGCCACCGAGCCGCGCTGGTCGCGCATCAACGGCACCTTCGGCGAAGATGCCGACCTGAGCAAGCGCATGGTGCAGGGCTATATCGAAGGCTTCCAGGATGGCGGCAGCGGCGTGCACGACGGCAGCGTGGTGGCCGTGGTCAAGCACTGGGTGGGATATGGCGCCACGCGCGAAGGCTTTGACGGCCACAACTACTACGGCCGCTACATGACCTTCCCCGGCAATAACTTCGCCTATCACCTGAAACCGTTTGAAGGCGCTTTCGCCGCCAAAGCCGCGTCCATCATGCCGACCTATGCATTGCCGGACGGCGACATCACCGTTGAGGGCATCAAGCTCGAATCCGTGGCCGCTGGCTTTAACAAAGCCATGCTGACCGATCTGCTGCGGGGAAAATACGGCTTCGACGGCGTGATCCTGTCCGACTGGGGCATTACCTCCGACTGCGACACGAATTGCCGCAACGGCACCCCGGCCGGCACCCCGCCTTCCTTCTTCGGCTTCGGCACGCCCTGGGGCATGGAAGACAGCACCCGCCAGGCCCGCTATGTGCGCGGCGTGCAGGCAGGCATGGACCAGTTCGGCGGCGAGTCCGACCCGGTGTATCTGATCCAGGCGGTGCAGCAAGGCCTGCTGACCGAAGCGCGCCTGAACGACTCGGCCCGCCGCATCCTGCTGCAGAAGTTCCGCCAGGGACTGTTCGAGCATCCCTTCGTGGATGAAGCGAAGGCCGCTTCCATCGTCGGCAATGCCGACTTCGTCAAGGAGGGCCTGGACGCCCAGCGCCGCTCGATGGTGCTGCTGGAGAACAAGAACAAGATCCTGCCGCTGGCCGCCACGGTCAAGAAGATCTATCTGTACGGCATCGATGCCGCGGTCGCGCGCCAGTATGGCTACACCGTCGTCGCCACGCCGCAGGAAGCCGATGTGGCCTTGCTGCGGGTGAATACGCCGTATGAAACCTTGCATCCGAACTACATCTTCGGCAGCTTCCAGCACGAAGGCAGCCTGGCCTTCGCCGATGGCAATGCGGACTACGAAGCGATCAAGAACGCCGCCAAGTTCGCACCGGCGACGATCGTGACCGTGTACCTGGACCGTCCGGCGATTCTGGCCAATGTGCAAGACAAGGCCAGCGCGATCCTGGGCAACTTCGGCGTCAGCGACGTGGCCCTGTTCGACGTCATCAGCGGCAAAGCCAGCCCGCAGGGCAAGCTGCCGTTCGAGCTGCCTTCGTCGATGGCCGAGGTCGCCGCGCAACTGTCGGATGTGCCGCATGATACGGCGCATCCGCTCTACAAGTTCGGGTTTGGATTGTCTTACTGAGATCGATTCGGGCCGATGTGGCGAACATTGGCCTGTATGGGTGTGGAAGCAGAAAGCGCCGATGGCCGGAATGCCATCGGCGCTTTGTTATTTTCGCTGACACTCTCCATCGATATAAATACAATCCATGGGTTGTATTTAGAATTTACGTATCAAAGGCTGTAAATTATAAATACAGTTTTTGAGTTGTATTTGTAATTTACAGCTCCTATACTGTGAAAAACACATTGAAGGCCGTCTCCCATGGATTATCCGATTCGAACGCTGCAGCAGATACGTCCGCTACTGGTCGGGTTGCGAAAGCGTACTGGTATGTCCCAAGCCAAGGTTGCGGCCCTGCTCGGCGTGACACAACAGAGCTACGCAAAGATCGAGGCGAATCCTGCTACCACGAGCGTTGAGCGGCTGTTCACCATTCTACGGCTGCTTGGTAGCGAGATCGTTCTGAGCCAGAGCATTGAGCAGGGAGAGGTAGTAGCACCTGAGTCGATACCTGATCTGCCACAAGCATTCACCGCGCCACCCAGGATAAAGAAGGGTAGCGTGGCCGCGCCCCAGAAAGTGATTCCGCCATCCAAGAAGACGGAGCATTGGTAGCATGGGACGGCGAGCGCATGCCCAGCGATTGAATGTCTGGCTCAACGGCACCCCGGTAGGCTACTGGGATGCTTCGGCTGGCAGCAATACGCTGACCTACTTCGACGAGTGGTTGGACGACGAGCAAGGTCGTCCATTGTCTCTTTCCTTGCCGTTCCAGCCTGGGAATGCGCCGTACCGAGGGCAACTGGTACAAAACTATTTCGATAATCTGTTGCCCGATAGCGATGCGATTCGCCGCCGGATCGCTTTGCACTTCAAGACAGCCGGGATCGAGCCTTACCAGTTGCTGGCCGCTGTCGGCCGTGACTGTGTGGGGGCAATCCAGCTACTGCCAGCGGACGAAGCGCCAGCGGATCTTTTTGCGATCAACTGTGCGCCTTTGGACGAACGCGGCGTCGCAGCGCTGTTGCGGCATATGGTATCTGATCGGCCTTTGGGACATAACGATGAGGTCGATGAGCTCAGGCTGTCGATAGCCGGTGCACAGGAAAAAAGCGCCTTGCTATGGCATCAGGGGCAGTGGCAGCGGCCACTTGGCAGTACCCCGACCACGCATATTTTCAAATTGCCTTTGGGCCTGGTCGGCGCCATGCAGGCAGACATGCGCACGTCCGTCGAGAACGAGTGGCTATGCTCGCGCATCATGCGGGGTTTCGGGCTAGCTGTCGCCGAGTGCGAGATTGCGCACTTCGAGGATATGAAGGTGCTGATTGTTGAGCGTTTCGACCGCAGGCCAGCCGCGGATGGCAACTGGATTGTCCGCCTGCCCCAGGAAGACTTTTGTCAGGCCACAGGCACCTCTCCGTTGCACAAGTATCAGGCCGATGGCGGGCCGGGCATCAGTACGATCATGGAAATCCTGCTGGGCTCGGAACGAGCGGAACAGGATCGCATGAATTTCTTTAAAACCCAGCTAGTGTTCTGGCTGCTGGCGGCGACCGATGGTCACGCGAAGAATTTCAGCATTTTTCACTTACCCGGAAGCCGGTTCCGGGCGACACCCTTGTACGACGTTCTTTCCGCGCATCCCATTATTGGAACCGGGGCGAATAAAGTGGCGCCGCAACGGGCAAAACTGGCGATGGCGGTTCGGGGCACGCAAAACTACTACCATCTTCGGCAGATCCAGCGCCGGCATTGGCTGAATCACGCCGGACAGGTCGGGCTGGGGGCTGTTGCCGCAGAGAGTATCATCGCTGAGCTTCTGGACGCCGTTGATGGTGTTGTCGCATCGACTTATGCGCAGATTCCCGAGGGCTATCCAACGGACCTGGCCGATGCGATTTTGCAGGGTCTGGTGCAGCAACGAGATCGCTTGGCAAGAATGTGATATGGAAAGTATAGAAAGCAAAAAGCCCAGTCCGAAGACTGGGCTTTTTGCTGGGTATTGCTGGTGCCGACTGCCGGTTTCGAACTGGCCACCTGATGATTACAAATCAACTGCTCTACCAAATGAGCTAAGTCGGCGAAACTTGTACGGGGCGAATTATACGCTATTTGATACGCGTCAGGGTAGGACGCCCACCCTTTTTGGGCGGCTCGTCGTCGCCATCCGGGCCGCTGGCAGGCTCGCTTTTCGGCTCGCTCTGGCTGGCCGGCACGGCCGACAGCGCGGGCGCCGGAGCGCTTTCTTCCTGCTCGCCACCGGCGTAACCTGGCTGCGGTTCGAACGCCATGCCCTGGCCGTTTTCATTGGCATAGATGGCCATCACATTGCTGACGGGGACGTAGATCTCGCGCGAGACGCCGCCAAAGCGGGCGTGGAAGCGGATGCTGTCGTTGTCCATCTTCAGGCCCGAGGTGGCGCCAAAGCTGATGTTGAGGACGATTTCGCCCTTCTTCACGTATTCCATCGGCACCGTGGTGGAGGCGTCGACCTTGACGGCGAGGTAGGGGGTATAGCCACTGTCGGTACACCATTCATAGATGGCGCGCAGCATATAGGGCTTGGTTGAGATTTCGGGCATGATTATGGGCCAGCAGTAAAACCCGGCGCGCCGTCTCGTCGAGGGGCGCGCCGATACTTCAAGTAAGACGGTCGTGGCCGGATTAACGGCGCATGACCTTTTCCGACGGGGTCAGCGCTTCGATATAGGCAGGACGCGAGAAGATGCGTTCGGCGTATTTCATCAGCGGCGCAGCGGTCTTCGACAGTTCGATACCGTAGTGATCCAGACGCCACAGCAGCGGAGCGACCGCCACGTCCAGCATCGAGAATTCATCGCCGAGCATGTATTTGTTCTTCAGGAACAGCGGCGCGAGCGTGGTCAGGCGGTCGCGGATTTCTGCGCGGGCCTTGTCGTGGCTCTTGTCGTTGCTCTTGGCGCGTTCGCTTTCCAGCACGTGCACGTGAACAAACAGCTCTTTCTCGAAGTTGAACAGCATCAGACGGGCACGGGCGCGCATCAGCGGATCGGCCGGCATCAGTTGCGGATGCGGGAAGCGCTCATCGATGTACTCGTTGATGATGTTCGATTCATACAAAATCAATTCGCGTTCGACCAGGATAGGCACCTGGCCGTAAGGATTCATGGTCGAGATATCTTCCGGCTTGTTGAACAAGTCGACGTCGCGCACTTCAAAATCCATGCCTTTTTCAAACAGCACCAGGCGGCAACGTTGCGAAAATGGGCAGGTTGTACCCGAATAGAGAACCATCATTTTTATAGTTCCTTAGAAACAAAGGGGGTGAAGCCGCGAACGGATCACCCCAGATCGATCCTCCGCCTCTGGCGGACGATGTAAAACAGGCACCGGACTTGGCCGGCGCCCTCGCTTATTTAACTTCTTTCCAGAACGACGCGTTCAGGCGCCATGCCAGGAAAGCAAAACAGGACATGAACAGCAGCACCCACACGCCCAGCTGCTTGCGCTGGGCCTGGGCGGGTTCGGCCATCCATTCCATGTAGCCGACCAGGTCGGCTACGGCAGTGTCGTACTCCAGTTTGTTCAGCTTGCCTGGGCTGACTTGCTGGAAACCGGCAAATTTGTGAATTTTCTTGCCGTGCTCATGGGGATCATCCTCTTCCACCATCTTCACGGTTTGCAAACCCTGCAGCTCCCACAGCGCATGCGGCATTGCCACATTTGCAACGACCAGATTGTTCCAGCCGGTCGGACGGGTGTCGTCCTTGTAGAAGGTGCGCAGGTAAGTATACAGGTAGTCGCCGCCTGTGCCTGCGCCCGATGCTTTTGCACGGGAAATGACCGACAGATCCGGCGGTACCGCGCCGAACCATGCCTTGGCATCTTTCGCGTTCATGCTGGTGGTCATCATCTCGCCGACCTTCTCGCCGGTGAACAGCAGATTGCTGCGGATCTGGTCTTCCGACAGGCCCAGATCCTTCAGGCGGTTGTAGCGCATCGATGAGGCATTGTGGCAGTTCAGGCAGTAGTTGACGAACAGCTTGGCGCCATGCTGCAGCGCGGCCATGTCGGTCGAACGGTCCGGCGCCTTGTCGAGCGGGTGGCCGCCTTCATTGGCCAGTGCCAGACCTGGCAGCAATGCCAGGATAGCGAGCAATTTCTTTGGGAAATTCATGTAATGTCCTTTGTGTACTTTAGCCTGGGTTCGTCTATCAGTGCGGATGGAAGGTCACGCGATCCGGCACTTTTTTGAAGTTGCCCATCGTGCTCCACCATGGCATCAGCAGGAAGAAGCTAAAGTAAATCAGGGTGCACACTTGCGAAACGAGGGTCTTGGTCTCGGTCGGCGCCTGGGTACCGAGGTAGCCCAGCGTCAGGAAGGACAGGCCGAACACCAGGTAGACATATTTATGCCAGTCCGGGCGGTAGCGGATCGACTTCACCGGCGAGTGGTCCAGCCACGGCAGGAAGGCCAGGATCACGACCGAACCACCGAAGAACACCACGCCCCAGAACTTGGCGTCGAGCACGAAAGGCAACATGCCGACGATGGCCACCAGGGCGATCGCGGCGATCGCGCCCTTGATCGCGGTCGACAGGCGCGACTTGAGCCAGACGAAGGTCACGTAGGCGGCCACGGCAACCATCAGCACGTACATGAAGTCGGCGGTGGTGGCGCGCAGCACCGAGTAGAACGGCGTGAAGTACCAGGTCGGCGCGATGTGCAGCGGGGTTTTCAGCGAATCGCCCGGCAGGAAGTTGTTGTACTCCAGGAAGTAGCCGCCCATTTCCGGCGCGAAGAACACCACCGCGCTGAAGATCGTCAGGAACACCGACACGCCGAACAGATCGTGCACGGTGTAGTAAGGATGCGAAGGGATGGAATCGAGCGGGTGGCCATCGGCGCCCAGGTTATCCTTCACTTCGATACCGTCCGGATTGCTCGAACCGACTTCGTGCAGCGCGATCAGGTGGGCTGCGACCAGGCCGAGCAACACCAGCGGAATGGCGATCACGTGGAAGGCGAAGAAGCGGTTCAGGGTGGCGTCGGAGACGACGTAGTCGCCGCGTATCCACAGCGACAGGTCAGGGCCGATCAGCGGAATGGCGCCGAACAGATTGACGATCACCTGGGCGCCCCAGTAGGACATCTGGCCCCATGGCAGCAGGTAGCCGAAGAAGGCTTCGGCCATCAGGCACAGGAAGATGGCGAAACCGAACAGCCAGATCAGTTCCCGTGGCTTGCGGTAGGAACCATACAGCAGGCCGCGGGTCATATGCAGGTAGACAATGATGAAGAAGGCCGATGCACCGGTCGAGTGCATATAGCGCACCAGCCAGCCCCACGGGACTTCACGCATGATGTATTCGACCGAACCGAAGGCCAGGTTGGCGTCCGGCTTGTAGTGCATGGTCAGGAAGATGCCGGTGACGATCTGCAGCACCAGCACCAGCATCGCCAGCGAGCCGAAGATGTACCAGAAGTTAAAGTTTTTTGGCGCGTAGTACTTGCCCCACTGATCGTTCCACAGCTTGGTCAGCGGGAAGCGGTCATCGACCCAGCCCAGCGCTTTTTGCGCGGCGGGTGCGTTGGCGGGGAATTTGGTTTCCTTGAAAGCCATGATTACGCCTCGCCTTTCTCGTCTTTGCCAATGACCAGTTTGGTGTCGCTCAGGTACATATGGCGGGGCACCTGGAGGTTATCCGGTGCAGGCTTGTTCTTGAACACGCGGCCGGCCATGTCGAAGGTCGAACCGTGGCAGGGGCACAGGAAGCCGCCGGCCCAGTCGTCCGGCAGCGAAGGCTGCGGGCCAGGAGTGAATTTGGAAGAAGGGGAGCAGCCCAGATGGGTGCAGATGCCGACGGCCACCAGGATTTCCGGCTTGCGCGAGCGGTTTTCGTTGCGGGCATATTCCGGCGTATATTCATCCGGATTGCGTTTCGAGTCGGCGTCAGCGACTTTATCGTGGGTATTTTTGAGCGACGCGACCATCTCTGGCGTGCGCTTGAGAATCCAGACTGGCTTACCACGCCATTCCACGGTCGTCATTTCGCCGGGATTGAGGCTGGAAATATCCACCTCAACTGGTGCGCCGGCGGCTTTCGCCCGCTCCGACGGCTGGAAGGTACTTACCAAGGCCCCTGCTGTTGCCAAGCCGACCACGCCACCTGCTGCGCATGTGGCCGCGAGCAAGCCGCGTCGGCCCGAATCGAGCTGCTTTTCGTTACTCATACAAACCCCAATCAGTCAAAATGCGAACAAAATGCCAAATCTTCCAACAAGCCTGAACCCAACTTCTAGCAACATTAAATTATAAGTGAACCGAGATACCAAATAAAGGAAAAACGTTGTATGGACCACAATTGGCGCTGTTTTCGCACCAAAATGGTGCGATCTTCATATGCCAATGGCGTCAAGGTTCGGCGCGTCGGCGCAGTGCGAAAAGACTACCAGACAGACTTATATCGTAAATTGGCTGTCGTATGCGCAAGCGGCAAGCGTGTTTGGTTTCTAATTGAAAAAATAGTATGATCCAGAGGCAAGTTTGTTCACAATTGGCCACATTTAGGAGTGCGCATATGGCAATGATGCAGGAATTTAAAGAATTTGCGATGAAGGGCAATGTCGTCGATCTGGCCGTCGGTGTCATCATTGGTGGCGCTTTCGGCAAGATCGTCGACTCGCTGGTCCAGGATGTCATCATGCCGCCGATCGGCAAGCTGTTCGGCGGACTGGACTTCGCCAATTACTATGTGCCGCTGAACGGACAGAACGCCGCGCTGAGCCTGGTCGAAGCCAAGAAGCTGGGCGCCGTCTTCGCTTACGGTAACTTCCTGACCATCCTGCTCAATTTCGTGATTCTGGCCTTCATCATCTTCCAGATGGTGCGTCTGATGAACAAGGTACGCAAACAGGACGCCGCGCCGGAAGCGGCGGCCGCCCCGGCCACGCCGGAAGATATCGTGCTGTTGCGCGAGATTCGCGACTCCCTTAAAAAATAGGACGGCGCAGCGGCCCAGGCCGCCCCAGCCGTAGAGATGCCATGCGACGACTCTGGTTATTGTTTGCTCAAGCGGTGACCATCGTGCTGGCACTGTATTTCGTGTTCAATGCGCTGGGGCCGGAGCGTACAGCCCGCGCCTACCGGCAACTGCCCCAGATCGGCGGCCCCGGCCAGACCGCCACCCTGGCCGAAGCCGGCGGCGCGCTGCCATCCGGTCCGCCCGGCAGCGGCAGTTACCGCGGCGCCGCGGCCCGGGCCATGCCGGCCGTGGTCAACATCCTGGCGACCAAGGCGCCGCGGCGCGGCCGCCATCCGCTGCTGCGCGATCCCCTGCTGAAAAAATTCTTCGGCGACCGCGACCGCGATCGCGACGGCGAGGCCGACGACGATGAAACCAGCCTGGGCTCGGGCGTCATCGTCAGTCCGGAAGGCTATATCCTGACGAATAACCACGTGGTCGAGGCCGCCGACGAGATCGAAGTCGCGCTGGCCGATGGCCGCAAGGCCGCCGCCAAGGTGGTCGGCACCGATCCGGAAACCGACCTGGCCGTGATCAAGATCACGCTCGAACGTCTGCCCGTGATCGTGCTGGGCCAGTCGGACCGGGCCCAGGTGGGCGATGTGGTGCTGGCCATCGGCAACCCCTTCGGCGTGGGGCAGACCGTGACCATGGGCATCATCTCCGCGCTCAAGCGGAATAATTTGCACATCAACCATTTCGAGAATTTCATCCAGACCGACGCCGCCATCAACTTCGGCAATTCCGGCGGCGCCCTGGTCGACAGCAATGGTCACCTGCTCGGCATCAACGCCGCCATCTATTCGCAAAGCGGCGGCTCGGTCGGCATCGGCTTCGCCATTCCCGTCTCCACCGCCAAGTCGGTGATGGATGCGATCATCAGTTCCGGCCACGTGGTGCGCGGCTGGATCGGCGTGGAGAGCCAGGAAATCACGCCGGAACTGGCCGACAGCTTCGGCCTGAGCCGCAAGAGCGGCGCCATCATCGCCGGCGTGGTGCGCAACGGCCCGGCCGACAAGGGCGGCATGAAGCCCGGCGACATCCTGCTCAGCGTTGAGGGCAAGCCGGTGGCCGACACCAACGACATGCTCAATCTGATCGCCCAGCTGACCCCGGGCGGAACGGCTAAAATGACGGTGCTGCGCAAGAGCCGCGAGACCACGCTGGACATCACGGTGGGCCGCCGTCCCGTCAGCAAATAGAGGCCGGCGCGGCGATCCTGCGCCGGCCCTTTCCTTTCATCTTCTGGATACTCCATGCATCTGCGCGACCTGACCCAATTCCTTAAAGAGCTCAGCGAGAACAACAACCGTCCCTGGTTCATCATGAACAAACCGCGCTATGACATCCTGCGCGAAGAATTCCTGCAAGTGGTGACCGAGCTGATCGTCGAGCTGGGCAAGTTCGATCCCGCCGTCAAGTTCTGCAATCCCAAGAAAGCCATGTTCCGCATCAACCGCGACGTGCGCTTCGCCAATGACAAGAGCCCGTACAAGACCCGCTTCTCGGCCGCGATCGCGCCCAACGACGTGCGCCGGCCCAGCCAGGCGGGCGGTCCCACCTATTACATGCAGATCGATGGCAACGGCCAGGTGCTGTTTGGCGCCGGCGAATACATGCCGCCGCCGCCGCGCCTGCGCGCGCTGCGCCGCCATCTGGTCGATGAGGCGGCCGGTTTCAGCAAGGTCATCAAGAACAAGCGCCTGCGCGCCACCTTTGGCGATATCCAGAACGAGGGCAAGCTGCAGCGTCCGCCCAAAGGCTTCGACGCCGATGCCGAGCATATCGAGTACATCAAGCTGAAGAGTTTCTTCGTGTGGACCGAGGTGGACCTGCCGCTGAATCAGCCGGAAAAGCTGGTGCCCTTGATTGCCGGCGGCATGAAGGATGCGTTTCCGCTGGTGAGCTGGATGCGTGAAGCGGTGGAAGAGGAAGTGGTCGAGGAGTAAGCGGGCCGAGAAGTCAGCGGGCCGCCGGCTTATTTAGAACCCAAGGCAAAGAGCCGGGGTCTGACCCGCCGGGGCAGACCCCAGGGTTACGCCCTGGGTTTACTTCGGATGTCGCGGGCCTGCCAGTTTATTACGGCGCCGGCGCCATTTTTTCATCGCGCGGATCGCGCGCCAGCAGGCGCGACACGATCGCCTGCGGCAAGTCGCCATCAAACAATACCCCGGCCACCGCATTGGTGATCGGCATATCCACCCCCAGCTTCTGCGCCAGCTCGCGCACCGCGCGCGCACAGGGCACGCCCTCGGCCACATGGCCCAGCTCACTGACGATGGTATCGAGCGCCTTGCCCTGCGCCAGCCCCAGTCCCACCCTGCGATTACGCGACAAATCGCCGGTACAGGTCAAAATCAAATCGCCCATGCCGGTCAGGCCCATGAAGGTTTCCACCTGGCCACCGAGCGCGGTGCCGAGCCGGGTGATTTCGGCCAGCCCGCGCGTGATCAGCGCGGCGCGCGCGTTCAAGCCCAGCCCCAGGCCATCGGCCACGCCGGTGGCAATGGCCAGGATATTCTTGACGGCGCCGCCCACTTCCACGCCCACCAGGTCGGCGCTGGAGTAAACGCGGATGCTGCCGCCGTGCATGGCCGACACCACCGCCTCGCGCAGCGCCGGGGTGGCCGAGGCAATGGTCAGCGCGCAAGGCAGGCCGCGCGCCACTTCCTGGGCGAAGGAGGGACCGGACAGGGCGCCGCCGGCCACCGACTCGCCCAGTACTTCCTGGACGATCTGGTGCGGCAGCAGGCCGGTGCCGTATTCGAAGCCCTTGCACAGCCAGACGATGTTGGGGATGACGCGGGTTTTCAGTTGTTCCAGCAGCGGCCGCAGGCCGGCCACAGGACAGGCGGCGATCAGCAGGCCGTCGGCCCCGTTCGCATGGGCCAGCGCGGCGTCGAAATCGGTCTGGACCGTCAGTCCGGACGGGAAGGGGCAGCCGGGCAGGTAGGCGGTATTGTCGCGCGCGCCGGCGATCTGCTGCATCACGGGGGTGTTGCGGCCCCACAGTTGCACCGGATGGCGCTGGGCCAGGGCGATGGCGACGGCGGTGCCCCAGGCGCCAGCGCCCAGGACGGTAATCGGACGCACAACGGCGCCCGCTTTATTCGGGAGGGAATCTTGCATGGAACCTCAGACGGCGAAGATTAGTGCGGTCGCGGTAGCGCCTGCCTGGGAATTATAAGCCCCAGACGTCGGTATTCTTGACGTAGCCGACCAGGCCGTCGCGGTGACGGACCTTGACCCAGCCGCCGGTGGCCGTCTCGGCCAGCTCCAGCAGCACGCCCTTGTCGGCGATAAACACCGGCAGCGCGGCTTCGTCGGCCGTGCCGCGCACTTTCAGATTGGCCACGCGCACGATCACATTGCGTTTGGCGCTCAAGCCCTTGGCTTCGGTCCAGGCCAGGTCGCCGGCGACATCGCGCACCTTGACCCAGTCGCCATAGGCGAGCACCACTTCGAGCGGCGTGCCGCGCGGTACCACAAACAGCTTGCCGCCCTTGGTCGACGGCGCATCGTACAGGATGGCCGGAGCGGCACCCACCGTCTTGAAGTCGAAGGCCTGGCTGCCGGCACTGGCCAGCAATAGCGCTGCGGCCGCGATCAAACGGGGTACGTTCATGTCTTGTCTTGCCTTAAGTAAATAAAGCCCAAAGACCCCTGCGGATCTTTGGGCGATACGGCGCGGGTACGCACCGCTGGAAGATGTTTCAAAATGACTGGGGCGAGGCGCCATAACGCAGCCACAGTCTTTTTGAACCGGCTTCCCTTAGTGGGTTGCTGCGCCTTCGGTAGCGGCATTGCCGGCTTTCGCGGCTTCAGCCACGGCTGCCAGACGCTGCTGGTAGAACACCTCGAAGTTGATCTCGGCCAGGTGCACTGGTGGGAAACCGGCACGGGTGATCAGGTCGGCGATGTTGGCGCGCAGGTAAGGGTAGACGATGTTCGGGCAACCGATGCCCAGCAGCGGGTCCAGCTGTTCAGCAGGAATATTGCGTGCTTCGAAGATACCGGCTTGCTTGCCTTCAACCAGGAAAGCGACTTTGTCTTTGATCTTGGCGGTGACGGTGATGGTCACGGTCGATTCGAAGATGCCATCGGCCAGTGGCTCGGCGCCCACGTCCAGAGCGACTTCGATGGTTGGCGCTTCCTGTTCCAGGAAGATACCTGGCGAGTTTGGTTGCTCCAGCGACATGTCTTTCAGGTAGACGCGTTGGATTTGGAATACTGGTTGCAGGTTTTCGTCAGACATGGAACGCTTTCGTTATATTGGAGACGAGCGGCAGAGGCCGCTCAGGGTAAATGCACGGTTGGCGCCACAGGCGCCAATCCAACGCGACGGCAATTGTATCAAAACCAACATCAAAGCAAACACTTTCTGCCTACGCGTTGCTATTTGGTGCCATTCAGCCTTTTAACAAGGGGTCCAGACCCCCGGCTTGATCGAGCGCATACAGATCGTCGAAACCGCCGACATGGGTGTCGCCGATATAGATCTGCGGCACCGTGCGGCGGCCGGTCTTTTGCATCATCAGCATGCGCTGTTCCGGGTCGAGGTCGACACGGATTTTTTCGATGGTCACGCCCTTGGCTTCGAGCAGGCGCTCGGCGCGCACGCAATAGGGGCAAACGGCGGTGCTGTACAGCACTACATGAGCAGTCATGGCGTCTCCTTACTTGGCGATCGGCAAGCCGGCGGTGGTCCAGGCCGCGATGCCGCCTTCCAGATTATGCACATCGGTAAAGCCGGCTTTTTCCAGCTTGCCGGCGGCCGTGGCGGCGCGCGCGCCGCTCTGGCAGATCACGATCACGCTCTTGCTCTTGGCTTTTTCCAGCTCGCCGATGCGCTTGTCCAGCTCGGCCAGCGGGATATTCTTGGCGTCAGGCAAGTGTCCTTTGGCAAACTCGGCAGGATCGCGCACATCCACGATGGTCGCTTTGCCGCGGTTAATCAGCTGGGTGACCTGCAGCGCCGTGGCGCGTTTGCCCCGTTGCGTCAGTACCGGCCACAGCAAAGCACCGCCCGACAAGAGCACGATCGCGAGGATAAAAAGATTGTCAATGAAGAATTTCACAGGGGTCCAATGGTTTAAGTCAATGCGCGCATTATAAAATAGAAGCTGGAAGAGTTCTTTTTAGCTGTAGTTTCTGTCCGTTCAATCCTTTTTTGAAGATAGCCTCATGTATAAAATCGTATTCATGCGCCACGGCGAATCCACCTGGAACCTGGCCAACCGCTTCACCGGTTGGGTTGACGTTGATCTGACCGAGAAGGGCGCGGCGGAAGCCAAAGCGGCCGGACAGGTCCTCAAAGACGCCGGTTTTACCTTCGACCTGGCCTACACCTCGGTGCTGAAACGTGCGATCCGTACCCTGTGGCTGGCGCTGGACTCGATGGACATGATGTACCTGCCGATCAAGCACGACTGGCGCCTGAACGAGCGCCACTACGGCGCCCTGCAAGGCCTGGACAAGGCGGAAACGGCCGCCAAGTACGGCGACGAGCAGGTGCTGGTATGGCGCCGCAGCTATGATACGCCGCCGCCGGCGCTGGAAGAAGGCGATGAGCGCACTTCCTTCAACGATCCGCGCTACGCCGGCCTGCCGAAAGCCCAGATCCCGCTGACCGAATGCCTGAAAGACACCGTGGCGCGCGTGATGCCGGCCTGGGACGAGGAAATCGCCCCGGCCATCCGCGCCGGCAAGAAGATCATCATCTCGGCCCACGGCAACAGCCTGCGCGCCCTGATCAAGATGCTCGACGGCATCAGCGACAACGATATCGTCGGTCTGAACATCCCCAACGGCCAGCCGCTGGTCTATGAGCTCGACGCCGACCTGAAGCCGATCCGCCACTACTATCTGGGCGACGCCGCCGCCATCGCCGCCGCCCAGGCCGCGGTCGCGAATCAAGGGAAGGCCAAGTAAGCTTGTTCTCTTCCTCCCGGTACCACACCCGCGGCGCGGGTGTCTCGCTATGCCTGAGTCTGTTGCTTAGCTTCGCGTTCGCGGGCGGCACGGCGCAGGCCGCCAAGCCCACCGAGCGCAGCAAGCAGAAAGCGGCGGCCGAGGCCGAGCGCGCCGGCTTGCAGCAAAAGCTCACGGCGCTCAAGCGCGACATCAGCAAGACCGAAAGCGCCAAGGACGACGCGGCCGATACCCTGGCCGAGTCGGAGGAGGCCATTTCCAACGCCAACCGCACCCTGCGCGAGCTGGGCACGGAGCAGGCCAGCACCAATGCGCGCCTGCTGACGCTGGCGGCCGAGCATGCGCGCCTGGCGGCCGTGGTCGACAAGCAGAAGCAGCAGCTGGCCAAGCTGCTGCGCGAGCAGTATGTGGCCGGGAATGAAGACCGCATCAAATTGCTGCTGTCCGGGGACAACCCGAACCGCATCAACCGTGAATTGCAGATGATGGCCTATGTGTCGCAGGCGCAGGCGCGCCTGCTGGCCTCATTGCGCGTCAATCTGGCGGCGGTGGAAGCCAATCAGGCCGAGGCGCAGAACGCGCGCGACGAACTGGCCGAGATCGCCCAGGAAGAAACCCAGCAGAAAGCCTTGCTGGAACAGGAAAAAGGACGGCGCGCGGCCCTGCTGGCCAGCCTCTCGAAGCGCCTGGTGGCGCAGCGCAAGGAAGCCGGCAATGTGGAGCGCGACGAACAAAGGATGGCGGGGCTGGTCGACAAGCTGGCCCGCCTGATCCAGGAACAGGCCGAAGCGGCGGCGGCCGAGAAGCGCCGCCTGGAGCAGGTGGCGGCGGCCAAGGCCGCCAAAGCCAAGGCCGAGGCGGACGCGCGCGCGCTGGCCAAGGCCGAAGCCAAGGCCAAGGCGGCCGAAGTGGAACGCGAGCGTCTGGCCGCACTGGCCGCGCGGAATAAGTCCGGCACCATCAAGCCGCTGCCGGGGCAGAAGCCGCCGACGACCATTCCGGCCAAGCCGGAACCGGACGACAGCAACACCGTGGCCCAGCAAAAGCCCGAGCCGGCGAAGGTCGTCAAACCCGAAGCGGTCAAGCCGGAACCGGAAGAACCGGTGCGGCAGCCGGCCCGCGCGGCCGACGTGGCGCTGGCCCCGGCCGCGCCGGACGGCGCCTTCGCCAATCAGCGCGGCCAGCTGCGCGCGCCCGTATCGGGCAAGATCGCGGCGCGCTTCGGCGCCAAGCGCGGCGACGGCCCAAGCTGGAAGGGTGTGTTCATCCGCGCCTCGGAAGGCAGCGAGATCCACGCCGTGGCTGGTGGCCGGGTGGTGTTCGCCGAATGGCTGCGCGGCTTCGGCAATCTGATCATCGTCGACCACGGCGGCCAGTATATGAGCATCTACGGGAACAATCAGTCGCTGCTGAAACGGGCCGGCGATATCGTCAAGGGCGGCGATTCCATCGCCAGCGCCGGAAACAGCGGCGGTAACGAGGAATCGGGGCTATACTTCGAGCTTCGCCATCAGGGCCGGGCATTTGATCCGGCTACGTGGGTCAAGTTCTAGCAATCGCGGATAAAACATGGGCAACAAAGTCAAAAGTATCGGCCTGGTAGGACTGGGTCTGGTGGCCGGCGTGGCCGCCTCGCTGCAGTTTCCCGCCATTGCCCAAAAATTGGGCGCCGGACCGCTGCCGCTGGAAGAGCTGCGCCAGTTGTCCGATGTATTTGGCCTGATCAAGACCGATTACGTGGAAACCGTGGACGACAAGAAGCTGCTGACCGAGGCCATTTCCGGCATGGTCGCCTCGCTCGATCCGCATTCGGTCTACCTGGATAAAAAAGCCTTCCGCGAAATGCGCGAGACCGTGGCCGGCAAATTCGTCGGCATCGGCATCGAAGTGGGCATGGAAGACGGCTACATCAAGGTCGTCTCGCCGATCGAGGATTCGCCCGCCTTCAAGGCCGGCATCAAGTCCGGCGACCTGATCACCCGCATCGACGGCGAGGCCATCAAGGGCCTGACGCTGGAAGAGGCGGTCAAGAAGATGCGCGGCGAGCCGCGCTCCAAGGTATCGCTCAATATCAGCCGCAAGGACGAGGACAAGCCGCTGGCCATGACCATCGTGCGCGAAGAGATCCGCGTCCAGAGCGTCAAGGCCAAGATCGTCGAGCCGGGCTATGCCTGGCTGCGCATCGCCCAGTTCCAGGAACCGACCGTGGAAGACATGGCGCGCAAGATCAGCGCCCTGTACGCCCAGGACCCGCACCTGAAAGGCCTGGTGCTCGATCTGCGCAACGATCCGGGCGGCGTGGTGCCGGGCGCGATCGGCGTCTCGGCCGCCTTCCTGCCCAAGGACGCGGTGATCGTGTCGACCAATGGCCAGCTCGAGTCGTCCAAGGAAACCTATTACGGCCGGCGCGAGTTCTACGCCGGCGGCCAGCCGGGCGATCCGCTGGCCAAACTGCCGGCCGCCATCAAGGATGTGCCGCTGGTGGTGCTGGTCAACGCCGGTTCGGCTTCGGCCTCGGAAATCGTGGCCGGCGCGCTGCAGGACTACAAGCGCGCCACCATCATGGGCAGCCAGACTTTCGGCAAGGGCTCGGTGCAGACCCTGCGCCAGCTCAGCGCCGACACCGCCGTCAAGCTGACCACGGCGCGCTACTACACCCCGCATAACCGCTCGATCCAGGCGCGCGGCATCGTGCCCGACCTGCTGGTGGATGAAACCGCCGACGGCGATGGCTTGAACAGCCTGCGCGTGCGCGAGGCCGACCTGCAAAAACACCTGGGCAATGACGAGGACAAGGCCGGCGCGGCCGCCGCTCCCCATCACGACGAGCTGGAAGAAGAGCAGCGCATGCTGGCGCTGGCACGCAAGCAGAAGCCTTTCGAATTCGGTTCCAAGGACGACTTCCAGCTGGCACAGGCGCTGAACCATTTCAAGGGCCTGCCGGTCAAACTGTCCAAGGTCGAGCCGGTGGCGCGCAACGATGGCAAGGCTGAAAAAAGCGATGCCCGCGGCGAGACCCGGACCGACGTCTCGCCCAAGCCCGCCGTCAAGCCGGGCAAGAGCGACGACAAGAAACCCCTGAAAAACTGAACTTGCGGCGCGGTAGTGCCGGTGTAAGCTGATGAACGACTCCCAACTGCTGCGCTATTCGCGCCACATCCTGTTAGATGAAATCGGTATCGAGGGCCAGCAGAAGCTGCTGGCCGCGCATGCGCTGGTCATCGGCGCGGGCGGCCTCGGTTCGCCGGCCGCCATGTACCTGGCCTCGGCCGGCATCGGCAAGCTGACGCTGGTCGACAACGACACCGTCGACCTGACCAATCTGCAGCGCCAGATCGCCCACACCACCGCGCGCGTGGGCCAGCCCAAGGCCACATCGGCGCGCGCCACGCTGGAACAGATCAATCCCGAGATCGAGATCGTCGCCCTGATCGAGCGCGCCGACGACGCGCGCCTGCTGGAACTGGTGGGCGCGGCCGACGTGGTGCTCGACTGCACCGACAATTTCGCCACCCGCCATGCCGTCAACCGCGCCTGCGTGGCGCGGAACAAGCCGCTGGTGTCGGGCGCGGTGATCCGCTTCGACGGCCAGGTCAGCGTGTTCGATCCGCGCGGCGGCGATCAGCCATGCTACTCCTGCCTGTTCCCGCAAGACCAGCAGTTCGAAGACGTGGCCTGCTCCAGCATGGGCGTGTTCGCGCCGCTGGTGGGCGTGGTCGGCGCCATGCAGGCGGCCGAAGCGCTCAAGCTGGTGATGGGCATCGGCCAGTCGCTGGCCGGACGCCTGCTGCTGCTCGACGGACTGCACATGGAATGGAGCAGCATCGCCATCGGCCGCAATGCCGCCTGCCCGGTCTGCGCAGCGCCGCAGGCGGCACCCAAAACGCAAATGACGTAACACCCCCCACCCAAAGGAGTTAGCCTTGCAGATTCGCCGGATGTCCACGCTTCCCCTTACTCTTGCATTGGCCATCGCGGCCGCCTTTGCCGCTCCGGCGCAGGCAGCGAGCACCTTGCGTTATCCGATCATCGCCGAAAACGGCAAGCAGATCGGCGAACAGGTGGTCGACAAGGCCGACGACGGCCTGACCAAAGTGCGCTTCAGCTTCAAGGACAATGGCCGCGGGCCGGATCTGGACGAACAGTTCCGCGTGGGGCCGGACGGCACCATGAGCGAATACGCGGTCAAGGGCAACTCCACCTTCGGCGCCGTGGTCGATGAACGCTTCAGCCGCAAGGATGGCCAGGCCGAGTGGCAATCCACGTCCGAAAAAGGCAGCGCCAGCGTGAGCGGCCCGGCCGCCTATGTGCCGCTCAACGGCTCCTTCGAAGTCACCTCCGCCGCGATCACCGCGCTGGCCGCGCGTTCGGACGGCAAACTGCCGCTGCTGCCTTCGGGTACGCTGGCGCAGCGCCAGCTGGCGACGATGGAAGTGAGCGCCGACGTCGGGGGCAAGATGCAGTCCCAGACCGTGCAGCTGCTGGCGCAGACCGGCATCGGCCTGTCGCCGTCCTTCTTCTGGGCCACCACGGGCGACAAGCCGCGCCTGTTCGGCGTGATCATTCCCGGCTTCGCCACGATGCTCGAGCAGGGCTGGCAAGCCAACGCGCCGGCCATGGCCGCGCGCCAGAAGAGCGCCGAAAGCGAGATGCTGCGCGACCTGGCGGCCAAACTGCAGCATCCGCTCAAGGGCCTGACGGTGGTACGCAATGCGCGCGTCTTCGACAGCGAAAAGGCGGTGCTGGGCAAGCCATCCGATGTGTATGTGCTGCGCGGGCGCATCAGCGCGGTGCTGCCGGCCGGTTCGCCGGTGCGCGGCGCGGCCAACGAGATCGACGCCGCCGGCCGGGTGCTGCTGCCCGGCCTGTTCGACATGCACGGCCACGTGGACCGCTGGTCCGGCGCGCTGAACCTGGCCGCCGGCGTGACCAGCGTGCGCGACATGGGCAACGATAACGACCAGTTGCAGCTGATGCTGGACGAAACGGCGGCCGGTACGCTGCTGGCGCCGCAGGTGGTGCCGGCCGGCTTCCTCGAAGGTGAGAGCCCGTATTCGGCCAACGGCGGCTTCGTCATCAAGGACCTGGACCAGGCCAAGAACGCGATCGACTGGTACACCGAGCATGGCTACCCGCAGCTGAAAATCTACAATTCCTTCCCCAAGGCGATCCTCAAGGACACCGTGGCCTATGCCCACCTGCGCGGCATGCGCGTGTCCGGCCACGTGCCGGCCGGGCTGCGCGCGCAGGACGCGATCGACGCCGGCTACGACGAGATCCAGCACATCAACCAGGTCATGCTCAACTTCCTGATGACGCCGACGACCGAAACGCGCACGCTGGATCGCTTCATCCTGCCGGCCGAAAAGGTCGCAGGGCTGGACTTCAACTCGCGTCCGGTCAAGGACTTCGTCGCCACGCTGAGCCGCAAGCAGATCGCCATCGATCCGACCCTGGCCACCTTCGCCTTCCTCAAGCAGCGCGACGGCGACATGAACGAACCCTTCGCCGCCATCGCCAGCCATATGCCGCCGGACGTGCGCCGCGGCTTTTCGGTCGGCACCATGAAGATTCCCGATGCGGCGGCCCAGAAGCGCTACGAACAGTCCTACGCCAAGATGGTGCAGTTCGTCGGCATCCTGTACCGCGCCGGCGTGCCCATCGTGGCTGGAACCGACGAGCTGGCTGGGTTCACGCTGCAGTCCGAGCTGGCCATGCTGGTCAAGGCGGGCCTGACGCCGGCGCAGGCGCTGCAGGTCGGCACCCGCAACGGTGCGCGCTACACCCGCACCAGCCATGAACGCGGCAGCATCAGCACCGGCAAGCTGGCCGACCTGGTGCTGGTCGACGGCGACCCGACCAAGGATATCGCCGACGTGCGCAAGGTGGCGGCGGTGATTACGCGCGGCTATATCGTCTATCCGCATGAGGTCGATGCGGCGCTGGGCATTGTTCCCTTCGTGCAGAGCAGTCCTGAATTGAAGGCGCTGGCGCCGGTATCGAGCAAGCACGCCGCCGGTGGCAACGAGGGCGCCTGGGCCCGCGTGGCCGGGCACGCCCGCAAGCACGACTAAGGCGGCGGGCCGCTTGCTCCCTTAAAACCCACGGCAAAGAGCCGGGGTCTGACCCGCCGGGTCAGACCCCAGGGGTAAGCCGTGGGTTCAAGCCGCAGCCGACAACCCGCCAGCAGCGACATAGACAAGCCGCCAACAGGCAGGGCTTAAGCCCTTCTTAAGCCCCCCGCCACACAGTTGACGACCAAATCATCGCCGCGCTTTGTTACGCGGCGATTCCGTCTTATACTCTGCACTCATTTATATAAACACTATCATTTCGATCACCTTATGAAAAACCTGTCTCTTGTCCGCCGCAAGGCGCGCGGCTTTACGCTGATTGAAATTATGGTCGTGGTCGTCATCATGGGTGTGCTCGCCGCCCTGGTCGTTCCCAAGCTGCTCAGCCGCACCGGCGAATCGAAAATCGCCGCCGCCAGGGTCGATATCGCGACCGTGATGCAGGCGCTCAAGCTGTATAAACTGGACAACCAGCGCTACCCGACCACCGAGCAGGGCCTGCAGGCGCTGCTGACCAAGCCGACCACCGGCCCGGCCGCAAACGGCTGGAAGGCCGGCGGCTACCTGGAAAAAATGCCGAAAGATCCGTGGGGCGGCGCCTACCAGTTCCTGTCGCCAGGCGTGAAGGGCGAAGTCGATGTCTTCTCGCTGGGCGCCGACGGTGCGCCGGGCGGCACGGGTGACGATGCCGATATCGGCTCGTGGGAAAACTAAGCAGCAAGGTCAAGGCCATTGCCATGCGCGCCGCCCGCCATCGCGGCTTTACGCTGATCGAATTGCTGGTCGTGATGGTCATCCTGGGCGTGACGCTGGGGCTGGTGTCGCTGAAGGCGATGCCCAGCCAGAAGCAGTCCTTGCAACAGGAGGCCCAGCGCGTGGCGCTGCTGTTGCAACTGGCGCGCGATGAAGCCATCGTGCGCAACCGCATGATCGCCTTCGAAGCCGATCAGGAAGGCTACCGCTTCCTGGTCCGCAACGACAAGCAGTGGCAGCCGCTGGCCCAGGACGATATGCTGCGCGCCCGGCCGTTCAAGAGCGCCCCGATTACGCTGCTGCTCGATCCGCCGGCGCCGCTGAGCGACAGCGGCATGCGCATCACCTTTGGCCGCGAACCGGTCGATAAACCCTTTGTGCTGACCTTTGTCAACGGCGGCGACAGTGTCGCCATCCGCGCCGACGGCATCGGCCATTTTTCGGTCGACTGACGATGGCGCGCCTCTCCCTCCCAGCTGTTCATCGTCATGCGGCGCGCCAGCGCGGCTTTACGCTGCTTGAAGTGCTGGTGGCGCTGGTCATCATCGGCACCGCGCTGGGCGCCTCGCTGCGCGCGGTCGGCAGCCTGACCGCCAACAGCAATGGCTTGCGCAGCGCGATGATGGCCACCTGGTCGGCCGAGAACCGCCTGGTACAGCTGCAGCTGTCCAAAACCTTCCCTTCCACCGGCAAGCAAACCTTCGAATGTCCGCAGGGCGACCTGAAACTGGTCTGCCAGGAAGAGGTCATCGCCAGCCCGAATCCGCGCCTGCGCCGGGTCGAGGTCAGTGTGGTGGACGCGGCCCAGCCCGAACGCCGCATCATCAAGCTGGTGCAACTGGTATTGAACCAATGACGACGCGGCCGCCTTCCCGCCAGCGCAGCCCTGGCTTCACCCTGGTCGAGCTGCTGGTGGCCATTTCCATCCTGGCCATCGTGGCCGTGCTGGGCTGGCGGGGGCTGGACGGCATCATCCGTTCGCGCCAGGCGCTGACCTTGCAGATGGAGCAGACCCGCGGCATGCAGCTGGCCTTTGCCCAGATGCAGAGCGACGGCGAACATCTGGCCAAGCCGGAGCAGCTGAATAACCGCCAGAACCTGCTGACCGAAACCGACCGCCTGACGCTGGTGCGCACGGTCCTCAACGAGAACGAGGCGACCCGGCTGCAAGTGGTGTCCTACCGCATCCTCGACGGCGTGCTGGTGCGGCGCGAATCGAATCCCACCCGCGACCTGGCCCAGCTCGACGCGCAGTGGCAGGCCGCGCTGGGCGACAGCGATCCGGCGCCCAGTGTGGCCTTGCAGGCCGGCGTGGCCGGCATGTCGATGCGCATCTGGCAGGGCGGCGGCTGGCGCTCCACCACCACCGGCGCGGCCCAACAGCAACAGCAGCAGCAACAGCCGCTGACCCCGCAGATCAATAACGCACCGACCGGACTGGAGCTGACCTTGCAGCAGAAGGACCAGGAAACCACCCTGGTCAAAATCTTCCTGCTGGGGGGCGTATGAGCGCGCGCCGCCATCCTGCGCTTCCGCACCGGCGCCAGCGCGGCGTGGCCGTGGTCACGGCCCTGCTGCTGACCACCCTGGCGGTGACCATCGTCGCCAGCCTGTTCTGGCAACAGCAGGTGCAGGTGCGTTCGATGGAAAACCAGCGCCTGCAATTGCAGACCAAATGGATCTTGCGCGGCGCGCTGGACTGGTCGCGCCTGATCCTGCGCCAGGATGGCCAGGATCACCGGGATTACACCTCGCTGCTCGATGTCTGGGCCACGCCGCTGGCCGAAACCCGGCTGGACGACTACGTGGAGCGCGAGCGCATGGAGGGCGAGACCTTCAACGCCAGCCTGTCGGGCCAGATGTCGGATGCGCAGGCGCGCTTCAACCTGAGCAACTTGTCCGAGCAGCGGGTGCCGGACGAGGCCCAGATCGCGGTGTTCCGCCGCCTGCTGCAAAACCTGCAGATCGATCCGACTCTGGCCAAGAGCGTCGCGGAGCAAGTGGCGCAGGGCCAGCCTGCGCCCACCATGCCGTTGACCGCCGCGGACGGCTCCGAAATGACCGAGGATCAGAAAAAGACAGCGGCCGAGCAACTGGCGAAACAGAAGGCGAAACAGGTTCCCGTCACCAGCGGCAGCGAGCAGATGCCAATCGCGCGCGCGGAAGATTTGCTGGCGGTGGCCGGTTTCAACCCCAAGAACCTGGAACGCCTGCGCGATTTCATCATTGTCCTGCCGGAGAAAACCGAGATTAACGTCAATACGGCGCCGGCCGAGGTGTTGAGCGCGCTGATCGAGAATTTTTCATTGGCCGAAGCGACCGTCCTGGTGAATAATCGCAAGCGCATGACTTGCAAGCAGCCAGCCGACTTCGATAGCCAACTGGGGACCCATCACTGGCCCACCGGTGTGAAGACCTCATGCAAAAGTAACTATTTCCTGGTGCAGAGCCAGGTAAGGCTGGACCGCGCCACGCTGGACTCGCAGGCCTTGATTTTCCGCGACAGCGCGAACCAGTACAAGACTGAAGTGAAATGGGCACGGGAAGAATAAGACAGCGATGAACGAAAGCGAGACCCTTTGACTACTCTATACATCCGCTATCCGGCCAAGGCCAGCGTGGAACACGGCGCGGCCCAGTCCTGCCCGTTCGCTCTGGTGGGCGAGGGCGGGAATTTGCTGCAGCAGGGCGCCGACGCACTGGGCAACCTGGGCGAACGGGTCGCGGCCGCGCGCCGCGTGGTGCTGCTGCTGGCCGCCTCCGACGTGACGCTGCTGCGCGTGAAAGTGCCGCCGATGTCGGCCGCGCGCCTGAAGGAGGCGCTGCCCGGGCTGGTGGAAGAGCATGTGCTGGGCGATCCGGCCGACTGCGTGCTGGCCGCCGCCGCGGTGGCCGGCGAGGATGGCTTGCGCGCCGTCGCCGTGGTGCAGCGCGCCTGGCTGGAAGTGCTGGTCAAGGCGCTGCTGGCGCAGGGCGCCCACAGCGTGTCGGTGCTGCCGGCGCAACTGTGCCTGCCGTTCCAGCCCGGCACCGTCACCGCCGCGCTGACCAGCGGCGACGGCGGACTGGAATTGACCTTGCGCCAGTCGCAGTCCGAAGGCCTGGGCCTGGCGATCGCTTCCCAGCCGGCCGCCGCGCTGCAAACCGTGCGCGCGCTGGCGGGGGACGCGCCGGTCAGCCTGTATCTGCCGGCCGCACAGATTCCCTTGTTTGCCGCGCTGCCGGAGGCACAGGCCGATGCGCCCCATCCGGTCGCGCTGCTGGAAGACCACTGGAGCCACTGGGTGTCGGCCGCGCGCAGCGCGCCGCTCGACCTGGCGCCCGCGCTGGGCGCCAGCGGCGCCAACGCGCGCCGCTGGCAGCAGTGGCGCTGGCCGCTGCGCATCGCCATCGCCGCGCTGCTGGTCAATATCGCCGGCATCAATATGGAATGGATACGCCTGAAGCGCGAGGCCGAAGGCATCCGCACCGCCATGCTGCAAACCTTCCGCGCCGCCTATCCGAAGGAAACCGTGATCCTCGATCCGGCCGCGCAGATGCGCAAGAACATCGGACTGGCCAAGGCCGACAGCGGCCAGGCCGGACCGGACGATTTCGGCGCCATCGCCGCCGCGCTGGGCGAGTCGCTCAGCGTCTTGCCGCGCAAGGACGTGATCGCGTCGCTGGACTATCGCGAGCATGCGCTGCAGGTCAAGCTCAAGCCGAATATGGTCGACGGGAACGCGCTGGCCCAGGTGCGCAGCGCACTGGCCGCGCGCAGGCTGGATCTGACGGAAGGCCCGGGCGGCGCCTGGCAGATCAAGCTCCTTGCCGGAACAGGAACGGGCGCCAAGGATGGTGGCAAACAAGGCAATGCCGGAGGCAAACCATGAGTCAATTGAATCAGGCGCGCGAGCGCATCTCGGCCAGCACGTCGGCGTTCTGGCAGGCCCGCACCGGTCAGGAGCGCACTTTTCTGAGCGTGGGCGGCGCCGTGCTGGGGCTGGCGCTGGTGTACGCGCTGGCGATCGGCCCGGCCTTGGGCGGGCGCGAACGGCTGCAGCGCGAGCTGCCCGAGCTGCGCTTGCAGGCGGCCGAACTGAAGGCGCTGGCCATGCAGGCCTCGCAGCTGAGCGCGGTGGCGCCGGTGGCCGCGCCGCCGATGACGCGCGAGAGCGTGACGGCCAGCCTGAAGACGCATAGCCTGACCGCGCAAACGGTCTCGGTCACCGGCGAATTCCTGCGCCTGCAATTGAGCGGCGTGCCGTTCCCGGCGCTGATGGCCTGGCTGGACGCGCAGCGCCGCGACGCCCGCATCAATGTGCAGGAGGCCACCATCACGGCCCAGAACACGGCCGGCCAGGTCGATGCCACGCTGACGCTGCTGCATGGCTCGGGCGGGGCGCGATGAAACAACAGGGGCGCCAGCGCGGCACGGCCGCACTGGTATGGTTGCTGACGATCGCGCTCACCGCGGTGGTCACGCTATTGGTATTCTTCCCGGCCACCTGGCTGGGCGTGCTGGTGGAACGCCAGAGCGGCGGCCGTTTGACGCTGGGGGACGCGCAGGGTACGCTGTGGCGCGGTTCGGCTTTCGTGGGCGGCGCCGCCGGCCAGGGAACGCCGGTCACGCCGCTGCTGCCGGGCCGCTTCAGCTGGCGCATTTCGCCGCTGGCGGTGCTCGGCATGGTCGATATGCGCCTGGACAATCCCGAGGCGCTGGCCCAGACCGTGCATTTCAGCGGCAGCTGGAGCGAGTGGCAGCTCAGTCCATCGGCCCTGCTGCTGCCGGCCGAAGGCTTGGCCGGGCTGGGCGCGCCGCTGAACACCGTGGCGCCCAGCGGCACCATGCGCCTGTCCTGGACCGCGCTGACGCTGGCGCTGGTGGACAAGAATGTGGCCGTGACGGGCCGTACCACGCTGGAATTGACGGACATGGCTTCGCGCCTGTCGTCGGTGCGGCCGCTGGGCAGTTATGCCCTGGCGCTGGACTGGCAGGGCCAGCAGGCGCAAGTGAGCCTGAGTTCGGTGAAGGGGCCGCTGCTGTTGAGCGGAACAGGCAGTCTGGATCATGGGCGTTTCCGGTTTTCCGGTCAGGCCGAAGCAGCAGCAGGAAGTGAAGAGTCGTTGGCCAATCTCTTGAATCTTTTGGGTCAGCGCCGTGCCAATAGCGACAAAAACATCATCGCGTTAGAGTTCAGATAATGAAAAAACAGTCAGTCAAACAATTCTCTCTTCCTGCCCTGCGCCAACTGAGCGCGGGCGCGCTGCTGTGCTGCGCGATGGCGACCGGCGCCACCGCCCTGATGCCGACGCTGGCCTGGGCCGCGGCCGACGATGCCGCCCTCAATTTTGTCGGCGCCGACATCGAGTCCGTCATCAAGGCGGTGGGCCACTACACCAACATCACCTTCATCATCGACCCGCGCGTCAAGGGCACGCTGACCTTGGTGTCGGAAAAGTCGATCAGCAAATCGCAGGCCTTCAGCCTGCTGACCTCCGCGCTGCGCCTGCAGGGCTATGCGGTGGTCAGCGGCGACGGCTACGCCAAGGTGGTGCCGGAGGCCGAGGCCAAGCTGCAATCGGGTCCGATCCAGCTCGGCTCCAAGCCGACCGAGATCAAGGGCGACCAGATCGTCAGCCAGGTGTTCCACCTCAGTTACGAGTCGGCGCCGAATCTGGTGACCGTGCTGCGTCCCCTGATCACGCCCAACAACACCATCAACGCCAATCCGGGCAATAACTCGGTGGTCATCACCGACTACGCCGACAATCTGAAGCGCCTGGCCAAGATCATCGCCGCGCTCGACGCGCCGTCCAACACCGACCTCGATGTGATCCCGGTGCGCTACGCCATCGCGACCGACCTGGCCACCATGACCAACAAGCTGATGGAACCGGGCGCCGGCGGCGACAGCGGCCGTGTCAGCGTGCTGGCCGATCCACGCACCAATTCCCTGATCCTGCGCGCGCCGACCGCGGCCCGCGCCAATCTGGCCAAGTCGCTGATCGCCAAGCTCGATCAGCCCACCGCGCAGCTGGGCAATGTGCACGTGGTTTATCTGAAAAACGCCGAGGCGACCAAGCTGGCCGCCACCTTGCGCGCCGTGGTCTCGGGCGATTCGAGCGCCGCCGCCAGCGGCAACGGCACGGGCGTCAACAGCAACCCGGGCAGCGGCACCGGCAGCACTCAGGGCACGGGCGCCGCCAGCAGCGGCGGCGCGACCGGTTCGACCAATCCGGCGCTGAGCGCCAGCGGCGGCACCGGCGGCGCCCAGGGTTCGAGCGGCGGCGCGGCCGGCTTCATCCAGGCCGATGCGTCGACCAACACCCTGATCATCACCGCGCCGGAATCGGTGTACCGCAATATGCGCGCCGTGATCGACCAGCTCGACGTGCGCCGTGCCCAGGTGTATATCGAATCGATGATCGTCGAAGTGACCTCCGACCGTGCTTCCGAATTCGGCGTGCAGTGGATAGGCGCGACCGGCACCGAAAACAGCGCCTACCGCGTCGGCGGCCTGCAATCGTATGCCACCGGCGGCACCGCCAACGCCCTGTCGACCATCGCCCTTGGCAAGGGCGCGGCGCTGCCGGGTCCCGGCCTGTCGATCGGCATCTTCAAGCAGGTGGCCGGCCAGCTCGGCCTGGGCGCGCTGGCGCACTCGCTCGAATCGGACGGCAACGCCAACATCCTGTCGACGCCGAACATGATCACGCTCGACAACGAGCTGGCCATGATCCAGGTCGGCCAGAACGTGCCTATCATCACCGGCCAGTTCACCAGCGCGGCCGGCAGCACCGCCAGCCCGTTCCAGACCATCGACCGCAAGGAAGTGGGCCTGACCTTGAAGGTGCGCCCGCAGATTTCCGAAGGCGGCACCATCAAGATGGCGATCTACCACGAGACTTCCAGCGTGGATAAGTCGACCCTGACCGCCGCCGCCGGCCTCACGCTGAACAAGCGCGTGATCGAGAACCAGGTGATCGCCGACGACGGCCAGATCATCGTGCTCGGCGGCCTGATCGAGGACACCACCGGCGACGGCACCGACAAGGTGCGCGGCCTCGGTGACATTCCCATCCTGGGCAATCTGTTCAAATACCAGAAGAACACCCGCAAGAAGACCAATCTGATGGTATTCCTGCGCCCCGTGGTCATCCGCAGCAAGGAACAGAGCACCAGCCTGGCCAACGACCGCTACGACTATATGCGCACTTCCCAGCAGGCGATCCAGCCGGGCGAGAACATCATGGTCAGCGATTTCGGCCAGCCGATTATGCCGGAACTGAAAAATGGCCAGCCCGTGGGCGGCGTCAACGTGGTGCGTCCGGTGCCGCCGGCACCCGTACCGGCCCCCGACCAGGCGCCTGGCGCCGTGCCAGCCAATACGAAGCAGCCGTGATGAACAGCCTGCTGCCCTACGCCTTCGCGCGTGACTATCTGCTGCTGGCCCAGCCCAGCGAGGACGCCGAGCACAGTGTCGACGTGTGGGTGTCCGGCGCCACCGCGCCGGCCGCCATCGCCGAAGTGTCGCGCCGCTTCGGCCGCATCCAGCTCAAGCACATGACCCGCGCCGACCTGGACGCGGCCATCGCCGCGGCCTATGCCGGCGCGGGCGGCAATGCCTCGCTGGTGGCCGACGAATTCGACGCCGACCTGGACCTGACCAAGCTGCTGCAGGATGTGCCGGCGATCGAGGATCTGCTGGAGTCGTCCGACGACGCCCCGGTGATCCGCATGATCAATGCGCTGCTGACCCAGGCGCTGCGCGACGGCGCCTCGGATATCCACATCGAGCCCTTCGAGCAGACCTCGGTGGTGCGCTTCCGCGTCGACGGCAGCCTGCGCGACGTGGTGCGGCCGCGCAAGGCGATCCACGGCTCGCTGATCTCCCGTATCAAGATCATGGCGCAGCTCGACATCGCCGAGAAGCGCCTGCCGCAGGACGGCCGCATCACCTTGCGCATCGGCGGCAAGCCGGTCGACGTGCGGGTGTCGACGCTGCCGACCGGCCACGGCGAGCGCGCCGTGCTGCGCCTGCTGGACAAGGAAGCGAACCGGCTCGACCTGCAGCACCTGGGCATGAGCGAGACCATGCTGCCGCAGTTCGACAGCCTGATCAACCAGCCGCACGGCATCGTGCTGGTGACCGGCCCTACCGGCTCGGGCAAGACCACCACGCTGTACGCGGCGCTGGCCCTGCTCAACGCCAGCACCACCAATATCCTGACGGTGGAAGACCCGATCGAATACGACCTGGCCGGCGTGGGCCAGACCCAGGTCAACAGCCGTATCGACATGACCTTCGCCAAGGCCCTGCGCGCGATCCTGCGCCAGGACCCGGACGTGATCATGATCGGCGAGATCCGCGACCTGGAAACGGCGCAGATCGCGGTGCAGGCTTCGCTGACGGGCCACCTGGTGCTGGCCACGCTGCACACCAATGACGCCGCCGCCGCCGTGACCCGGCTGCTGGACATGGGCATCGAACCCTTCCTGCTGTCGTCCTCGCTGCTGGGCGTGCTGGCGCAGCGGCTGGTGCGCAAACTGTGCGGCGCCTGCAAGCGCCACGACGGCCAGCTGTGGCACGCGGTCGGCTGCGAGCAGTGCGGCCACACCGGCTACCAGGGGCGGGTGGGCGTGTACGAACTGCTGCAGACGACCGACCAGATCCGTGCCCAGATCCACAACCGCGCGTCGGAAGCCGACGTCAAGGCGGTGGCCCAGCAGAGCGGCATGCAGACCATGCGCGAAGACGGCGAACGCTGGCTGCGCGAGGGCGTGACCACCCAGGCCGAGCTGCTGCGCGTGACCAAGGACTAGGCCGATGCCCGCATTCCGCTACGAAGCCGTCGATCCCGCCGGGGCCACCAGAAAAGGGGTGGTCAACGCCGACAGCGCGCGCGCCGCGCGTGCCGACCTGCGCACCCAGGGCCTGGTGCCGATCAAGGTCGACACCATCACCACCCAGGTCGACTCCGCCGGCGTGGCGCGCAGCCGCGGCCTGGGCGAGCGCCTGTCGACCACCGAACTGGCGCTGTTTACGCGCCAGCTGGCCAGCCTGCTCGAAGCCGGCCTGCCGCTGGAACAGGCTTTTTCGGCCCTGCTGGAACAGGCCGAGCGTCCCTATGTGCGCGACCTGATCGCCTCGGTCCGTTCCGAAGTGATCGGCGGGGCGGCGCTGTCGGACGTGCTGTCGCGCCATCCGCGCGACTTCGCCGAGATCTACCGCGCGCTGGTCGCCTCGGGCGAACAGATCGGCCAACTGTCGCGCGTGCTGTCGCGCCTGGCCGACTATATCGAGCGGCGCAATGCGCTGGTGCAGAAGGTCAAGCTGGCGTTTACCTATCCGGCGATCGTGACGGTGGTGGCGTTTTCCATCGTGATCTTCCTGCTCACCTATGTGGTGCCGCAGATCGTCTCGGTGTTCGCCAACACCAAGCAGAAGCTGCCGCTGCTGACCATCATCATGCTGGCCGTGTCCGATTTCGTGCGCAACTACGGCATCGTCGTCGCGGTACTGCTGGTGGGCGCCTGGTTCGCCTGGCGCCGGGCGCTGAAAAATCCCGTGCTCAAGCGGCGCTGGCATACCTGGCTGCTGACCGCTCCGCTGTACGGCAAGTTCGAGCGCAGCCTGAACACGGCGCGCTTCGCCAGCACGCTGGCCATCACCACCGGCTCCGGCGTGCCGATTCTGCGCGCGCTGCAGACCAGCCGCGACACCCTGTCCAACGTGGCCATGCAGGAACTGGTCGACGAGGCCAGCGACAATGTGCGCGAGGGTGTGAGTCTGGCGCGCGCGCTGTCGGCCCAGAAGCATTTCCCTCCGATGCTGGTGCACATGATACGGGCCGGCGAAATCACCGGCGAGCTGCCGGCCATGCTGGACCGCGCGGCCAGCGCCCAGGAGCAGGATCTGGAGCGGCGCACGCTGACCATCGCCGGCCTGCTGGAACCGGCGCTGATCCTGGCCATGGGTGTGGTGGTACTGCTGATCGTGCTGGCGGTGCTGATGCCTATCATTGAAATCAATCAGCTGGTGCGCTAGCACAGGAAGCCCTAGTCATGAAACGTTTGCCTCTTATCTTTACCTTTGCCGCCGTGGTTGCGCTGTCGGCGTCGCTGGCTTACTGGGGCCTGCAATGGTTCAAGCCGGCCGAGCGCCCGATCGCGCCGCCGCCGGTGGTGCTGGCACCGGAGCCGAATATGGACGCGGCACGCGGCCTGTTCGGCGGCGAGATCGCCGTCGCCACGGCCAGCAATTACCAGCTCAAGGGCGTGGTCTCGGCCGCCAATGGACAGGGCAGCGCGGCCATTATCTCGATCGACGGCAAGCCGGCCGAAGCCTTCGGCGTGGGCCGCGACGTGGCGCCCGGCGTCACCGTCAAGGAAGTCCAGCCCAAGCATGTGATCATTTCCGAAGGCGGTGTGCTGAAGCGGCTGGAGCTGGTCAACGATGCAAGCCGCAACGACTCGGGCATCTCGGTGCCGGCGCCGGCCCAGGCCCAGAACAATGCGCAGCCGCCGTCGAACCTGACGCCGCCGGCCAGCGCGCCGATGGCGCCGCCATCGGCTCCCGCACCATCGGGCGCGTTGTCGAACACGGCGCCGCCACCGCCGCCGCCGCCGGTTCCCGAGCGCGGCCACGCGGCCATGCCAAGCAAGATGTCGGTACAGCAGACGACGGTGACGCCAGCACCTGAACGGAATAATTGACGGGGAGTAGAGGCATGCGGCCACCGCGTTGTCCCTTGCGGCTGATGGTTGTTGTCGCGCTGGCGCTGCAGTTGGCGTCGGCGTCGGCGTCGGAGCGTGTCGGCGCCCGTCCGGAAGGCGGCGCGCAGACCGGCGGCATTACCGGCGCGGCCGCGCAGGCTCCGGTACAAAGCCAGGCTGAGCATGGCACGCTCCCTGTAGCAAACGCCAGGCCTGGCGGATTGCAGGACGCCGCGGCGAAGCTGAAGCCATCGGCAGCCGAAAACACCGCCACCACTACCGCCACCGCCACCGCCACCGCATCGGACGCCACGCCGGCGCAGGCGCAAGGCAGCGGGCGGACCCGGCCCAAGGTCGCGCTGGTGCTGTCCGGCGGCGGCGCGCGCGGCTTCGCCCACATCGGCGTGCTGCGGGTGTTGCAGGAATTGCGCGTGCCGGTCGACTTCGTGGTCGGCACCAGCATGGGCAGCGTGGTCGGTGGCGCCTATGCGGCCGGCAGCTCGGTCGAGCAGCTGGAACAACTGGTGCGCCGCACCGACTGGGACGGCGTGATCGCCGACCGTCCGCCGCGCGATGAACTGGCCTTCCGCCGCCGCGAGGAGGACTTGCTGCTGCCGTCGCGGATTGAATTCTCCGCCAGTCTGTCGGGCGTGTCGTTGCCGCCGGCCGCCGCCGGCAACGCCGCGCTGGAACTGGCGCTGACGCGGGTGCTGCCCTCGGGCACGCGCGACAAGCCGGTCAACCAGCTGCAACTGCCGTTCCGCTCCGTCGCCTCCGACCTGGTCACGGGCGACTTGGTCGCGCTGGACGACACGCCGCTGTTCCTGACCATGCGCGCCTCGCTGGCGGTGCCGGGTGTGTTCGCGCCGGTGCGGGTGAAGAACAAGCTGGTGGTCGATGGCGGCCTGGTACGCAATCTGCCGATCGACGTGGCGCGCGCGATGGGGGCGGACATCATCATCGCCGTCAACGTGGGCACCCCGCTGGCGCCGGAAAAAGAACTGGGCAGCGCGATCGGCGTGGCCCAGCAGATGCTGCAGATCCTGACCGAGCAGAATGTGCAGCGCTCGCTGAAGGAACTCAAACCCGGCGACATCCTGGTCGCGCCGAATCTGACGGGCGTCGGTTTTCTGGATTTCCAGCGCCACGAACGCGCCATGCGCGCCGGCGAAGCGGCCGCGCGGGAACTGAGCGAGCGCCTGCTGGCGCTGGCCCTGCCGGAAGCCGAATACGAAGTCTTTGAAGCGCGCCGCCTGGCCGCGCCGCCCGTGCTCGATGTGGCCAGGCGCCTGGCCAGCGTCACGGTGGAGCCGGGGCGCCACATCAATCCCGCCGCGCTGGTGGCGCAGTCCGGACTGGCGCCGGGTCAGACCCTCACCAAGGAACAGGCGCAGCAGGCTGGCGCCGCGCTGTTTGGACGCGGCGATCTGGCGCGGGTGGAAACCGAAGTGAGTGACGATGCCGCCGGCCGCCATGTGTTGATCAAGCCGACCGAAGCCGAGTGGGCGCGCAACCGCCTGCGCGTGGGCCTGGAACTGGCCAGCGATTTTTCCGACAATAATAACTTCGCGTTCAAGGTCATGCATGTGCGCACCTCGCTCAATGACTGGGGGGCGGAACTGCGCAGCACTGCCCGCATCGGCACCGCGCGCGGCGCCTCGCTGCAATGGTGGCAGCCACTGGGCGCCGGCTCGCCGTGGTATATCACGCCATCGACGGAATACCTGGCCGCCTCGGCCGACGCGTTCGAGAATGGCTTGCGCAAATACCGGGTGGGTTATCACTACACCGACAACAGCCTGATGTTCGGACGCCAGCTGGGCAATTGGGGCGATGTGCGGCTGGGCTGGACCCAGCAGCGCGCCAGCGCACGCCTGACGATACCGTCCGATCCGACCCTGCCGGTGACGCGCAGCAAGCAGACCGTGCAGCGCGCGCATCTGAATATCGACACCCTCGATTCGGTGGCCTTTCCCACCCGTGGTTCGCTGCTGAATGTGAACTGGGAGCGCTCACCCAGCACCGGCGAGCAGATCGCGCTGACACGCCAGAGCGTGGAGGGCTTGAAGGCTTTCCATGCCGGCCATTGGGCCGGCCATGTGTATGGCGAGTGGGCGCGCAGCCAGGACGGCACGGCGCCGGTGCAGCTCGGTGGCTTCCTGCGCCTGTCCGGCACGGCGCCGGAATCGATCGAGGGCCGCAAAGTGCTGTTCGGGCGCATGGTGATGGCGCGCGACGTGGGTGCGATGCCGGCCGCTTTTGGCGGGGCGGTGCGGATCGGCTTCTCGGCCGAACTCGGCGCCGGCTATGACAATATCACCCAGCCCTTGCGCTGGGCTTCGCTGAAGCAGGCCGGCAGCGTGTTCACCTCGGTCGATACGCGCTTCGGTCCGCTGTTCTTCGGCGCCGGGGCGACCCGCAATGGCAGTGGTACCTTGTATCTCTTCCTCGGACCGATCTGGTAGGGGGATGGCGCTGGCAAGAGGGTCCTGCTGGCGGGCCGCTGGCGGCACCCTAAAACCCACGGCTGAACCCTGGGGTCTGACCCCGGGGTCCGGGGAGGGGCTGCCCCCCGCCGGTCCCCAAGGGGACCGGCCCCCGGCTCTTTGCCGTGGGTTTTAAGCTTGCCGCCGGCACGCAAGCCGAGCATTTTTCTCACGGCACGTAAAAGTTAGCGCCATCAAGGCCGTCCCCCGGCACCTGGCACCCGCCGCAGCGCCGTAAACGCGGCAAACTCCCAGGAGCGGAATCCCACCAGCAAGGTAAACCCGTCGCGCACCCCGGGCGCCAGACGGCGGTCGTTCTGATGCAAACGCGCCAGTTCGGCGGCCAGCTGCTGGATCTTCAGCACCAGCTCCTGCGCGCTCGGTTGCGACAGCCGCGCCGGCAGGCACAGCAGCGTCTCGCCCGCGCCGTCGAAGTTGCCGCCAAAATAATCGCTGACCACATGGGAACGGAAGAACTGCTGCACCGGTCCGCCCGGCAGCCAGCGGAAGGCGTTCGACACGCGCAGGCTGTAGCGGTTCAGCGGCTTGAGTTCGATCAAGCCCAGGCGGTCCAGTTCGGCCAGCAGCAGGATCGCTTCCGGCTCGGTCATCTGGTAGGTTTCCAGCACCTGTTCCAGGGTCCAGTGACCCAGGCAACAGATCGCCATCAGCAGCAGCAGGGGATTGCCGATCAGCGATTTTTCCTGGGGCAGGGTGAGGGTATCGGCATGCGGGGTGGCGTCGGCGGCGGCGCGCAGCACGTCTTCGAGCGCGATGCCGGAGACTTTGCAGATGTCGGCCAGGCGCGACAAGGTCATATCGTGCTGGCCAAACATGCGCTTGACGCTCGATTCGCTCATGTTGATACGTTCGGCCAGCACCTTGTAGGTGACGCCGGCGGCGCGCAACTGGGTGCGCAGGACTTGGAGCAGCAATTCCGGTGAACTCATACGCGCACTTATAAAAAAAGCAAAAGGTAGCGTATTGTAGTACCGAACGTGCACATTAGCGAGCCTTGGAACAATCCATTAGTACCGGCGACGGAAGCGGCGCACACTGGCGTTCTGCACTGTGCAGCAGCGGCAGCCCCGCCGCTGCACAGCCCTCCGATTCCGCGGCCAGACCGCCATCCCTCGCCTGAGAGCGGGCGCCAGACCCGGCGCCCGCTGAAGGTTCAGTCCTTTTCCTCACGATCAGTCTTGCCGCCCCCGGCGGGTGTCGCCTGTGCCGGCTTGCGCGCGCCGGCCGGCACCGCCGCGCCGCGCGGACGCGGCGGCGGCCCGCCCACCGTGCGCTGCACCGGCACGCGGCTGGGGCGGAACTGCATTTTCTGGCGCGTGGCCAGGGCTTTGTTGGCCATGGCCCTTACAGCACGTAGCGCGACAGGTCTTCGTTGACGGCCAGCGCGTCGAGCCGTTCGTTGACATAGGCCGCGTCGATGACGATGGTCTTGCCGCCGGCATCGCTGGCCGAAAACGAGATTTCCTCCAGCAGCTTTTCCATCACCGTGTAGAGCCGGCGCGCGCCGATGTTTTCGGTGCGCTCATTGACCGAGAAGGCGATCTCGGCCAGGCGGGTGATGCCCTCGGGCGAGAAGCCGATGTGTACGTCCTCGGTGGCCAGCAGCGCCTCGTACTGCTTGGTCAGGCAGGCGTCGGTGCTGGTGAGGATGCGCTCGAAGTCGGCGATGGACAGCGATTCCAGTTCCACCCGGATCGGGAAGCGGCCCTGCAGTTCGGGGATCAGGTCGGAGGGCTTGGCCAGGTGGAAGGCGCCCGAGGCGATGAACAGGATGTGGTCGGTGCGTATCATGCCGTACTTGGTGTTGACGGTGGTGCCTTCGACCAGCGGCAGCAGGTCGCGCTGCACGCCGGCGCGCGAGACGTCGGCCCCGCCCACTTCCGAGCGCGAGGCGATCTTGTCGATCTCGTCCAAAAACACGATGCCGTTCTGTTCGACGTTCTGGATCGCCTTCTGCTTCATCTCGTCTTCGTTGATCAGCTTGGCCGCTTCCTCGTCGACCAGGAATTTCATCGCCTCGCCGATCTTGACCTTGCGCGATTTCTTGCGCGCGCCGCCGATGCCGGAGAACATGGACTTGATCTGCTCGGTCATTTCCTCCATGCCGGGCGGGGCCATGATTTCCATTTGCGGGCCGGTTTCGGCCAGTTCGATCTCGATTTCCTTGTCGTCCAGTTCGCCCTGGCGCAGACGCTTGCGGAAGGTCTGGCGGGTGGCGTCGCCGGCCACCGGCGCATCGCCGGCCGCGGCCGGGGCGGCGGCGTGGAAGCCGAAGTCGCGCGCCGGCGGCACCAGGATGTCGATGACGCGGTCTTCGGCCGCATCCTCGGCGCGCGCGCGCACCTTGGCCATCTCGGCCGAACGGGTCTGCTTGATGCCGATGTCGATCAGGTCGCGGATGATGGTGTCGACATCGCGGCCCACATAGCCGACCTCGGTAAACTTGGTCGCTTCGATCTTGATGAAGGGCGCGTCGGCCAGCTTGGCCAGGCGGCGCGCGATCTCGGTCTTGCCGACCCCGGTCGGGCCTATCATCAGGATGTTTTTCGGCGTGATCTCGTGGCGCAGCGGTTCGGCGACCTGCTGGCGGCGCCAGCGGTTGCGCAGGGCGATGGCGACGGCGCGCTTGGCCTTGCCCTGGCCGACCACGTGTTTATCGAGTTCTCCGACAATTTCCAGCGGTGTCATATTCATTGCGTTTCCCGTTAATCCAGGGTTTCGATGGTGTGGGACATATTCGTATAGATGCACAGCTCGGCGGCGATGGTCAGCGATTTCTTGACGATCTCGGCCGGTGTGAGCTCGGTGTTTTCCTGCAGCGCCTTGGCGGCCGACTGGGCATAGGTGCCGCCCGAGCCGATCGCGCCGATGCCGTCTTCCGGTTCGAGCACGTCGCCGTTGCCGGTGATGACCAGGGTCGATTCGGCGTCGGCCACCAGCAGCATCGCCTCGAGGCGGCGCAGCACGCGGTCGGTGCGCCAGTCCTTGGCCAGTTCGACCGAGGCGCGCAGCAGATTGCCCTGGTGTTTTTCCAGCTTGCCCTCGAAGCGGTCGAGCAGGGTGAAGGCGTCGGCGGTGCCGCCAGCGAAGCCGACCAGGACCTTGCCCTGATACAGCTTGCGCACCTTGCGGGCCGTGCCCTTCATGACGATATTGCCCAGGGTGACCTGGCCATCGCCGCCGAGGGCGACCTGCTTGCCGCGCCGCACGCACAGGATGGTGGTGCCGTGAAATTGTTCCATTGTTGTGCTCTCCGTATTCGCTGCGTGTTCTGGATCTTGCCACTGGCTAGGGAAGTGGGGCTGGATGGCGAAATTGCAAGCTGGAATCAGGGTAGGGGCGCGCTAGTATTTATGCGTATAGATGCGGCAGAAATTGCCATAGCCCAGCAAGCGCAGCAGGGCCGCCACCAGATGGTTCAGGTCGCGCAATTCGAGTTTCTTGCCGTCGTCGGCCAGGGCCTGGAGCCGCGCCTGCATCTCGCTGGCCACGCCGTAGCCGACCCGCGTCAGGCGCGAGCAATCGAACACCAGGGTGGGATATTGCTCGGCGTAGGCGGCGATGGCCGTGAGCAGGGGCTGGTAGTCGCCATCGATCACGGGCGGCAGCATGAAGCGGTCCGGCGAGGCCGAGGACACATGCTGGCTGCCCTTGGCGTCGACCTTGCTCGGGGCCACGAAGGCGGGCGGCGACACTTCGAAGGTGACGCAGTAATCCATGCTGGTCTCCTCGAAATCTTTTTCCCGGTTCAACAGTTGCAGCAGTTCGAGCAGCAGCAGCCAGGGCGCCTCGGTATCGTCGCGCCGGCCCACGCAGACGCTGGCGCGGATCTGGTCGGCCAGGTCGGCGGCGCCGACCACGATCAGCTCGCACTGGCGGGCCTGCAGGCGGCGCAGCGATTCGAGCAGCAGATTGCAGCCGACCGGGGTGAAGCCCTGCACCTTGCTCAATTCCAGCCGCAGCACCGGATGCTTGTCGCCCAGGCTGCGCAGGCGCCCGGTCTGGGGCGCGATGGTCTCGTCGAGGATGCCGGTGAACGCTTCGGCCGGAATCAGGCCGGCCCAGGCCGGCGCCGCCGTTTCCTGCGCGGCCGGCGCGGCCCAGGAGGGCGGCGAGGTTTCAAAGGTGCTGGCGTAGTCGATCGCCAGATTGTCGAAGCGATCTTGCTGGCCGGTCACCTGGTACAGGTCGAACAGCATCCACCAGACGGTGGGGTCTTTCGGGCCGCCGCCGGCCAGGCTGGCCGTCAGCATCTGCTCGGCCACCACGCTCTGGCCGTTGGCATACAGGATCGCCACTTCCTCGACCACGGGCGCGGTGTCGGGCATGGCCGCGCCGGGCCGCGCATCGTCGCTGCCCAGCAGTTCGGTGGTGTTTTGTTCCAGCAGCGGCAGCGTGGGCGCGTCGCTGCTGGCGGCCGGCGAAGGGGGCCGCGGCGGGCGCGCCGGGCGGCTGCCCCAGGCCGGTTCGGGCGTGTTGAAGATGTCGAATTCCATCGCCGATTCGATCGCGTCGATCTTCATCGCGGTGGCACGCGCGATATCGCGCTGGCGCGCCGCCTCGTGCTGGCGCTCCGCTTCGCTCTGGCGTTCGGTCTCGCCGTTGGCGGCCGGACGCGGCGGCGCCGCCGCGCGGGCGGCGGGCGGGGTGTCGGGCGTCTTGGGCGCCTTGGCCGCGGCGGGCGGCTCGGGCGCCTCGGGCGCACCAGGCTTTTTGAACAGGGAGAACAATCCCACGGTGTTCCTCGTCAATATCGATAGCGGGCCACAGTAGCGGCGTCGATACTAGTGTAGCTGAAGGTACAGGCGCTTGCTGTTCCGGTATAAAAAAAGCACGCGAACTATCGCGTGCTTTCCGATGACGATGTCAGACTAAGTCTTAGTCGCCGTACAGTTTTTGCTTCAGCTCGCGGCGTTGCTGGGCTTCCAGCGACAGCGTGGCGGTGGGACGGGCGATCAGGCGCGGGATGCCGATCGGCTCGCCCGTTTCCTCGCACCAGCCGTAGTCGCCGCCGTCGATGGTCACGATCGATTGCTGGACTTTTTTGAGCAGCTTGCGTTCGCGGTCGCGCGTGCGCAGTTCCAGCGCGTGCTCTTCTTCGATCGTGGCGCGGTCGGCCGGATCGGGAACGAGGACGGTTTCGCGCAGGTGCTCGGTGGTCTCGCCTGCGTTCTTCAGCAATTCTTTTTCCAGGGCCTGCAGCTTGGCCTTGAAGAATGCCAGTTGCGCCGGGTTCATATAGTCCTTCTCATCCATCTTGAGAATTTCTTCTTCAGTCAGGATGCGGTCTGGGCTGGCGGCGGGGGTCGATTTATTAGTTTTGGTCATCACTTCGCTTACCTTCGATACGACAGAGTTTTCAAATTGATCAGCGGTGGCGGCTGGTCTGCCGTCCGCTGTACCGGTATCCGCTAATGAGCTTGCCGGATGGTGCTGCTGCCTGTGCCGGCCTGGCGAACCGGGGTTTTCAGGTTGCGCCACGGTCTGGAGTGCGGGCAGAGTGCCCTTCCGTCCGCCGCTGCGCTGTGGCGCGCCACTGTTGCCTGCGCCGCGACTTGCGCGTCGACTTACATTTCTGGCTGATTTTGGCACGCTTTGCCTTATATTGCCATCCCGATTTGTTGTCGCGTCGGAAAGATGCGCCTGCAACGTTGTCAGCACCGTCATGCCGCGCGCTGACCAGCCCTTAGAACCCGGTTAGTTTATACCAAACATTGTTCCAAACCACTAATAAAGATGTCTTTCGGTAGATTTTTACCAATAAACACCATTTTGCTGCCACGCACCTCACCCTCGGCCCAGATCGCGCCCAGATCGCTGCCCATGATCTGGTGCACGCCCTGGAACACCACCTTGCGCTGGGCGCCCTGCATGGACAGCACGCCCTTGTAGCGCAGCATGCGCGGGCCATAGACCTGGACCAGGCCGTTGAGGAACTCGTCCAGCCTGGCCGGATCGAAGGGGCGCGCGCTCTTGAACACGAAGGCGGCGATGTCATCGCTGTGGTGGCTGTGGTGGTGGTTATGGCTGGGGTGCTGGCAGTGTTCGCCGTGCTCGTGCTCGTGCCCATGCTCATGCGCATGGGCCGGGTGCTCGTGGTCGTGCACCTGCTCCGTTTCGGTGGACAGGAAGTCGGGGTCCAGGTCGAGCTTGGCGTTCAGATTGAAGCCCTTCAGGTCCAGCACCTCGGACAGCGGCGTCACGCCGAAGTCGGCCTGGCCGATGGGGGCGCGCGGATTGATGCGCGCCAGCCGGGTGCGCAGCACGGCCAGCTGTTCCGGCGTGACCAGGTCGGCCTTGGACAGCAGCAGCTTGTCGGCAAAGCCGACCTGGCGCTGGGCTTCCTCGTGCTGGTCCAGCTGCTCCATCGCATGGCGGGCATCGACCACGGTGACGATGGCGTCGAGCATATAGTGGGTGCCGACTTCCTCGTCGACGAAGAAGGTCTGGGCCACCGGGCCGGGATTGGCCAGGCCGGTGGTTTCGATGACCACGCGGTCGAAGCTGAGCTCGCCGGCCGCGCGTTTCTTCGCCAGCGCGGACAGCGCCACGATCAGGTCGCCGCGCACGGTGCAGCAGATGCAGCCATTATTCATTTCCACGATCTGTTCGCCGCTGTCTTGCACCAGGATTTCATTGTCGATGTTTTCCTGGCCGAATTCGTTCTCGATGACGGCGATGCGCTGGCCGTGGTCTTCGCGCAGGATGCGGTTGAGCAGGGTGGTCTTGCCTGCGCCCAGGAAGCCGGTCAGGATGGTGGTGGGAATGAGTGCCATGGTCGCTTGCCGATAGGTGAAAGGGTGGGGCGGTGCCAGCCTGGCAGCGCCGATATCCGGGCGATTATGCCGGAATTTGCCCCGCGCTTGCAATTGGCGCGTTTGATATGGCGCAGGGCGGGGCCAGCCAGGCCGCGCTATTTCAGTTTGGCGCGGGGATGGGCCTGGTCATAGACCTGGGCCAGGTGCTGGAAATCGAGGGCCGTATAGACCTGGGTCGAGCTGATGCTGGCGTGGCCCAGCATGTCCTGCACGGCGCGCAGGTCGCCCGACGATTGCAGCACATGGGAGGCGAAGGAGTGGCGCAGCATGTGCGGATGCACATGCACGGGCGAGCCCTGGCGCAGCGCATGGTCTTTCAGGCGCAATTGCACCACCCGCGCCGACATGCGGCCGGCGCGGCTGTTCAGGAACAGGGCGGCGCTGCCGTCGGCGGCGGGCGGGCGCAGTGCCAGCCAGGCGTGCAGCGCGGCCAGCGCGGCCTTGCCCACCGGGACCTTGCGTTGCTTGTTGCCCTTGCCGGTGACGGTCACTTCGGCGCTGTCGAGGTCAATCCAGCCCAGCGAGGCGGGGCCATCCGGCCCGGCCTTGCGGTATGGCCAGTCCAGCCCGCACAGCTCGGAGACCCGCAGCCCGCTCGAATACAGCAGTTCGAACATGGCGCTGTCGCACAGCGCGGCCGGTTCCGGGCTGGCACCGGCATGGGGAACTTGCGGGCTGACCAGTTGCACGGCCGCGTCGACCGACAGCGCGCGCGGCAGGCTGCGCGCGCGTTTGGGCGCGCGCAAGCCCTCGGCCGGATTGGCCGCCAGCATGCCCTGCATGCCCAGCCAGTCGAAAAAGCCGCGCCAGCTCGACAGCTTGCGCGCGATCGAGCGGGGATTGAGTTGTTGTGCATGCAGTTTGGCGGTCAGGCGGCGCAGCTCGGCGTGTCCGAGCTGGTCCCAGCCGGTGGCGCCGCTCAGCGCGGCGAGCTCGCGCAGGTCGCGCCCGTAGGCGGCGGTGGTGTGGGGCGACAGCTTGCGCTGGGTGGCCAGTTGCAGCAGCCAGGCGTCGACCGGGGCCAGCTTGGCGGCGGCGGCGCGGTCCGGGCTGGCCGCGGCGCTGGCCGCAGCCTTAGCCGCGGTTGGCATCGCCGCCGCCGCCGTGGCGTCGGCGCGGTGCGCGCCGGGGCGGTTGGCGCTGCCGGCCCTGGCCATCGATCAGGCCAGCAGTGGCGCCAGCGCGGTGCTGGCGGTCTCGCCGATGTGGACCAGGAAGTCGGTCGCCATCAGCGAGGTGAAGCGGGCCGGATCGGCCGAACCGAGTATCAGCAGGCCAAAGGCGGCGGACTTGCTGCCGCGCTTGCGCAGCGGAATGATCACGGTCGAGCTGATGGCCGAGGCGTCGTCCAGCCAGCGCACCGCTTCGAAGTCCTTGTTGCTGCCGCAGTAAGGCGCTTGCAGGCCGTTGGCGAACAGGCGCGCATCGTCGGTGACGCCGCGGGCGAACCATTCGTCGCCGTAGATCGCTTCGATATTCCACAGGCGCAGCGTCGCCTGCGGCACGTCGAAGGCGCTTTTCAGGCCATCGGCCACGGCGTGCGGCATCGAACCGATGTCTTCGGCTTCGAGCAGGGTCTGGGTCCAGCGGTGGAATTTGTTGGCGATGGCCTCGTTCTCGGTGGCCAGGCGCTTCAGATCGGACATGCGCAGTTCCAGCGCCTTGTACTTGTCGCGCATGACTTCCATCTGGCGTTCCTGCAGCGACACGGCGCGTCCGGTCAGCGGGCTGGCCAGCTTGATATCGCTCAGCAGGCTGGCATGCTCATCGAAGAACTGCGGATGTTCGGTCAGGTATTGGGCGACGATATTAGAGTCCAGCATGGCGGTCATTGATCTGTGTGGAGGAGGCAAAACTCATTTTACCCGACCCGGGGCCGTCGCAGCGGCCGCGCGTGCGCCGGGCCGGCATAAAAAAAGACGCCCGCAGGCGTCTTGGCAAGGCAGGCTTGCGGGCAATGCTTAGAAGCGGTGACGCATGCCGATCTGGATACCTTTGCTCGCTTCGCCCGGAGTGGAAGTGAAGCCGCCCGATGCGCTGGCCGCGCCGATCGCGTACTGGCCCTGGTTGCGGTTCTTGATGTAGGCGGCGATGGTGTAGATATCGGTGCGTTTCGACAGATTGTAGTCGTAGCCCAGACCGAACTGGGTGGCGTCGCTGTCGGAAGCGCGCTTGTCGTTCTGGCGCACCACCGAAGCCATCAGGCGGCCGGCGCCCATCTGGTAGTGGAAGCCCACTTGCGCGCTGGCCGCGTTCAGGTAGAAGTTACGCACCAGGGCCGAATGCAGCTGGCCGGCCAGGACCGGGCCGAGCGCGGGGCCGAAACCGGCGAAGGTCGGGGCGAAGGTGCTGTCGGCGAACAGGATGATGACCGAATTTTCGTTCTTTTGGGTGTGGTAGCCGGCGAACAGCTTCCAGTCGTTGATCTTGTAGGAGCCGCCGATGGTGGTGGTGACCAGACCGCGGTTGCCGACCTGGTCGGTGCCATGGTTGTGCGCCACGCCGACATCGAGGCCGTTCGCGCGGTAGCGCAGATTGGCGCCCCAGGATTTCTTGTCCATGCCGACATAGCCCGATTTTTCGGTGCCGTACATCAGCGAGGCGCCCACGCCGTTCGGCAGTTCGATGCGGTACTGCAGCGATTTGTCGGAACGGATCGCGATACCGGCCGTCAGCAGGCCGCCGGTGCCGCCGACGATGCCGCCCCAGCCAGCCGCCGTGCCCGATTCGAACACGTCGGCGTTATTGAATACTTCATAGCCCGGGGTGTACATGCGGCCCAGCAGCACCGCGCCCACCGGCGTGACCAGGCCGACCATCGAGGTGCGGTCGAACAGGGCGCCGCTGATGTTGACGTTGACGGCAGGTTGCAGACCGGCGCGCACGGCGGCCAGCAGTTTGGCGGCGGTGGCGGCGCCACCGGCCGCGGCCGGTACCGTGAAGTTCAGGCCGTCGCTGAGGGCATAACCCTGGTTGCTCGACAGATTGCCCGCTTGCTGGCTGCCGGTGTCGAGCTGGACACGGGCTTCCAGGTTGAAGATGGCTTTGTAGCCGCCGCCGATGTCTTCGGTGCCCTTGAAGCCCAGACGCGAGCCGTCGGCGATACCGCTGACCAGCTTGGTTCTAGCATCGTTACCGCCATTGTTAACATACATCAAGCCTGCGTCCGCGATGCCGTACACGACGACAGACGATTGTGCGAATGCGGGTGCGGCGAACGCTGCCGCGATAACTACTGCGAGTAACTTAGTCTTCATGCTGTCTCCAAATGTTTTATATATATATTCTTAGAACCGAACGCCCGTACTATTCGCGCGACGGTTCAATATGACATTGTTCGCAAACCTTGTACAGAAACGCCTGAATGCAGCTTCACCTCGGTTGCGGAAAAGACACAGATAGTTAAACTGAAAACATGCTGTGAATAAAAAAGCGGCCCTGGTTGCCCAAGTCCGCTCTTTGTGATTCTATCGGCTGGCAAGATCATTGAAATATCTTGCCGGCGCGCTTAGAAGTTGTGGTGAACACCGACGCTATAGGTGTTGACCGTGGTGTCGACCGTGGTCGAACCCGCCGCTGGCTGTTTGCGTTTCGATGCGTCCGCGTACACATAGGTGCGCAGCGACAGATTGTGCTCGTAACCAAGGGAAATCTGCTTGGTCTTGATCACCGCATCCGGCGTCTTGCGGCCATAGCCGGCCAGGATCTTGCCGGCGCCGACGGTGTAGTTCGCACCGATGACCCAGGCCTTGGTTTCGGCATTGATGGCCTTGGTGTGATCCTGATCCTGTTTCTGAATCGTTCCCATCAGTTTCAAGTCAGGGATAGGCTTGACCGAGGCGCCCACCGACCAGATCTTGGTTTCGGTGGCATTGCGCTCGTAGGCCGCCATCAGGGCGAACATCGGCTGGGTGAAGGTGCCGGAGAACGAGTAGGGATTGGCGCTCGCTTCGGCGCCGGCCGCGTATTGCGGCGCGGCGACGGTGCCGCGGCCAACGATGGCGGCGCCACCATTGCTTTCCTTGCTGGCCACGGTGGCGTTCAGCTGGAAGCCGCCGAATACCGGCGTGTTATAGAACAGGCCATTGGCGAAACGGTTGCCCGAGTTGCCGGCAGGTCCGAGCGGATCGGAACCCGAACCTGGCACCGCCGCGGCGTAACCGGCCACTTGCAGATCGGTCTGGAAGCCGGCCGGGGTCGGCAGGCCATTCCATGGCTCGAACTGGGTGGTGGTGGCCTGGTAGGCGGTCAGGCCGCGGCCCAGACGCACGGTACCGAAACCGCCCTGCAGGCCGACCCGGCTCTCGCCCTGGAACAGCGGACGGGTGCCGCTTTCATTGGTGCCGGTGTCCGGTTCGTAGCGAATTTCCAGTTGGAACAGCGCTTTCAGGCCGCTGCCCAGATCTTCCACCCCCTTGAAGCCAAGCTTGTTGTTGTCGCGCTTGGTGACATTGGTGGTGGTGCCCGTACGTTTCATCAAACCTGCATCGACGGTGCCATAAATGACGACGGACGATTGTGCCTGGGCTCCGGCGAAGACGCCCATGAGTGCCAGGGCCACTAACGATTTTTTCATTTTTTTGGTCCTTTTAAGAGTGGTTCGTACAATTTCCAAGCAGCGGCGAGTCACCGGTGGTGGTTACTCGGATGAGCTGAACCTTAATGGTTGGCGGCGTCAAGTGCGCCGGATTGGTTGAGTAGGAGCCTCCCTTTTGGTCGAAAAGGCGGGAAAGCGGGGTTCCTGTTGTATTTTTGAAACGCTTGTTTGACAGTTCACAGCTGTTTTTCTGTTCATTATTTCCTTTCATCCACGTGGTCAAAACGCCACTAGCGTACACGGTTGAACCGGGACTATTGTTTGTTTTAGATCAAGGACTTACCATGTTGTAAGGTTCCTGACAGCTCAGCCATTACACTGTAAGCATGTCTTTCACTGGCTGTAAGCTCTTGTTTTATGGCAAGATAAAAAAGATAAACCGGCCGTCCAAGCCTGCGCAGACAGCACAGACGCTCCGCCCGCTTCGATGAATCGCATTCAAGTGAGACGATGGCAAATCGAGAAGAGTTAGGGATCATCCGTGGGGCCCGTGCTGGAGATGCGGGTTGCCAGCTCGCCCTGGGCAAGCTGTATCTGTTCGGGGGCGCTAGCTTACCGAAGAGCATGCCCACCGCCTTGCACTGGCTCGACCGGGCCGCCCAGCAGGGCCAGCAGGAAGCCTGGCGCCTGATCGGCACACATATCAGTTACGACTACGCGCGCCACGGCCAGGCCGGGGTGCTGCTTTGGTATGAGCGCGCCCACGACGCCGGCATTGCCGCGGCCGGACTGGTGCTGGCCCAACTGGTGTTCAACCGCGCGCCCGAGATCGAAGAAGCGTCCGCCGCCCTGCGCGAGAAGGCGCTGCGCGCGCTGAGCGTGGCCGCCCGGGCCGGTTCGCAAGAAGCCCAATGGCTGCTGGCGCGCCAGGGCGCCGCGCCGGTGCCGCTGGCGCCCCAGCGTCCCGCCGTGGCCGCCGCCCCCTGGCCCGGCCAGCAGCTGGAAGACCAGGTGGTGCCGGCTCACTTCGCGGTGCTCGACCTGGCCTGGAATGCCGGCAACCGCCTGGCCTATTTACAACGCGCCATGCCGCTGGCCCGTACCCTGCTCAACGATGCACCGGCCGACGCCGAAGCGGCGCGCGCCGCCGGCTGGCAACTGGGCGAGCAGCAACTGGCTTTGCTGGGCCGCTGCGCCCAGGCCCTGAGCGAAGTGGCCAGCCGCGATCCGCTGAGCCTGTCCGAACTGCAGCGCTGCCGCGAAACGGCCGCGCTGGCCGGCGACCGCGGCGCCCAGCTCGAACTGGGCCTGTGGTTCGCGCGCATGAATTGCGATGGCGCCCGCCTCAGTTCCGGCATCGGCGCCGTCAATTTCAAGCGCGCGATCCGCTGGCTGACCCAGGCTGGCGAGCAGGGCCTGGCCGACGCCTGGTTCGCGCTGTCGCGTATTTATATCAAACCGGAATTTTCCCAGCGCAGCGTCAGCGAAGCCCAGACTTATCTGGAGCGCGCGGCCGACATGGGCCATAGCGCGGCCCAGCTCGAATGCGGCATCCATGCCTGGCGTACCCGGCGTGGCGATGAAAACAGCGATGTGCGCGCCGCCTACTGGCTGCAAAAGGCCGCGGCCCAGGGCTGTGCCGAGGCCGAAGCGGCGCTGGCCAAGATCGCCGCGCCGTCCAGCCTGCCTGCATGGGCCGACACGGTGGTGCCGATGCTCACGCGCGAACAGGTGGAAAACCAGCCTTTGCTCGCTGGCAGGGTGGAGCTGGCCGCGCTGTTCGGCCTGACCCGGGCCGAAGCGCTGCTGCTCGATGTGAAGGCGGCCGACCAGGGCCATTGCCTGGTGGTCGATATCCGCGCCAGTTACGGGCGCAGCAAGCGCCGCCTGATTTTGCTGCGCACGGCCCAGCAGCGCCAGGCGCTGGACCGCATCGGCCGCCTGTTCGAGCAGCTCGATTGCAGCCAGGCCGGACCGGAAGGCAATTACCGCCGGCGTTTGTACCGCCTCAAGACTTGGCTGGCCAGCGGCATGGAGCCGGATGGATTGGTGCCGGCCTGAGGGCCTCGGCCTCAGATCTCGATCTCACCCTCGAACACGGTAATGGCCGGTCCGGTCAGTTCCACCGGCTGGCCTTCGCCCTTCCACGCGATCGACAGCTGGCCGCCGCGGGCGTCGACCCGCACCGGCGAGTCAAGCAGGCCGCGGCGGATGCCGGCCACCACGGCGGCGCAGGCGCCGGTGCCGCAGGCCAGGGTTTCGCCGGCGCCCCGTTCATACACGCGCAAGCGGATGTGATGGCGTCCGAGCACCTGCATGAAGCCGGCGTTGACGCGCTTGGGGAAGCGCGGATGGTGTTCGATCAGCGGACCGGTCAGCTCGACCGGGGCGGCATCGACATCGGCCACCACCTGCACCGCATGCGGATTACCCATCGACACGGCCGACACCAGCACCGTTTCGCGCGTTCCGCACAGTTCCAGTTCCAGCGGCCACAAGGTGTCGCGCCCCTGCCGCTGGCCTTGCAGCTCCTCGGCGTCGAAGGGCACCAGGGCCGGCTCGAGCACCGGCGCGCCCATGTCCACGGTGATGCTGCCGTCCGCTTCCAGGCGGGGGGCGATGATGCCGCCCTTGGTTTCCACGGTGATGCTCGATTGCACCGTCAAGCCTTTTTCCACCACGAACTTGACGAAGGCGCGCGAGCCATTGCCGCACTGTTCCACTTCGCCGCCGTCGGCGTTGAAGATGCGGTAGCGGAAGTCGCAGCCGGCCACGGCCGATTGCTCGACCAGCAGGATCTGGTCGGCACCGACGCCGAAGCGGCGGTCGCCCAGGCGTTGCCACTGGGCCGGGCTAAAGTCGATGTGCTGGTTGATCGCGTCGATGACGACGAAGTCGTTGCCGGCGCCGTGCATCTTGGTAAATTTGAGCTTCATTGAATGAGTGGGCAGTCGTACGGGGCCCTGGCGGGCGGGGCTTCAGGACCGCGGCGGCTGGTACAGCGAAGGCTGGCCGGGCGGGCGGGTCTTGAAGCGCTTGTGGGTCCAGAAGTACTCGGCCGCCGCTTCGCGCACGCGTTCCTCGATAAAGGCATTCATGCGGCGCGTGGCCGCGACCATGTCGGTACCGGGGTAATTGTCCCACACCGGATAGAACTTCACACGCCAGCCTTGATAATTGGGCAGGAAGGTGGCGATCACCGGCATCACCTGGGCGCCGGTGGTGGCGGCGATACGCGCGGTGGCGGTCAAGGTGGCCGCCTCGATGCCGAAGAAGGGCACGAACTCCGCGTCTTTTTCGCCGAAATCCATATCCGGCAGCATGAAATAGGGCAGTTTGTCGCGCAAGGCGCGCAGGATGGGCTTGATGCCGTCCTGCCGTGTGAACAGCTTGACCGGTTTGAAGCGGGAGCGGCCCTGGCGCAGCACTTTATCGAAACTGGCGTTCTTTTGCTGCACATACATGGACGATGCGCTCGTTTCCATGGCGATGGCGACACCGGCCACATCCAGGCAGACGAAGTGCGGACACAGCAGGATGGTCGGCTGCTGCGTCATGGCCGCCACCGGCACCGGACCGGGCTCGACCACGATGAGGCGGCGCAGCCGCGCTTCCGAAGCCCACCACAGGATGCTGCGTTCCCACACGCTGCGCGAATAGGCCTGGAAGTGCTGGCGCGCCCGCACGACCCGTTCGGCCTCGCTCAGTTCAGGCAGGCACAGGCGCAGATTGGTCAGTGTGATATGGCGGCGCGAGCGCAGCAGCAGGAACAGGATGCTGCCTATCCCTTCGCCGAAGCGGCCCAGCAGGGGCAGGGGCAACCAGTGCAGCAGCCACATCAGTCCAAGTAGCAATTTCATGCGGCCTCCTTGCCAGCGTCGGGGGCCGCGATGCCGTCAGGCACCTTGTAGCGGTTGTAACTCCAGAAATATTGCGCCGGGCTGCGCGCGATCAGCTGCTCCATCGCCGCGTTGATCAGGCGTGCCTGCTCGGCCGCGCTGCCGCTCAGTTCGCCTGTGAAGGGGACGAAGCGGATCACGAAGCCTTTGCCGCCGGGCAGCCGTTCGGCGTAGGTGACGATGACGGTGGCATCGCCCATCTGCGCCAGCTTGGCCGGCAGGGTCATGGTGTAGGCGCTGCGGCCGAAAAAGTCGGCCCAGACGCCTTCGCCTTCCTGCGGCACCTGGTCGGGCAGCAGGCCGATCGGCCGGCCCTTCTTGAGCGTCTTGGCCAGGATGCGCACGCCGGACATGGTGGCCGGCGCCAGCAGCAGGTTCTTGCGCGCGCGCGCGCCCTCGATCAGGGGCTTGAGCGCCGCTTTTTTCGGCGGCCGGTACATCACGGTGAGCTCGGTGCGCAGCGCGATTTCCTGCGCAACGATCTCGAAGCAGCCCAGGTGTGGCGTCAGGAACACGATTCCGCGGCCAGCGTCGAGCTCGGCCTGGACGATTTGCCAGTTTTCATCGCTGGCATGGCTCGATACCCGCTGCGGCGCCGCGCACCAGATAAAGGGCAGTTCGACGATGCTTTTGCCGGCCTCGGCAATGGCCTGCGGGAGCAGATCGCCATAGCCAGCTTGGCGTAAATTGTCGCGCATACGGCGCCGGTACGATGGAGATGCGAGATAAACCAGCCAGCCCAGTCCTGTGCCGAGAGCATGCAGGAATGGCAAGGGAAAGATGGACAGGAAGCGGAAGAGGGCGACAAGCATGGATATTGATCTGGATAAATAAGGTGCGATTTGACCGCTATTGCTTGGCCAAAATTTTTTTAAGAAGCGTAAAATACCACGTATGCACTATCCGCTGAGTTAACAGACAACTTGCGATGCGGAATATAAATCTCGCTAAAGCGTCGCAAGCCCTATTGGTTGCGACATAACATCTACACCAATTGCAGGAGCTTGCGATGTCTTCCAACGATTACCTCTTCACCTCCGAATCCGTGTCCGAAGGTCACCCGGACAAGGTCGCCGACCAGATTTCCGACGCGATTCTCGACGCCATCCTGGCGCAAGACCCGAAAGCCCGCGTCGCCGCCGAGACCCTGTGCAACACCGGCCTGGTCGTGCTGGCCGGTGAAATCACCACCCACGCCAACGTCGACTACATCCAGGTCGCGCGCGAAACCATCAAACGCATCGGCTACGACAATACCGACTTCGGTATCGACTACCGCGGCTGCGCCGTCATGGTCTGCTACGACAAGCAATCCCCGGACATCGCCCAGGGCGTGGACGAAGGCGCCGGCATCGATCTGGACCAGGGCGCCGGCGACCAGGGCCTGATGTTCGGCTATGCCTGCGATGAAACGGCGGAATTGATGCCGGCCGCGATCCACTACGCCCACCGCCTGGTCGAACGCCAGTCGCAGCTGCGCAAGGATGGCCGCCTGCCATGGCTGCGTCCGGATGCCAAATCGCAAGTCACGCTGCGCTACGTCAACGGCCGTCCCGTCTCCGTGGACACCGTGGTGCTGTCGACCCAGCACTCGCCGGACATCTCGCACAAGCATATCGAAGAAGCCGTCATCGAAGACATCATCAAGCAGGTGCTGCCGCGCGAGTGGCTGACCAACACCCGCTACCTGGTCAACCCGACCGGCCGCTTCGTCATCGGCGGTCCTCAGGGCGATTGCGGTCTGACCGGCCGCAAGATCATTGTCGACACCTACGGCGGCGCCAGCCCGCACGGCGGCGGTGCCTTCTCCGGCAAGGATCCTACCAAGGTCGACCGTTCGGCAGCCTACGCGGCCCGCTATGTGGCCAAGAACGTGGTCGCCGCCGGCCTGGCGCGCCAGTGCCAGGTGCAGGTCAGCTACGCGATCGGCGTGGCCAAGCCGATCAACATCACCGTCTACACCGAAGGCACGGGCGTGATTCCTGACGATAAGATCGCCGAACTGGTCATGGAACACTTCGATCTGCGTCCAAAAGGCATCGTCCAGATGCTCGATCTGCTGCGTCCGATTTACCAGAAGACCGCCGCTTACGGCCACTTCGGCCGTGAAGAGCCGGAGTTCAGCTGGGAGCGCACCGACAAGGCCGCGATCCTGCGCGACGCCGCCGGTATCAAGTAAGCCATTGTGCGGCGGCCCCGCCGCCGCAAGGAAAAACGCCCCTCCGCGCTCCGCGCGCCGAGGGGCTTTTTTATTTTTTTAAAACCCACGGCGTAAATCCGGGGTCTGACCTAGGGTCCGGGGAGGGGCTGCGCCCCGCCTGTCCCTGCGGGGCAGGCCCCCAGCTCTTTGCCGTGGGTTTTAAGATAGCCGCCGGCACCTTTGCCGTGAATGTAAACGCAAGCCGCCGGCACCTTTGCTCCGGATTTGCAAGCCAGTCGCCGCGCACTTTTTTACGACGAAAGCCCCGTTCGCCACAGGGTTTTACTTGCGCCCCCGCCCGCCATCGGTGCTAGAATGCACCTTCCGAGGAGCGTTGCGACGAATTCACCATTCGCCAGGCTCGGAATCTGCAACCGCGCTCACGTTACTTTTTTCTAACTGAAAGGAGGGCGTGATGAACGCCGTACTCAAATCCGCACAAGACTACCTCGTCGCCGACATCTCCCTGTCCGCATGGGGCGACAAAGAAATCAAAATTGCTGAAACGGAAATGCCTGGCCTGATGGCCATCCGTGAGGAATTCGCCGCGACCCAGCCGCTGAAGGGCGCACGCATCACCGGTTCGCTGCACATGACCATCCAGACCGCCGTGCTGATCCAGACGCTCGAAGCGCTGGGCGCCAAGGTCCGCTGGGCTTCCTGCAATATCTACTCGACCCAGGACCACGCCGCCGCCGCCATCGCCGCCGCCGGTACCCCTGTGTTCGCCATCAAGGGCGAAACCCTGGATGAATACTGGGATTACACCCACCGCATCTTCGAGTGGCCAGCCGACGCTTCGGGCGCACCGGTCTACTCGAACATGATCCTCGACGACGGCGGCGACGCCACCCTGCTGCTGCATCTGGGCGCGCGTGCCGAGAAGGATGAGTCGGTGCTGGCCAATCCGGGTTCGGAAGAAGAGATCTGCCTGTTCAACGCCATCAAGGCCCACCTGAAGATCGATGCCAACTGGTACTCCAAGCGTCTGCCGGCCATCCTGGGCGTGACCGAGGAAACCACCACCGGCGTGCACCGCCTGTACCAGATGCACAAGGAAGGCAAGCTGGCCTTCCCTGCGATCAACGTCAACGATTCCGTCACCAAGTCGAAGTTCGACAATCTGTACGGCTGCCGCGAATCGCTGGTCGATGGCATCAAGCGCGCCACCGACGTGATGATCGCCGGCAAGGTCGCCGTCATCGCCGGCTACGGTGATGTCGGCAAGGGCTCGGCACAAGCGATGCGCGCGCTGTCGGCGCAAGTCTGGGTGACCGAAATCGATCCGATCTGCGCACTGCAGGCGGCGATGGAAGGCTACCGCGTCGTGACGATGGACTACGCCGCCGAATTCGGCGACATTTTTGTTACCTGCACCGGCAACTATCACATCCTGACCGAACAGCACATGCTGGCCATGAAAGACCAGGCCATCGTCTGCAATATCGGCCACTTCGACAATGAGATCGACGTTGCCTCCCTGAAGAAATACACCTGGGACAACATCAAGCCTCAGGTCGATCACGTGATCTTCCCTAGCGGCAAACGCATCATCCTGCTGGCCGAAGGCCGCCTGGTGAATCTGGGTTGCGGTACCGGCCACCCATCGTATGTGATGAGCTCGTCCTTCGCCAACCAGACCATCGCCCAGATCGAACTGTTCGCCAACACGGCCAACTACCCGGTCGGCGTGTACGTGCTGCCTAAGCATCTGGATGAAAAAGTCGCCCGTCTGCAATTGAAGAAACTCAATGCGCAACTGACCGTGCTGACCGAAGAACAGGCCAACTACATCGGCGTGTCGCAGCAAGGTCCATACAAGCCAGACCACTACCGCTACTAATCCGGCGGGCGGCGCGGCGGCGGGGTCTGTTCCCGCTGGCGCGCCGCATCCTTACTTTCTTGCAGCGAGTCTTACACTATGCGTTTGGTCCTTACCTGGTTAATCAATGCGGCCGCCCTGTTCGCAGTGCCCTACCTGATGCATTCCGTCGATGTCACAAGCATTGGCGCAGCCCTCGTCGCGGCCCTTGTACTCGGTCTGGTCAATACGCTGATCCGCCCCCTGCTGCTGTTGCTGACCTTGCCCGTGACCGTGTTGTCGCTGGGCCTGTTCATCTTCATCATCAATGGCTTCATGTTCTGGCTGGTGGCCCAATGGGTCGACGGCTTCCATGTCGACAGCTTCTGGGCGGCCATAGGCGGTGCCTTACTCTACAGCGTAATTTCCTGGGCCTTGTCCACCTTACTTCTGAAGAACGCAGATGGAAACTCCTAATTTCAGTATCGAATTCTTTCCACCGAAGACGGTGGAAGGTGCGGAAAAGCTGCGCGCCACGCGCGCCCAGCTGTCCGAGCTGCACCCTAAATATTTCTCCGTGACCTTTGGCGCCGGTGGCAGCACCCAGCGCGGCACGCTCGACACCGTGGTTGAAATCCTGGCCGCCGGCGAAGACGCCGCGCCCCACCTGTCCTGCGTGGGCGGCACGCGCGAATCGATCCGCGCCATCCTGGCCGAGTTCAAGTCGCACAATATCCGCCGCGTGGTGGCCCTGCGCGGCGACTTGCCGAGCGGCTATGGCGCGGCCGGCGAGTTCCGCTACGCCAATGAGCTGGTGGAATTCATCCGCGCCGAAACGGGCGACTGGTTCCACATCGAGGTGGCGGCCTATCCGGAAGTGCACCCGCAGGCCAAGTCGCCGCGGGACGATCTGCTGGCGTTTGAACGCAAGGTCAAGGCCGGTGCCGATGCCGCGATCACCCAGTATTTCTACAATGCCGACGCCTACTTCCAGTTCGTCGAGCAGACCGGCAAGATGGGCATTCATGTGCCTGTGGTGGCCGGCATCATGCCGATCACCAACTACACCCAGCTGATGCGCTTCTCGGATATGTGCGGCGCCGAGATCCCGCGCTGGATCCGTCTGAAGCTGGCCAGCTTCGGCGACGACAGCGCCTCGATCAAGGCCTTCGGCCTGGATGTGGTCACCCAGTTGTGCGAACGCCTGCTGGCGGGCGGCGCGCCGGGTCTGCATTTCTATAGCATGAACCAGGCGGCGGCGACGACGGCGCTGTGGAAGCGCCTGGCGTAAAGCGGTTTGTAGCAGCAGTGCACCGCTAGCTTTCCCAAGGAGCAGGCGTGCCGCCGGCTTCGTTAAAACCCACGGCAAAGAGCCGGGGTCTGACCCGGCGGGTCAGACCCCAGGGTTACGCCGTGGGTTTTAAGCGCCTGCCAACGGCCCGCCGATGACACCCCGCTCCGTCACTATGCAATCGAGCGCCACATCATGCGCATCGCTGCCGAAATCCCCCTGCAAGCACGCATACGCCACGCCCACCGTGCGCGGCCGGGGCGCATGCTCCAGCGTGCGGTCGTAAAACCCGCCCCCATACCCCAGCCGATAGCCCTGCGCATTAAACCCCAGGCAGGGCACCAGCAGCGCCGGCGGCATCGCCTCGAAGCGCAGTTCGGCCGGCACCGCCACCCCCATCGTATCCTTGACCATCGCCTCGCCAATGCGCCACTGCGCGAAGGCCAGCGGCGCGGCGCGCTCCTTCACCACGGGCAGCAGCAGGCGCACCCCCAGCCGCGCCAGTTCGGCGTAAGCCGCGCTCAATTCCGGTTCATCCTTGAGCGGCCAGTACACACCCAGCGCCTCGACTTGCGCCGCGCGCCACCAGGCCACGATATGGCCGCCGATCGCGCCATCCCACTGCGCGCGCGTATCGGCGACGATGGCGCGCCGCGCGGCCAGCATGTGGCGCCGCAATTCGCTCTTGCCAGCGAGCGCGAGCGCTGGTGAATCGTTTGCTGCGCGTGGTATTCTAGGGTCGCTGGTCATGTCTAATACATTTGTGAGAGTTGCACATTGATTTCCGCTTCGAAATGGTTTGCCGGCGCCGTGGTCGTCATCGCTTCTGTTCTGTCCCCGCTAGCCCTGGCCGATGAGGCCCTGCCCGAAAGCCGCAAGGACGATGACGCCTTCCTGCTGCTGCGCGACGCCGTGCGCCAGGACGATGCCGCCAAGGCCGAGTTTTACGCGGCCCGCCTGCCCGATTACCCGATTCCGTCCTATGTCGACTATTATCGGCTCAAATCCCGTTTCAAGGATGTCAGCCAGGCCGAGATCCGCGATTTCATGAAACGCTACGATGGCCAGGCCATCGTCGACCGCCTGCGCAACGACTGGCTGCTGGAGCTGGGCCGCAAGCGCGACTGGGCCACCTTCGACGAGCAGCTGCCGCTGTTCGTGCTCAACGACGACACCCAGGTCAAATGCTATGCGTTGCAGTCGCGCGCGATCAAGGGCCAGAAAGTGGCCGAGGAAGCGCGCGCGCTGCTGCTGGCGCCGGCCGGCTATGGCGAACCTTGCGCGGGCCTGATCGGCACCCTGGCCGTCACCGGCCAGTTCAACAGCGACGACCTGTGGGCGCAACTACGCCTGTCGGGCGAGGCCAATGCCACCGGCCAGGCGCGCCGCCTGATCGTGCTGCTCGGCGGCCCCGACAAAAAAATGATCCAGGCCGTCGACCTGCCGGCGCTGGCCGTGGCCAAGGGGCCAGGCATCGGCCATATCGAGCACGAGATTTTCCTGGTGGCCGTGGGCCGCCTGGCCAAGACCAGCATCAAGCTGGCGCTGGCCGCCCTGAACAAGGCGCTGCCCAGGCTGACGCCGCAGGAACAGGCCATCGGCTGGGCCAATATCGCCCTGCAATCGTCCTACTCGCTGGCGCCGGAAACGGGCGAATACTGGCGCCTGTCGAACGGCGCGCCGCTGTCGGCCGACGCGATCCAGTGGAAAGCCCGCATCGCCCTGCGCGACGGCGACTGGAAACTGGTCAAGGCCACCATCAAGGCCATGCCGGCCGCGCTGCGCAACGATCCGGCCTGGATGTACTGGATGGGCCGCGCGCTGATGGCCGAAGCGGGCGCCAGCGCGCCGACGGCGGAAGCGGCCATGCTGTTCCGTAGCATCGCCGACCAGCCCAACTTCTATGGCCAGCTGGCCGGCGAGGAAATGGGCCGGCTGGTGACGATTCCGGCACCGGGCGCGCCGATTGCGGCGGCAGAAGTGGCGCCGATCGCGGCCGATCCAGGCTTCCAGCGCGCGCTCAAATTCTTCAGCATGCGCCTGCGCTTTGAAGGCACGCGCGAATGGAACTGGTCGCTGCGCAAGCTGAACGAACGCGAACATCTGGCCGCCGCCGAATTCGCGCGCCAGAACAATATCCTCGACCGCATGGTCAACACCTCGGACCGCACCCGCATCCAGGTCGACTACACCCAGCGCTTCCCGGTGCCGCATGACGACATCATGCATCCGGCCACGCAGACGCTGGGTCTGGACAAGGCCTGGGTGTATGGCCTGATCCGCCAGGAATCACGCTTCATCATGGATGCGCAATCCTCGGTGGGCGCCTCGGGCCTGATGCAGGTGATGCCGTCGACCGGCCGCTGGGTCGCCAAGAAGATCGGCCTGAGCGATTTCGTGCAGCATATGCTCAGCGATGCGCGCACCAATATCCTGCTCGGTACCAATTACATGAACATGGTGCTGGGGAATATGGATGGCTCGCAGGTGCTCGCCACCGCCGCCTACAACGCCGGCCCGGGGCGGCTGCGTTCCTGGCGCGCCACGTTGGCGCGGCCGATGGAAAGCGCCGTGTTCATCGAAGCGATTCCCTTCCTCGAAACGCGCACCTATGTGAAAAACGTGATGTCGAACGCCACGTATTATGCCGCCCTGTTCGAAGGCCGCCCGCAGTCGATCAAGGCGCGCCTGGGCACGGTCGCGCCGAAAGGCGCCACTGTCCAGGAGCAGCAGGAAAGCAGTTTCGGCACCCGACCCTGATTTGCGACCTACACTCGCTCCCTATTCTTATCTATCAAGGACGTATCCATGCAACCGACCGTACTCGATCCAACGCTGACGCATACCCTGGCCGGAGGCCGCGAGCCCGGGCTGACCCTCATCATCGGCAACAAGAACTACTCCTCATGGTCGATGCGCCCCTGGGTGGTGCTGAACGGCTTCGGCATCCCGTTCCAGGAAGTGCGCGTGCTGCTCGACCAGCCCGACACCTCGAACAAGATCGCCGCTTACTCGGCCAGCGGCCGCGTGCCGGTGCTGCTGGCGGGCGAAATGACGATCTGGGACAGCCTGGCCATCTGCGAATATCTGGCCGAGCAATTCCCCGAGCTGCATCTGTGGCCGCAGGACGTGGCCGCGCGCGCGATGGCGCGTTCGGTGTGCGCCGAAATGCATTCCGGCTTCACCGGCCTGCGCACGGCTATGTCTATGAATATCCGCGCGCGCTATCCGGGCAAGGGCCGCACCAACGAAGCCCAGGCCGACATCGGCCGCATCAGCGAGATCTGGGAAGAATGCCTGTCGCGCTTTGGCCATCACCAGTTCCTGTTCGGTGAATTCTCGATCGCCGACGCCTTCTACGCGCCGGTGGTGCTGCGCTTCCGCACCTACGGCGTATCGATGGCGCCCGCGCTGAACGCCTACTGCGAACGCGTGCTGGCCCATCCATCCGTGGCGCGCTGGGTGTACGAGGCCGAAGCCGAAACCGAAATGGCGCCCAAGCACGACGCCGACATGCCGGAGTAACAGTGAGCGGTATGAAGACGTATGTAGTGGGCGGCGCCGTGCGCGACGCCCTGCTGGGCCAGCCGGTCAAGGACCACGACCATGTGGTGGTGGGCGCGACCCCGGACGACATGCTGCGCCAGGGTTTCCGTCCGGTCGGCAAGGACTTCCCGGTGTTCCTGCACCCGCGCACGCAGGAGGAATATGCGCTGGCCCGTACCGAGCGCAAGACCGCGCCCGGCTACAAGGGTTTCGTGTTCCACACCGCGCCCGAGGTCACGCTGGAAGAGGACCTGGTGCGGCGCGACCTGACCATCAACGCCATCGCCCGGGCCGATGACGGCACGCTGACCGATCCCTTCAACGGCCAGCGCGATATCGAACTGCGGATTTTCCGCCACGTGTCCGACGCCTTCGCCGAAGACCCGGTGCGCATCCTGCGCGTGGCGCGCTTCGCCGCGCGCTTCCCCGACTTCACGGTGGCGCCGGAAACCAATGCGCTGATGCGCAGCATGGTGGAGCAGGGCGAGGTCGATGCGCTGGTGGCCGAGCGGGTGTGGCAGGAATTGTCGCGCGGCCTGATGGAGCAGCGTCCCTCGCGCATGCTGGCGGTGCTGCGCGACTGCGGCGCGCTGGCGCGCGTGGTGCCCGAACTTGACGCGCTGTGGGGCGTGCCGCAGCCGGAGCAGCATCACCCCGAAATCGATACCGGCATCCACATCGGCCAAGTGATCGACTGCGCGGCCGAAGAGGGGCTGGAATTGCCGACCCGCTTCGCCTGCCTGATGCACGATCTGGGCAAGGGCGTGACGCCGGCCGATAAATGGCCGTCCCACCACGGCCACGAGGGCATGGGTGTGGAGCTGGTCGAAGCGTTGTGCAAGCGCCTGCGCGTGCCGACCGACTGCCGCGACCTGGCCGTGATGACGGCGCGCGAGCATGGCAATGTGGGGCGGGCGCTGGTGCTGCGTCCGAACACCATCGTGACACTGCTGGAGCGCTGCGACGGCTTCCGCAAGCCGGCCCGGTTTATCCAGATGCTGAAGGCGACCGAGTGCGACTCGCGCGGGCGCATCGGTGCATCGGCCAGCTTCCGCGACAAGCCTTTCCCGCAGCTGGCTTATCTGGAAAAGGCATTGGCGGCCGCGCGCGGTGTGGATGCGGGTGCCATCGCCGGGCAGTGCGGCGATCAGCCACAGCGGATTCCCGAGCGGATTCACCAGGCCCGCGTGGCGGCGGTGCGGCTGGCGCTGGGCGCGGCGGCAGAGGATGATGGTGACCTCGCAGGAGATGACTCCCAGCCAAATTAAGCGGGCCGTGGCCGCATGTAGAAACCCACGGCAAAGAGCCGGGGTCTGACCCGCCGGGTCAGACCCCAGGGTTACGCCCTGGGTTTTAACAAGGGCGGCGGCGCGTTGACTTTACGGCTCCAGGGTTGCGCCGTGGGTTTCAGGAGACAGCGCCAGCCCGCTAGCTGCTGAAAACGCGCTACGATAGGCAATGTTGCATCGAAACAGACTGCTGTCGTTCGCGGTTTCCCAGGAGTCCACCAAGTGAATACCGACGACTTGCTACAAAACCCGCTGCGGCGCTGGATCAACCGGCGCAAGCGCCCGACCGTGCTGGTCAAAGAGCTGTCCGAGCGCGATCGCCGCCGCATGCTCAAGCACTTTATCGCGCTGGAGCCGAGCGACCGCCTGCTGCGCTTCGGCAGCATGCTGCGCGACGAGCAGGTGGCGAATTACGTGAACGGCATCGACTTCAAGCGCGACATGGTGTTCGGCGTCTACAACCGCATGTTCAAGCTGGTGGCCGCCGGCCACCTGGCCTTCGCTCCCAAGGATCTGAACCCGGCCCGCAGCGCCGCCACCGAGAAGGAGAGGGTGGCCGAATTCGGCGTGTCGGTCAGCCGCAGCATGCGCGGCCTGGGCGTGGGCTCCAAACTGTTCGAGCGCGCCGCCATCCACTGCCGCAACAACGACATCGACACCCTGTACATCCACTGCCTGTCGTCCAACAAGACCATGATGCACATCGCCAAAAAGGCCGGGATGGAAATTCAGCGCGACCATGGTGAGGCCGACGCCTATCTGAAACTGCTGCCGGCCGATCCGGCCAGCATGCTGCAGGAAGCGCTGGACGAACAGTTCGCCACGCTGGACTACACCTTCAAGGTCAACAAGCGCATCGCTTCCAAATGGCTGCAGCGTCTGCTTGGCCGCAAGCCTTCCTGAGCGGCCACGCCAGTCCCATCTCGCACGCGGGCTGCAGCCCTAGCCGAATACGATCAAGCGGCCCGACGTGGCGCCGTCGCGAAACGCGCCAGGCGTGACGCCGACGATCTTTTTGAAGAAACGCGCCATATGGCTTTGGTCGTAAAAACCACAGGCATACGCGGCGTTGGCGATGCTCATGCCCATCCGCAGAAACTGCTGCGCGCGCGCGATGCGGCGCTGTAACTGATAACTGTGCGGTGAAATACCCGCTTCCTTGCGAAATACCCGGATCAGATACAAAGGATCCATATTGACCAGCGCGCCCAGCTCGGTGAGCGTGACGTCCTTGTCGAAGTCGAGATCGAGCCGCTGCTTGACGCGGCGCACCGCTTCGCGCTCCGAGGCATCTTTTTCCGGAACCGGCAAGCCGTAGCGGCCGAACACCTTGGCCAGCAGCTCAATCAGGATAGTCTCGCGCTCCAGCGACAGGCTGGAGCGCTGAATCATCCGGTGCCGGTACTGGATCTCCCAGGCCAACTCGGGATCCTGGCGCAGCGGCTGGCGAAACAGGTGCAGATAGTCGGCCGACACCTGCCCGTGCAAGACCTTCTCGTTCAACCAGGTCGGATCGACATAGATCATTTGGTAGCGCCAGCCCTGCTCGTCGGCGGCGACCCCGTCATGGATCTCGGTGGGGGTGATGGCGACCACGCTACCCGGCGTGCCGTACCAATGGCCGCCCCGGTAAAACAGCTTTTCGGCGCCGCCGGAAATGACGCCGATGGCATAGCGGTCGTGCGAGTGCCTGCCAAACGTTTGCTGATTGTAGTGGGCCACCAGCAACTCGCTGTCGCCCTCGGGGATGCGCCAGAACTGCGAGAAATCCTGCGGTTTCTGTATCAAATCATGACCATCGTTGTTCATTTCTTTATTTCCGTTTTGTCCAGTTTTGTACAAGATATGAACAAAAAACTACCATAAGATCAATTTGCTTTTTTCTTCCCACCTTGCATCCAGACTACTTCAATTTACATACACATATGGCAACTACACTTATTATAGGCGACTACGCCAAGTCGTCCTGGTCCCTGCGCGCCTGGCTGGTACTGCACGCAGCTGGCCTGGAATTTGAGACGGTTCAAGTGGCATTGGAAGAAGTCACGACCCGGGCAAATATCCTGCGCTATTCCCCTTCCGGGAAAGTGCCAGCCTTGAGCATGGACGGCATCGTCATCAACGATAGCCTGGCGATCTCGGAAGCGATCGCCGAAGCTTATCCTCAAGCCCGGTTATGGCCCACCGACGCGCGCGTGCGCGCGCTGGCCCGCGCCGCCACCGCGGAGATGCATTCCGGTTTCACCAATCTGCGCACCCAAATGTCCTTCGGCCTCAACCTGGGCGATCAGCCGGACACGCTGTCGCCGGACACCGAATGGGAAATCCAGCGGGTCTTCCAGATCTGGCGCGGCCTGCGCCAGGCGGCCGGCGGCGGCACCTTCCTGTGCGGCGAGTTCGGCATCGTCGATGCCATGTACGTGCCTGTGGTGTTCCGTTTCCGCCGTTACGGCGTGGCCATCCCCAGCGATTTGCAGGGATACGTCGCGGCCATTCTGGACCATGCCCACGTCAAGCAATGGCTGGCGCTGGCGGCCCAGGCTCAGACTTAAGCCCGCCGCACCCACGCGCATCGCCCGCTGGCGCCGCCGGCGGGAAGTCCAGCGCTTTGCGCGCCGACTTACTTGCACGTCAATGCCTCGCGCCACGGCGCGGCTTGCGCGCGCCCGGTCTATTTTCACCGGCCAGCACCCACTGTTCACCGCATTCACCCTCCAGGATCTGACATGACACAAGACATGACACAGGCGACCACGCCTACCCAACACGCCCCGCTCAGCCCCAGTTATCAGGCGCCGCGCATCGTCACCGCGATTCCCGGCCCGCAATCGACGCATTACCTGAAGCTGCAGAAAGAGGAAGAGTCGGGCGCCGTCTCCTACCCGCGCAAGCTGACCTTCGCCATCAAGGCGGCGCGCGGCAGTTTCATCGAGGACGTGGACGGCAACGTCTACCTCGATTGCCTGACCGGCGCCGGCGTGATGCCGCTGGGCCACAACCATCCCCGCGTCATCGAGGCCGCCAAGAAGCAGCTCGACACCTTTACCCAGGGCCTGGATTTCCCCACCCGCATCAAGACCGAGTTCCGCCAGGCCCAGTTGTCGATGTTGCCGGACGCGATACGCGAGCAGATGCTGGTGCATTTCTGCGGCCCGACCGGCAGCGACGCGGTGGAAGCGGCCATCAAGCTGTGCAAGCTGTATACCGGACGCGACGAAATCATCAGCTTCCAGGGCGGCTACCATGGCGCCAGCCACGCGACGATGGCGCTGACCGGCCTGCGCACGGTCAAGGAAAGCATCGGCAATGTGATGCCCGGCGTGCATTTCTTCCCTTATTCCAACTGCAACGCCTGCCCGCTCGGCTTGCGCAAGGAATCGTGCGAAACCAATTGCGCCACCTATCTGGAGCGCTCCCTGCTCGATCCCAATTCGGGGATCAAGAAACCGGCCGCCGTCATCATGGAACTGGTGCAGGGCGAGGGCGGCGCGATCCCCGCGCAAAAAGCCTTCGTGCAGAGAATCCGCGCCATCACCCGCGAACTCGATATCCCGCTGATCATCGACGAGGTGCAAACCGGCTGCGGCCGCACCGGCACCTGGTTCGCCTTCGAGCAGTACGACATCGAGCCCGACATCATCCTGGCCGCCAAGGCCCTCAGCGGCATCGGCTCGCCGGTGTCCCTGATGATGTACAACAAGCGGCTCGACGTGTGGAAGCCGGGCGCCCACATCGGCACCTTCCGCGGCAACCAGATCGCCTTCGCGGCCGGAGTCGAAACGATCAAGATCATCCAGGAAGACGGCATCCTGGAGAACGTCAACGAAGTCGGCCAGTACCTGATCGAGAAGCTGCGCGAGATCGCCGCGCGCCGCGCCGCCGTGGCCGACGTACGCGGCCTGGGCTTCATGCTGGGCGTGGAAATCTGCGATCCGCTGACTAAGCGCCCTTCCTACCCCATCGCCAGCCAGATCCAGAAATATTGCCTGCACCACGGCCTGATCGTGGAACTGGGCGGGCGCGACGACGTGGTGGTGCGCCTGCTGCCGCCGCTCAACCTGAGCCTGAACGAAGCGAACATCGTCCTGCAAATCCTCGACGACGCCCTGGCGCAAGTTTCCAGCCCCAGCGCCCCCGCCATTTAAACTTTTAGCACGGAAACAACATGGAAATTTTTGATGTATTGGGTATCGGCTTCGGCCCGGCGAATATCGCCGTTGCGGCCGCCAACGAGGAACTCGGCGCGAACCTGAAGATCCGCTTTTTTGAGAAGAACAAGACCTCCGCCTGGCAGGTCGGCATGCAGTTCGGCCAGTCGGACATCCAGAACCACCCGCTGCGCGATCTGGTGACGCCGCGCAATCCGCGCAGCGCGTACAGCTTCACCAACTTCCTGCACACCAAGGGCCGCCTGTATGAATTTTTAAACCTGGGCAAAACCTATGCGCTGCGCACCGAATACTCGCAGTACATCGAATGGGTCGCCGAGCATTTCGCCGACAGCGTCTCTTATGAGGCGGCGGTGCGCTCGGTGGAATGCGTGCGTATCGACGGCCAGCCCCTGTACAAGCTCACCACCGCCAATGGCAGCGTTTTCCACGGCCGTGCGCTGATCGCCGCGCCAGGGCGTACGCCGCATATTCCGGCGCCCTTCGATCAACTCGATTCGCCGGCGCTGATCCATTTGAACGACTTCATCCCGACCCTGGCGAAACAACGCGGCAAGCCGCTTGGCAAAGTCGCCGTCGTCGGCGGCAGCCAAAGCGCGGTCGAAATCCTGCTGCACCTGGCCGACATCGCGCCCGACAGCGAGGTCTATGGCTTCAGCCGCGCCTTCGGCTACCGCATGAAGGACGCCAGCCCGTTCACCGGCGAAGTGTATTTCCCGGAGTTCGTCGACACCTATTACGCCGGCACCAGCGCGCAGAAAAAGCGCCTCGACCGGGACCTGCGCTACACCAATTATTCGGCCGCCGACGCGGACGTGCTCGATGCGCTGTATCTGAAGATCTACCAGCAAAAACTGGCCGGCCAGCAGAAAACCGTCATCGTCCGCAGCAGCAATATCCTGGCCGCGCAGGACCTCGGCCCGGACGGCGTGCGGATTTCGTACTCATCGATCGAAAGCGAGGGCGTCACCGACAGCGACTTCGACCTGGTGATCCTGGCCACCGGCTTCAAGAACCTGGGCGCGGCCGAGGGTGAGGAGAAGTTCCCGGCCATTCTGGCCGACGTGGTCCAGTTCTCGGCCACCGATGCGGACGGCGTCATCCAGATCAATAAGGACTATTCCATCGTCATGAAAGAAGGCCTGCCGCACGCGCCGTGCTACCTGAACGGCTTGTGCGAAAACTCGCACGGCATGGGCGACGCGGGATCGTTCAGTTTGCTGGCGCTGCGTTCGGCCGTCATCGTGAACGGGCTGCGCGAGCAACTCGCCGAGCAGGCGCCGCGCGCACTGGAAGCCAAGGCCGCCTAAGGCTGCGCAGGCAACTCACCCCGAGGCGGACGCCAGCCGGCGCCGCCGTTTTTTGCCTTGCACAGAGGCGGACTTCACCCTTATCTACACCCATGAATGTACACAGCAGACCCATCATTTTCCTGAGTATCGGCGGACTCATCTTCAGCCTGTCCGGCGTGGCGGTCGCCTACAGCTCCATGGGCACCAGCGCGGTGGGTTTCTACCGCATGCTGCTCGGCGGACTGGCCCTGGCGATTTTCGCCTATGTGAAAAAATTTCCGTTTCAAACGACACGCAAGAGTTTCATCTATGCCTGCCTGGCCGGTTTCGCGCTGGCGCTGGACATGTACTGGTGGCACAAGAGTATCCGCATGGTGGGGCCGGGCCTGGGGGCGATCCTGACCAATTGCCAATCGTTCAGCCTGGCGATCTTCGCCTATTTCCTGTTCCAGGAAAGAATCACCATCGTCTATTTCCTGTCCTTGATGCTGGCCCTGGTCGGCATCTTCCTGATTTCGGGCATGGGCGCGGTGCTGCACGGCAGCGGCGCGCTGAGCGCGGAATACATCTGGGGCGTCGCGATGGGGCTGGGATCGGCGGTGGCCTACGCCCTGTGCGTGGTGTTCATCAAAATATCGCAGCAGACCGAGCGGCCGACCCACCCGGTGGTCAACATGGTGATCCTGTGCGCCGCCGCCACGCTGTTCCTGCTGGTCAGCAGCCTGGCCGAGGGAGAATCGCTGACTATTCCTGACAGCAAGAACCTGATGACCTTGATCGCCTATGGCTTGATCGTGCAGGGCGTGGCCTGGCTGATGGTCAGTTCCGCGATTCCCTACGTGAAGACCTCGCTGGCCGGCTTGATTTTGCTGTCGGAGCCGGTCGGCACCTATCTGATCGACATCCTGTTCTTCTCGGCCAAACCGACCGTCGTCGCACTGGCCGGCATCGCGCTGACGCTGACCGGCGTGTATGTCGGTTCGCTATACGGCACGGCCAAGGTCGCGAAAACCAGCTAAGCATGCTGCGGCGGCTGAGCTGTCCTTTGTCCCGATGGGAACAATGACTTCCCGCCGGAAACCCATACATCACCAGACAGGATGTGCGGCAAGCCGCCATCCTGTTTCACTACAATGAAAGAGATGCGCTTTGATTTCCTCAGACAGCAACAAGGTACTGGTTTCCAGTCCCCATATTTCAGCGATTGCCGTGAGCGTGATGCCCTATGACGGCTCCATCCCCGCTTGCGGAAACGGCTATCTTTTCTATGTCGAAGGCAAGGCCTTTCTGGCCCACGCCAAGATCAAGCATGGATCGAAACGCGACAGCATCTTCAAATCGGCCGCCAAGACATGGGCGCAGCGAATCAGCCAGGCCGTCTGACCGGGGCCGCGCAGGCGGCCCACGATCCCCACCGATGAAGCCCATTCGGAGCCCGATCAGGAGCCCGGTTCAGGAATGGACGGCTTCGAGTGGCAAATTTTATTCGGGCAGCCGGCGTTGCCGCTACACCAGCGGCAGCGCCGTGGTGTCCTTGATGCGCTGCAGGGCGAAGCTGGACTTCACGTCCAGCACCGCCGGGTGGCGCAGCAGCGTGGCCATCATGAAGCGCGAGAAGTGGTCCATATCTTCCACGTGCACACGCAGCAGATAATCCATCTCCCCCGTCATCGCATAGCAGGCCACCACTTCCGGCCACTGCTCCACCGCCACCGCGAAATCGGCGCGCGGCGAGGCGATCGCCGGTGCCACGCCCAGCGCGCGGGCATTGCTGTGGGCCGCCGCGTCGCTGTGCTTTTCCAGCCGTACATTCACATAGGCCAGCAGGCCCAGGCCGATCTTGTCCGGGTCGAGCAGGGCCACGTACTGGCGGATTACGCCCGCTTCTTCCAGCCGCTTGATGCGGCGCAGGCAGGGCGAAGGCGACAGGCTGACCAGCTCGGCCACGTCCTGATTCGACAGGCGGCCGTCGGCCTGCAAGATGGACAGAATCTTGCGGTCGGTTTTATCCAGCGCAATCTTGGTCATAAATTCCTCAATAAGTCGATATTCAGGCAATATTATTGCGCATAATCCTCAAGTGTGGGAATAGTTTGCAATTTAATGCTCTGCGTGCAGGTCTATAATTTGCCCTAATTACCGAAGGAGACTTGCATGAAATTTCAGCCTTGGGACAACCCCATGGGAACCGATGGTTTCGAATTTGTTGAATACGCCGCCCCCGATCCAAAAGCTCTGGGTGCGCTGTTCGAAAGCATGGGCTTTACCGCTATCGCCCGTCATCGCCACAAGGATGTGACCCTGTACCGTCAGGGCGACATCAACTTCATCATCAACGCCGAGCAAGATTCCTTCGCCCAGCGCTTCGCCCGCCAGCACGGTCCGTCCGTGTGCGCGATCGCGATCCGCGTCGATGACGCCGCCTTCACCTACAAGCGCGCGCTGGAACTGGGCGCCTGGGGCTTCGACAACAAGAACGGTCCGATGGAGCTGAATATCCCCGCCATCAAGGGCGTGGGCGATTCGCTGATCTACTTCGTCGACCGCTGGCGCGGCAAGGGCGCGGATCAGCCAAACGCACCGCAAGCTGGCGCAATTGGCGACATCAGCATCTATGACGTCGACTTCGTCGCCATCCCGGGCGCGGTCGCCAATCCGGTCGGCAACGGCCTGACCTATATCGACCACCTGACCCACAATGTACACCGTGGCCGCATGAAGGAATGGGCTAACTTCTACGAAAGCCTGTTCAACTTCCGCGAAGTACGCTACTTCGACATCGAAGGCAAGCTGACCGGCCTGAAGTCCAAGGCGATGACCTCGCCGTGCGGCAAGATCCGGATTCCCATCAATGAATCCTCGGACGACAAGTCCCAGATCGCCGAATATCTGGACCAGTACCATGGCGAAGGCATCCAGCACATCGCGCTGGGCACCGACAACATCTACGGTTCGGTCCAGCAGATGCGCGACACCGGCATCGTATTCCAGGACACCATCGAGACCTACTACGAGCTGGTCAACCGCCGCCTGCCGCACCACGGCGAGCAGCTGGAAGAGCTGCGCCGCCTGCGCATCCTGATCGACGGCCACAGCACCGAGAACGAGCGCGAACTGCTGCTGCAGATCTTCACGCAGAACGTGATCGGCCCGATCTTCTTCGAAATCATCCAGCGCAAGGGTGACCAGGGCTTCGGCGAGGGTAACTTCCGCGCCCTGTTCGAATCGATCGAGCTGGACCAGATCAAGCGCGGCGTATTGACTGATCCAAACGCCGACAAAACGGCAGCGTAAACCCGTTTAAAAAAGAGCATGGCTTCGTTGTGGCTCCTCGCCGTACAGTTCGTACTGTCTTCATCGCCACGCCTCGCCGCACGCATTTTGAAACAGGTTCTGAAATAGTTTGGGGTTTGAAGCTGGCCGCGCCACACAGAAGGGCGCGCCAGCCTGTGATACCCTGTAAAAAAGCACATTTTCCCGTTTTCGCCGGTCCACAAGACTGGCGAATTCGCGTGCAGCAAGGCCAAACCGGCCGCGCTGCGCACAGCCATGAGAATAATGGAGACAAAGTAATGAATGCACCTCACAAGGGCCTGCAACTGGAACCGGGTACGCCGCCGGCCGAGATCTCGCTCGAAGACAAATGGACCCTGGACCGGGGCCGCGCCTTCATGACCGGCACCCAGGCCCTGATCCGCCTGCCGATGATGCAGCGCGAGCGCGACCTGAAGGCAGGACTGAACACCGCCGGCTATATCACCGGTTACCGGGGCTCCCCGGTCACCAGCGTCGACATGACGGCGATGAAGGCCAAGAAGCATCTCGACGCCCATCACATCAAGTTCCACCCCGGCATGAACGAAGACCTGGCCGCCACGGCGGTCTGGGGCACGCAGCAAACCAATCTGTTCAAAGACGCCAAGTACGACGGCGTGTTTTCCATGTGGTACGGCAAAGGCCCGGGCGTGGACCGCTGCGGCGACGTGTTCAAGCACGCCAATAACGCGGGCTCGGCCAAACACGGCGGCGTGCTGGTGCTGGCCGGCGACGACCACGCGGCCAAATCCTCGTCCACCGCCCACCAGTCCGACCACATCCTGAACGCCTGCGGCATTCCCGTGCTGTATCCCGCCTCGGTGCAGGAATACATCGACTACGGCCTGCATGCCTGGGCCATGAGCCGCTACACCGGCCTGTGGGTGTCGATGAAGTGCGTGACCGATATCATCGAGTCCGGCGCCGTCATCGACTTCGACCCCGACCGCGTGCAGATCGCCATGCCGGACGACTTCGAGCTGCCTGCCGGCGGCCTGAATATCCGCTGGCCGGACACGGTGCTGGACATGGAAGTGCGCATGAACAGCTACAAGTGGTACGCCGCGCTGGCCTATGCGCGCGCCAACAAGCTGAACAAAATCATCTGGGACAGCCCGCGTCCGAAGATCGGCATCATCACCGCCGGTAAATCCTACCTGGACACGCGCCAGGCGCTGGCCGACCTGGGCATCGACGAGCAGGCCGCGGCCGACATCGGCATCCGCCTGTACAAGATCGGCATGACCTGGCCGCTGGAAGCGGACGGCGTGCACGAATTCGCCAAGGGCCTGGACGAGATCCTGGTGGTCGAAGAAAAACGCCAGATCCTCGAATACGCGCTCAAGGAAGAGCTGTACAACCTGCCGGACGGCCAGCGTCCGCGCGTGGTCGGCAAGTTCGACGACACCGGCGAGTGGAGCAACAAGGGCCACACCGGCCACGGCGACTGGCTGCTGCCGGCCACCTATGAGCTGAACCCGGCCCAGATCGCACGCGCCATCGCCAGCCGCATTTCGCACTACTGCGCCGGCCATCCCGTGGCCCAGCGGGTGCAGGAGCGCATCGCCTTCCTGGAAGCGAAGGAACTGGTGCTCAAGACCGTGTCGGCCAAGCCGAATCCGGAAACCGACCGCACCCCGTACTTCTGCTCCGGCTGCCCGCACAATTCCTCGACCAAGGTGCCGGAAGGTTCGCGCGCGCTGGCCGGTATCGGCTGCCATTACATGGTGCTGTGGATGGACCGCGAAACCTCGACCTTTACCCATATGGGCGCCGAAGGCGTCACCTGGGTGGGCCAGGCGCCGTTCACCAACGAGAAGCATGTGTTCACCAACCTGGGTGACGGTACCTACTTCCACTCCGGCATCCTGGCGATCCGCGCGGCGGTGGCGGCCAAGGTCAACATCACCTACAAGATCCTGTTCAACGACGCCGTCGCCATGACCGGCGGCCAGGCCTTCGACGGCCCGCTCGATCCGGGCATGATTTCGCGCCAGATCGCGGCCGAAGGCGTGACGCCGATTATCGTCGTCACCGACGAACCGGACAAATACCCGGCCGATTACAAATGGGCCGAAGGCGTCACCGTGCGCCATCGCAGCGAATTGATGGACGTGCAGCGCGAACTGCGCGACAAGCCGGGCGTGTCGGCCATGATCTACGATCAGACCTGCGCCTCCGAGAAGCGCCGCCGCCGGAAACGCAACGAGTACCCGGACCCGGCCAAACGCGCCGTCATCAACGAAGCCGTCTGCGAAGGCTGCGGCGACTGTTCCGTGCAATCGAACTGTCTGTCGGTGGAACCGCTGGAAACGGATCTGGGCCGCAAGCGCCAGATCAACCAGTCGTCCTGCAACAAGGACTTCTCCTGCACCACCGGTTTCTGCCCGAGCTTTGTGACGGTGGAAGGCGGCGCGCTGAAGAAGCCCAAGAAAGCCTCGGCCGGCGACACCGCCATGCCGGTGCTGCCGACGCCTGTGCTGCCTAGCACCGCCCAGCCTTTCGGCATCCTGATCACCGGGATCGGCGGTACCGGCGTGGTCACGGTCGGCCAGATCCTGGCCGTGGCCGCCCACGTGGAAGGCAAGGGCGCCATTGTGCTCGACATGAGCGGTCTGGCCCAGAAGGGCGGCCCGGTGATGTCGCACGTGCGTCTGGCCGACCATCAGGCCGACCTGCACTCGACCCGCGTCGGTACCGGCAGCGCCAATCTGGTGATCGGCTGCGACCTGATCGTCACCGCCAGCCGCGACGCCCTGTCGCGCATGGGCGAGGGACGCACCTATGCGGCCATCAACTCGACCGGTTCCTCGACGGCCGCGTTCGTGAAAAATCCGGACTGGCAGTTCCCGGACGCGTCCTCGCGCGGCGAGATCATCAAGGCCTGCGGCGAACAGCTGGTGGACTTCGTCGACGCCGGCCAGATCGCCACCGCGCTGATGGGCGACTCGATCGCCACCAATATGTTCATGCTCGGCTACGCCTTCCAAAAAGGCCAGGTGCCGCTGAGCGAAGCGTCGATTGTGAAAGCGATTGAGCTGAACAATGTGTCGGTCGCCTTCAACAAGGCCGCCTTCCAGTGGGGCCGTACTGCGGCGCACGATCTGGCGATGGTGGTCAAGCTGACCACCCCGGCCAAGGTGATCGAGTTCAAACGCACCCAGACGCTGGACGACGTCGTCGCCAAGCGCGTGGAGCTGCTGAGCGCCTACCAGGACGTGAACTACGCCAACCAGTACAAGGCCTTCGTGGACCAGGTACGGGCACGCGAGTCCGCGCTGGGCAAGGGCGCACGCCTGAGCGAAGCCGTGGCGCGCTATCTGTACAAGCTGATGGCCTACAAGGACGAGTACGAAGTGGCGCGCCTGTACACCGACGGCGCCTTCCAGCAGAAGATCGCCGGCATGTTCGAGGGCGACATCAAGCTCAAGTTCCACCTTGCGCCGCCGCTGCTGGCCAAGCATGATTCCAAGGGCCAGCTGATCAAGCAGGAATTCGGTCCCTGGATGATGAAGGCCTTCGGCGTGCTGGCCAAGTTCAAGGGCTTGCGCGGCACCGCGCTGGACGTGTTCGGTTACACCGCCGAGCGCAAGATGGAACGCGCGCTGATCGTTGAATACCGCCAGACCGTGGAAGCGCTGCTGCCGAAACTGACGGAAGCCAATCTGGGCCAGGCGGTCGCCATCGCCAGCATCCCGGAAGACATCCGCGGCTACGGCCATGTGAAGGAGCGCCACCTGAAATCGGCCAAGGAAAAAGAAGCGGCGCTGCTGGCCGCCTTCAATTCGCCTTCGCCCGCATCGGGGAGCGCCCACCGCGCCGCCTGATTCACATCAGGCATGAGATGAAGAGAGGCCAGCCGACAGGCTGGCCTCTCTTTTTTCTGCGAGATGATTTATTGCAGCAGCCTGCGTTGACTTGCATCAAACAAGTTGTGGTTTTTTTGGTAGGCAATCACAAACCGCATAAGAAAACGCGTATCTATTCGTTCTGTTTCTATATTGCTTTTGATATCGTTGAGTTTTTTGAAACTCGGAACTCAATGATGATCACCAAATTTGAATTGAAACCGCTGGCGGCCGGGGCTATCGCCCTGCTGTGCGGCGTGGCCCTGCCAGCCATGGCGCAAACGCCGGCCTCTGCCACGGATCAAAAGGCGGCGGCGAACCCGTCCGCCGTAGTCATCACCGGTTCGCGCATTCCGCGCGCCAGCCTGGAAGGACCTTCCTCGGTGACGGTGATCACCGGCGATGAAATCACCAAGCAAGGCTACAAGAACGTCTTCGATGCGCTGAGCAACCAGACCCAGAACAGCGGCTTTACCCAGGGCGCCGACTTCGGCAATACCTTCACGCCGTCGGCCAATGCCATCAGCCTGCGCGGCCTGGGCCCGAACCACACCCTGATTCTGCTGAACGGCCACCGCATCGCCGACTTCCCGATCGCCTACGAAGGCGCGGTCAACTTCACCAACCTGGCGAATATCCCGTCGAGCGCGGTCGAACGCATCGAGATCCTGAACGGCGGCGCCTCGGCCATCTACGGTTCCGACGCGATCGCCGGCGTGGTCAACGTGATCCTGAAAAAACGCGCGGACGGCTTCGACATCAACGCCAAACTGGGTGCCACCTCGCGCGGCGGCGGCGGCGACAAGCGCCTGCAGTTCAGCGGCGGCCAGGATTTCGGCAAGCTCAACGCGATCTTCAGCATCGAGTTGAGCGAGCGCGATATGCTCTCCAGCCTGGACCGCGACTTCATGTCCGTGCGCGACGGCGTGCCCACCAGCGTGGTCGAGCGCAAGAACATCAACACCGGAAAATATGTGGACCTGGGCGGCACCTGCGCCGCACTGGGCGACCTGTTCGGCAACAGCGTCATCAACTATGCCAGCAAGAAGGGCAACTACTGCGCCAGTTCCAAGGTGACGCCGACCTATTGGACCACCCAGACCAAGAACAGCAGCCAGAATCTGTACGGCGGCCTGAATTATGAGCTGAGCGCGGAGACGACCCTATTCGCCGACCTGCTGCTGGCCCGGAACAAGACCGAGAACAATACGCGCGGCCCGAGCTGGACCTCGCAGTCCACCACCGACGCCTATTTCTTCAACCAGAATTCGGGCAACTACGAAGCGTGGAAAAAATACATCGCGCCCGAAGAAATCGGCGGCGTGGACCGCTACAACAAGAAGTGGAAGGACGTGGCGACGGCACTGTCCTTCGGCGCACGCGGCCGCATTCCGGGCACCGAGTGGAACTATGAGGCGGGCTATAACGGTTCCTTCTACCAGAGTAAAAACCAGACCCCGCGCGCGCTGGCGAACATCGACAGCTTCTTCCTCGGTCCCAAACTGGGCCTCGATAGCGACGGCATCGCGATCTACGCGCCGGATCAGGCACGCCTGAGCAAGCGCCTGACGCCGGAAGAGTTCAACAGCATCACCGACTACAGCCGCAGCAAGGATGAGTCCTGGGTCAACACCATCAGCGTGAGCGCCAACGGCGACGTCCTCACGCTGCCGGCCGGTCCGCTCAAGGTCGCCACGGTGGCCGAAATCGGCCGCCAGGGCTTCAGCGATACGCCGGATGCGCGCATCAACCAGGGCGTCTTCAACACCGTGGTGCCGGCCGATATCACCGCCGGTACGCGCGGGCGCTATGCGCTGGGCGCGGAAGCGAATATTCCCCTGCTGTCCACGCTCAACGCCAGCCTGGCGGGCCGCTACGACCGCTACAGCTTCGCCGACCGCAGCGAGGGCAAGCTGACCTACAACGCCGGCCTGGAATTCCGTCCGGCCAAGACGCTGCTGGTACGCGGGAATTACGCCACCAGCTTCCGCGCTCCGGACATGACCTATATCTTCAAGGCCCGCGGCAGCGGCTACTATTCCTCGACCACGGATTACTACCGCTGCGCCCAGGCCGGCCAGAGCATCGACACCTGCGAGTTCGCGCGCGTCTCGCCAGGTGCCGACTACGTCACCTCTGGCAGCAAGGATCTGCAGTCGGAGAAGGGCAAGTCCTTCGGCGCCGGCATCGTCTGGTCGCCCAGCGCGGACTTCGACGTCTCGCTCGATTACTGGAACATCAAGATCAGCAATCTGGTGACCGATCTGGATGCCGACACGGTGCTGCGCGATGAAGCCGATTGCCGCACCGGCAAGACGGACAGGAATTCGCCAAGCTGCGTCGATACGCTGGGCCGCGTGCTGCGCTATGCCGACAATGCGCTCAACAAGCCGGGCGAGATCAAGACCATCTTCGTCAACCCGATCAACGCCGCGCAGAAGAGCGTCAACGGCATCGACCTGACGCTGAAGTACGCGCTGCGCACCGCCAGCTACGGCCGCTTCGTCTGGTCGGCCAATTTCTCCAAGACCCTGAATCAGAGATCACGCCAGTTCGCCGGCGATGCGGAGCGCGATGACATGGCCGAATTGGGCAACACCGACTGGCCGAACAAGCTCAATGCAAGCCTGAACTGGAACGTGGGCGACTGGTCCAACACCCTGTTCGTCAACCGCTACGGCCGCGTGCCGGATGCGGCGCAGACGGGCATCCTGTCCTCGACCACCACGGCCAACGTCAGCGCGGTCTACAAGATCGACAAGCGCACCACGATCTCGCTGATCGTCAACAATGTGTTCAACAAGATCAAGACCGATACCAGCGGCGGCTGGCCGAACTACCCGGTGGGTAATTTCAGCCCGGTCGGCCGTCAGGGATGGGTGGAGCTGAACTACCACTTCGGTTCCTGAGACCGCGATGAAGGGCATGCGCCGAAGTTGGCGCATGCCCTTTTCAGCGCCGAAGCGGCCTATAATCATTGGCTTTCCACTGGCCGTTTCTTGCTCCATGCTTCCATACCGATTTATTGTTTCATCGCTGGCCGTACTGCTCAGCCTGAGCGCCTGCGGCGGCGACAGTTTCCCGGTCGCCCAGCCCGAGCCCCCCATCGAACCCGAGCCGGTGGCCAAGACCCTGGCGGTCTGGAACCTGTGCCAGACACCGCGCACGGGGCTCAAGGACGGCTTCCTGCCCTATCCTGACAAGCAGGGAACGCTGGCCGACGAGAAGGCTTTCGTGCGCGCCTGGGTCGACGAAATTTATCTGTGGGACAAAGAGGTGCCGGCCTCGCTGCGCGCGGCCAACTACGCGACCCCGGTCGACTACTTTGCCGCCCTGAAGACGCCGCTGCTGAGCGCGTCGGGCAATGTCAAAGACCGTTTTCACTTCACCTATCCGAGCGCGCAATGGGAAGAGATTTCGAACGGGCTGACGCGCGGCTATGGCGTGAGCTGGGTACGCAGCTCCAGCGGCGTCTTGCCGCGCACCTGGATCGCAGCGGCGGTGGAGCCGCAATCGAGTGCGGCACTGGCCGGGGTGCAGCGTGGCGACCAGTTGCTGATGGTCGACGGGCTTGATTTCCTCAACAGCGCCGACAGCGCCATCGTCGCGCGCCTGAACGCCGGCATCACGCCCGCCAGCGAAGGTGAACCCCATCAGCTCACCTTGCTGCGCGAGCGGCGCCAGTTCGACGTCAGCCTGGTCAGCGGCACCCACCCGGTTGCGCCGGTACAGCATGTCGGCGTCATCGATACCGCGAGCGGCAAGGTCGGCTACCTGACCTTCAACAACCACAATATCGCCGCCGAAAAGCCGCTGATCGCCGCCTTTACCCGCCTCCAGTCCGAGGGCGTCTCCGATCTGGTGCTCGACATGCGCTACAACGGCGGCGGCCTGCTGCTGATTGCCAATGAACTGGCGTATATGATCGCCGGCCCGGCCAATACGGAGGGCAAGGTGTTTGAACGTCTACTCAACAACGGCAAGGTCCAGGCGCCGCCGCCGACGCTGTTCCGTTCAACGTCGCTGGGACTGGGCGACCCGCAGAACTTCAACAAGCCCTTGCCGCACCTGGATCTGAAGCGTGTCACCATCCTGACCGGTGCCGGTACCTGCTCGGCCAGCGAATCGGTGATCAACAGCCTGCGCGGCGTGGACGTGGAAGTGAACCTGATCGGCGCCGCTACCTGCGGCAAGCCGTATGCTTTTGGTCCTATGCCCAACTGCGGCACCACCTATTTCGTGATTCAGTACCAGGGCGTGAACAACAAGGGCAGCGGCGACTATGCCGATGGCTTTGCGCCCACCTGCGGCGTGGCCGACGATTTCCGCCATGCGCTGGGCGATGTGGCGGAGGGCCAGCTGGCTGCGGCGCTGCACTACCGCGCCAGCGGCAGCTGCCCTGGCCAGTTGGCCGGGATGCTGGCGGCGGGGCGCAGCGGCGCCAACAATCCGCTGCGCCCGGTACGTCCAGAGCTGGCGGAAATCGCTATCCGCGGCGTGCCGCGCTGAACTCGCCGGCATGCGTTGGCGCGGCAGCGCTACAGGGCCGCGCCGGCGCCAAAGCCGACTATAATTTTCCTCCACGTTTCCCCTCACTTCCAAGCCGGAGCTACCTGATGATTCGACCTGCCTTGCTGCTTGCCCTTGCCGCCATCGCTCCCATGGCGGGCGCCGCGACCGATGCCTTGACCACCGTGGCGGAACGCTCCGGCTTCCAGCACACCGGCCGCTACGACGAGGTCGAAGCGCTGTGCGCGCGCTTCCAGAAGGCCTATCCCCAGGCGGTGCGCTGTTTCAGTTTCGGGCGTACGCCGGAAGGGCGGCCCATGCTGGCGCTGGCGGTGTCGCGCAGCGGTGCGCTGACGGCGGCGCAGGCGCGCAAGCGCGGCCTGCCGGTGCTGCTGGTGCAGGGCGGGATTCACGCCGGCGAAATCGACGGCAAGGATGCCGGCTTCCTGGCGCTGCGCGAGGCCTTGGAGGGCAAGGCCGCAAGCGGCGCGCTGGACCGGCAGGTGCTGCTGTTCGTGCCGGTATTTAATGTCGATGGCCATGAGCGCTTCGGCCAGTGGAATCGCCCGAACCAGCGCGGTCCGGTGGAAATGGGCTGGCGCACCACGGCGCAGAACTACAACCTCAATCGCGACTATGTGAAGGCTGAGGCGCCGGAAATGCAGGCCATGCTGGCGTTGGCCAAGGAGTGGGACCCGCTGGCCTATGTCGACCTGCATGTGACCGACGGCGCCAAGTTCCAGCCCGACGTGTCGATCCAGGTGGAACCTATCCATGGCGGCGACGCCGCGCTGATGCAGTCCGGCGTGGCCCTGCGCGATGGCGTGATGGCCGAGCTGAAGCGCCAGGGTTCCGATCCCAAGGCCTTCTACATTTCCTTTGCCGGCGAGGACGACCCTAGCTCGGGCTTCGTCGACAGCGTAGCGGCTCCACGCTTTTCCACCGGCTACTTCCCCTTGCGCAACCGCTTCGCCATGCTGGTCGAAACGCATTCGTGGAAAGACTATCCGACCCGTGTGCGCATCACCCGCAACACCATCGTCGCCATGCTCGATCAGGTGGCCGCGCATGGCAGGGACTGGTTGGCGCAGGTACAGGCGGCCGATGTGCGCGCCGCCGCGCTGGCCGGCACGCCGGTTGCCCTGAGCTATCGCACCACCGGCAAGACCACGATGATCCAGTTCGGCGGCTACGAATACACCCGTACCCCGTCCGACGTGTCCGGCGCGCTGATGACGCACTATGACGAAAGCAAGCCGCAGATGTGGACCGTGCCGCTGCGCGACGAGATCGTGCCGGACCTTCAGGTCAAGGCGCCGCAGGGCGGCTATCTGGTTCCGGCGGCGCAGGCCGCCGCCGTGGGCGCCAAACTGCGCCAGCACGGCATCGTCTTCAAGGTGCTGGATCATGGCCTGGCGGCGGGCGAGGTCGAGACCTTCCGCGCCGACAAAACCACTTTTGGCGCGCAGTCCTTCGAGGGGCGCCAGTCGCTGGCGCTGGAAGGCGGCTGGAAGACCGAGGCGCGCGCCGTCGGCAAGGGCGGGCTGTTCGTGCCTATCGCCCAGGCCAAGGCGCGGCTGGTGATGGCGATGCTGGAGCCGCGCGGCGCCGATTCGCTGCTGGCCTGGGGCGTGTTCAATGGCGCTTTCGAGCGCAAGGAATATATGGAAGCCTATGTGGCCGAGGACGTGGCGCGCGAGCAGATGGCGGCCGATCCGGCGCTGGCCGCCGCCTTCCGCCAGCGTGTGGCCAACGATCCGGCCTTTGCCGCCAATCCCGATGCGCGGCTGGACTTCTTCGCGCGCCGGCATTCCTCGTGGGATGAGCGGTTTAATCTGTATCCGGTGATGCGCACGGCGCGCAAGCTGTAGCGGCGGGCCGCGGGCAGCGGCCAAAAACCCACGGCAAAGAGCCGGGGTCTGACCCGGCGGGTCAGACCCCAGGGGTACGCCGTGGGTTCTAAATGCTTCGCGGCGCGCTTAATTTATGGCGCGCCCCGCAGCATTACAGCGACTGCAGCGGGATCATGCCCGGCATCGTGGTCGGTGTCGAGCATGGCTCGTCATCGAAGGCGATGTCGCCCAGCGGGCTGGCCACGCCGTCGGCGGCGAGGCCGGTGAAGCCGAACAGGTCGCGGTCCATCAGGTGCGATGGCACCACGGTCGACAGGGCCGAGAAGATGCTCTCGACGCGGCCGGGGAATTTCTTTTCCCAGTCGCGCATCAGGCCCTTGATCTGCTTGCGCTGCAGGTTTTCCTGCGAGCCGCACAGGTCGCACGGAATAATCGGGAAGCCTTTGACCGCGGCATAGCGCTCGGTGTCTTCTTCCTTCACATAGGCCATCGGCCGGATCACGATGTGCTTGCCGTCGTCCGACTGCAGCTTGGCCGGCATGCCCTTGAGTTTCCCGCCGAAGAACATATTCAGGAAGAAGGTCTCGAGGATGTCGTCGCGGTGGTGGCCCAGCGCGATCTTGGTCGCGCCCAGCTCATCGGCCACGCGGTACAGGATGCCGCGGCGCAGGCGCGAGCACAGCGAGCAGGTGGTCTTGCCTTCCGGGATCAGGCGCTTGACGATGCTGTAGGTGTCCTGGTTTTCGATGTGGAAGGCCACGCCCAATTCGGTCAGATAGGCCGGCAGGATGTGGTCGGGGAAGTTGGGCTGCTTCTGGTCCAGATTGACGGCGATGATGTCGAAGTGGATCGGCGCCCGTTCGCGCAGCGTCATCAGGATGTCGAGCAGGGCGTAGCTGTCCTTGCCGCCGGACAGGCAGACCATGACCTTGTCGCCGTCTTCGATCATATTGAAGTCGCCGATGGCCTGGCCCACCAGGCGGCACAGGCGCTTGTGCAGCTTGTTGTTCTCCAGCGCGATCTTCTCGGCCGATTTGACGCTCACGGGCGGCGTTTCCAGTGTTTCCATGACGGCGTTCATGCGACATCCTTGATCTTGAATACTTCCACGCCCACGCCTTCGCAGTCGGGGTAGACGTCCGGCTTCATGGTCGACACGCGGGCGGCGCGCACGCGCGGGTGCTCCAGCATGGCGCGCACCACGTCGTCGCACAGGCTTTCCTGCAGGTGAACATGGCCCTGGGCCATGCGCTTGGCGATGGTGTCGCGCATGAAGTCGTAGTCCACCACTTCGTCGAGCTGGTCGGCCGTCGGCGTCGAGTCGGCCAGCGGGATGTACAGGTCGACGTTGATCAAGACACGCTGCTCGCCCTTTTTCTCGAACTCGTAGACGCCGATGTTGATCAGCACTTCGTAGTTGCGCAGGAACAGGCGGCGGCAATCGGCCAGACGGGGATGGGACAGGGCGGACAACATGGTTTTACCTTCTTTCGGGAATACGATATTTATAGAATAAACTTTACTTCACGAGGAACATCACATCGCGCGCCAGCGGCATCAGGTGCTGGCCGCCGTCGACCAGCAGCGTGGTGCCGGTCAGGGCGCGCGCGCTGGCCGCATACACGACGCTGGCGGCGATGTCCTCCGGGGTGCTGGAGCGGCCCAGCGGCGTGTGCCGGTGGGCCTGGGCGAAACCGGCCTCGCTCTGCTCGCCCGACACCATGGTCAGGCCGGGAGCGATGCCCACCACCCGCAGCCGCGGCGCCAGCGCCTGCGCCAGCAGGGTCGTGGCCGTGTGCAGCGCGGCCTTGGACAGGGTGTAGGATAAAAAGTCAGGGTTGAGATTGTACAGTTTTTGGTCCAGCAGATTGATTACCACGCTTTGGCCGCCTTCCGGCGTGGCCGCGTGCAGCGCTTGCGCCAGCAGTATCGGCGCTGCCACATTGGCCTGCATATGGGCCGCCAGCAGGGCGCCGCCAAAGTCGGCCGCGCTGTCGAAATCGAACATCGAGGCGCTGTTGACCACGCAGGACAGCGGGCCGAGCGCGGCGGCGGCGCGCCCCACCAGGGCGCGCACGGCGCTTTCGTCGGCCAGCTCGCAATCGAGCGCCACGGCGCGCCGGCCCATGGCGGCGATCGCGGCCACCACCTCGGCCGCCTCGGCGGCGGAGGCGCGGTAGTGCACGGCCACGTCCCAGCCGGCGCCAGCCAGGCCGAGCGCGATGGCGCGGCCGATGCGGCGCCCGGCGCCGGTCACGAGCGCCACCCGCGCCGGCGCCACCGGCGGCGTTCCCGGCGTGTCCGCGCCGGCCGGCATGGCGGCTTGCTGATTCGATATCGTCATTTGATCTAAGACTCTTCCTGGATGGATTTTGGCGTTGCGGCGCGCCAATTCGCTACAATAGGGGGATGTCCCTACCCGCACCTACTCCCGACGCGCTGGCCGCGTCCCATGCCCTGCAGCACCTGATCGCCGCCGACATCGAACGCCATGCAGGCGCCATTTCCTTTGCCCGCTTCATGGAGCTGGCCCTGTATGCCCCCGATCTGGGCTATTACAGCGGCGGCGCCGCCAAGCTGGGAAAAGATGGCGATTTTACAACCGCACCCGAGCTCTCGTCCCTGTTCGGCAGCACGCTGGCGCATGCGGCAGCCGCTATTATGGCCCAAACCGCGCCGCGGATTCTCGAATTTGGCGCCGGCACCGGCAAGCTGGCGCACGATATCCTGAGCGAGCTGGCCGCCGCCGGCATCGCCATCGAATCCTATGCCATCGTCGAATTGTCGGGCGAGCTGCGCGCGCGCCAGGAAGAGGCGCTGCGCGATTTCCCGCAGGTGCGCTGGCTGGACGGCTTCCCCGCCGCCTTCGACGGCGTGGTGCTGGGCAATGAGGTGCTCGACGCGATGCCGGTGCAACTGGTCAGCAAGCACCCCGAGGGCTGGCAGGAATTGCAGGTCACGGTGCACGATGGCGCGTTTGCCTGGCAGCCGGTGGCGGCCGACGCCGCGCTGCTGGCGCGCATCGAAGGCCAGATCCCCGGGCATGACAGCCTGCCGGTCGGCTATGTCAGCGAAGTGCACGGCATCGCCTGCGGCTTCATGGCCTCGCTGGCGCAGATGCTGGGCCAGGGGCAGGGCGGCGCCGCGCTGCTGTTCGACTACGGTTTCCCGGCCCACGAATATTATGTCGACCAGCGCGCCGCCGGCACCCTGATGTGTCATTACCGCCACCATGCCCACGCCGATCCGTTTTATTTGCCCGGCCTGCAAGACATCACCGCCCACGTCGACTTCACGGCGATGGCGCTGGCGGCCCAGGATGGCGGGATCGACGTGCTGGCCTATATGAACCAGGCCGGCTTCCTGATCAATACCGGCATCGCCGAATTGCTGCTGCGTACAGACCCGTCCGACGCGCTGCGCTATCTGCCCCAGGCGAAAGCGCTGCAAAAGCTGCTGTCGCCGGCGGAAATGGGCGAATTGTTCAAGGTATTGGTGGTGGGGAAGAACGTTGAACTGTCGGCAAAATTGCTGGCGGCCGACCGCAGCCACCGCCTGTAGCAAACGGCACTATTGTCGAAAAAACACGGACTTTCCAGCCTTGATCGCTGGGTTTTGGCGCGCCAGATCGGCTATGATGGACGGATCGAAGCAAGCAGCAAGTCACATTCAAACGGAATAATGGCAAAGATACACACTCACTATGACAACCTGAAAGTGGCGCGGATGGCGCCACAGGAAGTCATACGTGCCGCCTATAAGGCGCTCAGCCAGAAATACCACCCGGACAAGAATCCGGGCGATGAGAAGGCTGCGCGCATCATGGCCATCCTCAACAGTGCCTATGGCACGCTGTCCGACGTCCAGCGCCGCAAGGAGCATGACGAATGGATCGCGGCCGAGGAATGGGAGGTGGAGTGGCTCGAGAGCACGCGTCACGAGGATACGCGCGACAAGTCGCGCCATGACGGCCCCGCGCAAGCCTGGTCCGATCCGGTGGCCGAGCCGCCGTCGCAGCGCCGTCTGCGCCGCAAATGGATGCGCTGGGGCGGGCTGACGATGGCCGTCTGCCTGGGCTGGGTCAGCGGCGTGCTGATGGTGTCCGATACGCGCCAGGTATCGTCGCTGCTGTCGGGCGCCTGGGATGGCAAGAATGAAATGACCGGCACCGCCCGCGCCGAAACCACCCGCCCGGCCGTCCATGCCGACAGCCGCTCCGACCCGCACGCCGAGGCCAAGGCCGACGCCCTGATCGACAGCTGGGCCGTGGGCAAGCCCTACTTCCCCGAAACGGCGCCGGTCAAGACGCCGGCGATCAAGGTGGTGACGCTGTCGCAGATCGTGCTGCCCGGTGCGGCGCCCGACTGCGATGCCGAGGTGCAGACCCTGATGGCCCCCAATGGCGAACCGTGGCCGCTGCGCTCCGGCTATGTCGATGGTTTCCCGGTCGGCAACCGGGGCGAGGATATGCAGCTGACCCTGGATAACGCCGGCAATGCCTCGGCCGTGTTCATCAAGGTCTACGACATGGAACGCCACTCGAATGTGCGCTATGCCTATGTGCAGGCGCATGACAAGCTGGTGGTCGACAAGCTATCCACCGGCAAGTATGAAATCCGCTACCAGAACATCGACCTGGGCGCCGAGCAGGCCATGTGCGCGGCCAAGCGCAAGGCGGCCGCGACTGTGTCGGCCGCGAATATCAATAATTAAACGCCGCCGGCGGCTTGCCGGCGTTTGTTTTACATCCACGGCAATGAGCCTGGTTTAGCGCAAGTCGCGTGCCGCCGGCTGCGTTTACACCCACGGCATACCCC
>JABTBR010000015.1 GCA_013284265.1 Oxalobacteraceae bacterium | reverse complement strand
TTACACCCACGCCAACGAGCCGGGGTCTGACCCGCCGGGTCAGACCCCAGGGTTACGCCGTGGGTTTAAAAACCTGGTGTAGCCGCAGGTTTAAAAACCGGCCGCCGCTACAGCCATTTCACGGCCAAGGCGCCGGCGTCACATTCAGGTATTGCGCGCCACCCTGCTCCGGCTCCGCGCCCTGGCGCGGCGCGACGGGCGGATCGCCCAGCGCCAGGATCTCCTTGCGGGCTTCGACAAAATCGGCGCTCGACAAGGGATGGTCCCGGTCCGGCCAGTTGTCGATGGCCCATTGCTGCAGCAGCTCATGGCGTTGCCACAGCTGCTGGATAAATTGCGTGCGTTGCTCGTTATGCTCCATACTCCCTCCCGGCGAGACCTCACTGTAAGACTGGCCGCCGCGGGCGTCAGTACGCCAGCGCACGAATACCAGATCACTTCACCAGACCAGATACGCAGCGCATGGAACTACACCTCAGCATCGAAGGCAGCAAGGATTTGTCGGGCCAGTTGTACCGCCAGCTCAGCGAGGCGATCCGTGCCGGCCGCCTGGCCGACGGCCAGCAACTACCGCCCTCGCGCCTGCTGGCCGAACAACTGGGCGTGTCGCGCAAGACCGTCTCCGACGTCTACACCCGCCTGACCCACGACAAGCTGCTGCAGGGCCGCGTCGGCGTGGGCAGCTTCGTCAGCGCGCCGGCCGAGGCGCAGCCGCGCAAGCAGCTGGCCGGCGACCTGGCCAGCGCCGCCACCGTGCGCAAATGGGCCGAGCTGGCCACGCCGCTGCGCCTGCCCTTCCCCGAAGGCCGCTCGCGCTACGAATTCCTGGGCGGCCGCTCCACGCCCGCGCATTTTCCGCAGGAGGAATGGCGCCGCTGCCTGCTGCACGGCCTGCGCCAGGACAGCCAGCTGCGCGGCCAGTACGGCCCCACCGAAGGCATCCTGGCGCTGCGCGAATCGATTGCCCGCTACGCCGCCTTCACGCGCGGCGTCAGCTGCACATCGAGCCAGGTGGTGGTCACCAACGGCGCCCAGCAGGCGCTCGACCTGCTCGGCCGCGTGCTGCTGGAGCCGGGCAGCATCGTGGCGATGGAAGATCCCGGCTACCCGCCGGCACGCATGCTGTTCGCCGGCCAGGGCGCGCAGGTGGTGGGCGTGGGCACCGACGCCGAGGGCATGCTGGTCGACCAGATCCCGCACGGCACCCGCCTGATTTACGCCACGCCGGCGCACCAGTTCCCGCTCGGGATGCCGATGAGCGCGGCCCGCCGCGCGGCCCTGCTGGAACGCGCCCGCGCGATCGGCGCCATCATCGTCGAAGACGATTACGACAGCGCCTTCCGCTACGAGGGCCGGCCCACCGATTCGCTGCAAAGCATGGACCGCCACGGCATCGTCGCCTACGTGGGCACCTTTTCCAAGGTGATGATGCCGGAACTGCGCATCGGCTACGCCGTGCTGCCGGACGCGATCCTGAACGCCACCCTGAACGTCAAGCACCTGTGCGACTGGCATACCGCCACCTTGCACCAGTACGCGCTGGCCAAGTTCATCGACGACGGCTATCTGCACAAGCATGTGCGGCGCTGCCACGCCCTGTATGCCAGCCGGCGCGAACGCCTGCATAGCCTGATCGCCGGACCGCTGAAACCCTGGTTCGAGCTGGTGCCGGCCACCGCCGGCTTCCACCTGACGGTGCTGTGCAAGGCGCCGCTGGACATGGACCTGCTGCTGCGCCTGGCGCGCCGCGCCGATGTGGGCCTGTATCCGCTGTCGAATTTCTACGCCGGGCCGGCGCTGCGCCAGGGGCTGGTGCTCGGTTATGGCGCGATCGAGACGCTCGACATCGAACTGGCCTTGCTCAGGGTGCGCGACATTTTGCGCCAGATCGGGTAAAACGGTGAAATCCGGCCGCCATCGGCCGCAGCAAGTAAAATAGCGTCATGCAAGCCGGCCCAGCGCCGGCAACCACCCGGACCACACGATGCGACTGACCTCCTTTACCGACTACACCCTGCGCACCCTGCTGCATTTGGGGATCAACCGGGACCGGCTCGTCACCATCCAGGACATCGCCGACCTGCACAGCATCTCCAAGAACCACCTGATGAAGGTGGTGTACCAGCTTGGCCTGTCGGGCATCGTCGAAACGGTCAGGGGCCGCAACGGCGGCCTGCGCCTCAAGCGCGAACCGTCGGAAATCAATATCGGCGCGCTGGTGCGTACCACCGAAACCGACTTTTTCATGGCCGAGTGCTTCGACCCCGCCAGCAACAACTGCCCGCTGACGGCCAACTGCCACCTCAAGACAGTGCTCAGCCAGGCCACCCGCGCCTATCTGGCAGAGCTCGACAAGACCACCCTGCAGGATCTGCTGCCTCCGGCCCAGCCGGACATTCACCCGATTACCCTGCACCGCAAGGCTAGCTGAGGTAGACTCACGCCGGGCGGCTTGCCTGACCTGACCATGGAGTGAAACGAATGAACCCGGCGTCCCGAGTTTGGAACACCCTCCAGCAGAACCGCGAGGCACGCCTGCTGCGCGCCCGCGGCGCGCTGGGCAATGAGCTGGCGGGCAAAAGCCTGCCGGCGGCGCGCATCGCCGACCTGCTGCACGCGCTGCTCGAATGCGGCGACCGCGTCTGCCTGGAGGGGAACAACCAGAAACAGGCCGACTTCCTGGGCCAGGCGCTGGCCGCGCTGGACCCGGCCCGCGTCAACCATCTGCACATGCTGCAATCGGTGCTGGCCCTGCCCGAACACCTGGACGTGTTCGAGCGCGGCATCGCCTCCCGGCTGGACTTTTCCTTCTCCGGTCCGCAGGCCGCCCGCGTGGCGCGGCTGGTGGCGGCCGGCAAGCTGAATATCGGCGCCATCCACACCTATCTGGAACTGTTCAGCCGCTACTTCGTCGACCTGCCGCCGCGGGTGGCGCTGATCGCCGCCGAGGCGGCCGACCGTCACGGCAATCTGTACACCGGCCCGAACACCGAGGACACCCCCGCCATCGTCGAGGCGACCGCCTTCAAGAACGGCATCGTCATCGTCCAGGTCAACCAGATCGTCGACACGCTGCCGCGCGTCGACATCCCCGGCGACTGGATCGACTTCGTGGTGCAGTCGCCCACGCCCTACTACATCGAACCGCTGTTCACCCGCGACCCGGCCCAGATCTCCGAGATCCAGGTGCTGATGGCGATGATGGCCATCAAGGGCATCTACGCCGAATACCAGGTCGAACGCCTGAACCACGGCATCGGCTTCGACACCGCCGCCATCGAGCTGCTGCTGCCCACCTATGCCGAGTCGCTGGGGCTGAAGGGCAAGATCGCGCGCAACTGGGCATTGAACCCCCACCCGGCGCTGATACCGGCGATCGAATCGGGCTTCGTGGAATCGGTCTACTCCTTCGGCTCCGAGCTGGGCATGGAAGACTACATCCGCGCCCGCCCCGACGTATTCGCCGTCGGCCCGGACGGCTCCATGCGCAGCAACCGCGCCTTCTGCCAGGCGGCCGGCCACTACGCCTGCGATATGTTCATCGGCTCCACCCTGCAGATCGACTTGCAGGGCAATTCCTCCACCGCCACCGCGGGCCGCATTTCCGGCTTCGGCGGCGCCTCCAACATGGGCGCCGACGCGCGCGGGCGGCGCCACGCCAGCCCCGCATGGCTCAAGGCCGGCGCCCAGGCCCGCGCCGGGCGGAATATGATCCCGCGCGGCCAGAAGCTGGTGGTGCAGATGGTGGAAACCTTCCGCGAGCATATGCAGCCCGCCTTCGTGGAAAAGCTCGACGCCTGGGAGCTGGCCGAGCAGGCCGGCATGGCGATCCCGCCCGTGATGATCTACGGCGACGACGTCACCCACATCCTGACCGAGGAAGGCATCGCCAACCTGCTGCTGTGCCGCAGCGACGAGGAACGCGAGCAGGCCATCCGTGGCGTGGCCGGCTATACGCCGGTCGGACTGGGGCGAGACCGGCGCATGGTGGAGAACCTGCGCGACCGCGGCATCATCCAGCGCGCCGAGGATCTGGGCGTAGACAAACGCCTGGCCACGCGCGACCTGCTGGCGGCGCGGAGCATGAAGGATCTTGTGCGCGCATCGGGTGGCTTATACAATCCGCCACGCCGCTTCCGCAACTGGTGAGCTGAACCCAAGCACGAGGACCGAACAATGGAAACCCTGCATTACCGATTCGAACAAGGCCAGCGCCGGCTTGGCGCGGCGGCCCAGCTGGTGGGCGTGGTCGGCTCCGGCAATCTGGAAGTGCTGATCGAGAGCACGCCGCTGCAAGGCGCCTGCACCATCGACATCAACACCGCCGCCGTCGGCTTCGGCCCCATCTGGGAAGCCGTCATGCGCGACTTCCACCAGCGCTGGCAGCTGGCCGACGCGCGCATTTCGATCAACGACGTGGGCGCCACGCCCGCCGTGGTCAGCCTGCGGCTCGATCAGGCGGTGGAAGCGGCGCTTGGGGACGCAACATGAACAGTTATCTGGAAGCGAGCGCGCGCGAGCGCCTGCGCGCCTTGTGCGATGCCGGCAGCGTGCGCGAAATGCTGCCCCCGGCCGCTCGGGTGATCAGCCCGCACCTGGCACAGCTCAATGCGCCGGTCTCCTTCGACGACGGCGTGATCGTCGCTCAGGCCCTGCTGGGCGGTGCGCCGGTTTTCGTGGCCGCGCAGGAAGGCGGCTTCATGGGCGGTGCGGTGGGCGAAGTCCATGGCGCCAAGCTGGTAGGCCTGCTGCGCCGGGCGGTGCGCGAGCGGCCCACGGCCGTACTGCTGCTGCTCGACACCGGCGGCGTGCGCCTGCACGAAGCCAATGCGGGCCTGATCGCCGTCTCCGAAGTGATGCGCGCGCTGCTAGACGCGCGAGCCGCCGGCATCCCCGTCATCGCGCTGGTGGGCGGCTCCAACGGCGCCTTTGGCGGCATGGGCATCGTCGCCCGCTGCGCCAACGCCATCATCATGTCGGAAGAAGGCCGGCTCGCCATGTCGGGTCCCGAAGTGATTGAAACGGCCAGCGGCGTGGAAGAATACGATGCGCGCGACCGTGCCCTGGTCTGGCGCACCTGCGGCGGCAAGCACCGCTACCTGCTCGGCGACTGCCAGGCCATCGTGCCCGACGAGGTGAGCGCCTTCCGCCTGGCCGCGCAGCAGGCCATCGCCGCCTGCGCCAGCGCGCCGGTGGAACTGACGCTGGCCGCGCTGGAACAGGAACAGCAGATGCTGGACGAGCGCATCGAACGCTTCGGCGCCATGCGCGATCCGCTCGAAATATGGCGTGCGCTGGGCATCGCCGACGCCGCCGGCCTTCCCGTGCTGGAGATCGATGCCTTTATCGACAGCGCCGCCGCGCACCGGCTGGGAGCCAATTGATGGACTGGAAACAACTCGCAAGCAGCCTGTTCCCGCAAGGGCACAGCATCAGCGAACAAGCCGATTTTCTCAGCGGCAGCGCACGCGTGGCTGAACACACGATAGACGTCATTGGCACCACCGGCCACGCGCCCATCGGCGTGGAGATCGCACTGGCACAGGCCAAGGCGATACTGCGAACGGTACGCGAAACACCGGGCCGCGCGATTCTGCTGCTGGTCGACACCCAGGGCCAGCGCCTGCGCCACCGCGACGAAATGTTAGGCATCAACAGCTATATGGCCCACCTGGGCAAATGCGTGGAACTGGCACGCCGCAGCGGCCATGCCGTGGTGGCGCTGGTGTACGACCAGGCGCTGTCCGGCGGTTTCCTGAGCAGTGGCTTGATGGCCGACGCCTGCCATGCCCTGCCCGAAGCGACCATCCGCGTCATGGGCCTGCCCGCGATGGCGCGCATCACCAAGGTGCCGGAAGAGGTGCTGACCCGCCTCTCGCTGACCAATCCGGTGTTCGCGCCGGGGCCGGAAAACTATGAGCGCATGGGCGGCATCCAGTCCATCTGGCGCGGCGATCTGGCGCAGCAGTTGATACTGGCGTTGGCGCAAGCGACCGAGGCCGGGCGGCAGACCGGCGCGCAAGCCGACCAGCGCAGCGCACTTGGCATAGAACGCGGTGGGCGCAAACTGGCGCAGCCGGTAATCAACGCAGCAAGCAACGCAGTAAGCAACGCAGTGAGCAATGTGGTGAACAACGCAGTGAACAATCTGGTGAGCGATGCAGTGAACAATACGGTGAGCGGCGCAGCGAAGGGTGGCGATGTTAAGCCGGCATGATCTGGTCTGGCTGACGTCGGCCGGCTGGGAAGCCGCGCAAGCGGCCGCCACGCCGCACAACGCGGCGGCCCTGGGCCGCTGGCAGGCCAACGACTGGCCCGCCATCGTGCGCCGGCGCGACGCGGATGCCGGCGTCGATGAGGTGTGTCTCGGCGTGGCGCTGCCGCCCGATGCGAGCGGCAACAAGGCGCGCATCGGCCTGCGGGCGCGCTTGAGCCATATTGCGCACACCACGCCGCCGCTTTCGATTGCGGCGGCAGTGTCGGCGGCGCCAAGCGGCTGGGTCGCGGCGCTGGGCACGATGGCGCATAGCGCAACGGCGCCCGGCTTCCAGATCTACGGTTCGCTGGCCCTGCAGGCGCTCACCGGCCTGCCCTATGTGCACGAGCATTCCGATGTGGACCTGCTGTTCCGTCCCGCCAGCGTCACCGGACTGCGCGCCGGACTGGCGTTGATGTCCAACTGTGCCGCGCGCATTCCGCTCGACGGCGAGATCATCTTCCCTTCCGGGCAGGCGGTCGCATGGCGCGAATGGCGCATGGCCGGCGCGGTCAACGCCAAGGTCATGATCAAGGAACAGAAAAGCGTTCGTCTGGCCGTCCCCGAAGAGCTGATCGCCACCTTGGAACAGCGGTGAACATGAACGCCAGCCAGTCCGCCTACCGGTATGCGAACCGCGTGAACCGCGCGGAACGCATGGGCTGCCAATATCTGGCCCCGTCCGGACTCGCCGCGCCGCCCCTGTGGCTCAGGCCAAGCGCCAGCGACGCCGCCTTCGGTGCCCGCACCGCGCGCCTGGCCGTGCGCAGCCTGTACGCGGAACTGGCGCTGCACCCCAAGCCCGGCCTGGTGTCGCTGGTCGACAGCGGCAGCCATAGCGATATGAACGCGGCTACCTTCATGCGCAGCCTGTTCTCGCTGCGTCACTACTTCCGCCGCATCTGCCTGGCCGGCATGGAGGGTGCTCCCTTCGCCACCTTGCGCCAGCTGGGTGTGGACGCGGAGCGGCGCATGATGGCGGCCACCGGCGGCATCAACACCCATCGCGGCGCCATCTTCAGCCTGGGCCTGCTGTGCGCCGCCGCCGGCAGCGCGGCCGCGCTGCGCATCGCACCCACGCCCGCCGTGCTGCGCCAGCAGATGCTGGCGCACTGGGGCCGGGATCTGGCGGGCCACTGCATGGCCAGCGACAGCGCCATCACCCATGGGCTGGCCGTCGCGGTCCGGCACGCCGCCAGCGGCGCGCGCGAAGAAGCCGCGCTCGGACTGCCTTCCGTGTTCGAGGTCGCCCTGCCCGCGCTGCACGCCACGCTGGCGCGCGCCGGGGACATGCGGCTGGCGCGGGTCGATGCCCTGTTCGCCTTGATGGCGCACATCAGCGACACCAATGTCTATCATCGCGGCGGCGCCGACGGGGCCGATACGGTACGCCGTGCGGCGCGCCGGTTCATCGCCGGCGGCGGCACCGCGCAGGCGCAGTGGCGCGCACAGGCGCTCAGCTGTCACGCACTGTTCATCGGCCAGAAACTCTCGCCCGGCGGCGCGGCCGACCTGCTCGCGGCCACCTGCCTTGTCCATGCATTGACTTCCGCAGCGCCATGCGCAGCAAGCTGCTGATCCTGTGCCCCGGCCAGGGCGGCCAGCATGCGGACATGTTCGCGCTGGCGTGCAGCGATCCGCGCGCCGCCGCGCTGATCGACCAGCTGCAGCTCCCCGCCATGCCGGAACCGCAAGCGCTGTTCAGCAATCGCCTGGCCCAGCCGCTGATCGTCGCCAGCACCCTCGCCACCTGGGAAGCACTGCGCACCACCCTTCCCCGTCCCGCGCTGGTGGCCGGCTACAGCGTCGGTGAACTGGCCGCCTATGGCGTGGCCGGCGCGCTGACGCCCCGGCAGGCCGTGGTTTTGGCGCAGACCCGGGCACAGTTGATGGACAACTGCCTGAGCCATGCGCCCGGACAGGCCTTGCTGGCCCTGTCCGGCCTGACGCTGGAAAACATCGCCGCCCTGCTGCAAGTTTATGATTACGCCATCGCCATCGAAACCGGCGCGGACAGCTGCGTCGCTGGCGGCCCCCTGTCTACCCTGGCGCCGCTGCAGCGGGCATTGGAAGGGGCAGGCGCACGCTGCCAGCGCCTGCCGGTGGAAGTCGCGGCGCACACCTGCGCCATGGCGCCCGCGGTCGCGCCGTTTGCCGCCGCGCTGGACCAGTCAGACTTTGCCCCCATGCTGGCGCCGGTAGTCGCTGGCATCGGCGCCAGCCCCGTGACGGACACGGCGCAGGCGATCGACACGCTATCGCGCCAGTTGTCGGAAAAAATTATCTGGATGAGTTGTATGGACGCGTGCGCCGAAAGCGGTATCACCGTCGCACTGGAGCTGGGGCCGGGCGCCGCGCTGGCGCGCATGCTGCAATCGCGCCACCCGCACATCGCCTGCCGCTCCGTGGCCGACTTTAAAACCCTGCAAGGCGTGCGCGGCTGGGTCGAACGTCACTACGCCTAGCGCCAAGTCAAACGGAGAACGGGGCCGCCCTAGCGCTGGGCCTTGGCCCTGGCCCAGGCCATGATGCCGGCGCCATCCATCGCGCCCGGCTGGCGCGCCACCTCGCGGCCGTTGCGGAACAGCGCCAGCGTCGGAATGCTGCGGATCGCATAGCGTGCCGCCAGATCCTGGGCCTGCTCGGTATCGACCTTGACGACGCGGAAATCCGGCTCCAGCCGCTGCGCCGCCTGCGCATAGGCCGGTGCCATCGAACGGCAGGGTCCGCACCACGGCGCCCAGAAATCGACCAGCACAGGAATGTCGCTGCGTTCAATATGCTTGAGAAAACGGGCGCTGCTCAAATCGACCGGCTGGCCGGCGAACAATAATTTCTGACATTTTCCGCACGTCGGTTCCTGCGCCAGCCGCGCGGAAGGCACGCGATTTACCGCATCGCAATGCGGACAAACAATATGCAGCGATTCAGACTGGGGGCTCGTGTTCATGACATTTCCTCTGGCATTTTTTTGCCAGATTAACAGAGAACAAGCGAACGCGCCTGAGCGCTGGTATCGAAAAAAGAGCGGCCCATAACAGCCGCTCTGTAGCAAGGCCCTGGATCAAATCAAAGCTTGCCGATCCGGCAATGCTGGTGCCGGGCCGGCGCGCCCCCCGGCATCAGGTTTCCTTGCGTGCGCCTTGTTGTTTGCCGGACTGGCTAGGTGGCGTCATGCCGCCTTGCAGACTGCCTTCCCGCCCTTCGCGTCCTTCGGCGCTGTTCTGGCCGGCGCTTTGCAAGGTGGAGCTGCCGCGCATTTCATTGCCTTGCTGATGGCGCATGCCGGCATCGGCGAAGCGCTCGAACGGATCGGTGAACTTGTGGATGGCTTCCTGCTGGTCGCGCATGGTGTTCTCGGTCTCCTCGGTGGCGACGCGGGCCACTTCATCTGCCAGTGCCTTGGCCGTGCGGGTGGTTTCGGTCACGTGTTCCTCCGCCACCTTGGCCAGCTCCACATGCGTGTCGGCCGCGACGCGCGACAGATGCTGCTGGTAGGCGCGCAGCTTGGCCGCCGTTGGCTGTGCATGGGCGGCGGCGGCGGCAAACACGTCGGTGGGCCGATTCGCCGTCAGGACCTGCTGGCCAGTAACGGTGCCTTCCTCCAGCAAGGTCTGGGCCAGCTGAATATTGAGGTCGCTGAACTGCTGCACGGTGTGGAAAATGGATTTGCTCAGGTCGTTAAAATACGCCAGTTGCGCTTCCATATGGGTTTTGGCTGCGGGGGTGACTGCCTGGGAAAATGGATACATACAAGCCTCGAAAGTAGAATTGAAGGGAATTGTTTGCCTTGGATTCGCGCTTGAGCGCGAGAGACAAGGCTACGTTACGACTACCTTCGGGCCATGATCCTGATCAAACGTACGAGGCTTGCCTCAGCGGGTTTCCCCCCCAGTGTGCTGCCAGGCAAATCCGACCCCATACAGCAGTGCTGCCAGCAGGCACTGCGTCAGCACAGAGGCCGGCGTGGCCGCGCCATTGAAGCCGACCACATCGAGCGCTGCCACCGTCTTCGCCTGGGTGGCCAGGTAGAGTCCCACCAGAAACAAGGCCAGGAAGGCCCGGCCGCTGCGGGTGACGCCGCCAAGCAGGGCCGCGGCGGCGGCCAGCAAGGCCACGCCGCTGGCCAGCGCGGCCAGCCGCAGCGGTGCCACGAACAGCCAGCGCAGCACCACCGGTGCGCTCATCAGCAAGGCCAGCAGACAAGCCGCCAGCCACTGCGCCGCATGCCTGCGGCCCGCTCCGCCCGGCGCCGCCAGGCGCATGGCGCTGCCGGCGGCAAGCCGGTCGCGCACACTCAGCTCGCTGACCAGCATGCCCCACACGGCGATGGCCACCGTCAGCACCCCGCCCAGCGCGGACACGGGCGCCAGCATGCCGCACAGCAGCAATAGCAGCAGCGCCGCGATCGCGGCCGGATTGGCCGCCAGCGTCAGCGCCAGTTCGGCACAGGCCTGGCCCGCCACGCTGGGCAGGCGCGCGGCCAGCGCGAACAAGGGCTGGACCAGCACCGCCAGGCGCCGCAGCCAGCGGTTGGCCAGCGCCAGCGGCGACCAGCGCGCCTGCGCCGCACCGACCTTGATGCGCTCAGGCGCAAAGCGGTGGAACAGCAGCAAGGCAGGCAGCAACGGCAGCATGGCCACCAGCGCGCAGGCCGCGCGCGTCCACAGCAGGCGCGCGCTCCACAGCGCGTCCGGCAAGCGCACAGGCGCCAGCGCCGGGTCGAAATCGGCATCGCCGATCTGGAAATTGGTGGTGCTGACCGCCTCCTGCAACGCCAGCATGGCCGATCCCAATCCGGAAAAATCGAACAGCAGACCCGTCGTCCACACCGCCCTGCCATCGAGGGTGCCGACCGAGGAACCCAGCATCAGCACGCACAGCAGGAAGTACAGCACGTCGCCCCGCTTGCCCATCAGCGGCCGCCAGGATTCACACAGCAGCGCCATGCTCGCGGCAAAGAAGACGGTCGGCAGCATCAGCGCCGCGAAGGTCTGCAGATAGACGCCCAGCTGTATCGCGCCCTCGCCGCGCACCGCGTGCAGCACCAGCATGGTGGCCAGGAAGGCCAGCAGCAACAGGCATAGATAGGCCACGCTGCCCAGCCAGCGCCCGAACAGGAACACCGCGCTGGACACCGGCGTCGCCGCCAGCACGCCGCCGATGCCGCTGCGCGCGTCCTCGCCCATGCGCCCGCGCACCAGATAGAAGGCGGCGATGCCGAACAGCAGTCCGGCCAGCAAGGCACTCCCCAGCGCCAGGCAGGAACTGGTGTAGGCCACCCGCGCGCCATCGAGCGCCACCATGGTGTGGCCGCCGGCCGGATCGGCCACCATCATCCAGGTCAGCGCCATCAGGCACAGTACCGCGGCGATGGTGCCGAAGCGCCGCAGCCGCAGCCGCAACTCGGCCAGCACCAGCGCGCGCAGGGCCAGCGCGATCACGCCGCGATCTCCTGGGTGGCATAGCGCTGCGCCATCAGCGCCTCTTCCAGGCTGGGCTCGGCCGCCACCGCGCCGGCGCAGGGCTGGCTCGGATGGGCGATGCGCAGGCTGATGCCATGCTGCTGGCGCTGCGCCTGCAGCACATTGACCTTGGCGCGCAGCAGTTCATATTCGGCCGCGTCCACCGTGGCCGACCACACCTGGCCGCGGCCTTGCCGCACCAGCGTCTCCGGCGTGTCGAAGGCCACCAGCCGGCCCTGGCGCATGATGGCCAGCTGCCCGGCCATGTTCTCGATGTCGGACACGATATGGGTGGACACGATCACCAGTTTGCGAAAGCCGATCTCCGCCAGCAGATGGCGAAAGCGCAGGCGCTCCTCCGGGTCCAGTCCGGCCGTGGGCTCGTCGACGATGAGGATGTCGGGATCGTTGATCAGCGCCTGCGCAATGCCCAGCCGGCGCAGCATGCCGCCCGAAAAGCCGGCCGCATAGCGCCCCGCCTGTTCATGCAGGTTCACCATTTCCAGCACCCGGCGCAGCCGGGCCGGATCGCGCACGCCCTTGAGGGCGGCAAAATACTGCAGGAATTCGAGCGCCGTCAGGTTCGGATAGACGCCGAAGTCCTGCGGCAGATAGCCGAGCCGGCTCCGGATCGCGTCCGGTTTCTTCGCGATGTCGACGCCCTCGAACAGGATCTGCCCGCTGCTGGGACGCGTCAGCGTGGCCACCATCTGCATCAAGGTCGTCTTGCCGGCGCCATTGTGGCCGATCAGGCCGACCACGCCGGGCGTGAGCCGCAGCGACACATCGTCGACCGCACGCACATTTTTTCCATAGGTTTTGACGACATTGCGTATCTCAAGCATCAGCAGGCACTCCGGTATGTCAGGGGATGGGGGGAAACTACAGGGCGCGGCCGCTAGTCCGATATTTTGTCGGGCTGGCGATAGCGCTTCAGGTCATTGAGGGTGAACCACAGTTCCTTGCGCGCCAGCGGGGTTTCCCGCGTCAGCAGCGGATTGCTCAGCTCTATCACGCGGCGCTGGTCGAAATTGGCGCGCCGTATCAGCGCGCCGTAATGGAGCAGGAACAACTGCTCGTAGGAGCCGTCGGCCAGCGCCAGTTCCAGCCCGCGCCTTACCTGTTCGGCCAGCGCGGCATTGTTGCGGTTGACGAAAAAATAGTCGGCGGCCGGGTAATGCAGCACCAGATAGGGATCGATCGCCAGCGTCGGATGGCGCGCCGCCTCGCCCCAGATTTCGTTGGCCGAGCGCGGCAGCCAGTCGATCCGGCCGGCCTTGAGCATGCCAAACAGGCCATCGTAGTTCGCCACCGGATACGCGTTCAGGCCGTTATGGTGCAAGATGTCCATGTCCGGCCAGTCATGGCCCTGGGCCACGCTGAAGTGCTTCAGGTCGGACAGCAGCCGCACGTCCCGCAGCAAATCGCGCTGCTCGGCGCGCAGCAGCGCGATCCGCCAGCCGATCAGGCCGCGCGTCAGCGGAATGCGGATCGGCAGCAACTGCCGCTCGCGCTGGCGCGAAGTCATCGTCGCCACGATATGCACCCGGCCGTTGCCGGCGGCCAGTTCGACGATCGCGCGGCTTTGCGGCATGCGCGTTTCGGTCGGCTTGACCTGCAGATCGGCGCCGGACTTCTTCAGGGCCAGATTCAGCAGTTCGAAGGCGAAGTCGCCGCGCTCATCCTCGACGCTTTCGCCGCGCGGCATATAGATGGTCGAGGCGTGGACCAGGCAGGGCCAGCCAGCCAGCGCCGCGCATAGCAGCAAGCTCGGGTGCAACAGGCGCAGGCGGGGCCAGGTTCTTGTACGGCGTTGGGCAAACATGAATGTCATCTTCTGGCGGCGGTACCGGGAACGGGGCGGGTCCCGCAGCTGCCGGTGATGCGTCGATGGTTACTCAGGATGTACATAGTGTCAAGATATACCCCCAAAGCAAGACAAATTGCCTGTTTTTTCATCAGCGGCGTGCATCCGGCCCGAGCTGGGTGTACACTATGGTTTCTTGCCTAAGGGAAATTACACCATGGGATTTGCAGCCCTCAGTACCGGCGTCTCGGCACTCAGCGCCACCCAGCGCGCACTCGATGTCAGCGCGCACAATGTGGCCAATACCAGCACGCAGGGCTTTACGCCGCAGCAGGCCAGCTTCCAGGAAGCGGCGCCGGCCGGCAGCGGCGTGACCCTGTCGATCCAGGGCCGCGCCCTGTCCGGCGCCAATCCGGTGGCCGCCGCCGGCACCGACCTGCCCAAGGAAATCAGCAGCCAGCTGGTCTACCGGGCCCAGTTCGACCTGAGCGCCCAGCTGATCAAGGCCGAGGACGAGCGCCTCGGTTCCCTGATCGATATCCGCGCCTGAGCCGGTGCGCCGGACACGCCGAAGCGAACGGTCGTTCCATAATCCCATTGACAACATTCCCCCCGGTAGGCAAACTTGCTTGCTCTTTGCGAGCGTCTTTGCGCGCGCCCGGGGGACGGTTCCGACGCAAGGACGGCGCCCCGCCCGCCATCGCGCGCCCGAGCGCCGCCACCCTCACGGAACCGTCATGATACGAGATCAAGAAACGCTGACCCTACTCCTAGACAGTGTGCGCCGCTTTGTCCGCGAGGTGCTGGTGCCGCACGAACAGGAAGTGGCCGAGACCGACACGATTCCGCCCGCCGTGGTGGCGCAGATGCGCGCACTGGGCCTGTTCGGCCTGTCCGTGCCGGAGCAGTACGGCGGCCTGGAACTGAGCATGGAAGAGGAAGTGATGGTGGCCTTCGAGATCGCCCGTACCTCGCCCGCCTTCCGTTCACTGATCGGCACCAACAACGGCATCGGCTCGCAAGGCATCCTGCTCGACGGCACCGAGGCGCAAAAGCAGCACTATCTGCCGCGCATGGCCTCGGGCGAGATCATCGGCGCCTTCGCCCTGACCGAGCCGGGCGCCGGCTCGGACGCCGGCTCGCTGCAAACGGCGGCCGTGCGCGACGGCGACCATTACCTCATCAGCGGCACCAAGCGCTTCATCACCAACGCGCCCGAGGCCAGCGTGTTTACCGTGATGGCGCGCACCGACCCGGCCAAAAAAGGCGCGAGCGGCGTCTCGGCCTTCATCGTCGAGCGCGGCACGCCCGGCATCGCGCTGGGCAAGACCGACAAGAAGATGGGCCAGCGCGGCGCCCACACCTGCGACGTGATCTTTGAAAACTGCCGCGTGCCGGCCAGCGCCATCATCGGCGGCAAGGAAGGCATGGGCTTCAAGACCGCGATGAAGGTGCTCGACAAGGGCCGCCTGCATATTGCCGCCGTCTGCGTGGGCGCGGCCGAACGCATGCTGGCCGACGCGCTGCGCTATGCGATGGAGCGCCAGCAGTTCGGCCAGCCGATCGCCGAATTCCAGCTGATCCAGGCCATGCTGGCCGACAGCAAGACCGAAATCTACGCCGCCCGCTGCATGGTGCTCGATGCGGCGCGCCGGCGCGACAATGGCGAGGACATCTCCACCGAAGCCTCCTGCTGCAAGCTGTTCGCCTCCGAGATGTGCGGCCGCGTGGCCGACCGCTCGGTGCAGATCCACGGCGGCGCCGGCTATGTGTCGGAATACGCGGCCGAGCGCTTCTACCGCGACGTGCGCCTGTTCCGCATCTACGAGGGCACCTCGCAGATCCAGCAGCTCGTCATCGCCCGCAATATGATCAAAGCGGCGCAGGCCTGACATGGCCACCGACGCGCTGCTGGCCAGCCTGCCCCGCCGCATCGGCGCCATCCCGCGCCGCTGGGGCGCCAGCGCGCCCCAGGCCCACGCGCTGCACGACGGCCAGCGCCACTGGAGCTACGCCGAACTGGCCGCCGCGGTCGACAGCACCACCGCCCTGCTGCGCGCCCTCGACATCCGTCCCGGCGACCGCCTGATGCTGGTCGGCGAGAACTGCCCGGCCCAGGTGGTGCTCAGCTTTGCCGCCGCCGACGCCGATGCCTGGATCGTCCACGTCAACGCCCGCCTGTCGGCGCGCGAAGTCGACCAGATCGCCAGCCACAGCGGCGCGCGCCGCGTCATCTACACCTCGGCCGACTCGCCCGACGCGGCCGCCCACGGTCTGCGCCGCGGCGCCCAGCCGGCCAGTTGGCACGGCGGCGAATGGCTGGTCGAAGCGCTCAACGAGGACTGCGAGCCGGCCACCGTCTACACCGACGGCGCGCGCCAGGTCGCCGCGCTGGTCTACACCACCGGCACCACCGGCCAGCCCAAGGGCGTCATGCTCAGCCACCGCAACCTGATGTTCATCGCCATCGTCTCGAGCACCCTACGCGGCCTGGTGCCGAGCGACCGGGCCTATGGCGTGCTGCCGATCAGCCATGTCTACGGCCTGGCCTCGGTCATGCTCGGCACCCTGTATTCCGGCGCCTGCCTGTATCTGGCGGCGCGCTTCGTGCCCGAGCAGCTGCTGTACAGCCTGCGCAAACAGGGCCTGACCATCGTCCAGGGCGTGCCGGCCATGTATGCGCGCCTGCTGGAGCACGTGGGCGAAGGGGCGCTTGGGCCGAACTCGCTGCCCAACTCGTTGCGCTTCGCCTATGCGGGCGGCTCGCCGCTGACGCCCAGCCTGAAAACGCGGGTGGAAACCCTGCTCGGCCTGCCGCTGCACAATGGCTACGGCCTGACCGAAACCTCGCCCACCATCAGTCAGACCCGCCTGGACGTGCCGCGCAACGATACCTCGGTCGGCCCGGTGATCCCCGGCGTGCAGGCGCGCATCGTCGACGTCGACGGCCACGATGTGGCAGAAGGCGCCATCGGCGAACTGTGGGTGCGCGGCCCCAACGTCATGCTGGGCTACTACCGCGCGCCCGAACTGACCGAGGCGGTGATGCGTCCCGGCGGCTGGTTCAACACCGGCGACATGGCTCACCGCGACGCCGGCGGCGCCCTGTTCATCGATGGCCGCAGCAAGGAGCTGATCATCCGTTCCGGCTTCAATATCTATCCGCTGGAAGTGGAGACCGTGCTCAACGCCCACCCGGCCGTGACCCAGTCCGCCGTGGTCGGGCGCAGCCTGGAAGATGGCAATGAAGAGGTGGTGGCCTTTGTGGAAATCGATCCACGCCATACAATAGCGCTTGAAGCGCTGCACGCCTGGCTGGCCGGCGAGTTGGCGCCTTACAAATGTCCGTCCCAGATCGTGGTGATGGACGCGCTGCCGGCGGCCGCGACGGGTAAAATCCTCAAGGGCCAGCTACGCGAGCTGGCACAGGGCCTGCTCGCCACCGGGCCGGTGCGGAAGTAGTAACGGACGGACCGAAGCGGCGCGTGGCGCCGCACATAACAGGAAGGCGGCACGACCGCCATCCATACAGGAGACCGACTCATGCACGCACCCAAGATGCAAGCTCCCCTTCACCGCCGGGCCGCCGCAGCGGCCGCATTGGCCGTATTGACCGCCGTCTGCGGCCCCGCCAGCGCCGAGGAATTCCTGGTCGGCGCCGAACTCCCGCTGACCGGTGCGCTGGCCCGGGTGGGCAGCGGCATGCAGGAGGGCGTGGTTGTCGCGGCCGAGGTTTTCAACCGGAGCAACGGCAAGCACAAGATCAAGCTGATCACCATCGACGACGAATCCACGCCGGCCAAGGCGATCGCCGCCGTCGAAAAACTGGCCAGCCAGGGCGTGGTCGCGATCACCGGCGGCTACGGCTCCAACAATATCTCGCCCGCCTCCGACGCGGCCAACAAGCTCAATCTGGTCTACATGACCTCGGGCGGCGTCGACGACAGCCTGGTCAGCAGCGGCCGCAAGAATTTTTTCCGCATCAATAACACGGCCGGCTACGAGAAAGCCATCCAGGGGCTGATCGCCGACCTGGGCGCCAAATCCGTGTCCATCATTTTCTCCACCAAGGAAGCGCCGGCCGACCTGGCCGCCAATGTGCTCAAGCACCTCGCCGGGAAAGGCGTCACGGCCATCGGCCACTCCTTCGACCCGGCCATCACCGACTTCAAGCCCATCGTCAACAAGATCAAGCTGCAGGACAAATCGGAGGTGATCCTGATGGTCGGCTACGAAAACGACTACGTCGGCATCTTGCGCGCCGCGCGCGTGCTCAAGCCGCAGGTCAAGGCCATGATAGGCGCGTGGTCGCTGGCCACGCCGAAGATGGCCGCCGAATTCCCCGACCTGATGCCCAATGTGTACGGCACCGCCCTGCTGCCCTTCCCCGCCACGTTTGAAACTGCCGACGGCAAGACCTTCGCCGACACCTACCGCGAACTGTACAAGAAGGACGCCGACTACCTCGGCCAGTTCGGCTATGTGCAGGGCATGCTGCTGTTCGAGGCGATCGCGCGCGCGGCCGACAAGGGCAGCATCAAGAAAGGCGGCGTGGCCGACGAGATGCGCAAGACCGACCGCGATACGCTGATCGGGCGCGTGCAGTTTTCCGCCAACGGCGACAATCCCAACTTCATCCACCGCATGGGCCAGCACCAGGACAAGAAGATCGTCATCGTCTGGCCCAAGGCACAGGCCACCGGCAAGATTGTCTACCCGGGCGTGCCTTGGTAAGCGCTCAGCGCGACGCCGCCGTGATCGATGACTGAGCGCAGGCTCACGCCATGACTGAACTGCTGCTTCAAGCCCTCTACTCCGGCCTGCTGCAGGGCGGCTCCTACGCCCTGATCGCGCTCGGCCTCGCGCTGGTGTTCGGCACCATGCGCGTGATCAACCTCGCCCACGGCGAGCTGGTGCTGCTGGCCGCCTACATCGCCTACACGGTCGAGGCGGGCCTGGGCTGGTCGCCGGTGGCGGCCATTCCGGTCGCGCTGGTGCTGGTCAGCCTGAGCTCGGCCGGCGTGTACGGCATCGTCAGCCGCATCCGCCACGACCGCGAAATCAATTCCCTGATCCTGACCTTCGGCATCGGCGTCATCCTCACCAACCTGATCCTGCTGGTCTGGAAGGCCGATGTGCGCTCGACCAGCTCCAGCTGGCTGCAGGAAGCCTTCGTCATGGGACCGTTCTACAGCATGCGCAGCGAAATCATCTTCTTCGGCGTCAGCCTGCTGCTGATGGCCGCGCTGTGGTGGTGGCTGGCGCGCAGCTGGCAGGGCCGCGCCCTGCGCGCCGTCGCCAGCAACCGCGACGCCGCCGCCCTGATGGGCATCGCCCCTGCCCGCACCGAACTGCTGTCCTTCGTCGTGGCCGGCATGCTGGCCGCCTTTGCCGGCGTGGCGCTGTACAGCTACGGCGTGATCCAGCCCGTCTATGGCGGCGCGCTGACCATCAAGGCCTTCATCATCACCGTGCTGGCCGGCATAGGCTCGATACCCGGCGTGCTGCTGGGCGCCGTGCTGCTGGGCGTGGCCGAGGCCATGACCGTCACCCTGGCCAGTTCGGCGCTGCAGGACCTGGCCGGCATGGGCCTGTTCCTGCTGGTGCTGTTCGTGCTCCCCAACGGCCTGCTGGGTGCCAGCGCGAGGCGCGGATGAACGGTCCAGGACACTGCCGCGCTGCCGCCGATCCGCGCCGGACAGTATGCTCAACGCCACGCAGGCAGCGATGCGCAACTGCGCGGAGGCAAGCATGAGTACCGCTCCCACCGTCGCCTTCGCGCGCCGGCCCGGCATCTTCAGCCGTCAGCGTGTACTGGCCGGGCTCGGCCTGGCACTCGCATACCTGGCCGTGCCGCTGCTACTCGATACCAACCCTTACGTCATGAGCCTGATCGTCGCCTCGCTGGTGCTGGGCGGCGTGGCGCTGGCCTGGGCCTTGCTGGGCAATCTGGGCGGCATGGTCAGCTTCGGCCACAACGCCTTCTTCGGCGTGGGCGCCTATGTGGCGGCCATCGCCACCACCCGCTACGGCCTGCCGGTGCTGCCCGCGCTGGTGCTGGGCGGCGCGGGCGCGCTGCTCGCCTCCGTCCTGATGCTGCCGGTGCTGCGCCTGCGCGGCGCCTATTTCGCGTTGGCGATCCTGGCCTTCGCCCACATCTTCCGCATCATCGCCAATGAATGGACCTCGGTGACCAACGGCGCCGGCGGCATCGCCAATATCCCCATGCTGCCGCAATGGTCCGGCCAGATGAACAGCAAGACCGGCGCCTACCTGATCATCCTCACCATCGTGCTGCTGTTCGCGCTGGCCTACCATCGGATCCGCGCCAGCCATTACGGCCTGGCCCTGCGCGCCATGCACGGCAGCGAAGACGCCACCCGCGTCGTCGGCGTCAACAGCACCCTGCTCAAGGGCGCGATGCTGATGGTGTCGGCCTTCATGACCGGCGTGGTTGGCGCCTTCAACGCCCACTACATCAACTACCTGGAGCCGGACTACGCCTTCAGCACCGCCTGGGTGTCGCTGCCCATTGTCGCCGCCATCTTCGGCGGCTACCGCACCCTGGCCGGCCCGGTGCTCGGTGCCCTGGCGGTGTTCCTGGCCGACCAGCTGATCTTCAAGGCGCTGATCCCCACCGGCCACCAGCTGGTGCTGGGCGCCCTGCTGGTGGGCATGATCATCTTCAGTCCCTCCGGCCTGCTGCCGCTGCTGAAAAAACCGGGAGGCGCGCCCCATGCTTGAACTGGCCAAGCTGTCGGTACGTTTCGGCGGCCTGAGTGCGCTCGATGATGTGTCGCTGTCGGTCGGCACCCAGGAAGTGGTAGGTCTGGTCGGCCCCAACGGCGCCGGCAAGACCACGCTGTTCAACGCCATTTCCGGACTGGTGCAGCCCAGCGCCGGCCAGATCCGCTTCGACGGCCAGCGCGTCGGCGCCATGGCCATGCACCGGCGCGCACGCATCGGCATCGGCCGCACCTTCCAGATTCCCCAGCCCATGCACGAACTGAGCGTGCGCGAGAACCTGATCGTGGCGCAGCGCTTCGGCACCGGCAAGGTGGACATGGCGCGCATCGACGCCATCCTGGAGTTCACCAGCCTGGCGAACAAGGCCGGGCGCGACGCCGCCACCGAGCTGGCGCTGACCGAACTCAAAGCGCTGGAAGTGGCCAAGGCCCTGGCCACCGCGCCGAAGCTGCTGCTGCTCGACGAAGTGCTGGCCGGCCTGGAAACGACCGGCAAGCGCCGCTTCATGGGCATGCTGCGCGAACTGCACGCCGCCTTTGGCGTGGGCATCCTGATCATCGAGCACGATATCGAGACCATCTCCAGCCTGTGCCCGCGCGTGGCCGTGCTCAATTTCGGCCGCCTGATCGCCGATGGCACGCCGGATCAGGTATTCCGCGATCCGGCCGTGATCGAAAGCTATACCGGAGCGCCCCATGCTTGAACTGAACGGCGTGCGCGCCGGCTATGGCGCCATCAATGTGCTGTGGGACGTGTCGCTCAAGGCCGGCGCCGGCCAGCTGACCACCATCATCGGCCCCAATGGCGCCGGCAAGACCACGCTGCTGCGCGCCATCATGGGCCTGCTGCCGCTGGGCGCGGGCAGCATCGCCGTCGATGGCCAGCGCCTCGACGGCCGCCCCACCTGGAAGATGGCCGACGTTGGCATCGCCATGGTGCCGGAGGGCCGCATGGTGTTCCGCGACATGAGCGTGGAAGAGAACCTGATCATGGGCGCCTACCATCCCAGCCATCGGGCGCATATGCCGGAGCGGCTGGAGGCGGCCTACGCCATGTTCCCGCGCCTGCGCGAACGGCGCCGCCAGCTGGCAGGTTCGCTGTCCGGCGGCGAGGCCCAGATGCTGGCGATGGCGCGCGGGCTGATGTCCAATCCGCGCCTGCTGATCGTCGATGAACCGTCGCTGGGACTGTCGCCGCTGCTGGTCAACGAGCTGTTCGAGGTGCTCGCCCGCCTCAAGGGCGAAGGCCGCACCATCGTGCTGGTCGAGCAGAATACCGCGCGCGCGGTGGGTGTGGCCGACCATGTCTACCTGATGCAGGGTGGGAAAGTGGTCCTGTCCCAACCGGCGGCGGAGGTCAGCCTCGAACAGCTGCACGAACTCTACTTCGCGCGCTGACTGGCGCCTTGGTATCTACTTAGCCTAGGGGCCGGCGCCTTGACTAAAACCTACGGCAAAGAGCCGGGGGCCTGTCCCACAGGGACAGGCGGGGCGCAGCCCCTCCCCGGACCCTGGGGTCAGACCCCAGGGTTACGCCGTGGGTTTTAAGCAAGCCGCCGGCCCTTCACCGCGAATTAACATCGCCCCCTGCCGGGCGCCAACAAAAAGCTGCCTGTGGCACACTAGGCTCTACGCACAGCAAGGAGAGCACGCATGAGCCAGGGCGACGATCAGGAGCCACCGCAACAGCAGTATAAGCGCCGCGCATCCGACAAGGCCGACGCGCCCCCCCGCTACCTCGATCCCGGCGCCACCGTCTTCAGCCTGTGGGGCCGGGTACTGATGGCGCGCTACCGCCGTATCGCGGCCGCCGCCACCCGCCACATCATTCAGCGCCCCCTGCACATCGGCATTTCTGCCCGCATCTTCCACCCCGAGCCCGGCGCCAAGGGCCTGCGCTCCAAAAAACTGCAATATCTGGAAGAATCCATCGCCCAATGGGTGATGTCGCGCGACGTACTGGTGTTTATGATTCCCACAGTCAACACCGAAGGCTTGCTCCACCCCAGCAATATCCGCCTGCGCGACTACGCCCGCCACCTGGACGGCCTGGTGCTGCAGGGCGGCGCCGACGTGTCGCCGCAAAGCTATTCCGAGGTGCCCACCCGGCCCGAATGGGGCGGCGACCGCGCGCGCGACATGTACGAACTGGAGCTGCTGCACGAATTCGTCGAAGCGGGCAAGCCGGTGCTGGGGATCTGCCGCGGCTGCCAACTGATCAACGTGGCCTTCGGCGGCACGCTGTACCAGGACATCGCCACCGACGTCCCGGCCGCGCTGCGCCACGTCAACGACGAATATGACCGCAACCGCCACCAAGTGAGCTTCCCCCACGGCTCCTCGCTGGCCAGGCTGTTCAAGGAGCAGAAGCAGGGCCTGGTCAACTCGATCCACCACCAGGCGGTGAAGACGCTGGGGCGCGACATGGGGATCGAGGCGCTGTCGGTGCCGGACCAGATGGTCGAAGCGATCCGCTACCGCAAGGCGCCCTTCGTCATGGGCCTGCAATGGCACCCCGAATTCCACCGTGCCGGCGGTGTCGAGCTGCTCGACTGCACCCCTATCCTGGACAATTTCCTGCGCGTCGCGCGCGAAACCCGCTTCTAGGCCGGGGCCGCCAAACGGATTGTTGCCAAACGAGTAAAATCTCTTCGCGACAGCTGGCCGCACTTGCGGCACCGGCCGCCCACCTGAGGACGAGATTTTGCATATTTTGATACTGGCCGCCGGCAGCGCCGGCGATGTCTATCCCTTCATCGAAATCGGCCAGGAACTGCTGCGGCGCGGACATGCAGTGGAGCTGGTGGCCGCCGAACACTATCGCAACAAGGTGGAAGCGGCCGGCATCGGTTTCATCTCGGGCGTGAGCCGTGCACAGATGGACGCCATCATGGCCGACCCGCTGCTATGGCACCCGCAGCGCGGTTTCCCCACCTTGTGGAAGCACATGGGTAGCAAGATGCTCCCCTTGTACCGCGAACTGGAAAGCTTGCTGCGCCCCGGCGACACGCTGATCGTGGCCAGTACGCTGGCGTTAACCGCGCGGCTGGCGCAGGAACTGCTGCACACCCGGGTCGCCACCGTGCACCTCGCGCCTTCCTGCCTGCTGTCCGCCTACGACGCCAGCCTGCCCGCAGGCCTGCGCTGGCTGAAGGCCTTTCCGCCTTGGGCCGTCCGCACGGTCCTGAACCTGCTCGAACGCGCCATTCTCGATCCCCTGATTTGCGCCGACCTCGATCCCTGCCGCGGCGCGCTGGGCCTCCCGCCCGTACGCAAGGTGCTGAGCGGCTGGCTGCATTCGCCCGAGCGCGTCATCTGCGCCTTTCCCGACTGGTTCGCCGCGCCCCAGCCGGACTGGCCGCAAAATACCGTCTGCACCGCCTTTCCCCGTCTGGAATCGCGTCCCGGCGAAACACTGGACCCGGCCCTGCAAGCCTTTCTCGACGCCGGCCCGGCACCGATCGCCTTCACGCCCGGTTCGGCCATGGCGCATGGCCGCCAGTTCTTCGAGCGCGCCCTGGCGGCCTGCGCCCAGCTGGGCCAGCGCGCCGTGCTGGTGACGCCTTTCCGCGACCAGCTGCCCGCCCAGCTGCCACCGTTCGCCTGGCACGCCAGCTATGTTCCCTTCGACCTGCTGCTGCCGCAGGTCGCCGCCTTCGTACACCACGGCGGCATCGGTACCTCGGCCAAGGTCCTGGCGGCCGGCAAGCCGCAACTGGTAGTGCCTTTCGCCTTCGACCAGCCGGACAACGCGGCACGCCTGATCAAACTGGGCGTCGCGGCCAGCGTCGCCCCCACCGCACCGGTGCGCGACTGGGTCGCCGCGCTGGCCCATCTGCTGCACGAGCCTTCCATCCACGAAGCTTGCCGGCTCAGGGCCGCCGCCATCGCAAGCGAACGGCCAGCCGCCAGTCAGATAAGCGACTGGATCGAGGCAATGGAAACGGCCCACGCGTGAGCCTATTCATGCGCCAGCACAAAGTTTGAATCGTGCGGACTTGAGCCGCCACCAGCAATTAACTATAATGCAACGGTATCCAAGGGGCGCCTGAGGCTCCGCATCAATCCGGGTCTGTCCCGCCGCCGCAACATCCCTTCAACAGGAGCGCCGATCATGCCACTGGAAATCGCCGGCCACAGCGCGCTGGTCCTCGAAACGAACAATCTGCGCGGCGGCGACACTGCCGCCAACACCGCCCTGGCCAGCCTGCACCAGGTGATCGCCCTGCTGGCCGCGCAAAGCATACCGCTGACGGCGCTGGCGCAGCTGATCATCACCCACGACGGCATCGACAGCGACGCTTGCGCCATGCTGGAAAGCGTGGCGGGCCGCCAGATCGATTTTGTCCGCATCGATTCGGCCACAGGCTACTACGACGCCAAGAACACCGGCTTCGCCGCCACCGATGCGGGCCGCTGCGACTACGTCATCTTTGCCGATGCCGACTGCCAGCCCACTGCCGGCTGGCTGGCCGCCCTGCTGGCGCCACTGGCTGGTCCGGATGCGCCGGCCGTGGTGGCGGGCCGCACCAGCTATGCCCCCACGCTGGCCGGCACCGCCTTGACCACGATCGACTTCATGTACTTCCCCAGCCCGCTGCGCGACTGCGCCACGCGCAATTTCTACGCCAATAACGTGGTGTTCCGGCGCCATGTATTCGAGCAGCACAGCTACCAGGCACTCGATGGCGTCTACCGCGCGCACTGCCAGGTGCTGGGCCTGCGCCTGCAGCAGGCAGCCGTGGCGCTGCACTACGCCGCCGATGCCCACACCATCCACAAGCTGCCCGACACCCGGCGCGAAGCGATCACCCTGCGCTGGCTGCGTGGCCAGGATACCCAGGGCCTCACGCCCCATCTGGTGCGCGCCTATCTGCCCGCGTCGCTGCAATGGCTGGGCCGCAGCGGCCCGGTCGGTCCGCTGTGCGTACTGAGTTCGCGCCTGTTCTTCAGCGTGCGCGCCCTGAACCGGCAAGACCTGCCGCCCGTGCGCGGCTTGCGCTGGCTGGGCGCCGTCGCGCTGATTGGCGGCTTTTCCGCAATCGACATGCTGGGCGCGCTGTTCCGAGGCCTGGGCCTGCGCAGCGCAGGCGCCAGCAACCACGCCCTCTCCTATCATCGCCGCTGACCTTACTCGAAAAGACGCCATGCCTAGCCTGCTCCCTGCCTCACCACGCACGTCCTCCCCAGCTCCGGCTGCATCGCATGCCTTTCCGAAGCTCCCGCTTCTTCTGCCGCTTCAGCGCCTTGCGCTGGCAGGGGCTCTGCTTGGCGCTTCCGCCTTTGCCGCCGCCAGCCCCAGCGACTATTCGGGCCGTGGCATCCACCCCTTCATCTCCGCCAGCGGCTGTCCGCTGGGCGGCTTGTCCGGCGCGGGCAACAACTGCAACCGGATCGCGCTCGACAGCGCGGACTCGCAAGCCTCGCTGGACGTTGCCACCCACACCATCCGCTTCAGCAATCCGCTCGAGTACACGACGAAAACCGTGGTGGGCGACGTGCTGTTGCAAGGCAGCGCCGACAGCGACACCGGCAAACGCGTGCCGGTCAGCTTCCACCTGGTGCTGAGCAAAAAAGGCAAGAAGTGGTCGATCAACCGCCACGCCCACACGCCGCTCAAGGGTGGCTTCAGCAAGATCACCATGGATGCCTACACGGTGGAAGTGAGCAATCCCGACGGCAGCAAGGAAACCCTGCTGAAGCCGGAAGGCGCGGCCGAAACGCTGACCCACCCGGCCCTGCTGACACGCGCCGCCAACGAACTGGTACAGGTTAGCGACAACCGCAAACCCGGCGCGCGCGATGCCGACATCACCATCGCCGTCGGCGCCAGCAAGCTGTCCAAACCCGTTATGCGCGCCCGCTTCCACACCAACGCCAGCGACCGTGGCGGCTTCGACTCCCTGCTGCAGCAAGGCACCTGGGCCTTCGACCTGGAAGCGCTGACCGGAAAAATCCCCGACAGCGTCGCCCAGCGCGAGTTGTTCCTGTATGGCCTGGATCAGCAAGCCCTGCTTGAGCCCCTGCGCGAACGCGGCTTCCGCAAGAGCGAAACGCTGACCGTGGGCGCCGTCAATGGACGCGGCTATCTGCGCTACGGTGGCCGCGAGCAGGACTTCGCCGGCGCCGACGCCGCCGCGCGCGCCTTCCTGCAGCAAAGCTTTATCGGCCTGATCCTGGGCTGGAACCAGTTGGGAGAAGCGGCCAGTGTACGTTGACGCGACCGAATCGGCAGCTCCGGCGGACGCCGCCGCTTACGATTGCCTGGCGGTTCCCGGGCTGCAAGGCTGGCCGCGCCTGCAGGCGCAGCTGGTTGACCGCATCAAGCGCGCCGCGCTGCGCCAGCTGCACGCCAGCGCCGCCGGCGAACGCCTGCTGCTGCGCACTTACCTGATCGGCGAAGAAGCCACCGAGATCGCCCTGCAGCGCGATCTGATCACCCAGCGGCCCGACTGGCTGGTACGCCAGATGGACCGGCACCTGGCCGAAGAACAGCAGCACGCGCAACGCTTCGCCGCCGCGCTGGCCGAGCGTGTTCCAGCGAGCGCGTCCTCCCGGCGCGGCGTGCCTCACGCCGGTATGACGCAAGGCAATAGCCCGGCAGCACAGTCGCAGCCCGACTTTCTCAGCCGGCGCAAGATCGCTACATGGCAGCGCCTGGCCCATACCTACGCCCCGCGTTTCGAACAAGGCATGCTGGTTCCCGCCTTCGCCATCGGCCTGTGCGCCGAACAGATGGCCACGCGGGTGCTGGATCGGCATTGCTCCACCATCAGCACCCGGCACACGCTCCACCCGCTGCTGTCGTCGGTACTGGCCGACGAAGCGCGCCACGTGCGCCTGTGCAGCCGCACGCTGATGCGGCTGGCTGCCCCCTCGGAGCAGGCCACCTTGGCCGAGCTGCTGGAAAAGATTCGCGCCGTCGACCGTTCCTGGGGTATCACCAGCGCCGTTGCCATGCTGCTGGCAGGATGTGTCCTGCGGATAGGATCGCGCCCCGCATGAACGGACTCAAAGTCATCTACCTCGCCACCGCCGACGCGCGCGGCCACCTGATGCGCGCCCAGTTGATCACCCACGCGCTGCGCGCCAACGGCGCCACCGTCGACGTGCTAACCACCTCCGAGCAAGGCCGCCGCTTCCTGGCCGAATTCGACATCGAAGCGACCATGCTCTCGCCCCATTACGCCGTGCAGTTCGACACGCGCCAGAACATGCTGCGCAAGGCCACCGACGCCAATGTCGCCGCCTACCTGTTCCATCCCGGCCGCATGCTGCGCGACGTCTGGCGCCTGCGCGCCATCATGCGCGAAGCCACCCTCGTCATCAACGACTCCTTCCATCCGGCGCTGCTGTTCATGGGCTGCATGCCGCGCTGGCGCCACAAGGTCGTGCACGTGTATGGCACCAGCCTGCGCCATGCGCTGGAAACCAATTTCAAACATCGGGTGCCCGGCTGGCTGGCCACGCTGTTCGGCCGCGTCGTCGCGCTGCAGATCGACCGCAGCCGCGCGCGCCTGGAGCACGACTTCGCCTTCGGCCGCGCAGTGCACGGCGAAGGGAATAGCTACCGGCTGCCAACGCCGGTAGCCATCGCGCATCCGCCGCCCAAGCGCAGGTCTACCGATGCCGCCACCGAAAATATCAAAGCCAGCGCCAGGGCGCCGCGTGCCGCCGTCTATCTGAATCCGCATTTCCAGGACATCGATCTGGCGCGGGCATTGGAGAATGGATTGTCCGGCGCTGGAGTCAGCGCCCATCTGGTCGGCGAAGGCTACGCCGAACGCTCCGGATGGTTGGCGCAGGACGCCAACTGGATCGATCACGCCGTGCGCAGCGACCTGATTATTTCCGCCCCCGGCATGGCCGCGCTGTCGGTCGCCTGCGTCTACCGCCGTCCCATCCTGCTGGTCGTCACAGAACAGCCGGAGCAGCAAATGAACGCCGCCCGTGCCAAGGAGCTCGGCGTGCTGCACCGCACCGTTGTCTGGCGCGGCGATGCGCGCGCATTTGCCAACGCCGTACACACCGCCAGCCGCGAACTGCTGGCAGCCAGCGCGCGGGACGGGGCTGACAGTACTCCGTCAAACAACGCTGCGCCGCAATCCGGTATCGCTACAGCTCGCGGCGAAAGCGGCCATGCGGCCGCCATGGCACGTCTGCAATCGTGGGTGTCGGTTCTGTCGGCACTGGCACAGCGTCCACGATGAACGCCTCGACCATCGCCCAAACGACGCCGCCGGCAAAACTCCCGGCACACCTGAGTGCCATCAGTCCCTTGCGCTCGATGAGCGCGCTGCTGCTGGACTGGTTGCTGATTGCCTGCTGCTTGGCCGCCGCGATCTGGCTGCCGCATCCCCTCACCTATCTGGTGGCCGCGATCCTGATCGCCCGCACCCAGTTGGCGCTGGCCGTACTGATGCACGAAAGCGCCCATGGCTTGCTGCTGCCGAACCGTAAATGGAATGACGGGATCGGCCAATGGCTGACCGCCGCGCCGCTGATGCTGTCGCTATTCGCCTACCGCAGCGGCCACCTGCAACACCACCGCGCACCGATGGCCAAGGATGACCCGGTCGCCACCGTTTTCGGCATCGCCGACTATCCCGTGTCGCGCCGCGAACTGGCGTGGCGGCTGTTCAAGGATGTCAGCAGCATCGGCTACTTCCTCGCCGTGCGCGACTTCGCCACCGGCAAGCACCGCCACTTAAAGCCTGTGCAAACGGTGGCCGAACCGTCGCGCGGGAGAATGGTGCTGGCCTCTATCCTCATCAGCAACGCCGCGCTGGCAGGCCTGCTGGCCGCCGCAGGACACGGCTGGCTGTATCTGGGCCTATGGATCGTCCCGGCCCTGACCTTCCTCCAGCTGTTCGCCCGCATCCGCGCCATCACCGAACACGCCGGTTATCCGGCGCATGAGGACCAGCTCCAGAACGCCCGCACCATCGTCAGCGCTAGCTGGCAGACTTTTTTCTGCGGTCCGCATGGCATCCACTACCATATGGAACACCACTACCATGTACGGGCACCCTTCTACCATCTGCACACCATTCACAAGCAGATGCTCGCCGACGGCATGCTTCCGCATCAAAACCTATACCAAGGCTATTTCAAGGTCGTAAGCGATGTAACGCGTCCGTCAGCCCACTACGACCTTAACTGATTTACCTACCCGCGCCAACATATCCACCAAGGCATCAATCGTGAACTTACTGGTCTTTTTATTCACAAAATCTGATACCCGCGGGCGAGTAATCTGCAGAATTTCGGCTGCTTCAGCCTATCTCAATTGGTGTTCTTTCATCCACCCTATCAATTCGCACATTAACTGCTGCTTCAGAGCAATAGTGCATTCGATCCGAGCTTGCGATTCAGCATAGAAGCGCTCGGCTTCCTCTGGCGGAAATCCCAGATTCAGAAAAACATTTGCCCCAGCCGGAGTAACGTGTCTGATTTCAGTGTCAATTTTTTTCATCGAGCAGCCTTTCTAGTCACCATTAAAGCGCGATATCGCGCTGTAACAATTTCTTTGTCCTGCTTGTCCGTCACCTGCGTTTTTTTTCTGAAAGCAATGCAATACGTAGATTGCTTCGACGAATTTGGCAACGTATATCACACGATAGATCCCGTCCACATCTCGGATGCGAATCTCGCGCACACCTTGAACTTGATGAAGTTGAAACCCGGCCTCTTTTCGAGCGACTGCGGGGAAATTCAGCAAATCCTTTCGAGCCGTACCGATCCATTGAATGGTCTTTTTCTCGTTCATTGTATCAAATTTTATACACGGGAATCCCGCCAGTCTGTGCGGAGGCGTGGCTTCAATGGGAATGACAATCAGTTTGACCTGCTACGAACTCTGCACACTGGAGCTAGCGCAAAGGGCGCCAAACAAATTAATTCGCTCCACAACGGGCGCGTTGCATAGCAGTCCTCAAAACGACAAAAGGCAGCCTTCGGCTGCCTTCCAAAACTGGGATAACATTCAAACCCGTCAGTGACTATCTAGCGCCCCCTGAACCGGTGAATCGCCGCATCCACCATCCCCTCCACGCTACCGCTCTCGCTGAACTGATCGCGCAGATAATGCGCATCGCTGCCCTCGTGTGTGACTTGCATCAGATGCGCCAGCCCAGCGCTGCCGCCCAGGGCCGCGCCATGCGGCTCCATCTTGCGCAGGGTCGTCAGGATATCCTCGCGCAGCGACAGGCTCTCGTAAGTCTTCGGATGCACCAGCGTGCCATCGAGCCCGAAGCGGCAGGCCTGGAAGCGGTTGTAGTTATAGACCAGATAGTCATCTTCGACCGGCGCTTCCTCGCGCCGCTCCAGCAGATAGCGGCACAAGGCCTGCAGATACACGGCCAGCGCCGCGGCCCGTTCCACCGTCAGCGGGGTATCGCATACGCGCAGCTCGATGGTGCCGAACTCCGGCTTGGGGCGAATATCCCAGTAAAAGTCCTTCATGCTCTTGATCACGCCCGTGTGTTCCATCTTGCTGAAGTACTCGTGTTCAAACGTGTCCCACTTCAGCAGGAAGGGTGCGCGGCCGCTCATAGGAAACGCGAACACGGAATTGAGCCGCGCCGAATTGAACAGCGTGTCGTTCCCCTGCACATACGGCGACGAGGACGACAGCGCGATAAAGTGCGGCACGTAGCGGCTCAGCGAATGCAGCAGGAACAGCGCATCGTCGCCGGAAGCGCAACCGATATGTACGTGCTGCCCGAAGATGGTGAACTGCTTGGCCAGATAACCATACAGCTCCGATACTTCCTTGAAGCGCGGCTTGGCGAAAATGCGCCGCTCCGACCACTTCTGGAACGGGTGCGTGCCGCCGCCGCAAATGCCGATGTTAAGCGTCTCGCCGGCCGTCACCAGCGTATCGCGGATCAGCTGCAGCTGCGCCACCAGTTCCGCGTGGTTGGTGTGGACGTCGCTGTTAATCTCGATCATCGACTCGGTGATCTCCGGCGTCACATTGCCGGGGAAAGGCTTGCGGCTCAGCAGATGCAACAGGTCCGGGCTGGACGCCGTCAGATCGTAATCCGACAGGCTCACCAGCTGCAGCTCCAGTTCCACGCCCATGGTCAGCGGTGTGGATGTTTTAAAGGGTTCAAGTGGCATCTTATTTCTCCTCGCTTGCGGTTGTTTCCCTGGCCCAGATCAGCGCGCGTTGCGTGACGATCGGGCCGATCACTTCCATGAACAAAGTCATGGCGGCCAGCGCGGCCAGTTCATCGACCAGCACCACGCCCATGTATTTGCTCTGCTCCAGCATCAGCACCACGAACACCGACATCGGCGACAGCGCGATCCCGGTCAGCATGCCCTTGCGCCAGGAAACGCCGCCCACATGCGCGAACGCGGCGACGGCGGCGGTCTTGACGACAAAGCGCGCCAGCAGCAGCACCAGTCCCAGCCCCGCGCCATCGACCACGCGGTCCCACTCCAGCGTGGACACGGCAAACACGAACAGCAGCACCGTCAGCAGTTCGCCAATACCGCCGAAATTGCGCTCGGTGCGGCTGAAGGCGACGCGCCGATGGCGTGCCATCAGGCCGAAGGTCAGCGTGGCCAGCACCGGCGACAGATTGCTCGCATGGGCCAGCGCCACCAGCAGCACCACGCCCAGCGCAAAGGCCACGGTGCCGTCCTGCGACAGATTGCCGAGCATACGCAGCAGCACCGGCACCAGGAAACCGAACAGCGCGCCCAGCACGGCCGACGAAACCAGTTCCAGCAAACTGTGCGAAACCGCCTGCGACAGGCTGCCGGAGGTCTGGAACACCCAGAAGCCCACGATCACCTTGAACACAAACACGGCCAGCACGCAGTTGATCGCCACCAGATGCAGCACTCTTTCGGTCACCTGCCCCGAACTGTTCTCCTCGTTGATCACGCGCAGCACACCGGCCGGCGAAGTGGACATCGCCAAGGACGATAGTAGCAGCGACGTCATGGGCGGCATACCCGTCATATGTGAGATGGCGTACACAATTCCAAAAGTGGCCGCCGATTCCACCAGGCCGCTGACGGCGATCCATGGATTGATGCGCAACCAGTTCAGATTGATGCGGTAGCCGAACTCGAACAGAATCAGGCCGAAGGCTAGATTCGCCAGCAAGGTCACCGTGCTCGATCCGTCGTTGGGCAGCACGTCGGGAAAGGCTTGCGCCAGCAGAAAGCCGACCAGGCCGTACACGCTGATGCGCGGGATCGCGGTCCAGCGATGGATCAATTCTCCGGACAGCCAGGCCAGCGCGATGGCAAAGGGCCACGCTAATTCGGCCGTAATAACCAGCAAATCTGGCATAGGTAAATCTCCCTGATGAAATGACTGAATACCGGGGCGCCGCGAGGGCGCAGGGAGTTGCTGTACACCCTTCCGGTATGCAGCAGATTGAGTGGATTGCCGTCGCAGCTTGCGACGCGGACTAACATCCTTCAGCCGCAATTTATTGCAATTTGCAAAAAGCTGTCGCACAGCAGACGTGCAGCGGGCCGCCGAAGTACAATGCGGCACGGTCAAAACGACGCTGGCGGCGCTATGCGCACCGGCCATGGACAAAGGAAAATCATGCTCGAACTTATCAGCGAACACGCCTGTTTCGGCGGTACCCAGCGCTTTTACCGGCACCAGTCGCAGGCCATCGGCCTGCCCATGCGCTTCTCGGTGTTCATGCCCGCCCATGCCGCCGATGCGCGCCTGCCCGCGCTGTTCTACCTGGCCGGCCTCACCTGCAACGAAGAGACGTTCATGACCAAGGCAGGCGCCCAGCGCGTGGCGGCCGAACACGGCATGGTATTGATCGCGCCGGACACCAGCCCGCGCGGCGCCAACGTCGCCGGCGAAACGGATGACTGGGACTTCGGCGCCGGCGCCGGCTTCTATGTGGACGCGACCGAAGCACCGTGGAGCGAACGCTACCGCATGTACAGCTACATCCTGGAATTGCGCGCGCTCCTGGTGGCCGAGCTCCCGCTAGCGGCCGAACGCATCGGCATTTTCGGCCATTCGATGGGCGGCCATGGCGCCCTGATGCTGGCGCTGCGCAATCCGACGCTGTTCCGCTCGGTCTCCGCGTTCGCGCCGATTGCCGCGCCCACCTTATGCCCCTGGGGCCAGAAAGCCTTCAGCGGCTACCTGGGGAAAGACCAAGGCAGTTGGGAACAATACGACGCCAGCCTGCTGATGGCCGGCATGCAGACGCCCTTCCCCAATGGCGTCCTGATCGACCAGGGCCTGGGCGACAAATTCCTGCCGAGCCAATTGAACCCCGAGGTGTTTGAAGCGGCCTGCCGCAAGGCCGCGCAGCCGTTGACGCTGCGCCGCCACGCGGACTATGACCACGGTTATTATTTCATCTCCACCTTCATGGCCGACCATCTGCATTTCCATGCAAATCAGCTGGCCTGAAGCGGTTCTTACAGTTTGATTTCCGTGCCCAGGCGCTGGAGGAATTGCGCCAGCCATTGCGGGTGCGCAGGCCAGGCCGGTGCGGTGACGAAGTTACCGTCGGTGACGGCCTGATCGACGGCGATCTCGGCATAGGTGGCGCCGGCCAGTTTGACTTCCGGCGCGCAGGCCGGATAGGCGGAAATGGTTTTACCGCGGATCACGTCGGCGGCGGCCAGCAGCTGGGCGCCGTGGCAAACGGCGGCGATCGGCTTGTTCGCCTGGGCGAACTGCTGGATGACTTCAATCACGCGCGGATTCAGGCGCAGATATTCCGGAGCGCGGCCGCCGGCGATCACCAGCGCGTCGTAGTTCGTCACGTTCACTTCATCGAAGCTGGCGTTGAGTGCGAACAGGTGGCCGGGTTTTTCGGTGTAGGTCTGGTCGCCTTCGAAATCATGAATGGCGGTCTTGATGGTGTCCCCGGCCTTCTTGTTGGGGCAGACGGCATGCACGGTGTGGCCGATCATGTTCAGTGCCTGGAAAGGCACCATGGTCTCGTAATCTTCGGCAAAGTCGCCAGTCAATAACAGGATTTTTTTCGCTGCCACGGTCATCTCCTACGAATCGTTTCGCCGGTTCCGGCTGGAGCCGGCGGGTTGCACAGTTGCGCTACGAGCGCTTAATAATAAACCAACTTTGACCGTGGCGTCAGGCTGGAATGCAAAACGGGACCGCACCGGCAAACCGGTCGGCCCCGCAGGGAAATAGTTGTTACCTGGCGGCTAGCGTATTGCGAGCCGGCGGCGGTTCTTAATCCACGGCGAAGAGCCGAAGACAGCTTTTTAAGCTGACGACAAAGAGCCGGGAACAGCTTTAAAACCCACAGCAAAGAGCCGGGGTCTGACCCGACGGGTCAGACCCCAGGGTTACGCCGTGGGTTTAACGGCATAGGCCACGGCGTTTTAAGGGCTTACACCCAGAGTTCTAATTTAGTGCTTGGCCAGCACCTGGCGAATGGTCGCGGCCAGGTCTTCCGCGACAAACTTGGCCACATACGCATCGGCACCCACGCCTTTGACGTGATCCTCATTAGTCTTGCCCGACAGCGAAGAATGAATCACCACCGGAATCTTGCTGAAGCGCGCATCCTGCTTGACCAGGCGGGTCAGCGTAAAGCCATCCATCTCCGGCATTTCCAGATCGGTCAGCACCAGCGCCACGCGGTCTTCCACCGGCACGCCTTCGGCCTTGGCGCCGTCGGCGATATGCTGCAGACGGTCCCAGGCTTCCTTGCCCGACTTGGTCATGATGTAATGGGCACCCATCGCGGTCAGACCCTTCTCGATCAGGCTGCGCGCGACCACCGAATCGTCGGCCGCCAGGATCACGGAACCGGCCTTCAGCAGCAGCTGAGGTCCGATGGTCTCCGGATCGATATCCTTGTCTTCGCTCGGCACCATTTCGCGCAGGATGGTTTCCACATCGAGCACCTGGGCCAGGCGGGTGTTGTTGACGTCGCCGTCGAGGCGGGCAATGCTGGTCACCTTGCCGCCGGCCGTGCCTTCGGCCGTCAGCACCTGGCTCCAGTCCAGGCGCACGATCTCGTCCACCGACTCCACCGCGAAGGCCTGGGTGGTGCGGGCAAATTCGGTCACCAGCATGATGTTCAAACCGGTTTTGGGGATCACGCCGACAATGGCCGGCAAGTCCAATACGGTAATGATCTGGCCGCGCAGATTCACCACGCCCAGCATATGCGGCGAGGAGCCGGCCACCGCAGTCACTTCGGGCATCGCCACGATTTCGCGGATCTTGAAGACGTTAATCCCAAATAACTCGGAATGGTCGCCATTGGCGTCGCCACCGAGGCGGAACAGCAGCAGTTCGAATTTGTTGGAGTTGGTGAGGTTACTGCGTTCGTCAACTTCCTGTTGAACTGAATTCATCGTATCGTCTCCATCTGAGCATTGCAGTGACCTGGTTGCCGCCGGGCAGGCGCCGCGGCTGATAGGAAAAATCTCGCGCTAGGCAAATCTTCCATTGCCTTTGCAGTATAACGATTTTGTTTCTCGATACGACAAAAATCGCAGGGAAAATGCATGCTTTAAAGCATGATAAACAACGGTCGCGCGCGCCGGCGCGGCACGGCGGCGAGATGGGGAGAGTCCGGCAGAGGAAAACGGCGGCAAAATGCAAAAAAGTCCCCCGGTACTCAGCGCGATCTGGATCACGTTCAGTACCGGAGGACTTTCTTTAAATTCTGGAGCGGGAGAAGAGTCTCGAACTCTCGACCTCAACCTTGGCAAGGTTGCGCTCTACCAACTGAGCTACTCCCGCAGAGAGGCGCCATTATGACAGAACCCTATCCGATTTGCCAAGGGGCCAAGCATCATTTCTTTCCAGCCAGCTTGAAAACCCGGCCATGATTCGTGCTGGCGTGCAATACGCCCTGCCCTATAATAAAAGATCAACAATAAGGGAATGCAATGGATTCAGTCGAAATCGTCCTCGCCATGCTGCTCGCCGTGGTGGCCAGCGCCTATGTGGTGCGGCTGCTGCCGTGGGCGCCGCCGCTGCCCCTGGTGCAGATCGCGCTCGGCGCCCTGGTCGCGAGCCGTTCCACCCACGGCGTGGAACTGGAACCGGACATCTTCTTCCTGTTGTTCCTGCCGCCGCTGCTGTTTCTGGACGGCTGGCGCATCCCCAAGAGCGGCCTGCTGCGCGACAAGGGCACCATCCTGGAACTGGCATTGGGACTGGTGGTGTTTACCGTGCTGGGCGTGGGTTACCTGATCCACTGGATGATCCCGGCCATGCCGCTGGCGGTGGCCTTCGCGCTGGCGGCCATCGTCTCGCCCACCGATCCGGTGGCGGTATCGGCCATCGCCTCGCGCGCGCCTATCCCCAAGCGCCTGATGCACATCCTCGAGGGCGAGTCCCTGCTCAACGACGCCAGCGGCCTGGTGTGCTTCCGCTTCGCCGTGGCCGCCGCCATGACGGGCAGCTTCTCGCCCGCCACGGCCGGGCTGACCTTCCTGTGGCTGGCCCTGGCCGGCATCGGCAGCGGCGTGCTGATCACGCTGCTGATCACCTGGCTGCAGCGCTGGCTCACGCGCCACTTCGGCGAGCCGCCCGGCTCGCCGATCCTGGTCAACCTGCTGATCCCCTTCGGCGCCTATCTGGTGGCCGAACGCCTGCACGCCTCCGGCATCCTGGCGGCGGTGGCGGCCGGCATCACCATGAGCTATGTGGAGCTGAGCGGCCACGCGCTGGCCGCCACCCGCATTCAGCGCTCGGCCGTATGGGACACCGTGCAGTTTTCCCTGAATGGCGTGATGTTCGTGCTGCTGGGCGAACAACTGCCCACCATCTTCCGCGGCGCCCGCGACGCCATCGAGGAAACCGGCCACCTCAATCCCTGGTGGCTGGCCGTGTACGCGCTGGCCATCACCTTCGGCCTGCTGGTGCTGCGCTTCGTCTGGGTCTGGGCCTCGCTGCGCCTGACCATTTTCAAGCAGGGCAAGCGCGGCGCGCCGCGCAGCAAGATCAACGCGCGCCTGCTGCTGGCCACCTCGCTGGCCGGCGTCCGCGGCGCGATTACCCTGGCCGGTGTGATGACGCTGCCGCTGGCACTGGCCGACGGCACGCCCTTCCCGGCGCGCGACCTGACCGTGTTCCTGGCCAGCTCGGTGATCCTGATCTCGCTGCTGGTGGCCAGTGTGGCATTGCCGCCGCTGCTCAATGGCGTGAGCTTCCCGGAAGAGCCGGCCGAACAGCAGCAAGAAGACCGCGCCCGGCGTGAAGCGGCGCAGGCGGCCATCGCCGCGATCGAGCAGGCCCAGATCGAGTTGATGCCGGAAAGCGCCGCGCCGCAGGTCTACCCGCAGGCGGCCGCGCGCGTGATCGCCCTGTACCAGCGCCGCATCGAGGACTGCACCGCCACCGACACCGAGGGCCGCAGCCGCTTCCGCAAGACCGACGACGCCGAACGCGCCTTGCGCCTGGCCGCGATGCAGGCCGAGCGCAAGGCCATCTACAATCTGGCGCGCAACAAGCTGCTGTCGGATGAAACCTCGCGCAAGCTGGTGCATGAGATTGATTTGATGGAGGCGCGGTATAGATAAGGGCTGGGCAGGTTGACTTAGCAGACATCTTCAGCAATCATCGCGCTTTCTTCCCAACACGGCTCCGCCGACCACCATGTTCAGCAAGCGTGCCCAATTGGCCATCGGCGCCGCCTGGATTCTATTCTGGCTGCTGATGATCACCACCGAAGTGCAGGACTACCTGCGCGACGGCGGCCATCACATCTGGCAGCCGGTGCTGTGGACCGGCTCGTCCGGCGTGGCCGGCACGCTGCTGCTCTACCTGCAGCGGCGCCACACCCGCCGCTACGACAAGCTATTGGGCACCCCCTGGCGCTGGTTCGGCCATCAGCTGCTGTGGCTACCGGTCTACTGGATCAGCTTCGTGCCGCTGGCCTTCGGCATCCGCCACGCCGTCTACCGGCTGGCCGGCGACCGCTACACCCATGAAGGCTGGCCCGCCATCTTCCTGTACGAAGACGTCAAAATGACGGTGTTCTTCTTCGTCTTCGTGCTGATCCTGTTCGGCGTGCTGTCCTACCACGCCATGCAGGAAGAAAAGCTGCGCGCCGAACGCGCCAGCGGCGCCGTGCGGCAGGCCCAGTTGCAGCAACTGACCCAGCAGATGCAGCCGCATTTCCTGTTCAACGCCCTCAACACCATCTCCTCGCTGATGCACAGCGATGTGGACCGCGCCGACGCCATGCTGATCCAGCTAGCCGACTTGCTGCGCGCCACGCTGGACGCCAGCGGCCAGCACGAAGCCACGCTGGAGGCCGAATTCCGCCTGTTGCGTGGCTATGCCTTGTTGATGAGCGAACGCTTCGCCGAGCGCGTCAGCGTGGAATGGGATATCGATCCGGCGCTACTGGCATACAAAGTACCCGTCATGAGCTTGCAGCCGCTGCTGGAAAATGTGTTCAAGCACACGGTGGAGCGGCGCCGCCAGCCCACCCGCATTCACGTGTCGGCCAGCCGCGAGCAGGACGCGCTGGTGCTGCGGGTGGAAGACGATGCCGGCACGCTGGCAGCGCCGTCCGATGCCGCTGCATCCGCGCCGGATGCGGTCTCCGGCCAGCGCGGCGCCAGCGGCGGCATCGGCCTGCGCAATCTGCGCGAACGCCTGGCCACCCTGCATGGCGCGCAAGCCTCGCTGATCCTGACGCCTCTGTCGCCGGCCGGCGTGCGGGCGGAAATGCGGTTGCCATGCGCCTGCTGATCGTCGACGACGAGCGTCCGGCGCGCGACAAGCTGCGCCGCCTGCTGCAGCAGGAAAGCGACGTGTCGGCCATTGCCGAAGCGCCGGACGGCGTGGAGGCGCTGGCCATGCTGGAGCAGTTCGCGCCCGACGCCCTGCTGCTCGACATCCAGATGCCCGAGATCAGCGGCCTGGAACTGGCCGCCTCGCTGCCCTCCCCGGCGCCGCTGGTCGTTTTCATCACCGCCTACGACCAGTACGCGATATCGGCCTTCGACGCCAACGCCATCGACTATCTGCTCAAGCCCTACGACCAGGCCCGCCTGCGGCGCGCCTTGCAGCGCCTGCGCGAGCGTCTGGCGCAGCGGCCGCGCGCGCCCGAGCCGGCGCTGGGCGGCCAGCCGGTGCGCCAGTTGCTGGTGTCCGAGCGCGGCACCACCCGCATCGTGCGCACCGACGACATTCAATGGATAGAAACGGCGGACAACTACGTGGCCCTGCACTGCGCCAGCGGCGCCCCGCTGCTGCGCCAGACCCTGGCCGGACTGCTCGACAAGCTGGGGCCGCGCTTCGTACGCTGTCACCGGCGCGCCGCCGTGCAGCTAAGCTGGATCGAGCAGATCGTCGCCCTCGATAAAGGCGATGCCGAACTGCTGCTGCGCGGCGGCGTGCGCGTGCCCTGCAGCCGCCAGTACCGCGCCGAGCTGCTGGCCAGCCTGCAGTCTGCGCAAAACTTGCCGGACGGCAGGCTCGCGCCACCCTGATGTCAATCCTGCTAGCCTGAGCGGGCCTGGGGAATTCCCCCGCAGTCATTGACTTGGAGAAAAACCATGCTCAGCGTACAAAAAATCACGCCCTTCCTGTGGTTTGACGATCAGGCCGAGGAAGCGGTCGAGTTTTATACCAGCATCTTCCCGCAATCCAAAATCCTCACCATCTCGCGCTACGGCGAAGCTGGCCAGGAAGTCCATCGGCGCGTGCCCGGCTCGGTGATGGTGGTGTCCTTCGAGCTGACCGGCCAGCGCTTCAACGCCCTCAACGGCGGCCCGCAATTCACCTTTAACGAGGCCGTGTCCTTCCAGATCGACTGCGACACCCAGGAGGAACTGGACGACTTCTGGAATAAACTGTCCGAAGGCGGCGACCCGGCGGCCCAGCAATGCGGCTGGCTCAAGGATAAATATGGCCTGTCATGGCAGGTGGTCCCCAGCATCATGGCCGACATGATCACCGGCGCCGACGTGGAAAAAGGCCAGCGCGTGATGCAGGCCATGATGTCGATGAAAAAAATCGACATCGAAAAACTGCAGGAAGCCTACGCCGGCTAGCCACAGCCATCCACCAGTCGACCAAGACCGCCTGGCCACACTTCAATCCGGCTCGCCCCATCCCGCACCCGCCTCGCCCCCAAATGCTGGCCGGCGCGCCGGCCTCCTTATATGCTGGTTCCATCGCCACTTTCCCATGGAGCCGCCATGAGCAACCCGCCCGCCCCCGTCAGTTCGCGCCTGTATTTTCTGGACTGGATACGCATCTTCGCCTTCATGCTGCTGATTTTTTACCATACCGGCATGTACTATGTGAGCTGGGGCTGGCATGTCAAGAGTGCGCACGCCAGCACCGCGCTGGAACCGCTGATGCAGCTGTCCTCACCGTGGCGGCTGGCGCTACTGTTCCTGATTTCCGGCGCGGCCTCCGCCTTCATGCTGCAAAAGCTCAGCGTGGGCGCCTTCGTGGGCCAGCGCAGCAAGCGCCTGCTGGTCCCGCTGCTGTTCGGCATGCTGGTGATCGTGCCCATCCAGCCGTATTTTGAAGTGGTGGAGAAACTCGGCTACAGCGGCAGCTTCATCGACTTCATGAACCTGTATGTGCACGGTTACGCCGGTTTCTGCAAGGACGGCTGCCTGAAGCTGCCCACCTGGAACCACCTGTGGTTCCTGCCCTATCTGTGGGTCTATACGCTGCTGCTGGCGGGCTGGATGTGGCTGGGCGCGGGCCAGTTCGGCCGCCTGTCCGCCCTGCTGGAGCGCCAGCTGCGCGGCTGGAAGATCATCGCGCTGCCGCTGGCCGTGCTGGCCGGCGCGCGCATCCTGCTGGCCGCGCGCTTCCCCACCACCCACGCGCTGGTGGACGACTGGTACAGCCACGCCAACTACTTCAGCGTATTTCTGCTCGGTGCGCTGATGGCGGGTCAGCGCGGCTTCTGGGAACGGGTCGGCGCCCTGCGCTGGACCAGCCTGGCCATTGCGCTGAGCTGCTGGTCGCTGATCATGATCTATAACGCCATACCCGACAATCTGGTAGCGGACGACGTGCTGCAAACCTGGAACCCGCTGGCCCGCACCGTCTATGCGCTATGCCAGTGGAGTGCGATCCTGGCCGTCTGCGGCTTCGGCCACACCCACCTGCAGTTCGACAGCCCCAAGCGGCGCTATCTGACGCAGGCCGTGTTCCCGGTCTACATCCTGCATCAGAGCCTGATCGTGGGCATGGCCCATCTGCTCAAGCCGGCCCAGATGGCCCCGCAGCTGGAAGGCGCGGTGCTGATCATCCTCACCTTCAGCATCAGCTTCGGCGTGTTCGAGCTGGTACGGCGCGTTCCCGTCGTGCGCACCCTGTTCGGCCTGGGCGCCGCCGCGAAAGACGTCAGCGCACGAACGTCAGCGTATGCAGCGCCGGTCCAGGCAACAGCGGAGTCGCTTTCCCGCTGACCCAGTCCTCATGGCCCGCCAGGAAGTAAGGCGACAGCGGATGCCCGCTCTGCCCGCCCGGCATATTGAAGATGCCTTCCTCCTCGCGTCCCGGCGACACCGTCAGCCGTTCCGACTGGCCAAAAGTGCGGCCCGCCACGCGCGGCATGTGGCTGTCGCCCGGCAGCATGTCGGGCGGCACCGTCAGCCAGCGGCTCAGGAAGGGCACGGCGGCGGCGATCGGATGGGCGCTGGCGGCGGTATTGCGCTTGCCCCAGGTGGCATCGGCCAGGCGCTGGCCGTCCTTGCCCAGGTCGGCGATCACGCGGTCGATCGCGGCCAGTTGCACCGCCTTCCAGCTGGCGTGGCTGGCGGGCAGCCAGCCGGCCGGCTGCTCATCGAGCAGGCGCGCCAGCAGCACCGGCCAGCGTGAGCTGATAGCCGCCATATTCGCCTTGGGGTCGATGCGCGCCAGTTCCGCGTTCGCCCCTTCAAACAGCAGGTCGTACAGCGCATGCATATAGCCGCGCGCCGCGCGGTAGCCCACCGAGTCCACGCTGGCATGGCCGTTCCAGCTATCGGCCAGCAAGGCGCGCAGCGCGGCACGCTGGGGCTGATCCTTCAGCGCGGTGGCATCGAGGGCCGCCAGTGCGCGCTCGCGCCAGCCGGCGATGAAGATGGCGCGGTCGTCCAGACCGACACCGTAAACCTTGCCCACGTCGGTGCCGCTGCCCAGCGCGCTCAGGTCATCGCGTATCTGGTGCGCGCGCGCGCCCAGGTCGAAGCCGCCATCGCCTATCAGTTCCGCGCCCGCGCCCATCAGCTGACGGCTGTTGGCCGTATGCAGCTGGCCCGCCACCGGGTTGCGCAGCTGCGGATATTCATCCGGTTTGAGCCAGCCCCTCCACACGCCGGCCGCATCGTCGGGCGCCAATGGATAGGTATTGGCCGTGCCCAGCGGCGCGCGGCGCGGCAGCGGCCCGGCGATGGTCCAGCCGATATTGCCCTTGTCGTCGCCGGCGACGAAATTCTGCGCCGGGATGCCCAGCGTGGGCGCGATCGCCAGCGCTTCGTCGAGCGAACTGGCCACTTCCAGCTTGCCCGCGTTGACGTTGACGGCCGCGATCGAATGTGCGGTCCAGTGCAGGGCGAAGCTCTGGCCCAGCGCCTCGCGCACCGGGCCAAGCGAGGTTTCGCGCACGGTCAGCTGTTCGGCCGGCGCGCCTTTGACCAAAATGGTTTCCCGGTATTCCAGCGGTTTTTCCCAGCCCGCCTGCGTGCGCAGCTGGCCGGGTCTGGCCGCATCGGTGCCCAGCGCGACCAAGTCCAGATAATCGCCGTAGCTATTGGTATAGCCCCAGGCCACATGGCCGTTACTGCCCACCACGATCACCGGCGTTCCAGGCAGGGTCACGCCGACGACGCGGCGCTGCGTGCCGCTGGCGTCGGGGAACTGCAGCACCGCGCGGTACCAGGTGTTGGGCAGCTGAATCCCGAGATGCATATCGTCGGCCACGATGGCCGCGCCGCTGGCGCTGCGGCTGCCCGCCACCGCCCAGTTATTGCTGCCCACCGAATCGATGAACTCGATCGCGGCCACCTTGGGCGCATCCGGCGCGGCCGGCTTGCCCCACCACGCCGGCGCGCTGGCCGGAATCGGTGCCGATACCAGCGCCGCCTGCATGGCGGTCTGTGTGCCATCGAGCGGCGCATCCCACACGCTCGCTTGCGGCGTGAGGAAAGCCAGCTGCTCGGGCGTGCTGTGCGCGCGCAGCCAGCCGCGCGCCAGTTCGCGCGGTTCCTGGTTGCCTTGCAAGTCGAAATACATGGCCCAGATCACCAGCAGCGAATCGGCCGCCGACCAGGGACGCGGCGTCATATTGATCAAGCCATATTCAAAGGGCTTGACCGACAGCGCCTGCAAGCCGGCGTTGACACCGCTGGCATAGCGCTCCAGCAGCGCGCGCTCGGGCGCCGACATGGCAGCCAGCGCCAGCTCGGCACGGTGGCGGAAGCGGTGCAGCCGGTGCCCCTTGTCGAGCGGCACGGCGCGTGGACCGAACAACTCGGCCAGTTCGCCGGCCGCCACGCGGCGCAGCAGGTCCATCTGGAAGTAGCGGTCCTGCGCATGGATGAAACCGGTGGCGTAGCTGACGTCGCCCCGGTTGGCGCCGCTGATGGTGGGCACGCCCAGCGCATCGCGCGCCACGCTGACCTCGGCGGCCAATCCCGGCGCCTGCACCTTGCCGTCGAGCCTGGCCATACTGCCGCGCAGGAACAGCCACGCCGCCAATGCGGCCAGCAACAGCAAGAACAGCAGCGTCAATGCCACCCGCTTCGACCATTTCCCTATCGTGTTTTTTTGCATAGCACTCCCCGTTACCGCCAAGATGAATTCACAGATGGCGAGTGTGCCAGAAAAACGCCCCGCGGTCAGGCCGTGTGGCGCGCGCGCCGGTATGCGCCGGCGCATTGCCAAACCGGCAAGTGAACTGATACAGTCGAGCCCTTGTCCGATCGTGCGAAAGACGCCTCCCCTATGCGAACTACCCTGCCCGCCTGCGTGGCCCTGCTCCTCCTCAGCGCCGCTGCCAGCGCCCAGCAAACCGACCAGTCGGAAGACACCCGCCTGCCGCTGTGGGAAGTGGGCGTGCTGGGCGGCGCCGCTTCCACGCCCGCCTATCCGGGCGCCGAGAACCGCGAAGGGCGCGCCATCGCCCTGCCCTGGCTGATCTATCGCGGCAAGATCCTGCGCGCCGACCAGTCGGGCGTGGGCGCGCGCCTGCTGCGCACCGAGCGCACCGAACTTGATCTGGGCTTCGCGCTGTCGCTGCCTTCGCGCTCGGCGAATATCGAGGCGCGCAAGGGCATGCCGGACCTGGACTCGCTGCTCGAATTCGGCCCGCGCCTGAAAGTCAAGCTGCTGCGACTCGATGAGCATAGCGGCCTGCGCTTCGAGGCGCCGCTGCGCGCCGTGTTCCAGGTGCGCGGGCGCGAACACCAGGGCTATACCTTCGAGCCGAAACTGGTCTACGAAACCGGCCGCGCCGGCGACTGGGCCATCGACGCCAGCGTGGGGGTGGTTGCGGGAAGCAAGCGGCTGCAGGAGTATTTTTACAGCGTCGATCCACAGTATGCGACGCCCGCCCGGCCAGCTTACGCGGCCAGGGGCGGCATGATGATGGCGCGCACCACCGTCGGCGGCTGGCATGCGCTGGGCAAGGACTGGCGCGTGTTCGGCTTCCTGCGCTATGACAATTACAGCGGCGCCAGCAACGGCGCCAGCCCGCTGATGCGCCAGAACAGCGGCCTGTCGGCCGGCATGGGCTTCGCGTGGACGCTGCGCCGCTCGGAAGCGCGTGTCACGCCATAAACCAGGAAAAGTGCGTGTGGCGGTGCAATTCTGTTAGAGTATTTGTGTCATCGACTCGTAGCCACGATCATGCTCGCTGCCCCCACTCCCGATAACGAAGCCGAACGGCTCGCGGCGCTGTACGCGCTGCTGATCATGGACACCCCGCCGGAAGAGCGCTTCGACAAGGTCGTCGCCTTCGCGGCGGCGGAATTCGACGTGCCCATCGTACTGATCTCGCTGATCGACTCCCAGCGCCAGTGGTTCAAGGCCGGCGTGGGGCTGGACGTGTGCGAGACCGCGCGCGATGTCTCCTTCTGCGCCCATGCCATCATGCGGCCCGATATTTTTGTGATCCCCGACGCGCTGGCCGACCCGCGCTTTGCCGACAATCCCCTCGTCACCGGTGCGCCGAACGTGCGTTTCTATGCGGGCGCGCCGCTGATCGTGGCCTCAGGTGCGGCACTTGGCACGCTCTGCCTGATCGACACCAAACCACGTCAGCTCTGCCCGATCGAGCAGGCCATCCTGACCACGCTGCGCGACCTGGTCGTGCAGGAGCTGGACCATCCCGCGGAGGCGCCCCATGCCTGAACGTGCCGTCAGTACCTTGCAGATGTTATTGGTCGAGCCGGAAACGCTGCTGCGCCGCACCGTCTCGCTGACCGCGCGCACCTTGGGAATGGGTAGTGTGCATGAGGCGTCCAGCGTCGCCGTGGCCAGGCGCATGCTGCGCGAACAGGCCTTTCATGGCGCCGTCATTGCGATCGACTGCACCGAGAATCCGGATCTGGGTTTTAATTTGAGTTTGCTCGACCAGGTACGCGACGGCATGTCCGCCAGCGAGCGCGACATGCCTATTGCCGTCATGGCCGAACATGCGACCGGTGAATTGCTGCGCGACCTGCGCCAGCGCGATGTCCGGCAAGTGATCCTCAAGCCCTTCCGCGCCAAGGTGCTGATCGAGACGTTTGCGGCGTTTGAGCAGGCGCATAACCACAAGTAAAGGCAGTGGCAGTGGTGTAGGAACGCCAAGACGCCGCCGGCGCACCTTAAAACCTACGGCGTACCCCTGGGGTCTGACCCGGCGGGTCAGACCCCGGCTCTTTGCCGTGGGTTTTAAGATCAGCCACCGGCCCGCCAGCACGGCAAACAGGCAGCGCTAGAAAATCTCGGCCGCGACCTTGCGCACGGTTTTCAACAGCAGCGCCGCCCCCGGCGACAGCAGGTGGCCATCGACGGTGATGATGCCGAAAGCATCCATGCGGCACGGCAGATCGATCGGCAATATCTTCAGCACATTGAGCGACTCGTAATACTTGGCCACCGCGATCGGCATCACATTGAGCGAGTCGGTCTGCTGCAGCAAGGCCGTGATCAGCAGCACGGCGGTCGAGTCGATCACATTGACCGGTACTTCCAGCCCGGCGCGGCGGAACATCAACTCGCTGCGCGCGCGCAGGATGCTGCCGCGCGGCTGCAGTATCCAGGCCCAGTCCACCAGATCGCGCAATTGCAAATCCGGCTGATCGAGCAGCGGATGGCCGACCCGTACCACGGCGCACGCCGGTTCGTCGGTGAGTTCCTCGTAACTGAGTCCGGCCGCGCTTTCGCGCTCCGGTATCCGGCCTATCATGAAGTCGAGCCGCCCGCGCCGCAGCTGTTCGAGCAGCAGATTACTCTGCTCCATCTGCACGCCGATGCGCAGGCGCGGCGCCTGGCGCTTGATCTCGGAGATCGCGCGCGGCAGCAAGGCCATCCCCGGCGTCATGATGGTGCCGATCTCCACCTGCCCGGTCAGGCCGGACTTGATGGCGACGATATCCTCATGCGCCAGCGACAGGCTGGTCAAGGCCATGCGCGCGTGCCGTATCATGGTCTCGCCATAGATGGTCGGCTCCATGCCGCGCGGCAGACGCTCGAACAGCTGCACTTCCAGCATGTCCTCCAGATCCTTGAGCTGCTTGGATGCGGCGGGCTGCGTCATATACAGTTCTTCGGCGGCCCGGTGGATATTGCGCTGCTCGTCCAGCGCGATCAGCAACAGTAGTTGACGGGTTTTCAGGCGTGCGCGCAAAAACCAGTTGGGGTTAGTTTCCATGGGCTTGATGATACCATCCTTGCTATTAAAAGTGTTGCTTTAATACCAATTTCGATATCAAGCGAAGTCACAAAAACCCGCCGCGCCACAGCGCCGCCGGCGATACCCGGGGCGGCAGGCGGCGCTTGTCCGCCGCCCGCCGTCCTGTCCTACATACTCGTGTGGATTAACGCGCCCTGCCCGCCGCGCCCATCGCCATCAGGCGCTGCACCAGGCAGAACACGAACAGCAGGCCGCCGATGACGATCTTGGTCCACCAGGAGCTGAGGGTGCCGTCGAAGGCGATCAGGGTCTGGATCGTGCCCAGCACCAGCACGCCGGACAAGGCGCCGGCCACATAGCCGTAGCCGCCGGTCAGCAAGGTGCCGCCGATGACCACCGCCGCGATCGCGTCCAGTTCGGTGCCCTGCGCATGCAGGCCATAGCCGGACAGCATATAGAAGGAGAACAGCACCCCGGCCAGCGCCGCGCAAAAGCCGCTGAAGGCATAGATCAGCACCTTCGAGCGCGCCACCGGAAGGCCCATCATCAGCGCCGACTGCTCATTGCCGCCGATCGCATACACGGCGCGGCCAAAGGGCGTGAAGTGCGCCATATAGATCGCCAGCACCAGCGTCAGCACGGCGATCACCACGCCGGGCGAGACGAAGCCGCCCAGGAAATTGAGCTGGGTGCGCGACAGCATGACAAACAGCGGATCTTCGATGGTGATCGAATTGATGCTGATCAGGTAGCACAGGCCGCGCGCCAGGAACATGCCGGCCAGCGTGACGATGAAGGGCTGCAGCTTGAAGTAGTGGATCAGCGCGCCCATGCCCGCGCCGAAGGCCGCGCCCAGCGCCAGCACGATCACGATCACCAGCACCGGATTCATATGCCATTTATTCAGCAAGGTGGCGGCGATCATGGTGGTCAGCGCCAGCACCGAGCCGACCGACAGGTCGATGCCGCCGGACAGGATCACGAAGGTCATGCCCACCGCGATCACCAGCAGGAAGGCGTTATCGATCAGCAGGTTAAACAGCACCTGCAGCGACAGGAAGCCCGGATAGGCGGCACCGCCCAGTCCCAGCAGCACCAGCAAGAGCAGCACCGTGACCAGGGAAGTGAAGTATGGCGACGCCAGCAAGGCGCGCCCGCGTAAAGTCATGCTGGTCATGCTCATCATGATGCGGTTCCGGTTGCGCGGCGCGGGAAGACCCGCTGCCACATGTTCTTGAATTCGGGCGATTGCGACAGGCAGACCAGGAACACCACCACCGACTTGACCACCATATTGACTTCCGGCGGCAGGCCGATCGAATAGATCGTGTAGGTCAGGGTCTGGATGATCAGCGCGCCGATGACGCTGCCGACCAGGCTGAATTTGCCGCCGCCCAGCGAGGTGCCGCCCAGCGTGACGGCCAGGATCGCGTCCAGCTCCAGCAGCATGCCGGCGTTGTTGGCGTCGGCGCTCTTGATGTTGGAGCTGATCATCAGGCCGGCCAGGCCGGCGCAGGCGCTGCAGAACAGGTAGACGAAGAAGATCAGCGTGGCCGTCTTCAGGCCGGCCAGCCGCGCGGCCACCGGATTGATGCCCACCGTCTGGATGAACAGGCCCAGCGCCGTCTTGCGCATCAGCAGACCGGTGACCAGGAACACCGCGCCCACCAGGAACAGCGAGAACGGTAGCCCGAACAGATAGCCGCTGCCGATGAAGAAGTAAGGCTGGTAGTAGACCGTGACGATCTGGCCGTCGGTAAACAGCTGGGCCAGGCCGCGCCCGGCCACCATCAGGATCAGCGTGGCGACGATGGGCTGCAAACCTAGCGTGGCCACCAGCAGGCCATTCCAGGCGCCGCACAGCAAGGCCGCGCCCATGGCGATGCACAGCGCCCAGGCCATCGGCATATTGCTCACATAGGTGGGCACGCCGCCTTCCATCACCATGGTGCCGCCGATCAGCATGGCGGCCACCGTGCCGGACATGGCCACCACGGCCCCGACGGAAATGTCGATGCCGCGCGTGGCGATCACCAGGGTCATGCCCAGCGCCGCCAGCATCAGCGGCGCGGCACGGTTGACGATGTCGATCACGCTGCCATACAGGTGGCCGTCACGCACGGTGAGCTGGAAGAAGCCGGGCACCAGCATCAAGTCGATCAGCAGCAGGATGGCCAGCGCCGCGCAGGGGCGGAACAGCGAATGTTTCAGGATCGCGTCCAGTACCGGCGCCGAAGCCGCCGTCTGCTTGTGCCGCAGATTCGCCTGCAACAGGCGTTCACTCGCCTGGGTATCTAAAGGTTTATTCACATTGGTCTCCTGCCGCAATCACTTGCAGTACCGAGGTTTCATCGAGCGCACCGCGCTGATATTCGCCGCAGGCCTTGCGGTCGCGCATGATCACCATGCGGTCGCTGCAACGCAGCACTTCGGGCAATTCCGAGGATATGAACAGGATCGCCATGCCCTTGCGGCACAGTCCCGACACATAGTCCATGATTTCCTGCTTGGCGCGCACGTCGATGCCGCGGGTCGGTTCGTCGAGGATCAGCATCTTCGGTGCGGTGGCCAGCCAGCGCGCCAGCAAGGCCTTCTGCTGGTTACCGCCGGAGAGCGTGCCGATCGGCGTTTCGATGCTGGCGGTCTTGATCCCCAGCGCCTTCACGTATTCCTCGGCCAGCGCCTGCTGGCGCTTCAACGGAATCGCGCGCAGCAGGCCGGTGCGCGCCTGCAATGCCAGGATGATGTTCTCGCGTACCGACAGGTCCAGGATCGCGCCTTCATGCTTGCGGTCTTCCGAGCAGAAGCCCACGCCGGCGGCGATCGCGTCGCGCGGCGAATTGAAGGGACGCTGCTTGCCGTTGACGGCGATGCTGCCGCTGTCGGCCTTGTCGGCGCCGAACAGCAGGCGCGCCGCCTCGGTGCGTCCGGAACCGAGCAGGCCGCACAGGCCCAGCAGCTCGCCCGGATGCAGTTCCAGGTCGATCGGCGTCAGCGCGCCCTTGCGTCCCAGGCCTTGCGCCTTCAGGAAGGGCGTGCCGGCCGGCTTGCGCGACGGGCCGGCGCCGGCATCCGCACCGCCGAGCGCCGCAGCGTCGGCCGGCTGGCCTATCATCTTGTTGACCAGCGCCAGGCGCGACAGCTCGGCGCAGGCGTATTCGCCTTCGCGCTCGCCGTTGCGCATCACGGTGATGCGGTCGGAAATGGCGTAGGTCTGGTCCAGGAAGTGGGTGACGAACAGAATCGCCATGCCCTGCTCGCGCAGCTTGCGCAGTACGCTGAACAGCAGGTCGACTTCGCACTCATCGAGGCTGGAAGTCGGTTCATCGAGGATCAGCACGCGCGCCGACACGCTGATGGCGCGCGAGATCGCCACCATCTGCTGGATCGCCAGCGGATAGCGCGCCAGCGGCGCCGTCACATCCACGTCGATCTGCAACTGCTTGAGCAGCACGCTGGCCTGCTCCTGCATGGCGCGCCAGTCGATGCCGCCGCGTTTGCGCGGATAGCGGCCGATGAAGATGTTCTCGGCCACCGACAGATTCGGGCACAGGTTCACTTCCTGATACACGGTGCTGATGCCCAGGTGCTGGGCATCGAGCGTGGAGGCGGGGCGTATGGCCCGGCCGTCGAGCAGGATCTGGCCCTGCTCGGGCGTGTACACGCCGGTCAGGACCTTGATGAGGGTGGATTTACCGGCCCCGTTCTGCCCCATCAGGGTATGCACTTCGCCGGGATACAGGCGCAGCGCCACATTGCTGAGGGCTTTGACGCCGGGGAAGGATTTGTAGATGCCGCGCAGTTCCAGCACCGGCTCGCCTTGACGCGCGGTCGGTGTGGTCGCAGCGGCTTGCGCTGTTAGCATCATGATTGGGTCTTCGAAGGTGCGCGCGGCGCCGGCGGCGGCGATCATCGGCCGCCGCGCCGCGCGCGGGTGAAACGGAAGCGTCTGAAACGTAAGCGGCTTGCGGCTTACTTTGTACTGACTTAGTACTTACGGTTCGGGAATTCCTTGGCCGCGACTTCCGCCGGGAACACACCCTCTTGCGTGGTGATACGCTTCGGTACCGGCTTGCCGGCGACGACATCGGCGGCGATCTGCATCAGTTGCGGGCCCAGCAGCGGGCTGCATTCCACGGTCACGTTCAGCTTACCCGCGATCATGGCTTCAAACGCACCCTTGACGCCATCGATGGAGATGATGGTGATGTCCTTGCCCGGTTTCATGCCAGCTTCCTCGATCGCCTGGATCGCGCCGATGGCCATGTCGTCGTTGTGCGCGTACAGCACATTGATTTTCTTGCCTTCGGCTTTCAGGAAGGCTTCCATCACTTCCTTGCCCTTGGCGCGGGTGAAGTCGCCGGTCTGCGAACGGATCACCTTCAGCTTGGCATTCGAAGCGATGACTTCCTCGAAGCCTTTTTTACGGTCGATGGCGGGAGCCGAACCGACGGTGCCTTGCAGCTCGACGATATTGACGGTGCCGTCGGGCGAGGTTTTCTTCACGTGTTCGAGCAGCCATTTGCCGGCGCGGCGGCCTTCTTCGACGAAATCGGAACCGATGAAGGTGACGTACAGCGAAGGATCGGTGACGTTGACGGCGCGGTCGGTCAGGATGACCGGGATCTTCGCGGCCTGGGCTTCACGCAGCACCGTATCCCAGCCCGATTCCACCACTGGCGAGAAGGCGATCACGTCGACTTTCTGGGCGATGAAGGAGCGGATCGCCTTGACCTGGTTTTCCTGCTTTTGCTGGGCATCGGCAAACTTCAGGTTGACGCCGGCCTTCTTGGCAGCATCCTTGACCGACACGGTATTGGCGGTACGCCATTCGCTTTCGGCACCCACTTGCGAGAAGCCCATCACCAGCGGCTTGGCGGCGAAGGCGGCGAACGGGGAAGCGGCGAAGCTGGCGAAGACGGCGGCTGCGAGGATGGATCTGCGGGTAAGTTTCATTCATGTCTCCGTTAGTTTTATACTAGTTTTTTGCACCACGGGCGGGGTCGCCCGGCGTGCCCCTCGGCCTGGAACGACCGTATTAGTAAAGCCATGTTATGGGAAAGAGAAATAACATTCCAATGACATTTTTTTCAAAAACGATATTCATTTCGATATCAGAGCGGGATCTGCGCAAAGCATAGAAGGGGGTTTGCTGGCTAGCGGGAAACGCCGCCGTTCAAGCATATGCATGCCGCCGCGCTTTTTAGAACCCACGGCAAAGAGCCGGGGTCTGACCCGCCGGGTCAGACCCCAGGGGTAAGCCGTGGGTTTCAGACGAGAGCCGGCGGCCCGCCATAATTAGTAATCAAGAACACGATAAGCACATTGCAAACAGATCAACACAGGAGCAGACATGGCAGATCCGATGAAAATCCGCGCGAATGCGGCCAACGGCATGACGGAAGTGAAGGTGCTGATGGCGCACCCGATGGAAGGCGGCATGCGCAAGGACGCGGCCGGCGCCGTGGTGCCGGCCCATTACATCACCGACGTCACCGTCAAGCATGGCGAACGGGTGGTGCTGCAGTGCCTGTGGGGCCAGTCGGTCTCGCAGAATCCCTACCTCGCCTTCAAGTTCAAGGGCGGCGCCAAGGGCGAAAAAGTCAGCGTCAGCTGGCAGGACAACAAGGGCGATTCCCGCACCGACCAAGCCACCATTGCCTGAGGCCGCCACCATGCATTTATCCCGTCTCACCCGGGTCAGCCTGCTGGGGCTGGCCATCGCCGGCAACGCCGCGGCGCAAACCGTCAGCGATGAAATCGCCAAATACCGCGCCATGCTGGCCGACGGCAATCCCGCCGAGCTGGTGGAAGCCCAGGGCGAGGCGCTATGGGCCACCAAGCGCGGCCCCAAGCAGGCCAGCCTGGAAGCCTGCGACCTGGGCAAGGGGCCGGGCGTGGTGGCCGGCGCCTATGCCGAGCTGCCACGCTACTTCAAGGACGCCGGCAAGGTGATGGACGCGGAGTCGCGTCTGGTGCACTGCATGGTGATGCTGCAGGGCCTGGAATATGCCGACATCGTGCGCAAGCCGTTTTCGGAGCAGGGCGAGCGCGCCACCGATATGGAGGCGCTGGCCGCCTATGTGTCGGCCGCCTCGCGCGATATGCCTATCCAGGTGCCGCAGCGCCATGCGATGGAAAAGGCCGCCTATGCGCGCGGCAAGCAAGCCTTCTTCTACCGCGCCGGTCCGTATGATTTTTCCTGCGCCTCCTGCCACAGCAAGGACAATCAGCGCATCCGCCTGCAGGACCTGCCCAATCTGCAGCAGGCCGAAGCGGCGCGCGGCGCCTTCGGCAGCTGGCCGGCCTACCGCGTCAGCCAGGGCGCGGTGCGCACCATGCAATGGCGCATGAGCGACTGCTTCCGCCAGCAGCGCTTCCCGCAGCTCGACTACAACTCCCAGGCAGCCATCGACCTGATCACCTACCTCGGCGTCAACGCCAAGGGCGGCAAGATGGCGGCACCGGGACTGAAACGCTGAACCAGGAGAGACCATGCAAAGCAAGCTTTTCACCGGGCTGATCAACGCGGCCCTGCTGGGCGCGCTGGGAGCGGGCGCCGCCGGCACCGCGCTGGCGGCCCCCAAGGATGACGCCGGCCTGGCCGGTTTCAAGGCCTCCTTCCGCGACAAGAACGAGGCCACCGTGGACCGGCTGGAGCAGAGCGAACATCAGCGCCTGTGCACCCAGGACGCGCAGCGTGCGCTGAAACCGGCCCAGCGCAAGCAGATCGAGCAGCAGTCGGCGGCCGCCGTGCGCTATCCGGCCGAGGACAAATTCATGGGCGACTGGAAGGAGGGCGAGAAGATCGCGCAGAACGGGCGCGGCATGCAATCGTCCGACCCGAAAGGCACGCAGGCCGGCGGCAACTGCTATGCCTGCCATCAGCTAGACCGCAAGGAAATCGCCTTCGGCAATATCGGCCCCAGCCTGCTCGAATACGGCAAGCTGCGCGGCGGCCCCACGCCGGAAATGCTCAAGTACACCTGGGCCAAGATCTATAACTCGCATGCCTTCCAGGCCTGTTCGGTGATGCCGCGCTTCGGCGCCGCCGGCATCCTGACCGAGCAGCAGATCCGCGACGTGATGGCGCTGCTGCTGGCGCCTGAATCGCCGGTCAACCGGTAGCGGCCATGCAACGCCGCGAATTCATGCAAATGCTGGCCATTGCCAGTGCCGCCGGGCTGGCGCTTGACAGCAAGGAGGCGCTGGCCGCCACCCCCGGCGCCGCCGAGCAACTGTATGCCGTGCCGCGCTTCGGCAACGTCAGCCTGCTGCACATCACCGACTGCCATGCCCAGCTGCGCCCGCTGTATTTCCGCGAGCCCAGCGTCAACCTCGGCATCGGAGCGGCGGCCGGCCACGCGCCGCACCTGGTGGGCGATCACTTGCTCAAGCACTTCAAGATCGCTCCCAAGACGGCGCGCGCGCATGCCTTCAGCTACCTCGACTTCGCCGCCGCCGCCAAGGTCTACGGCAAGGTCGGTGGCTTCGCCCACCTGGCCACCCTGGTCAAGCAGCTGCGCGCCAGCCGCCCGCATGCCGTGCTGTGCGACGGCGGCGACACCTGGCAGGGTTCGGCCACGGCGCTGTGGACCAATGGCCAGGACATGGTCGACGCCGCCAAGCTGCTGGGCGTGCAGATCATGGCGCCGCACTGGGAATTTACGCTGGGCGCGCAGCGGGTGCAGGAAATCGTCAGCAAGGATTTCCAGGGCAAGGTCGATTTCGTCGCGCAGAATGTGGTGACGGCCGATTTCGGCGACGCCGTGTTCGCGCCCTACAGCTGGCGCGAAATGAACGGGGTGGCGGTGGCCGTGATCGGCCAGGCCTTCCCCTACACGCCGATCGCCAATCCGCGCTATATGGTGCCGGACTGGAGCTTCGGCATCCAGGAAGAACGCTTGCAGACCCTGGTGCAGGAAGTGCGCGCCAAGGGCGCCAAGGTGGTGGTGCTGCTGTCGCACAACGGCATGGACGTGGACCTGAAGCTGGCCAGCCGGGTCAGCGGCATCGACGCCATCCTCGGCGGCCATACCCATGACGGCGTGCCGACGCCGGTGGTGGTGTCCAACAAGGGCGGCCAGACCCTGGTCACCAATGCGGGCTCGAACGGCAAATTCCTCGGCGTGCTCGACTTCGACGTGCGCGATGGGCGCATCCAGGGCTATCAGTACCGGCTGCTGCCGGTGTTCGCCAACCTGCTGCCGGCCGACCGCGCCATGCAGGCCCATATCGACGCGGTGCGCGCGCCCTTCCGCGCCAAACTGGATGAAAAGCTGGGCGTCACCGAAGGCGTGCTGTACCGGCGCGGCAATTTCAACGGCAGCTGGGACCAGCTGATCGTCGACGCGCTGATCGAGGTCAGGGGCGCCGACCTGGCGTTCTCGCCGGGCTTCCGCTGGGGCACCTCGCTGCTGCCGGGCGACATCATCACGCGCGGCGACCTGATGGACCAACTGGCCATTACCTATCCCGCCACCACGCTGACCGAGATGAGCGGCGCCACCATCAAGTCCATCATGGAAGACGTGTGCGACAACCTGTTCCATCCCGATCCCTACTACCAGCAGGGCGGCGACATGGTGCGCGTGGGCGGCATGGACTATACCTGCACGCCGGCCGCGGCCAGCGGCCAGCGCATCAGCGCCATGCGCCTGAACGGCAAGCCGCTCGATGCGGACAAGATGTACAAGGTGGCCGGCTGGGCGCCGGTGGCCGAGGGCGCCAGCGGCCCGCCGATCTGGGACGTGATGGAAAGCTATCTGCGCGCCCACCCGGTGGTGCGTACGCGCAAGCCCCAGCAGCCCACGCTGGTGGGCACGGCCGGCAATGCCGGCATGGCGGACTGAGACATCATGGCCGGTGCACTGTTGCCGCCGTTGCGTGACTTGCGGTCCGAGCTGGCCGCCTTGGCGCCGCCGCAGGCCGCGCCGGCGCAGCGGGGACCGCCGGCCGCGCCGCTTCTGCCGGTGCTGCCGGTGTTGCTGGTACTGCTGGTATCGCGCCAGGACTGTCCTTACTGCCTTGAAGTGCGGCGCAACTATCTGGCGCCGCTGCTGCGCGGCGCCGACCCGCGTCTGCTCGTGCGCGAACTGGAAAGCGATACCGTGGCCGAGCTGGTCGATGCGGCCGGACAGCGCCAGTCCATCGCCGTGGTGCTGCGCCAGCTGGGTGTGAGCTTCTTTCCCACCGTGCTGTTTTTGGGCGGAGGAGGGCGCACGCTGGCCGAGCCGCTGCGCGGGCTGGACCAGGCCGGCTTTTACGGTGCGTATCTGGAGCGCCGCCTGCAACAGGCGCTCGATGGCGCCATCCCCATCCCGGGCAAGGAGCGGGCCGGCGCCAGCTTCCCGCACCAGGCCTTATGCTGCGACCTTCCTCCTCCGCACAAGGTGCACACATGAATTCCATCCGCCGTCTGCTGTTGCTGGCCGCGCTGCTGCCAACGCTGCCGGCCCTGGCCGCGCCCGACGTCGCCGACATCGTGCTCAAGCCGGTCAAGGTCAGCGCCCACGTCTACTATTTCCAGGGCGATGCGGGCATGGCCAGCAGTGCCAACCAGGGCTTCATGTCGAATGCCGGCTTTGTCGTCACGCCCAAGGGCGTGGTGGTGTATGACGCGCTGGCCACGCCGGCCCTGGGCGCGGCCATGCTGCGCGCGATCCGCCAGGTGACGGCGGCGCCGCTGAAGGTGGTGGTGGTGGGCCACTACCACGCCGACCATATCTACGGCCTGCAAGCCTTGCGCCAGCCCGGCGTGCTGATCGCGGGCCACCGCAATGGCCGCGACTACCTGCGCTCGGACGCGGCGCAGGAGCGGCTGGCCCAGCGCCGCGCCGAACTGGCGCCCTGGGTGGACGAACACACCGAACTGGTGGCGGCCGACCGCTGGCTGGCTTTCGCCGACGGCAAGCCCTGGCGCTTCGAACTGGGCGGCCTGCATTTCCGCGTGATCGACAGCAGCGGCGCCCATTCGCCGGAAGACTTGCTGTTGCTGGTGGAGGAAGACCAGGCCCTGTTCGCGGGCGACTTGTTCTTCACCGGGCGCCTGCCCTATGTGGGCAATGCCGACAGCCGGCGCTGGCTGCAGGTGCTCGAGCGCATGCTCGACGTGCGGCCGGCGGTGGTCATTCCCGGCCATGGCCCGGCCTCGCGTGATCCGCGCAGCGACATGCTGCTGACCCAGCGCTATCTGCGCTATCTGCGCGAACAGATGGGCAATGCCGTGCAGGAACTGCTATCCTTTGAAGAGGCTTATGCGCGTACCGACTGGTCCGCGTTCAAGGACTATCCCACCTTCAGCCAGGCCAACCGGCTCAATGCCTTTGGCACCTACTTGCTGATGGAACAAGAATCTCTGCGATCTGGCAAGGAGGCCAAATGAAACCCTTCCGTTTTCTGCAACTGCTGCTACTGCCCATCCTCCTGCTGTGCGCGCCCCTGTCCCGGGCCGAGGCGGCGCGCGTCGAGCGGGTGGTCTACCATTTCAGCGAGAGTGGCAATGCCATGGCCGGCTTGCGCAACATCCGCAACCACCTGGACGCCAGTCCCAAGGCGCAGATCGTGGTCGTGGCGCTGGGTAACGGCATCGACTTCATGCTCGACGGCGCGGCCGACAAGAACGGCAACCCCTATGAAATCGTGGTGCAGGAGCTGGCCGCCCGCCACGTGCAGTTCCGCGTCTGCAACAACACCCTGATAGCGCGCGCCTTGGGCAAGGATAAGGTGCTGCCGGAAGCGACTATCGTCACCTCGGGCGTGGCGGAGATCAGCCGCCTGCAGGCGCTGGAAGGCTACGCCTATATCAAGCCATAGCCGGTACCGCGTATCCGCTATCCGGGATAGGTGGGCGCTCAGCGCATGGCGGCCGCGTCGATGGCGTGCGCCAGCCATCGCACTTCCAACTCCCGCGCGGGCAGGGGCCGCGAAAAATGATAGCCCTGCGCGATGTCGCAACCCTTATTGCGCAGTAAATCGGCGATTTCCTGGGTCTCGACACCTTCGGCGACGACCGTCATGCCGAAGCTATGGGCCAGATCGATGGTGGAACGCACGATACGCTTGTCGGCCGCGTCCGAGACCAGATTCAGGATGAAGGAGTTGTCGATCTTGAGGCAGTTGGTCGGCAACTGTTTCAAATACGACAGCGAGGCATAGCCGGAGCCGAAATCGTCGATGGACAGCTTCAGCCCCAGTGCCCGCAGCTCCGCCAGGCGGCGCAGGGCCGTGTCCGGGTTGCGCATCAGCGCGCTTTCGGTGACCTCCAGCTCGATCATCTCCGGCGGCACCGCGTGTGCCGCCAGCAGGCCCCCGATCATCTCGACGAAGGTGGCATCCATCAGGTTGTTGGTACTGATGTTCGCCGACACGGGCACGCTATAGCCTGCGTCGAGCCAGCGCCGGCTTTGACGGAACACTTCTTGCAGCACATGGCGGGTGAAGGCATGAATGAGTTCGCTCGATTCGGCCACCGGAATGAACTCGGCGGGCGAGATGGCGCCCTTGACAGGATGGTGCCAGCGCGACAACGCCTCGACGCCGGCCAGCGCGCCGGTGCGCAGGTCGATCTTGGGCTGGTACACCAGCGTCAGGCCGCCTTCGCGCAAGGCATGCGACAAATCCGACTTCATGGCCAGGCGATCGGCGGTGAAGCTGTTCAGCGTCTGGGTATAGCGCTCGTGCTGGCGCATATTGTGTTTGGCGGCATACATGGCGATATCGGCGCAGCGCAGCAGTTCCGATGGCGAGCCGGCATCGTCGGGGAAGACGGCGACGCCCAGGCTGGCGTCGAGTTCCAGCGCGATGCCGTCGACGATGATGTCCAGGGCCAGCGCTTCGGCAATGCAGCGGCACAGGCCGTCGATGTCGGCTTTCCCGTCGCCCAGCGGCGTGCACACGGCCATTTCGTCGCCGCCCAGGCGCGCGACGAAGCTGGGCTCCGTGCCGAAGCCCTGGCGCAGGCGCAGGGCGACCTGTTTCAAGGCATGGTCGCCGGCGAGATGGCCGAGGGTATCGTTGATTTCCTTGAAACGGTTCAGGCCGAGCAGGACCACGGCCAGCGCGGCCGGTTCCGCTGCATTGATGGATTTGTCCAGCCTTAGCTGGAAGGCGTGACGGTTGGGCAAGTCCGTCAGGGTGTCATGGTTGGCCAGGTATTCCTGATGGCGCAGATAGGCGCGCTCCTTGCGGCGCGACGCCATCATGCGAAAGCTGAAGTAGATGCCGGAGAGCGAGGTCAGCAGAATCATCAGGATCGCGTGGGCATTGCGCATCAGCCAGGCGCTTTTCAGCATCTTGACCTGGATGCCGACGCCCACCGCCAAGGGGAAATTCTGCGATCTGGAAATGCCGAACAGGGTCTGTTCGCCCGTCATCGTGCTGGTCGACTGGAAACTGTGGACCGTCCCGTCGCGCAGGTAGGCCAGCGAAGTGGCCGAGATCATTCCCTTGTTGGCCTTGATCTCCTGGGTGTCGACGAAAAACTGCAGCAGCCGCAGGCCATCGGGGGTGACAAAGGTCACGTAAGCCTGGGGCACCAGGCGGATGCTGGCGGTGGCCTGGACCAGTTTGCTTGTTGGGACCAGCGCGAACACCACCTCCCGGTCCCTATCCTCAGGGTTCAGGGCGAGCTGGACGGGCAAGTACCAGCCGCCCAGTTCCTTGGCGTAGATGATCGGCAGGACGGTGAGCTGGCGGTTGACACTGTCCGCCAGTTCCCGCTCCAGGGTCGTCTGCAATGCGGGCAGGTCCAGGCGCTTGCCGGCCTTGTCTATCATCAGGGTGCCGCGCGCGCCCGCGATACCGAGCACCGCCGACGCCGGATCGTAGCGCATGGCCCCGCGCAGCGCCGCGAGGCGGGCGTCAGGGGAGGCGCCATCGGCGCGCCTGAGGTCGGCGGCAATGCCCTCGGCGCTGAACAGGGACTGCTTGAGGATTTCGCTGACATACACCTGCATGCCGTCGGCCAGATTCGCCGCCCCTTTGCCCTCGCGCTCCATCATGTTGCGGTAGTTGCTGAGCAGTCCCCACAGCGCGGAGCCGACCAGGGCCATGAAGGAGAGTGCGAGCAGGGTGTGGGTCCACCTTGCGGAGGCGGGCCGCAGGGGTTTGCCGGGGCCGATGGTGCTGGCTGCAAGTGAAGGACTGGCGCCTCGTCGCATGTGCTTCCTCGTGGTGTGACGCGGCGCATGGGCCGGGTACTTCCGATTCTACTCCAGACGCGGCACGGGATGGCTGATGCCGATATGTCCGGCTGGCCACAGGCCCGGCTTTCGCCGGCGCTGATTCAAGACTCCGTGTCTTACCGTACGGACTGCCAAGCATTTTCAGCGCATGTTGGAAGCTCATTCACGTTTTCCTGAGGCCAGCGTGGCGGTCGTCACAGTGGGAACCTCAGTCAACAGAAGGAAATATCATTATGTCGCAACGAGCAGAGTACATCAGCAAAATGGAAACGCAACTGGAAAAGTTGAACGAGAAAATGAGCAGCCTGGAATCCGGAGCCCAGGAGGCGAAGGAGGAAGCGCGGCAAACGTACAAGGAAGAGATGGGCAAGTTGCGGGCGAAATCCAAAACTGCCCTTGCCAAGCTCGAGGAAATCAAAGCGTCCACCGAAGATTCATGGGAAACGATGGTTGGCGACATGGAGAAAATGCATGATGCACTTACCCATTCCTTCTTTTCACTCTTTCAGATCCCGACCGGCGGCGCCGCCGAAAAATCGTCAAAGCCGGGGCATGCCGATGCTGCCAGCAAGACCTGAGATTGTCGCGATAAATCGTAGTGAGATGAGCGGCAAGTTGCCAATCGCGCGACAGTGATACGGTACGCGTGAAACAGCAAGGAAGTACGGTGCCGGGAATAGACCCCAACGCCAAGCTGCATGGCTTGGCGTTGTGTGCTGCCGCTGCTGCCCCAGGCAAGGCTGGCGCTGGGGAGTTGCCAGCGTCGCCGCCGGCGCGACCGCACTCGCCTATTCAATAGGCAGCTGCTAGAATTGCTTTTTTTTCATTGCGCCATCATGGTCTTCCGTTCATCCATCGCCGCGCCGATGTCGTCCCATTCCACCCGGATAGTCCGTAATCCACGCGTTGATTTCTTGCGCGGCGTGGCGATCTGCTGTGTGCTGATCCTGCATTTCACGCTAGCCTTCGGCCTGAAGAATAGCCCGCTAGGCGATGTATTGGGCAGTAATGCATTGAATGCCATCGCCTTGAACGGTAACTACGGCGTGACCATCTTCTTTGTTATTTCCGGCTACCTGATCACCTCTGGCGTCCTCGCGCGATGGGGGCGGCTGCGCGACATCGATCTGCGCAGCTTCTACTGGATGCGTGCCGCCCGGATCATGCCCAGCCTGCTTCTGGCGCTGGCGATCATCGTGGCGCTCGGTACGCTCGATATTCCCTATTTCGATAATGGCGATGCGGACGGGCCGCTACCGGCCAGCTATTTTGGCATTGCCGTCCTGTCGATCCTGACCTTCTGGCATAACCAGCTGATGCAGTCGGCGGGCTACTTCAATTACTGCCTCAACGTCTACTGGTCGCTGTCGGTCGAAGAAATGTTCTATCTGTTGCTGCCCTTGAGCTGTCTCGTGCTGCGCCGGACCTGGCTAGTCGTCGTCCTGTGCATTGCCGCCATCGTGGCCGGACCTTACTACCGTAGCCTGCACACCGACAACGAAATCTATTTCATGTACGGCTATTTCGCCTGCTTTGACGCCATCGCCTTCGGATGCCTGACGGCTCTGCTGGCGCGGGCTGCCTCGATGCCGCGGACGGTCAAGCGCGTGCTGCGCGTTGCCGCAGCTGCCGCGCTGGCGCTCATTTACCTGCGCGGCATCGGTGGACATGAAATATTCGGCTTCACCATGATCGCGCTTGCGGCCGCTGCCATTCTGTTTGGCGCCCATGGCGAAGCGGGCCAAGGATGGAGCACCGGCCGCCTCGGTGCGCCGCTCCGCTGGGCAGGAAGCCATAGCTACGAACTCTATCTTTTTCACGTCATCGTGCTCGCGGCGATGCGCAATATCACGACGCAAGAGGAGCTCAGTCATGCCATGCGCCTGCCCTGGCTGTTCGTCTACCTCGTCACATCGGCCATCGTCGCAACGCTGGTGAGCCGCTACGTTTCCGAACCAGCCAGAACATTCCTGCTGCGCCGGCAGCGCGGGCGCAGCGGCATACCCGCAAACGTCATGTTGCCGTAGCCGGCTCAGACACCCCACATGATGTATTCGTTTTGCTGACTGGCCGAACGCAGCATTTCCAGCAGCGGATAGGCGCGGGCCGAAAAGCTCACCCGCTGCAACAAGCTGTGTTCGGTACTTTCACCGTCCTCCTGCTCCGGCGTGTGGATGTCGTGCTCGACGTCCTGTTTTGGGTATTCCCTGGTAAAGGCCACTTCCTGTTCCAGCAGCGACAGCGCGTTGCTGGCTTCGGCCGCCGTGATCACGCCGCGCTCGGGACGCTTGTGCAGCAGCCGCAAGATGCGCTCGGCGTGTTCCTGATACATCAATACTTCCGGGGAGGACTTTGATTTGAATGAAATTAGCATACGCACAACTCCTGGCTCAGCTCATACCGGATGAGGTTTCAAATGCATCACGTTTGCCCAGGCAGCCGTTTGGATGTGTGCTGCCTGTTGAGCTGACATTAGACCTGTTTGGCAAAATTCCCAAACGAAATCTTATCGCTTAAGCGGCCTTTAAGGCAGCCTTTGCTTCCAGACGTCGACGATCTTGCGCGCCGAGGTATTGGCTGGTCGAACCCATGAAGGAGGATGGGTAGACATCGTGAATTTTTTTCAGGGCTGATAGGCGTCGGCGATGTTCTGGTAGGCGCCGCTTGCGTCTTCAAACTGCTTGCCGTTCCAGCGGAAAACGATGCTCCGCTCAGGCTTGCCACCCGCCTTGACGCGATAGAGGAGGGCCGCAGCCACGACCCTTGCAGTCGCCGCAGCCGGAGCGGGTTGAGGCAGGGCTGAATCGGTATTCGTCCGGCGCACCACAATCATCCCCGCCGCCACGGCGACGATGACAAAAGCGGCGCCTATCAGTTTTCTACGCATCTTGAATATTCTTTTTGATAATTGGCTACGGTAGAGCAAACGCGAATATTAGCGCCGCAGAAACAAAAATGCCACCCGTAGGTGGCATGCGGGGACGGCCCTTTTCGCTAGCTCAGCGCCAGTTGCCGCGCCGGCGATGCCGTCGCCGCCTGGGGGTAACTGGCATTCAGTTTGAAGCTCTGGGTAATGCCGGCCAGCGCGACGGCCTCGTCCTGCATGGCTTGTGCGGCGGCGGCGGCCTGTTCGACCAGGGCGGCATTTTGCTGGGTGGTGTTGTCCATCTCGATGATGGCCACGTTGACCTGCTCGATGCCGTCGGTCTGCTCCTGGCTGGCCGACATGATTTCACCCATGATATCGGTGACCCGGCGCACGCTGTCGACAACCTCATTCATCGTCATGCCGGCCTCGTCGACCAGCTTGCTGCCAGCGTCCACCTTGTCGACCGAGTCGCCGATCAGGGTCTTGATTTCCTTGGCGGCGGCGGCCGAACGCTGGGCCAGGTTGCGCACTTCCGAGGCCACCACGGCGAAGCCGCGGCCCTGTTCGCCGGCGCGGGCCGCTTCAACGGCCGCGTTCAGGGCCAGGATATTGGTCTGGAAGGCGATGCCGTCGATCACGCTGATGATGTCGACGATCTTGCGCGCCGAGGTATTGATCGAGCCCATGGTCTCGACCACCTGGAGCACCACCGCGCCGCCCTTGACGGCCACGTCGGACGCGGTCTTGGCCAGTTGATTGGCCTGGCGCGCGTTGTCGGCATTCTGCTTGACGGTGGAGGTCAGTTCTTCCATCGAGGACGCGGTTTCTTCCAGCGCGCTGGCTTGCTGCTCGGTGCGCGAGGACAGGTCCGAATTGCCGCTGGCGATTTCCGTGGCGGCCGTCACGATCGTGTCGGCCGCCGAGCGCACCTTGGCGATGGTCTTGCCCAGGCTGGCATCCATATCGCGCAAGGCCGTCATCAACTGCCCGGTTTCATCGCTGGCGCCGGCTTCGATCTGCTGGCTCAGATCGCCGGCGGCGACCCTGTTGGCCACTTCCACCGCGCGTTTCAGCGGGCGCTGAATCGAGCCGATCACCACCAGCGACAGCCAGGCGCCGACCACCAGTCCGGCCGCCAGCACCACCAGCACCACCGTGCGGCTGGTCGCATTGGCCTTGGTGGTCTGCGTGAAGGAGAGCTGGGCGGCGGCCTTTTCCTGGCCCATGCGCGCCAGCAGGGCCGTCCTGGCGAGTTCGAATTTGCTTTGCGACTGGTTCTTCATCAGCGTGCTGGCCGCTTCGTAATCGCCGCTCTTGGCGATGCTGATCACCTGGTCGCCGGAGGCCGCATAGTCTTTCCAGGCCTGCTCGAATTTGCTGGCCTGCGCCTTGGCGTCGGCGCTGCTCATGGTCGCCTTGTAGGCGGTCCAGGCGGTGTTGATCTTGGCGTTGACGACCGCCACATCCTTGTACGAGGCCTCGGCGGCATCGGAATTTTCGGCGCTCATGCCGCCGATCACCAGCGTGCGCGAGCGATAGATATCGCCCAGCATCTCGCCCAGGCTGACCAGCGGCACGGTATTGTCCTCATACACCGCGCGCAAGCCCTCGCTGCTGGTGGCGAAGCCCTGAAGTCCCAGTCCGCCGACGATGGCCATGGCGAATAGGAGGCTGCCCGTCAAAATCATCAAACGGGTCCGGATCATGAGGTTTTGTAGCATAGGTGGGGTCCTCCCTATGTGTTGCATGTCTGTTGTAGAGGGCGGATCGTCGATCCGCCCCGCCGACACTTGCCTTACTTCGACTTCAGGAAGTCCGCCACTTTCTTGGCCGCGCCGCTGGGTGCGCCGATGGTGACCAGGCCCAAAGGCCGCGACATGGGGGGCGACTTGATCACCTTGCTGTCGCCGGCGCCCGCTTTCACGTGCACGTCGGCTGCCGCGCCGAAACCACCCGGGGTACGCGAGACCCAGGTAATGACTTCGCGGGGCGATTGCACCTCGGTCGCACCGCTCACGTAGGCGGCGCCATCCATCATGGCTTTCTGGAATACCAGGCCAGGAATCAGGCCGGCTTTGGTGACGATCAGTTTCACAGGCAGGTCGGGGCCGCCGACGTCTTTCCAGTTCGTGATCTTGCCGGTACCCAGATCCTTCAGTTGCGCCTTGCTCAGGGAGCTCACGGGATTGGATTTGTGCACGATCACGACCAGCTCATCGGAGCCGATTTGCGTGAAGACCAGATTGTCCGGGAATTTGACGTCCTTGTTGGATGCCTTGGCCGCCTTATGGCCCGCTTCGATGGAGTCGGCCAGGGTGTCGCCCACGGCCGCCACGGTGACCTTGCCCTCGGCCAGGGCCAGCATACCGTTGCCGGTGCCCACGCCATTGACCTTGATTTCGACGCCGGTCGCTTTCAGAATGTCGGCCGCCTTCGGTTCCAGCACATCTTTTTGTGGGGTGGTGCCGCCGGAGATTTCCAGGGGTTCGGCCCATGCGCCAGACTGGACCAGCATGCCAGCAGCAACTGCAATTAGGGCAAATTTACGTGGGTTCATTTGTATCCTCTCTGACGCTCGTGGTTTGGAGGAGATCACAACGCGATTTTATTTTTTTGCATCGGCCATTGTGGATCTCGGACGCGCTTGCATTGGAACAATTAGATGATACCAAGAAATATGCGCCGTTTTGCGATTTTGCCATCTCATTCCGAGAGTGTCGGTTTCTTGGTAAACCTGGCGTCACGAGCGTCTTGAACGGCGCTGCGATGGAATATATCGCGCGGCACGCAGCCGCGGCCGCTCTTTTCACGACAGGCCGACGTCATTTGACGACAGTTTGCCTAGCGGGATTGCATGGCCCATCCCTGCCGTGACAGCCGCTCTTTGCGCATCGAAAGAGCGTTATGCTCAATCCTGCGATGTCCCATGCGCTGCCGTCAGTGGCCAGGCAGATCAACTGCCCGGATGGCGTTTCTACGGCATCGTGTACTTGCCCACGATCTGCTTGATCTCGCCGCTGGCGATGAGTTTTTTGACGGCGTCTTTCAGCGCCCGGATCGTCTCCGGCTGGGCGTTTTTCTTGGAGAGAAATAAGATGAATTCGTTGCTGCCCAAGACCAGCGGCGCGCCAAGTTCTTCCGGTTTGACGCCGGCCATGTACGCGCCGTAATACAAGCCGGCGCTGGACCCTATCCCTGCGTCGAGGCGGCGCAAGGCCAGCATTCTTGCCATCGTGGTGTAGTCGCTGACGGCGTATTTCTGAATCGCCGTGTTCGTATCAAATTGCTCTACGTATTTGCTGGTGCGTATCATCCCCACGGTTTTGCCGTGTAGCTCGCTCAAATGACGGTACTGGGTTCCGCTGGGCCCGACCACAATGATGGGCATTGTTAACACGGCGGCCACGGGCACAGCGCCCCGCGTCATCTGCTCATTGCCGAATCGCACAATGAAATCGGCGCTTCCGTTCTCGATATCGATGGCGGTGCGGGCATAGGGAACGAGGGCGTTGGTGTAGCTCAATCCCGCCTCTTCCGCGATGCGATTGCTGATTTCGTACATCATGCCGGTGGCTTGGCCGTCGCTCGCCAGGAATCCCCACGGCGGCCCCAGAATGGTTTCAATCTTGAGCGGTTCGCTCATGGCGGGCCAGGCCAGTGTCAACGCCATGCTCAGCGCAAGGCATCGGAAAAATCGTCGTTTCATGGCATCGCTTGGCTGGTAGGTGACGTGTGGAGCGGCGCGACTGGCGCGTCGTAAAAACGGATTCCCGCATGCAGTATATTTGATTGCCTACCGCTTGGCCACGATCAAAGCGAGCGCATCAGGTTGGCGGCGCAACGCGCTGGCGGCCATGTTACTGGTACGGTACAGGGCCAGACCGAATTGTTCACTAAGCTCAGTCTTCATGTATGCTTCAGCTTCAATCATCGTGTTCAGGCTCTCCGCCTGCGCATGGTATCGCCTCCCCTCGATCACGCGTGGCCGATACCGATTTGCTGAAATATTGGCTTCCGCGCTCCCAATCAGCGAGTGCGTCAGGCCGGCGTCCGCGCCGTTCACGGCCGGACTATCTGACCATTGTTCAACAATTCCTGAAAACGAGGGGGGAATATGCATCAGCTTAAAATTTCTACGCGCATTGCCATGTTGATCGCTACGATCTTGCTGCTGCTGGCGGCGATCGCGGTCATGGGACTCAAAGGCATGGGCGACGCGAACGCCGGGCTTCAGACGGTGTATGAGGACCGTACCTTGCCGATGGGGCAATTATTGGTCGTGCAGCGCTTGATACTGCGCAATCGGGTGGCCATGAACAATACCGTCGCCCTGGACGATCCGGTCGTGACCAAGGCCAATCTGAGCGAGATCGAATCGAATGCCAGTGACATCAGCCGGACCTGGGCCGCCTATGTGGCGACCAGGCTCACGCCGAAGGAGGCGGCGATGGCCAAGGCATTTCAGGCTGCCCGCGAAACGTATTTACAGCAAGTTATTCGGCCTGCCGGGGCGGCCATGCGCGCCAACGATATGGACAGCTTGCGGCAGTTGCTGATCACGCGCGATGAGAAGTATTACGGTGCAATACAGAAGGAAATGGTGGCGCTGACCGAACTGCAGGTGGCGGTGGCAAAACAGGAATTTGAAGCGGCGCAGGCACGCTACGGCACGGTACGTGCCATGACGATCGGCCTGGCGGCGTTGAGCCTTGCCTTCGCCGTGCTGTTTGCCTACTTTATGGTGCGCGGGATTGCGCGATCGTTGCAGGCGGCCGTGAACACGACGGTGGCGATCGCACAGGGGGATCTGAGCAGTCATATCGATACCAGCGGCAAAGACGAGGTGGGCGAGTTGCTGCGTTCGCTGTCCGCGATGCAGGGCGGCTTGATCAAGGTGGTGGGCACGGTGCGCGAGGGGAGCGAATCGGTCGCCTCGGCGAGTACCCAGATCGCCCAGGGCAATATGGACTTGAGCGGGCGCACCGAATCGCAGGCCAGCGCGCTGGAGCAAACCGCCGCGAGCATGGAAGAGTTGAGTTCGACCGTCAAGCAAAATGCCGACAATGCGCGCGAGGCGAGCCAGTTGGCGCGCAGCGCTTCCCAGGTGGCCGAGCAGGGTGGGCAGGTCGTGATGCAAGTGGTCGATACGATGAAGGGCATCAGCGAGTCGAGCAGGAAGATGTCCGACATCATCGGCGTCATCGATAGCATCGCTTTCCAGACCAATATCCTGGCCCTGAACGCCGCGGTGGAAGCGGCCCGGGCCGGGGAGCAGGGCCGCGGCTTCGCCGTTGTCGCGACCGAAGTGCGCAGCCTGGCCAGTCGTAGCGCCGAAGCCGCCAGGGAAATCAAACAGTTGATCAACGATAGCGTTGGCCGCGTCGAGCAAGGCACCGCGCTGGCCGACCGGGCCGGTGAGACGATGAGCGAGGTGGTGGGCGCGATTCGGCGCGTGACCGGGATCATGGCGGAGATCAGTTCGGCCAGCGTGGAGCAAAGCGCCGGTGTGAACCAGATGGGGGAAGCGGTCACCCAGATGGATGAGGATACGCAGCAGAATGCGGCCCTGGTCGAAGAGATGGCGGCCGCCGCCGCCGCCTTGAATTCCCTGGCGCGGGAATTGGTGCAGGTGGTCGCCGTGTTCAAGCTCGATCAGGGAACTGGCGCCGCCGTCGTTCCGATCCGGGCGATGCCGCGCAAGGCGGCCGCGGCGAAGCAGGCAGTTCCCGGCCGCCAGTTGGCCGCGCAAGGCGCGCACGCTTCGCATGGCGCTGATTGGGAGGAATTCTAGGCCTGGGCCCGAGGGGGCAGGGATTTTCCGCGTTCATGCCGCCTTCCATGGCGTCCCCGGACCGGCGCGGCACGCGTCTCCCCCCGGTGCCGTCGTCACTGCCGGTAAGCCGTCCCGGGCCTGGATTTTCCGGGAGCCGCTGTTGGTTCGCGCGCAAATTGTCATCCAATGTCAATGGTATGTCGTGCAATGTCAATGTCACGATGGAGTGCCGTGGTATGTTGTATTTGTCAATTTCCACGAGGCAATGTCGATAGCAATTGCGATAGTGACATCGTCATTGGTCGTCGTGCGCTCCGGTGCGGACGCTCTCGCGCCGGGCGGTATTCGGACAATCCAGCAATGACATAGGAATCGATATGCGCAAGAACCTGCCGGTGACCAACATCGAATATGAAATGGCCGATGGCAAGCCTATCGTCTCGAAAACCGACCTGAAGGGAAAGATAACTTATATCAATCCCTATTTCGTCGAGGTCAGCGGATTCACGGAAGCAGAATTGATCGGAGCGCCCCACAATCTGGTGCGGCATCCCGACATGCCGCCCGAGGCCTTCGCCGATCTGTGGCAAACCCTGAAGGCCGGCCTGCCGTGGACCGGCCTGGTGAAAAATCGCCGTAAGAACGGCGACCACTACTGGGTGGTGGCGAATGTCACGCCCGTCATCGAAAACGGCCGCGCCACCGGCTATATGTCGGTGCGCTCCAAGCCGGAGCGGGCGCAGATCGAGGCGGCCGAGCGCGTCTACCGCGATATCGTCGCGGGCAATGCCAAGCGGATCGCCCTTCGGCAAGGCCAGGTCGTGCGCACCGGCCTGGCTGGCAAGGGGCGGGCGTGGAAAGAGCTGGCGATACAAACCCGTTTCAACATCGGCTTGACGCTGATCTCGGGGCTGATGGCGGCCATGGGCGCCATTGCTTTCCTGTCGCTATCGGGGAGCGCCGCCGCCTGGTCGACCGGGCTGGCCAGTGCCGGCATCGTCGTGGCACTGGTGCTGGCCCTGGCCTTGCGTTCGACGGTTACCCTGCCATTGCGCCGCGCGATCGAGGCGGCCCGCGCCCTGGCCTGTGGCGATTTGACCGGCTCGGTCGACGTCAGCTGGGGCGACGACATGGGGCAGTTGCTGCGCGCGCTACAGCAGATCAATGTCAATATGATGGCGATCATCGGAGACGTCCGGGCCAACGTCGATGCCATGGGGGCGGCCACGCGCGACATCGCCCAGGGCAATCTGCATCTGTCGAACCGCACGGAGGCGCAGGCCTCCAGCCTGGAAGAGACCGCGTCCAGCATGGAGGAGCTCTCGTCGACGGTGCGGCAAAACGCGGACAGTGCCCGTCAGGCCAGCGAACTGGTGGCCAGCACCTCGGAGATTGCCGTCAAGGGTGGGCAATCCGTCGCCGAGGTGCGCGATACGATGGGCGAGATCAGCGCCTCGGCCAATAAGATCGTCGATATTATCGCCTTGATCGACGGCATTGCTTTCCAGACCAATATCCTGGCGCTGAACGCCGCGGTCGAAGCGGCACGCGCTGGCGAACAAGGGCGTGGTTTTGCGGTCGTTGCCAGCGAAGTGAGGAACCTGGCGCAGCGTTCGGCTGCTGCTGCCAAAGACATCAAGGGCTTGATCGATGATTCCGTCAGCAAGGTCGAGCTGGGGAACCGCCTGGTGGGCAGTGCCGGGCAGACCATGTCGGAAATTATCCAGTCGGTGCAGCGCGTCGCGCACATCATGGGCGAGATCGCCGCCGCCAGCCGTGAACAAAGCAGTGGTATCGAGCAGGTCAACCGGGCCGTGACGGATATGGATGAGGGCACGCAACAGAACGCGGCGCTGGTCGAGCAGGCAGCGGCGGCGGCGGCCAGCCTGGATGAGCAAACGGTGCAACTGTCGCGTACCGTGTCGGTATTCCATGTGCGGCAACAGCTCCCTGGCGTGGCGCAGGGCGGGGTGCTGGCCTTGGCGCAGCGCCAGCCGGGCCGCGCACCCAAGGCCGGCCCGCGGCCGCGCGCGCATGCCGGATCGGCGGGCGGTGGCGCCGCCGGCCGCAAGCCCTTGTAGAAGTGACGGAAAGCATGCTGCTGAACAATCTGGAAGACATCAGCGAGAAGATGCGGGCCCTGCGCCAGTGCGGCGTGCGCTTTTCGCTCGACGACGTCGGCACCGGCTATTCCAGCCTGCGCTACCTGAAGCTGCTGCCGCTGCGTGTTGATCCAGATTGTCAACGCAAGCCCGTAGGGTAGCGCTCCGAAGCCCGTCAGCGCATGGACGCTCGATGCCAATCGACAGGCGGTCCAGGTCAATCCCGCCAAGTCCGTCAAATGTCCGGTGCTTGAAGCCGGCGTTTGAAGTCCACGGGGTGGCCCGGGGCGGAATCGCGGCAGCGCCACCGGGATTTTCAATCAGACGATTCCTGGTTCGAGTCCAGGCCGGGTCGCCGGGAGGGCAAAAGCGAAATGCGCCCGTCAGTGGGCTTTTTGTCCCTCGATATGGTACTGCGCCGCGATGTGGCGCCAGGATGGATTGCCGCCGAACTTGGCGACCGTGCTCTGGACATAGCTGATCAGTTTCGGCGGCAGCTCAGGCGTGAGCATGATGTGGCGGGTGAAGCTGTTGCGGGGGAGTGGCGCGACATGGAGTTTGGTTTCGAACGCCGGGATACGTTGCTGCAATCCGGCCAGGGTGCTGCGCGAGATAAACACCACATCGACGCGCTTGAGCAGAAGCTTGCGCACATTGCTTTCCTGCGAAGGCGCATCGCTGCGCCGCAACTGTTTGTTGGCGATCATTTCCTCGATGTCCGCGTAGCGCTGGTTCAAGACCGTGCCCAGCACCTTGCCTTGTAGCGATTGGACGCCCTGGAAGTCGACAGGCGCATCGACATGCGAGACCACCAGGTCGCTTTCCAGCATCAGTGTTTCCGTCCAGAGGTAGCGCGACTTCGCCTCATCGTTGACAAACCGTGGATTCAGCCAGGCCACCAAGCCTTGCCAGTGTTCATGCACCAGCATTTTATCCAGGCGTCCCTTGGGCAGCAGCGTCGGCACGAAGCGGTAGCGGCCGCCCGAGTTTTTTGTCAGCAGCTCCGCCAGCTCGCGCGTCAGGTCGGTTTTCTCGTCCGGCATGCTGAACGGGGCGTAGTTGTAGTAGTTCACCAAGGGCACTTCCAGCTCGCTGGCGCCGGCGTGGAGAGGCGTTGCTATCAGACCAGCCAGAATAAGGATTAGGGAATGGCGAATGCTCATGGTTGCCGCTGATGTCGTCGTGAAATGTCTGCGTTAAGTCAGACTTGAACTGCCTTAGATGCTATCACGGCCAGGGGTGGAACGATTCCGGAATGCGGGAAATTGGACGATACGGCCGCCGCTTTGCCAACAGCGGCAAGCGGGGTTGATGGCTGGAATGAGTCTGGAGCCGAGGATAGCGAATCCCAGAAATGACAATGCCCACTGTATGAGTGGGCGTTTCGTAAAGCATATTCTTGGTGGCCCGGGGCGGAATCGAACCACCGACACAAGGATTTTCAATCATCGAGCCTAATTTTGGCGCCTATCTTCGGCCGCACCAGGATCGAGATGTTGATGACGATCATCGTACCTGTCGCTTGTGCTACGTCACGCGCGCGTGGCCGGGCGACTTGAAACAGGCGCCAAGCGCGCCCGGGGCGGCGCTAGAGCTTGCTGCCAATGTCAGCCCGGAACAGGTGTCGCACGCATCTCACCAGACATAGCCCCGTCAGGCAGCCGTGGTTTGCGGCCCCACGCGTTTGCCTAGCCATTCACTCACCATCGGCCATACGGCTGCCCCGTGCGACCGGCGGAAGAAACCGAAGTGGCCGATTCGCGGTACGCCAAACTGGGCCGGCGAGAGCTCGTGGTAGTCGACCTTGGTGCCGGTGTACGCGCCGTGCATCATTCGGCTGCCTGCTTCGAGCAGCAACTCGTCGTCGCCGAACGTCAGGGCCAGCACCGGATAGCGGGCGCGCGCATAGGCGTCGCGCGCGCCCGCCTCGGCATCGAGCAGGTAGCTCGGATCGAGACACCAGCGGCGCCATTGCGCCATTGCACGGCGCGGCACGTCGCCGATGACGCCGATGCGCCGGCCGGGGAAATAGCCAAACAGCGGAGACAGCAGGGGGACCAGCACATACCACAGCAGCGGCGCTTTGCGGCGGGTGGCCGGCTGGTTGTGGTGCGCCGCACCGCTGCCGACAGCAATATTGACCAAGCCGCTCAAAAGGCCGGCGCTAGGCAGCAAAGGCGCCGTCTGACCGCCGAAACTATGGCCGATCAAAAACACCGGCACGCCGTCGCCGGCCTGATGGGCGTGACGCACCATGGCGTCGGTGTCGCGCTGGCACCAGTCGGACAAATCGGCCGTGCATTCACGCATGGGGCCGACGGCCGATTCATTCATGCCACGATAGTCATAGGTCCACACCTGATAGCCGAGGCCGGCAAGGTAATCGGCAAAGTCGCGGTAGAAGTGCTGGCCAACCGCCATGCCGGGCGCGATCACCAGATGGGCCGCAGGCGCGCTGGCAGACGCATGTGAATAGGCGGTCAGCGCGCGCGCATCGGTCGTATGAATGGTGTGGCGGGTACGGGTGATGGTCGCTGACATTAGGTGCTCCGGTCTGCAGATAGGGAAAGGGCGAGCGCCGCGTCGCTGGCGATGCTGCGCCAGGCGGCGCGGCTAAGTTCCTCGATGGCGTCGCGCGGATCGAGTGCGGCGCGTCCGCTGAGCCAAAGGCGCGCATGTTCCTGAGCCGGCCCCAGCAGGACCGGGTAGTACAGTGACATGGGCAGGCGGCGCAACAGACCTTGTTTTTGCCACGGCTGGAACAGGGAAAACAGCACCTTGGCGTAATCGCCCGTGCGCTGGCGGATAGCCTGGTCGTAGTCGGGGCTGACCGCTTCGCGCCGCGCAAACAGGAAGCGCGCAAAGTCGGGCTGGTCGACGATCCAGCGGATGTGCGTGTCGATGAGCAGGGTGATCGCTTGTTCGGCATGGTCGGCCGGGGTCACGCGCTCGATCAGACGCGTCCAGTAGTGGTCCAACCCTTGCGCGAACACGGCCGCTGCGATGTTTTCCTTGTTGCCGAAATGGTGGTAAATGCTGCCGACCGACGCCTGGCTGCGTTGCCGGATGTCGTCAATCGTGGTCGCCACGATACCTTTCTCGGAAAACACGGCAAGCGCGGCGGCGAGAATTGCGGACTGGCGTTCGCTCAGGGACTGGGGAAGTGGAAAGGACATGACTAGAACAATATTCTAGAATATTGTTCTAGTCAAGGAAAGCGACTATTTATTGGTTGTAAGTACTTGCGCCATCGTGCCTGCGGCGAAACGGCGCCGTATCACATCGTCAGGGATGTTGTGACCGCAATGTTTGACCCTTTGGGTTACACGAGCGATCGCCTCGTCGGCGCTAGCTAATTGCAGAAAAATGAGCTTGCCGCGCTTGACGGCACTTCGCCATTCCCGAATCAGGCGCAAGTATCCGCGACGCAGATAGCGTGGTCTCAAATGCGAAACTGGTGTGCGCTGCAAAATGACGTGCTAATTCGCGCAGCATCAAGCGTCCGGCTTGAAGCGATGGCGTTTCTGGTGCAAACGGGGCGATCCCCGCCGCGATCAGGTCGGCATTGACGAACACTGGGCAGGCTGCTTCACCGGGGAGAAATTCGCGTGCGAACGCGGTCTTTCCGGCGCCGTTCGGGCCCGCGATGATAATGATGCGCGGGGTTTCTTCCATGCTTATGACGCCATCGTCGGGCACTGCTTGCTTGTGCAACGATACCGGAAATAGACTGGATATGCTGATAATGTGCGCCACAAACAAAAACGCCAACCTGCGAGGGTTGGCGTATTGGCAATACATGTTCTTGGTGGCCCGGGGCGGAATCGAACCACCGACACAAGGATTTTCAATCCTCTGCTCTACCAACTGAGCTACCAGGCCAAGGACCAGCATTATAGCGAGCGTCCCGGCGTTTGCCAAGCCTCAGGCAAAAATTACTTTGCGGAATAATTAAATTATTGACATCATTGCCTGTCGGGTATAGATTTTTCCCTTTGACGCGAGCGTCACGCACTCTGGGGGAACACGATGAAACAGGCGACATGGCTACTGGCAGGGATGGTGTTGACGGGCATTTCCACCGCGCAGACGGCGACGGCGGCGGCGCTGACGGCCGAGCAGCGCCATCTGCGCGATATCTATCAGGAGCTGGTGGAAACCAATACCACCGACTCGACCGGTTCCTGCACCAAGGCCGTCAGCAAGATGGCACGGCGCCTGACGGCGGCCGGCTACCAGGCGGCCGATGTGCGGGTGCTGGCGCCCGAAGGCGCGCCGCAAAAGGGCAATCTGGTGGCGCGCCTGAAGGGCGATGGCAGCAAGAAGCCCTTGCTCCTGCTGGCCCACGTGGATGTGGTGGAGGCCAAACGCGCGGACTGGAGCCGCGATCCCTTCAAGCTGGTCGAGGAAGATGGCGTGTTCTATGCGCGCGGTTCCTCCGACGACAAGGCGATGGCCTCGGTGTTTGTGGAAAATATGATCCGCTTCAAGCGCGAGAAGCTGGCCAGCAAGCGCGATGTGATCCTGGCGCTGACCTGCGACGAGGAGATCGTGCCGTCCAAATACGATGGCGTGGAGTTCTTGCTCAAGCATCACCGCGATCTGATCGATGCGGAACTGGCGCTCAACGAAGGCGGCGGTGGAACCCTGGACAAGGACGGCAAGCCGCAGCGCCATGGCGTGCAGGCGGGCGAGAAGATCTTCCAGAGCTTCCAGCTGGAAGTCACCAACAAGGGCGGCCACAGTTCGGTTCCGGTTCGCGACAACGCGATTTACCATCTGGCGGATGGCTTGTCGCGGCTGGGGAAGTTCGATTTTCCGTTCAAGCTGTCGGATATCACGCGTAGCTATTACGAGCGCATGGCCAAGGTGGAAACGGGACAGGTGGCGGCCGACATGCGGGCGATCCTGAGCGAGCCGCCCGATGCGGAGGCGCTCCAGCGCCTGTATGTGCTCAGTCCTTTCCATAATGCCCAGGTGCGCACGACCTGCGTGGCCACCACGCTCGACGGGGGCCATGCGAACAATGCGCTGCCGCAGCGCGCCCGTGCGGTGGTCAATTGCCGGATTCTGCCCAGCGAATCGATCGCCGAGGTGCAGCAGACGCTGGTGAGGGTGCTGGCCGACGAGCAGATCAAGGTGACGCCGCTGGGCGAGGGGATCGCGACGCCGATTCCGCCGCTGACGCCGGCATTGATGGCGGCGGTGGAGCAGATCAGCGAGGAGCTGTGGCCGGGCGTGCCGGTGATTCCGACCATGTCCACCGGTGGCACGGACGGGCGCTTCCTGAATAATGCGGGGATCTGGACCTATGGGATCAGCGGGATGTTCAGCGGACCGGAAGGCAGCGGGGCGCACGGGCTCAATGAGCATCTGCGCGTGAAGTCGCTGTATGAGGGGCAGGCTTTTCTGTACCGGCTGGGGAAGCGCTTGGCGACGGAGTGAGGGTGGCGCAGTTGTCCTGTGCAAATGCTGGGCTGCTGGGGGGGCTTTTCTTGTAAACCCAGTGCGAAGGGCTGGGGTCAGACCCGCAGGGTCTGACCCCGCGAATACGCTCCGGGTCATAGCGTTTGGCGCGGACTTGTCCGCATGCCAATGATTATTTTTATTTCAGCGTGCGTTCAAACAACTGATAGATGCGGCGGTATTCGTCGTACCAGGCTTCCGGCTGCACGAAACCGTGGCGTTCCAGCGGGTAGCTGGCCAGTTCCCAGTTGTCCTTCTTGAGTTCGATCAGGCGCTGGGCCATGCGCACCGAGTCCTGGTAGAACACATTGTCGTCCACCATGCCGTGGGCGATCAGCAGGTTGCCGCGCAGCTTGTCGGCGTATTCGATCGGCGACGATTTGCGGAACGCTTCCGGGTCCAGCTCCGGCGTGTTCAGGATGTTGGAGGTGTAGTCGTGCTCGTAGGTGGTCCAGTCGGTCACGGGACGCAGGGCGGCGCCGGACTTGAACACGTCCGGGGCGCGCATCAGCGCCATGAAGGTCATGAAGCCGCCATAGCTGCCGCCATAGACGCCGACGTTCTTCGCGTCGCCCTGGTGCCGGGACACCATCCAGTTCACGCCGTCGATATAGTCTTCCAGCTCAGGGTGGCCCATCTGGCGGTAGATGGCGGTGCGCCAGTTGCGGCCATAGCCTTCCGAGGCGCGGTAATCCATATCGAGCACGATATAACCGCGCTCGACCAGCAGGTTGTGGAACATCTGCTCGCGGAAGTAGTTGGGGTAGCGCTGGCTGACGTTCTGCAGGTAGCCGGCGCCGTGGACGAACATCACGATCGGGTATTTTTTACCGGCTTCCAGCTTGGCCGGGCGGTACAGCTTGGCCCAGATAGGCTCGGCGCCATGGGTCGATGGCACGGTCACCAGTTGCGGGGCGATCCAGCTGCGCGCCTTGAAGTCGGCCGAGCGGGTGTCGGTCAGCACGGTGGCGGCGCCTCCCGTTGCCGGTACGGTGGCCACTTGCGGCGGCAGGTAGCTGGACGAGTAGCGCACCAGCAGCTTGCGGCCGTCCGGGGACAGGGAGAAGCTCTCCACGCCGCCCAGGGCGGTCACTTCGCGCAGGGCACCATCCTTGACGGAGGTGGCGCAGACTTCATAGGTGCCGGGCAGCTTGGGATTGCACATGTAGTAGGCGGTGCTGGCGTCGGCGTTCCATTCGACGCGGCCGGTTTCCCATTTGCCCTGGGTCAGCGCGCGTACCTTGCCGCCCGCATTGCGGGTGTAGAGGTGGGAGTAGCCGCTTTCTTCCGACTGGTACCACAGGGTGCTGTTGTCGGGCAGCCAGCCGAAGTCATTGCCGCGGTAGTTGATCCAGGCCTGATCCTGCAGATGGTGGGCCGGCACCAGCGCGGCCTTGGCCAGGTCGACGGTGGCGATCCAGCGGTCCTTGTTGTCGGTCGAGCGCAGCATCACGGCGGCCTGCTTGCCGTCGCCGCTCCAGCGCAGCACATTGTCTTCCGCGTCGATGCGGATGGCGCGCGAACCTTTCAGTTCCGGCAGTTTCTGCGCCACGCGCAGCGCGGCCAGCGGGTCGCTGGCGATGCCGGGCAGGACGTCGTAGGACAGCTCTTTCACATTGCCGCTGGCCAGTTCGACCAGATGCAGCTTCTGCGCCTGCGGGCCGTCGCGGCCGACGCGCTTGCGCTGGTCGTCATATTCTTCGTAGCCCGATTCGGTGACGTACTTGGCAAGCTTGCCAACGCGGCCATTGTCGGCGCCTTTCACCGAGGTGATGGCCAGCAGGTAGCGGCCGTCCGGGGACAGGGCGCTGCCGTTCAAGACGATCTTGTCGCCGAAATAAATCGGTGCCGGTGCGCGGGTGGAGTCGGCGCGGCGTTCGGCTTCCTTGCGGGCGCGGTTGGTGTCGCGCTCATCCTTCTGGCGCGCCAGCGTGCCGATCAGGCGCAGTTGCAGATCGCGCAGGCTGTCGGCGTCGGGCGCGGCGTCCGGGTCCTTGGCGGCGCGCAGCAGGGCCAGCGGCACGACCAGATGGTCGGCGCGGCTCCAGCTGAACCAGTCGCTGCCAACGCGGAACTGCACATGGGCACCGTCGGCCGCGTATTGCGGATCGGCGGCCGGGCTGCTGCCGCGCACGATCTGGGTCAGGGCGCCGCTGTTGAGGTCGCGCTCGAACAGGTCGCCGTTGCGCAGCACGATGGCACGGCTATGGTCGCGGTTGTAGACCATGGCGGCGCTGTCGGCCTTGGCCAGTTCGCTGTCGGCCAGCAGCCGGGTCGGTGCGCTGCCGGTCAGGAAGGTGTCGCGCAGCGGCGAACCGCTGCGTTTTTGCTTGAAGTAGACCTGGCGGCTGTCCCAGCCCCACCAGGCCGCTTCGACGGGCGTGCCGATCCAGTCGGGATGGGCCATGGCCTGATCCAGGGTAATCGGGGTTTGGGCGGTGGCCGGCACGGCCAGGACGGAAGCAAGCAGGCAGGCGACGGGGGCGCCGGCGAGTGAGCGGGCAAATGATCGAACAAAACGCATTGGTGAATTCGCTTTGAGAATGAGGTGGACAGGGGCATGGGATCGCCACGCGAGCCAGATTCTAGCTGATGTGCCTGTCTGGGGAAATGCTGGAACTGTAACAGCGCGGTGCGACGCCAGCTGGCGCGGCGTCGTTCGGCGCGGCTCAGGACTGGGCCGCGTTGTCGGCGCTGTAATGTTTCTCGCTGATGTCGCCGTAGATCGGGCTCTTGCGCAGGGCCAGCAGCAGGGTCATGCCGGCCAGCAGGCACAGCGTGATCAGCAGGCCCAGCACCTGGGTGGTGGCGCCGTTGGCCAGCATGGCGCCGCTGACCACGGGGCTGAAGGCGCCGCCGAGGATGCCGCAGCTGCTCAGCAGGGCGATGCCGGCGGCGGCCTGGGCCGGCTCCAGGTATTCGGTCAGGATGGTCATGAACAGCGGCGTGGCGGCGGCGATGCCGGCCAGCGCGAGCGACAGCCCGGCCAGCGACAGCATCAGCCCATTGTGCGCGGCCACCACGATGCCCAGGCCCAGCGCGGCGGAAAACATGCAGGCGGCGAAGTGCCAGCGCCGTTCGCGACGCCAGTCCGAGTGGCGGCCGATGGCCAGCATGCCGACGATGCCGGCGATATAGGGCAGCGAGGAGTACAGGCCCAGCTCCATCAGGTCGCGCATGCCCCAGCTTTGCATCAGGGTGGGCACCCACAGCACCAGCGCATAGCTGGCGGCCACCAGCAGGAAGTTGGCCAGGGCCAGCAGATATAACACGGGGTCCTGCAGCAGGGCGGCCATGCCGCTGCGGGTGGCGGGCGGGCGCAGCGCCAGTTCGCGCTGCATTTCCTGGCGCATCAACACATGTTCGCCGGGCGTGAGCCAGTCGGCGTCGGAGGGGTCGTCCGGCAGGCAGGCATAGGCGACTATGCCCAGCAGCACGGCGGGCAGGCCCTGGATGATGAACATCCACTGCCAGCCGGCCAGGCCGCGCCAGTGGTCCAGATAATGCAGGATGGCGCCGCACAGGGGGCCGGCCATGGCGCTGGCCACCATCACGGCCGAGCCGAACAGGGCGACCACCTTGGCGCGGCGGGCGGCGGGGTACCAATATGTCAGGTATAGAATCACGCCGGGGAAGAAACCGGCCTCGAACATGCCCAGCGCGAAGCGCATCGCGTAGAACTGCCAGGGCGTGCTGACGAAGGCGCCGGTGGCCGCGACCACGCCCCAGCACAGCATGATGCGCAGCAGGGTCTTGCGCACACCGACTTTTTCCAGCATCAGATTGCTGGGCACTTCAAACAGGAGGTAGGCAATGAAGAACAGGCCGGCGCCCCAGCCATAGACCTGCTCGCCAAATTCCAGGCTTTGCTCCATTTGCAGCTGGGCATAGCTGATATTGACGCGGTCGAGGTAGGCGACGATGTAGCAGAGGATGAGGAGGGGCAGCAGATGCCAGCTGATCTTGCGGTAAATGGCGGCCATGCCGGCCGCCCCGCGCAGATGGACGAGATTGCCGCCGGCCGTCATCGTGGCACTCCGCGAAAGCGGACGCGCCCGCGGGCGGCGGTTGCCGGTTGAAAGCGGTGTCGCGGCGCTGCCATCATGGTCTCGGCTCGTTAGCGAAATCGGATGCCCATGATGGCGATATTAGCCGCATGGTATAGGCCGTGCAAGCGTTCAAATCGTTTACTTCGATTCAGTACAACAGTGCAGCAAAGTGCTGTGTGGGCGGTGCACGCTAACGGTGCAGCGGGGGGCGAGATGGTTGGAAAAATGGCATTGAAAGGTCGTGGGCCGGCGGCTTCGTTAGAACCCAGTGCGTACCCCTGGGGTCTGACCCGCCGGGTCAGACCCCGGCTCTTTGCCTTGGGTTTTAATGGCGCCGCCGGCACCTTAACAGGCGGCACTCCACAAAAGCGCAACGGCAAGGCGCCGGGGTCAGCGTATTGCCGTTGAAGGGGATCTCAGGTGGCGGCCTTCTGCGGACCGCTGCTACTGTTCAGGCGCTTGCCGCCTGATAGAAACCGCTGAGCTGACGCAGCGGCGGAGTAGGGACGAAGTTGTCGCTGATATCTTTCTGGTCATGCGCGAGGAACTGGCTGCCGATCTCGAACCATTCATCGCTGGAAATGACGCGCTGGGCCAGCGGCAGCAATTCCTGCTCTTCCTTGTCGAGTCGTTTGAGCAGATTGTTGCAGTACATGTCGACGGTGCGGCACAGGAACTTGCCCTGGGTGGCGCTGCGGCGCATCGCGCGGCGCAGGCATTTGCGCACCGAGCGCAGCATGGTGCCGCCCAGCCGGCTGAGCGACTCCAGGTCGGCCAGCAGCGGCCCGGCGTCGCGGCTGGCATTGCGCACGGCCGGCATCAGGCAGGCTTCGACCTTGCGCTGGTGGCGCGCCTCGGCAAAGCTGGTCAGTTCGTTGAGTTGCGATTCGATGAACACAGGATCGATTTCCTGCGGACGGCGCGCGATCGACTGCACATGCTGCAGCAGACGCGAAATGAAGTGGCGTTCTTTCTTTTGCTCGATGGACAGTGTCAGCAGGACATATGTGGCAGTTAGCATAGCGTTTCCCGGATTCGTCTAACCTCGGCTGCGCGGCATGCAAGAGGCTCGGTATGAAGTGCAATACCTTAGCGCTCAAGCTGGCTCAAATAACGTCTCTTTACAATTGTTCACAACTAGCTGTGTGGCAATAACATGAAGAAAACGAGCGGTATGACAGGTCGTCTGGGTGTTGCCTAAAAGTAGTCAATTGCCGTTTGGGAAGACGTATTTCACACACACCAAGCCGGCGATTTTTCGGCGTAAAAGCGATCGCCGGGCTGTCAATTATGCCCACCATTTGCGGCGATGGCAACTGGCAATGCCGCCACAATTTACGCGCGCAACGTTTTTCGTCACATGCATTTCGGTAGTGATTGAATCCATTTTCATTTGTTACGCAACAGCGCAGAATAGTCGCTTCTATGGACGTAGACAGGGGGAATTGTCATGGACAGTGCAGTCACCAGCAACGTGGCGCAGATCGACCGCTGGCAGAAAAACCGCCAGAAATTGTTCAAGGCGATTCCGGAGGAAGGCAAGTTGATCCGTTATCTGGACAAGCAATTCCTGGTCTACCCGAATACCTTCTGGCCCTTTACCGACAGCCAGCCGCTGGTGGAGAATTTCCGCATCAAACGCGGCGACAGCGTGCTCGACGTGGGTACCGGTTCCGGCGTCATCGCGGTGTTCGCCTGCTACCGCGGCGCCGGCAAGGTGCTGGCGCTGGACGTCAATCCGGCTGCCCTGAAAAGCGCCGCCCACAACGCCGCCGCCCACGGCTTCGCCGACACGATGACGGTGCGCCAGTCCGACCTGTTCGAGGCGGTCGGCGACGAGCGCTTCGACGTGATCACCGCCAATCTGCCCTTCCGCAACAAGGAAGCGCCGGACGTGGTGGCGCGCTCGCAGTGGGATACCGATTTCCGCACCAATACCCGCTTCTTCGAGCAGGCCGCCGCCCACCTGAAGCCGGGCGGACGGATCTACTTTGCCCATTCCAATTTCGGCGCGATGGACGAGGTGCGCCGGCTGGCCAAGGCCAATGGTTTTTCGGTGCGCGCCATGGCCAGCAAGGCGGCCGACGCGGCCGAGACCAAGAAATTCTACGCCTTCCTGATTCGTCCACTGGCATCCAGGGCTGCCGCCGCATGAGCGATCTGATCGGCATGGTGAATGCGCTGCGCCAGGTGGCGCATACCGATCTGCCGGCGCGGGTGCGTCATGTCGGCGTGATCCTGTGCGGCTCGCGCGGCGGCTCCAGCCTGCTGGCGCGGGTGCTGGCCGGACACCCGGAGGTGGCCGCCATGGATGGCGAGATCGACCCCTTCCTGGCGCTCACGCGCAACGGCTTCGGCTACAACTCCCACAGCGACGCGCTGACCCGGCTGGACAATTGCAAGGCCCTGGCCGACAACGTGGTCGACGACCTGAGCGTGGCCTCCAGTTGCGCGCCCGGTCTCGACGAACTGCGCCAGCGCTGGACCCGGCGCCTGCTGCTGCAGTACCCGGCCCTGTTCTGCCAGCAGGACCGCTTGCGCCGTACGCTCGACCAGGCGCTGGAGGAATGCGGCGCCAGCGGCCTGGCGCCCGAGCCGGACTGGCTGCTGGCGCGGCTGTTCCGCGATGAGCCGTGGCGCCTGAATTTCTATGACGGTCATGCCGACCCGGCCAGCACCCGTTTCTTCGACCAGGACGACAAGATCGAAGAGCCCCCCTTCGTGCTGCCACGCAGCGGGCGGCGGCGCTTCCAGCGGCGCGACGCGGCCGCCAAGCTGCTGCTGTTCAAGTCGCCCTCGGACGCCTACCGCATCGGCATCTACGAGCAGCTGTTCCCGCATGCGCAGGTGCGCTATATCCACCTGTGCCGCGGCTATGCGCAATCGGTCAATGGCCTGATGGATGGCTGGCTGTCGCCGCGCGGCTTCTTCGCGCACGACCTGCGCCAGGCCGGTTCGCCGCTGAGCATCCGCGGCTATTCGGACCGGGTGCTGTTCGGCCAGCGCTGGTGGAAGTTCGACCTGCCGCCGAACTGGCGCGAGTTCACCCGCGCCAGCCTGGAAGAGGTGTGCCTGAATCAGTGGCTCAGCGCGCACCGCGCGATACTGGCCAGCGGCGTGCCGGCGCTGCGGGTGCGCTTCGAGGATTTCCTGGCCAGTCCCGGCCAGGTGTGCGCCGAGATCACCCGCCATCTGGGCTTGCCGGCGCTCGAGAGCGAACCGGCGCTGCCCGTCATCATGGCGACCGAGCCGCCGGCGGCGCGGCGCTGGACCAAGCGCGAGCAGGCCATGCTGGCGCTGGGGGAACGGGCCGATGTCAGGGAAATGATGGAGCGGCTGGGCTACGCAATGGAGGCGGCGACATGGCAATGACGAGGCATTCGCAATGGTGGTGGAGGCGGCCATGGATATGATAGCGCGCCTGCTCGTGCCGTTTTTAATGGGCCAGCGGCGCGATGGACTGACGCGCGCCAGCGCGCTCGACACCCACCACTGGGATGTGCTGGAACTGCCGCAGTTTTCCGAGCGCCTGATCGATGACGCCAACGCCAAGATGGCACGCATGGGCCAGATCTACGGCCAGCTGGCGCGGCGCGTGCGCATCGCGCTCGAAGACGGGCGCATGCCGCTGAGCATATCGGGCGATTGCGTCTCCACGCTGGGCATGCTGGGCGGCCTGCAGCAGGCCGGCCGCGCGCCGCAGCGCATGCTGTGGCTCGATGCCCACGGCGATTTTCACACCTGGTCGACCACCCAGACCCAGTACCTGGGCGGCATGCCGCTGGCGCTACTGGTGGGCAAGAGCGACCGGCGCCGCCACAGCCGCGACGCCGTCAGCGCGATGCGCGCGGCGATCGGCGTGCAACCCTATCCCGAGCACCGGGTGCTGCTCAGCGATGCGCGCGACCTGGACCCGGGCGAGCGCGAGGCGCTGGCCGAATCGGCCATCACCCGCTGCCGCATCGACGAGGTGCTGGCGCGGCTCGATCCGGAGGAGACGCTGTATGTGCATTTCGACACCGATGTGCTCGATGCGGAACAGCAGATGCCGGCCTTGAAATACCACGTCAAGGCGGGACCCTCGCCGGAGGAACTGGCGGCGCTGTTCCGCGCGCTGCGCGCGTTTCCGCTGGTGGCCGTGTCGGTGTCGGCCTGGCACGAGGAAAAAGACCCGGACAACGCGGCGGCCCAGGCTTGCCTGGATTTGCTGGGGGAGCTGTTGCCGGAGACGGCGCACTGACATTCAAAGGGCCGGAGGCCTACTTCCAAACCCACGGCAAAGAGCCGGGGTCTGACCTTAGGGTCCGGAGAGGGGCTGAGCCCCGCCTGTCCCGATGGGACAGGCCCCCAGGGTTATGCCGTGGGTTTTAGGCTGCAGCCTGCGGCCCGCCAGCCGGGAAGACTTGCCCCGAACGGTTTACAATGGCGTGTCGGCGCCCCTTGCCGCTGCCACGCCATTTCGGAGCCTGCCTTGCCCCATCCCCTGTTTGCCGGCCTTCGCCTGATCGGCGGCGCGCTTGTCTGCGCGCTGGTGCTGTGCGCGCCGGCGCGGGCGGCCTGCACGCGCGAGATCGTGGTGCCGGTGGCGCCCACCGGCTACAGCGTCATCGTCAACGGCGATACCGTCAGCGGCGCCTTTCCCGATCTGCTGCGCGAGATGGGCCAACAGCTGGGCTGCCGGTTCCGCTTCCCGGTGGTGCCGCGCGCGCGCATGGCGTATATGTTTCTCGACTCGGCCGAGGCGGACCTGATGCTGCCGGCCTCGCGCAGCGCCGAACGCGATGCCAGGGCCGACTTCATTCCGATGATGCGCCTGAAGGTGAACCTGGTCAGCCTGAAATCGCAGCGCCTGAAACTGGCCAGCGTGGACCAGTTGCTGGCCCGGCCGGCATTGCGCGGCGTGGCGGTGCGCAGCTATGTGTTCGGCGATGAATACAATGCGCTGCTGCGCCGGCTCGAAGCGCAGCAGCGCGTGTTTTATGCGAACGATCTGCTGATGGCGGCGCGCATGCTGGAGGCCGGCCGCGCCGATTTCACCATCGTCGCTCCCACCATCTTCCTGAGCGCGCTGGCCGACGTGCCGGAACTGGCGGCGCTGCGCAGGCAGCTGGTGTTTACCGAACTCGAAGGCCTGCCGCCCACCGACAGCGGCGCCTATATTTCGCGCCGCGCCCTGGGCGCACCCGACCGCGCCGCGCTGCGGCATTTGCTGGAGCAGGCCGCGCACGGCCCGCTGTGGCGCGCTTTCCTGAAGTACTATCCGCCCGAGATCGCCGCCTACGTGGTGCGCTAGGCGGCCAGTCCCTTCCGCCGCGGCGCACCCGCATTGCGCCCGCATTGTCGCATCGCGCACGCACGCGCGCCTTGCGGCGGCAGGCTGCGATAGACAAAGGGACGCCAGCGCGGCTATAGTGGACAGGTCCGATTCGCGGGGAGTGGCGGCATGCGTTTTCTCCTGTTATGGCTGTGCGCGGTATGCTGCAATGCCCAGGCCCTGACGCTGCGCCTGTGTACCTTCGACCGCGCGCTCTACCCCTACACCATGCCCGACGGCAGCGGCCTGGCCCAGCAACTGCTGCGCCGCACCGGCAAGGGCCTGCAAATCGATGTCAATAATATGATCGCGCCGCGCGCGCGTTGCCTGGCCCTGCTGCAAAGCGGCGAGGTCGATGCACTGGTGGCGGCCTTCCTGCCCGAGCGCATGGAATACGGCGCCTATCCGATGACCGGCGAACAGCCCGACGCGCGCACCGCGCTGGCGGTGGTGCGCTTCATGGTGTACCGCCGGCGCGGCAGCAATATCGGCTGGGATGGCCAGCACTTCAGCAATCTGGGCCAGCAGCCGGTGGGGGTGCCCCTGGGCTTTATCCATGAGGCCATGCTGCGCAAGCTGGGCGCGGTCATCGACGGCGGCGGCCTCGGTAGCGAACAGAATTTCGACAAGCTGGCGCAGAACCGTCTGGCCGCCGTGGTGGCGCTGGAAGAGGAGGGCAAGCCGCTGATCGAGCTGAAGTACCGCGAGCAGATCGAGGCGCTGCCTTTCCCCCTTCACCAGACTCCCTTGTACCTGCTGGTGAACCGCATGTACTACATCGCCAACAAGCAGAAGATCGAACTTTACTGGAGCGCGCTGCGCCAGCGGCGCGAAGCGCCGGACTACCGCCAGGGCATGCTTCCGTTGAAATAGCATGCAGGTTTTTCTTCACGCCGCGCCAAACTTGGTATCATGTCCCGCTGCCGGCGCCACGCCGGTATTTTTCTATCACGTCGGAGAACATTCAATGATTTCACGTCTGCTGCTGATCGGAACCGCCATGGCGGCCACCAGCGCCCTGGCCGCGCCGCGCGGTTTTACCGTCGAAGACCTGGTCGCCATGGAGCGCGTCGGCAGCCCTGCGCTGTCGCCCGACGCCTCGCGCCTGGTGTACACCGTGCGTTCGACCAATCTGGACAAGAACAAGGGCAATACCCAGCTGTGGATGCTGGACCTGCGCGCGCCCAAGGCGGCGCCGCAGCGCCTGACCCAGGCCGACGCCAGCAGCACCGACCCGCAGTGGTCGCCGAATGGCGATGCGGTCTACTTCCTGTCGGCCCGCTCCGGTTCCTCGCAGGTGTGGCGCCTGCCGCTGGGCGGCGGCGAAGCGGCCAAGGTCACCGACCTGGCGCTGGACGTGGACAATTTCCGCCTGTCGCCCCAGGGCGACCGGCTGGCCCTGAGCCTGGCCGTATTCCGCGACTGCGCCGACCTGGCCTGCACCAAGGCGCGGCTGGACGCGCAGGGCAAGAACAAGGCCAGCGGCAAGGTCTACGACCGCCTGTTCGCGCGTCACTGGGACACCTGGGCCGACGGGCGCAACGCGGTGCTGTATTCGGCGCCTATCGATGCGACCGGCAAGGTGAGCGCGGCCCCGGTCAGCCTGACGGGCAGCCTCGATGGCGACGTGCCGTCCAAGCCTTTCGGCGACCAGGACGAATACCATTTCAGCCCGGACGGCAAGACCATCGTGTTCGCCGCCCGCATCGCCGGCCAGAGCGAAGCCTGGTCGACCAATTTCGACGTCTACAGCGTACCGGCCACCGGCGGCACGCCGCACAATCTGACGGCCGCCAATCCCGCCTGGGACAGCAAGCCGATCTACTCGCCCGACGGCCGCACCTTGGCCTACCTGGCCATGAGCAAGCCGGGCTTTGAAGCGGACCGTTTCCAGATCATGCTGATCGACGTGGCCAGCGGCAAGGCGCGCAAGCTGGCCGAGCACTGGGACCGTTCGGTAGCCGACTACCGCTGGAGCAGCGACGGCAAGGCCCTGCTGGCCAGCGCCGACGACCTGGGCCAGCATCGCCTGTTCTCCATCGATGTCGCCAGCGGCAAGGTCGCCGCCTTGACCGGCAAGGGTTATGTCAGCGCCTTCGACGCCCAGAAGGACACCATCGTCACCGCCCAGGCCGACCTGTCCGGCGGCGCCCAGTTGTACAGCTTCAAGCAGGGCCAGGACAGCGCCAAGGCCACCCAGCTGACGCGCCTGAACGCGGCCGCGCTGGCCGACGTGCGCTTCGGCGAATACGAGCAGTTCTCCTTCGCCGGCGCCAATGGCGAGACGGTGTACGGCCACGTGATGAAGCCATGGAACGCCAAGCCGGGCGTGAAATATCCGGTCGCCTTCCTGGTGCATGGCGGCCCGCAGGGCAGCTTCGGCAACTCCTGGAGCTATCGCTGGAATCCGCAGGTGTATGCCGGCGCCGGCTACGCCACCGTCTTCATCGACTTCCACGGCTCGACCGGCTATGGCCAGGGCTTTACCGATTCGATCAGCGGCGACTGGGGTGGCAAGCCCTTGGAAGACCTGAAAAAAGGCCTGGCTGCGGCGACCGAAAAATTCCCCTGGCTGGACCGGGAACGCAGCTGCGCATTGGGCGCGTCCTACGGCGGCTACATGATGAACTGGATCGAAGGTAACTGGTCCGACGGCTTCCGCTGCATCGTCAACCACGACGGCGTGTTCGACACGCGCGGCATGGCCTATTCGACCGAGGAAATCTGGTTCACCGAATGGGAAAACGGCGGCAGTTATTACGACGTGCCGCAGAAGCACGAGCAGTTCAATCCGGTGCACCACGTGAAAAAATGGAAGACGCCGATGCTGGTGGTGCAGGGCGACCTGGACTTCCGCATCCCGACCGCGCAGGCGCTGGGTACCTTCACCGCGCTGCAGCGCCAGGGCGTGCCGAGCAAGCTGCTGGTGTTCCCGGACGAGAACCACTGGGTGCTCAAGCCGGCCAATTCGCTGTTGTGGCATCACACGGTGATCGACTGGCTTGATACCTATCTGAAGCGTCCGCAATAAGCGCGCGTAGCAACACAAGATCCCGCTTCGGCGGGATTTTTTTTGGGACGGGCGATGGCGTGCCGCCGGCGCCTCCTTGAACCCACGGCAAAGAGCTGGGGTACGACCCGGCGGGTCGTACCCCGGATTTTTGCCGTGGGTTTTTATTTGCGCCGGCGGCATGCATGGTGAACCGGCATCCACTTTCGAACCGGTAAACATAGTTTCGATACGAAAAAGCACACACCGTTCGCAAATTTGTAAAATCACAACACAACGTTGAAATATTGCGGAAAGATTACAAAAAAATTTCGAAATTTTTTCATAGAGGAAACGAAATTTTCTTCTGTTCAAACATGAAAAATTCCAATAAAGAACGGTAAAAATCACCAGCGCAATATTGCTCTACTTGCTATATTTCTTGCGACTTTTCGTGAAAAAAGTACAAGCAGGCGTTTCGACCTGCTGGCCCTTCGTCCGTCCCTACTACACATAAGGCAAGAGAATGAACCACAACCAACAGTTTCAGGATCGCCCCGCCCACAAGGCTCCTCGTGGCCTGAAAACACTGGCCGGCGCTATCGCCCTGGCCATGCTGACCGCCCTGCCAGCAATGGCAGAGGTCATCAATTTCGACCAGCAGTTGCCGACCGCCTATGCGGGCGGCGACACCTTCGTGGACTCGGGCTACCAGCTGCTGGTGCAAGACAGCCCTTATGCCATCGCCAACGGCTGGACCGGCGGCGCCGCGGGCGCCATCATCAACGGCGCCGATGTGAACTCCTGCGATGTGATCGCCTGCCCGGGCGGCAACGCCAGCAATGCCTTCCTCGGCCTGAACGACGGTAGCGTCAAACTGAGCCGCCTCGATGCGCAAGCCTTCCGCATCTCCAGCCTGGACTACGCCTTCGTCGCCCCGGTCGGCGGCCTGAGCGACGCGGTCTACGGCCAGCTGGTGCTGACCGGCCAACTGGCGGGCGGCGGCACGATCTCGACCGCCCTCGACTTCCCGACCCAGAACGCGAACGGCGATTTCGCCTTCAGCAACGCGGCCCTGAACTCGGTGTTCAGCCACGCCAACCTGAGCGGCCTGACCATCAGCGCCTGCCTGTTCGACGGCAATGGTTCCTGCTTCAATTCGGCCGCATTCCCGGCCATGAACCAGGCCCAGTTCGGCATCGACAACCTGAACGTGTCGGCCGTGCCGGAACCGGCGACCTATCTGATGATGGGTCTGGGCCTGGCCGGTCTGGGCCTGGCGCGCCGCCGCGCCGCCAAGGCTGCCGCAGTGAAATCGATCTGATCAAGGGAAACAGAATATGAAGCTTCGTCCAATTACCTCCGCCGTGCTGGTGCTGCTGTCGGCACTGGCGGTCTCGGCCAGCGCGCAAGAAGTGCGCCGCTCCTACATCGTGCAACTGGTCGACAAGCCAGCGGCCACCTACGCCGGCGCGCTGCCAGGCCTGCCGGCGACCCGCCCGGCCGCCGGCCAGCGCCTGAACGTCGATGCCAGCGATGTGCAAAGCTATATCCGCTATCTGGAAACCAAGCAGGCCGACGTGATGAACACCGTCGCCGGCGCCGAAATCACCCACCAGTACAACGTGGTGCTGAACGGCTTCGCCGCCATGCTGACCGACGCCGAAGTGCGCGCGCTGAAAAAGAACAGCGCCGTGGCCGACATCAGCGCCGACTCGATCATGCAGATGGACACCAGCTACACCCCGAGCTTCCTCGGTCTGGACAAGGCCGGCGGCATCTGGGAACAACTGGGCGGCAAGGGCGCCGCCGGTGAGAACATCGTCATCGGTATCGTCGACGGCGGCATCTGGCCGGAGAACCCAAGCTACGCCGACAGCGTCGACGAGCAGGGCGTGCCTAGCCACAGCGGTTCGAAACGCGTGTACGACGCGCCGCCGGCCAGCTGGAAAGGCATCTGCCAGACCGGTGAAGGCTTCGGCGTCAACAATTGCAACAACAAGCTGATCGGTGCGCGCTACTTCAAGGCCGGCAACGCGGCCCTGCACTGGACTGAATTCGTCTCGCCACGCGACTCCGTGGCCGGCGCCGAAGGCCATGGCGGCCACGGCAGCCACACCTCCAGCACCGCGGGCGGCAACGCCGGCGTGCCGGTGGTCAGCGGCGGCGTGGCACTGGGCAAGGTGACCGGCATGGCGCCGCGCGCGCGCATCGCCGCCTACAAGGTGTGCTGGACCGATGCCGCTTCCGGCAAGAACGGCTGCGCCACCGCCAACAGCGTGGCCGCGATCGAACAGGCCGTCAAAGACGGCGTGAACGTGATCAACTTCTCGATCGGTTCGAGCGCGGGCGGCGGCAGCTTCAGCGAAGCGACCGAAAAAGCCTTCCTGGGCGCCTCCAGCGCAGGCGTGTTCGTCGCCGCCTCGGCCGGCAACAGCGGCCCGACCGCCACTTCGGTGGCGCCGGTCGGCCATATCAGCCCATGGTTGACCACGGTCGGCAACTCGACCCACGACCGCATGTACGTCGGCAGCGCAATCCTGGGCAATGGCGCCAAGGTGACCGGCGCGTCCGGCAACGCCAACAGCCCGTCGGCCCCGCTGATCCTGGCGAAAGACGCCGGCCTGCCGGGCGTCGATGCAGCCGATCCGAATCTGGCGCGCTGCTTCGGCGGTACCGATGCCGTGCCCGCACTGCTCGATCCGACCAAGGTGGCCGGCAAGATCCTGGTGTGCGACCGCGGCAGCAATGTGCTGGTCAACAAGAGCGGCAATGCCAAGACGGCTGGCGCGATCGGCGTGATCATCGCCAACGTGCCAGGCGGCGCGGCCACCATCCTGAATCAGGCGCACTCGGTATCGACCATCCACATCACCAAGGAAGACGGCCAGATCGTCAAGGATTACGTCGCTTCGCTGGCCAATCCAGTCGCTTCGCTGGGCGACCTGCGCGGCGTGATCGATACCTCCGTCAAGGCGCCGATCATGAACGGTTCCTCCTCGCGCGGCCCGAACGTGGCCAACGCCAATATCCTGAAGCCTGACGTCACCGCGCCGGGCACCGACATCCTGGCCGCCGTCACCGCCGACCTGACCCAGGATCAGCGCAATGCCGTCGCCGCTGGCGGCGCCGCACCGTCGACCGACTGGGCCTTCTACACCGGTACCTCGATGGCCAGCCCGCACGTGGCCGGTATCGCCGCGCTGATGAAGCAGTTGCACCCGAACTGGACCCCGGCCGCGATCAAGTCGGCCCTGATGACCACCGCTGTCGATACCTACACCGATGGCCTGAACGGTTCGATGGCATGGGATGCCACCGCCAAGACCACCGGCAATCTGCCATGGGGCCAGGGCGCCGGCCACGTGCAGCCGAGTACCGCCGCCGATCCAGGCCTGGTCTACGATGCGACCGAAATCGACTACGCCCGTTTCCTGTGCGGCGTGAACGCGGGCGTCTACACCCAGGCCACCTGCCAGGCAGTGGGCACGATTCCGGCATATAACCTGAATCTGGCTTCGCTGACGGCCGCCGAAGTACTCGGTTCGCTGACCTTGACCCGTACCGTCACCAATGTCGGCGCCACGGCGGCGACCTACAACGCGGTGGCCAAGCTGGCCGGCTACAAGGTCGAGGTCAAGCCAGCGACCCTGGTCATCGGCGCCGGCGAAAAAGCCAGCTTCACCGTCAAGCTGACCCGTGACACCGCGCCGCTCGACACCTGGGCCTATGGCTCGCTGACCTGGTCCGATGGCGTGCACACCGTGCGCAGCCCGCTGACCGCGCGCGGCAAGGCACTGTCGATGGTCCCGATGGTCAGCAGCGAAGCGGCCAGCGGCAGCAAAGTCATCACCATCGGCACCGGTTTCAGCGGCCCGATGACGGTGAGCAAAGGCGGCATGGTCCCGGCGGCGACGGAAACCCGTCACATCGGCCAGGCCAACAACGCCACCGCATCGGCCAGCTGCCTGACCGGCGGCGCCACCGGCGTGAACGTGCACAGCGTGACCGTACCGAGCGGCGCGATGGTGGCCCGCTTCGCCCTGTACGACGCGGAAACCACCGGCGGCAGCGATTCCGACCTGGATCTGGCGGTCTACAAAGGCAGCACCCTGGTTGGCCAGAGCGGCGAAAACGGTTCGAACGAAGTCGTTCTGCTGAACAAGCCTGCGGCCGGCGAGTACAAGGTCTGTGTCAAAGGCTATGCACCGAAAGACGGCGCGGCCGACTACACCCTGTCCTCGTGGGTGGTGACGCCTGGTGCCAACGCCAACCTGAAAGTGGTCGCTCCGGCGACGGCCTTCGTCGGCGGCACCGCATCGGCGGCGGTTAGCTGGACCGGCCTGGAAGTGGGCAAGCGTCACCTCGGCGCGCTCAACATCCTGGTGGGCGGCGTGGTGCAGGGCGGTACCTTGCTGGAAGTGGATGCAACCGATCCACTGCCGCAGTTCCACAATGCACGCGCCAAATCGGCGAATCTGGAGTAAGTAGGGAGTGGGGCGGGTCCGCCGGCAGGCGGACCCATTTTTGAAGGGCCGCGGGCTGGATGCCGCGGCCTTTTTTTATTGGGCGGCGCTGCCGCCGATGGCGGGCGGCAGCAGCACGCACTGGCCGGCGCGGCAGGTGGCGCCGGGGTCGAGCAGCATGGAGCAAGTGGACATGGCGCCGTCGCGCGCGTTTTCGCGCTGGCGCGCCGCCGTGTGGCTGGCCGCCAGTTGGCGCAGGCGCTCGCCGTCCGCGCTTTTGGACGACCAGGCCAGATAGCGTTCCGGCCCGCCGCAGGCCTTGGCGCCGATGGCCAGCGTGTGGCAATCCTGGGGACCGTCGCAGGCCTTGCCGGCGCTGGCGGACTGGATCTGCTGCAGCAGCGTGGCGCTGGCCGCTGCGCCGGTGTCGGCGGCGGCGCCAGCGCCAGCTCCTGGGGGCGCGCTGCCGCAGGCCGTGCCGCAGATGATCAGCAGGGCGGCGCACAGCAGCCGCGGAATAGTGGTGTGGTAGGGGTTCATGGCCCCATCTTGATCCTATGGCGCCGGCTTGGCAAGCGCCGCACGGCGGTCAGGGCCGCGAGGGCCGCCGGAATCAGCGCAAGGAGCCGACCGCATCGGCGCCCGAGGCACGCGTGGCCAGCAGGGCCAGCACCTCGTCCAGATTGACCGGCTTGACCAGATGGTGGTCGAAGCCCGCCTTGAGCGCGCAGGCACGGTCTTCCGGCTGGCCATAGCCGGTGATCGCCACCAGCAGCGAGTGCGCCGTTTGCGGCAGGGCGCGCAGGCGCCGGGCCAGCGCGTAGCCATCCATTTCCGGCAGGCCGATGTCGAGAAACAGCACGGCCGGCGCATGCGCGGCCGCCTGCTGCAGCGCATGCAGCGCGCCGTGCGAGACCAGCACCTCGTGGCCCAGTGTTTCCAGCAGCAGGGCCATGGTCGCGGCGGCGTCGATATTGTCGTCCACCACCAGCACCTTGCGCGCCGGCGCGGCCGGCATGCCGGCGCCGTGTCCTGCGGGCGCGGCGTCGGCCGCCAGTTCGCCGACGCGCGGCAGGCGCACCACGAAGCGGCTGCCCTGTCCGGCGCCGGCGCTGTGGGCCGACACGCTGCCGCCCTGCAGCTCGACCAGGCTGCGTACCAGTGCCAGCCCCAGCCCCAGTCCACCCTGGGCGCGGTCGGGCGAGCGCTCGGCCTGGGTGAACAGTTCGAAGATGGCCGGCAGCAGCGCCGCCGCGATGCCGACGCCGTTGTCGCTGACCGTCAGTTGCACCTGATCGTCGACCGCGGCCAGCGCCAGCGCGATGCGGCCGCCGGCCGGCGTGTACTTGGCGGCGTTGTTGAGCAGGTTGGCCACGATCTGGACCAGGCGGGTGCGGTCGCCGCTGACGAACAGCTGCTCGCCGGGCAGGGCCAGCGCCAGCGTGTGCCCCTTGGCGTCTATATGCGACTGCAACTGCTCGACGGCGGCCTGCAGCACGCCATTCATGCTCAGCTTTTCTTCCTTGAGCTTGACCAGGCCGCTGGTCACGCGCGAGACGTCGAGCAGATCATCGACCAGTTCGGTCAAGTGTTTGACCTGGCGGCCGATGATGGCACCGGCATGGCGTACCTGATCCGCGCCGATGCCGGCGACCTGGAGCAGCTCGGCCGCGGTGGCGATAGGGGCGAGCGGATTGCGCAGCTCATGCGCCAGCATGGCCAGGAACTCGTCCTTGCGGCGGTTGGCCAGCTGCAGCGCGCCGCGCGCCTGTTCGGCATCGTTCACATGCTGTTCGGTGAGCACCTTGCCGGTGGTTTCGGTACAGGCGCAAAACATGCCGGCCACCCGGCCGTCGGCGCCGCGCAGCGGCGAGTAGGAGAAGGTGAACCAGGCCCTTTCTTCATAGCCGTGGCGCTGCAGCGTCAGCGGCAGGTCGTTGTGGAAGCTGGCCTTGCCGGCCATGGCCTGGCCGATGAAGGGTTCGATGTCGCTCCAGATCTCGGACCAGATATGCTCGAAGCGCCGGCCCAGCGCCTGCGGATGCTTGCTGCCGAGCATGACGATGTAGGCGTCGTTGTAGAGAAAACCCAGCTGCTCGCCCCAGGCGATGAACATGGGGAAGCGCGAATCGAGCATCAGGTTGACGACGGTGCGCAGCGATTCAGGCCAGCCTGCGATGGGGCCGAGCGGCGATTGCGACCAGTCGTGGCCGCGCATGCGCGCGCCCATCTCCCCGCCATCGTTCAGAAATCCAGGGGTGTCGCTCGGGGGATGGGACATGGCTGCGCCTTCAATGTGAATGAAGGCAGTATATCGGAGAGAGGCGCTGACGTTGTTCAAGATGCACTGAACCGTGCGCGGCCTGGCGCGCAGCGGGGCAGGGAAGGGAGGAAGAGCGGAAGGGGGAGAGTTGAAGGGCGGAACGGCAGCCATGCCGTTCCGCCGGGGAGGCGGCCTTAGTTGCCGGCCTCTTCGACAAACACCGCCATCGTGCGCGGCGCGATGGTGAAGCGGCCCGCGCCGGCGGCATAGCTGGCGCTGCGCGCGCCCTGCTCGGACTTGCGCAATACCTTGTGCATGGTCAGCTTGCGGCCCTGCAGCTCAGGAATGTCCAGTGTCTTGGGCAGCTTGTCCACATTGAACAGCACCACCACCGATTTGTACTTGGCGCCGTCGTAGCGGGACGGCTGATCGCCGGCGATGCTCATGGCGATCAGGCCAGGCAGCTGCTGCGGCCCCACATTGTGGAAGCGCAGGCGTTCGGATACGTCGCGCGCCGTGCGCAGGCGGAACAGCGAGCTGTCCTGGCGGATCGCCAGCACGTCGTTCATATAGTCCTTGGCGGTGACGATGGCGGCCATGTCCGGCTTGATCAGGGCATTGCTCAGTACGGGCGCCATCAGCGGCCAGGTGGCCTGGTTGTTGCCCGCCATCGGCAGGCCGACGCCGAAGTTGTTCGACTGGTAGCTGTAGTCGAGGCGGTTGAACCAGTCGCCCGCGTCATAGCTGTCGCGGTCCATCGATTTGGAGCGCAGGATTTCCTGGCCCGCGTGCAGGAAGGGAATCCCCTGCGACAGCACATTGATGGCCGCGCCCAGGTTCTGCACCTTGACGCGCTCGGCCAGGCTGGTGTTGGCCGGCAGCTTGAAGGCGTTCAGGTCGAACAGGGTCTGGTTGTCGTGCGCCTCGATGTAGTTGATGGTCTCGGACGGCTTGGCGGCGAAGCCGGCCTGCTGGCCGAAGTAGTCGATCTCCGAGTTCTTGCGCAAGTTGCCGAAGCGGTCGGTGAAGCTGTAGTCGCGCAGGGTGCCGGACAGGCCCACCTTGACCAGGTCGCCCAGGCGCAGCAGGTCGTCCTTGGTCTGGGTCGATCTGGCGTTCGGATCGTACCAGGCGCCGTTGATGAAGCCCTGCTGGCTGATCAGGTTTTCGCCGGTGTCGCAGCAGCCGCCGCCGCGCAGGGTATCGCGCAGGCGGTCGTTGAAGGAGCCGATGCCGCTGCCGAACATATTCGCCTGGCGCGCCTGCACGAAGCGCGCGTCATTGCCGACGGTGCCGAAGTTCCAGGCTTCGCCGTAGAGATAGATCTCGCGGCGGGCGGCCTGGTTGACGGCGGCCTGCAGGCGCTGCATCACCGACAGCGGGGTGAAGCCCATGATGTCGAAGCGGAAGCTGTCGACCTTGTAGTCGCGCGCCCAGGTGCTGGCCGAGTCGATCATCAGCTTGGCCATCATGGTGTTTTCGGCGGCGGTGTCGGCGCAGCAGCTGTCGTTGGTGATGGCGCCGCCGGCGTTGAGGCGGTAGTAGTAGGTCGGCACGATCTTGTCGAGCACCGACAGCGGACCTTGCTGGGATGCGCTGGTGTGGTTGTAGACCACGTCCATGGTCACGCGCAGGCCTTGCTCGTGCAGGCCCTGCACCATGGCGCGGAATTCGCGCACGCGCACGGCGCCGTCGTTCGCGTCGGACGAATAACTGCCTTCCGGCGCGGTGTAGTGGACCGGATCGTAGCCCCAGTTGAAGCAGTCGCTGCCGCGGATGGCATCGACGGCGGCCTGCTGGGCGGTGGAATCGGGCGCCGCGTTCGGCACGGTCGGCGTGGCGCAGCCGGTTTCATTGACGCTGGCGTAGTCAAAGCTTGGCAGCAGGTGCACATGGGTCAGGCCGGACTGCTGCATGGCGCCCAGGTGGCGCATGCCGTTGGCGTGCTTGTCGGTGAAGGCCAGGTATTTGCCGCGGTGGGCGGCCGGGACGCTGGCGTCATTGGCGCTGAAGTCGCGGATGTGCAGCTCGTAGAGCGCGATATCGCTGGCGTGTTCCAGTTTCGGAATGTCCTGGCGATCCCAGCCGTTTGGCTTGAGGGCGCCGCTGCTCAGGTTGGCGATGAAGCTGCGCTGGCTGTTGGCGTTCAGGCTCAGCGAGTAAGGATCGGTGACGGTGTTGTTGACCACGGTGTTGTTGGCCCAGCGCGACAGCACCTGCACATTATAGGTGTAGTAGTAGCGGTTGCTCCAGCTGGCGTCGGGCGCCGTGTAGCTCCACACGCCGCTGGCGGCATCCTTGACCATCGCGCGCGTGACGGTGCTGGCGGCGTTGGCGTCCGGGTACAGGTTCAGGCTGACCGATTTGGCGGTTGGCGCCCACAGGCGGAAGGTGGGTACCTCGCGGCTGTTGAAGCTCACGCCGAGCTGGCTGTTGGCCGCCGCCGGCGCGAACACGCTGTCGAGCATGCCGCTGGTTTGCAGCGAGGTGACCTGCAGCAGCTTGCCGCCGGCGTCGAACTGGGCGATGGCGAACTGGCCGCTGGCCTTGGCGGCGATGCCGGCCGCGTCGGCCGCCGACAGGGTCAGCGCGGTGGCACCGGCCAGGTGCGGATATTTTTGCTTGAGCGCGTCGGGCAGGGCGCCGGCAATGGTCAGCGCCATGCTGCTGTCGGCGCCGGTGATGCCGCTGGCGTCGGAACCGAGGCCGCCATTGGCTGCGTAGTAGAGCTTGTAGCTGCCGCTCGCGGCGGCGCCCGGCCAGATCAGGGTGTTGCCCGTCAGCCAGTGCGCGCTGGCGCTGTTCAGGTTGCCGAAGCTGATCGCCGGTTCGCTGGCGTAGACGGTGCAGTCGCCTTCGAGCATCCACACTTCCTGGCCGACGCTGGCGATATTGGCGGCGAAGTTGACACCCTGGTCGACGCCGCAGTTCTTGTTGCCGCTGCCGTCGGTCAGCAGGAACCAGATCGCCGACTTGGCGGTGTTGACGGGAATGTCGACATAGGCGCCGAAGGCGTCGCTGCTGTTCATCATGAAGCGGCCGCTGATCCAGGCGCCGCTGGGGTTGACCGGGCCGTCCCAGGAATAGATACCCCACTGGTTCGCGTCGTTCTGGGCGCGGTGGTAGTGCATGCGGATGGTGGCCGGGGCTTGCGGCGCGGCGGCGACCGCGACCGAGGCCAGCAGGGTCGGCGCGGCCGGTGCGTTGGCGTTGCCACTATCGCTGCCGGCGCCACAGGCGGCCAGCAGCGCGAGCAGGCTGACGGCGCTGATCTGCTTCAAATGTGAACTAAAACTACAGTGCATTTCCATGCGAGTCTCCAATTTTTTGTTATATATCACCCAGTATGTTCTTGAATTTACGCATTCAAGCCCCAGTAAAGCGATGAGCGTGTAATATTACTACGTAAAAAGTAAGATAATTACAAATATGTGATGGGGCGTCATGGATTGTTGCGAAGGCGGAACAGGCGGCCTGCGGGCGCTTCCCGCATCCTTGTCATCAGTCGGTCACGCCGCGGTGTGAAAATGGGCCATCTCCATTCCGGCCGCCCTCCATGCACACTCCATCCCCCTCCCTGAATCAGGACGAGCTGATCGCCCGCCTGCACCGCGATTTCATCGACAGCTATGACGAAGAGATGGAACTGGATCTGGACGAGCACAGTTTCGAGCCCGGCGCGGACGCATCAGGTCCGGACGATAGTGGCCGCGGTGAACGGCGCCGCTATTTCCAGGAACTGTTCCGCCTGCAGGGCGAACTGGTCAAGCTGCAGGACTGGGTCGCGACCACCGGGCAAAAGGCGGTGATCCTGTTCGAGGGGCGCGACGCGGCCGGCAAGGGCGGCGTCATCAAGCGCGTGGTACAGCGCCTCAATCCGCGCGTCTGCCGTACCGTGGCGCTGCCGGCGCCGAGCGACCGCGAGCGCAGCCAGTGGTATTTCCAGCGCTACATCGCGCACCTGCCGGCGGCCGGCGAGATCGTGCTGTTCGACCGCAGCTGGTACAACCGCGCCGGGGTGGAGCGGGTGATGGGTTTCTGTACCGATGACGAATACGAGGAATTCTTCCGCTCGGTGCCGGAGTTTGAACGCATGCTGGTGCGCTCGGGCATCAAGGTCATCAAGTACTGGTTTTCGATCACGGACGAGGAGCAGCAGGCGCGCTTCCTGGGCCGCATCCACGATCCGCTGAAGCAATGGAAGCTCAGCCCGATGGACATGGAATCGCGCCGCCGCTGGGAGGAGTACACCCGCGCCAAGGAGGTGATGATAGACCGCACCCATATCCCCGAGGCGCCGTGGTGGGTGGTGCAGGCGGTAGACAAGAAGAAGGCGCGGCTTAACTGCATCCACCATCTGCTGGCCCAGTTCCCGTATGAGGAAATCGAGCGCCCGACGGTGGAGCTGCCGCCGCGCGAGCGCAGCGAGGACTATCAGCGCAATCCGCTGGTGCCGGAGATGGTGGTGCCGGAGATTTACTGATCCGTTACTGAACCGGCCAGCGACACAGCCTCGACTGTTATTGAATCGTCGCCGGTACATTGATAGGGACTCGATGCGATGGCGCCAAAACCCAACTCGACCGATAAGGTGCCCCCTTTCAGCCCGGTATTTGAATTCGTATCGGATTTGTTTGTATCAAACAAGACGCAGCCGGACAGTGAGACACTCACCGCCGTGGCAACCAAACGTTTCATTTACATCGCATCTCCGTCCGGTCAGGAAAGTGGGAAATTAGGGTCGTTCACCGGACACATTTCGTCCGCGTAGACCCAGGCAATGGTTTTCGTTGACCAGGCTTTGCGGTTGGCGCGCTCCGTCGACTTCGCGGCGATAGTCACGCCGGCGCGGCGGATGCCCTGAAGCGGATAATCTGGCGGAGATCGTCGCCGTCGGTGACGCCGATGCTGAGCAGATCGTCGCCCTCGGTCTCGACAAACACGTCGCGTGGCCGCCGTATCATGTGGTCCAAGCCTTCGGCCATGACCGCCAGCAGATCCTCGTCCTCATCGTAGGTCAGGCCAAACCCCGGCAACCATGCCGCCGCGACCTGGCTGCCGATATCGAGCGACGCAATTTCAATCTCGACACTTTTGCCCGCTAAGCGCCGCGAAACGTTGTCGAAGTAAGATTTCCAGACTGTCTTTTCAAGTTTGGTGGTGCTGCTCATGGCTGATCTCCGGTGTGCCGGGATATCCCGGAAAATATGCGCGCGCTGGCGTGCGTTCTGTGTGTTTGACCCGATATGCCCGGCGAAGTTCCGCGCACCCGCGCGCTTCGTCCTCGCCGGCCGGAAAATCGGCCAGGTAGCGGCACGGCGGCGACGCACAAGCGAAGATCGCGCGTGAACGGCGCGAATATGCGCGAGATATTCGATCGCATTCCGCAGTCGCGGTTGCTGAGCGGCTATGCCTACAATACCTTGCGGACGGGCGACGAGCCGGTCCGGCCGGCGCCAGCTTGCGGGGGGAGGGGGACGTACCATTGAGCCAAATCAAACTTGGGACTTGCGCCATCTCTAAGCTGGTGGGGCGGGAGCAGGGTATGGACCCTGCGACACCTGTCAGTTCGGTCATTCGCGCTGTGCCCGTATGCGGGCCGGGCTGTCGATTCCATCAAACCAGGAGGCAGCGATGATAAGCGATAGCGAAGTGAGGAAGAATGTTGAAAACGAACTGGATTGGGATGCCGATGTAGGATCGGCCGATGTGGCCGTTTCGGTCAAGGACCATGTGGTGGCCTTGACCGGTTTCGTCCACAGTTTTGGCGACAAGGTGCACGCCGAGCGGGCGGCTAAGCGTGTGGCCGGCGTGGCCGGCGTGGCCAATGACATCGAGGTGCGCCTCGGTGGCGAAGCTCGGCCCGATCCCGACATCGCGCGCGAGGCGGTGGCGGCGTTGAAGGCGCAGTTGCCAAGCTCGTCCGAGCATATCAAGGTCATCGCGCAGGATGGCTTGCTCAGACTGGAAGGACCGGTTGAATGGCAGTATCAGCGCGAACGCGCCGAATCGGCGGTGCGCCATGTGCGCGGGGTACGCGGCGTCAACAACCAGATCTCGCTCCGGCCTTCCGCATCGGCCGGCGAGGTGCGCCAGAAAATCATTTCGGCATTCCAGCGCAGCGCCTCCATCGATGCCGGCCGCCTGACGATAGCGGCGAGCGGCAGCAAGGTGAGCTTGAACGGCAGCGTCAGGTCGTGGGCCGAGCGCCAGGATGCGGAGCGGGCCGCGTGGAACGCGCCTGGCGTCACATCGGTGGAAAATCATCTCACGATCAATTCGACGCTGGCACAATAGCGGGCCCCGGGCCCCGGGGCGTGGTTGCCCTCTGACCTGCGTTCGCCTGGCGACGAACTCATCGTTCGACATGCATGATACGTCGCCGCGCCGGTGGCAATTTGATCGGATGGCCACGCGGCGGGCCTTCGCAGTCGAACCTCGCCAATGTCCATGGTGCGATATGATCAAAGGATCGAAGCCACGTTGGCAGTCGCGCCAAGACAGCTAAGGCGCCAGGATCGAGCCGTTCGGGCTCAATGCCGTGTCCGCCTTGAGCAGATATTCAAAATCCGACGCCGGCAAAGGCGGTGAAATGAGATAGCCCTGCGCATAGTCACACCCTGCCGTTGTCAGCCAATCCTTTTGCCCCGCCGTCTCCACACCTTCAGCAACGAGTTTGATGCCGAGCTTGTGGGCCATGGCGATCATGGCTTCAACAAAAACGCGGCTGTCGGGGTCGCGAGTGATGGCCTGAACGACCGCGTGGTCGATTCTCAGGTAAGTGATATCGAACTTCTGCAAATACGCCATGGCCGCGTTGCCGGTGGCGAAATCGGTCAGGATCAGTTCGACTCCGCCTGCCCGCAGCTGTTTCAGTCTTTGCCCGACCAGAGGGGAATGATGCACTAACACGTGCTCGTTGATCTCGACCCCGATGCCGGCCAGCGAGTTGAGCATTTGTCCCCAGTTGCCGCTCTCGTCCCGGTTCGACAATTCGCCAGCGGATCGGTGTATCCAGATTTGAAACGCTTCGCCGCGCAACGTGCTCCAGGTACGAGCCCGGTTTGCCGCGTCGCATACAACCCATTCGCCGATCTCACCGATGAGCCCTGTTTCCTCGGCCAGCGCAATAAAATCGGCGGGGCGGATCATGCCGGTGCGCGGATGTTGCCAGCGCAACTGGGCCTCGCCCTTGACAACGCGCCCTGTGGCCAGTTCAATGATCGGCTGGTAATACAGTAATAACTGGCGCTCGGACAAGGCGCGGCGCAGTTCATCAATTACCTTCAGGCGCGCCCACGCGGCGTCACGCATCGCTGCGGTATAGAAGCTAAATTGGTTGCGCCCCGCATTCTTTGCCGTGTACATTGCCTGATCGGCGTTCCTGATGAGTTCTTCGCAACTGACGCCATCTTGCGGGAACAAGGTGATGCCGATGCTGCCCGTGATTCTGGCTTCGCTGCCGGACAGCTGGTACGGTTTGTCCAATGCGCCGAGAATGTGCTGCGCCAGGATCTCGACATGGGAGATGCGGCGAACCTCGGCAAGAATGATGGTGAACTCGTCGCCGCCCAAACGCGCCACGGTATCGACGTCGCGCACGCAGGCGCGGATGCGCTGCGCGGTTTGTTGCAATAGCTGGTCTCCGGCACCATGCCCGAGCCGGTCGTTGACATCCTTGAAACCGTCCAGGTCGAGAAACAGCAGCGCCAGTGGCATGCCGGCGCGCGCGCACCGTTTCAGTTCGGTTTCCAGCCGGTCGAGGAACAAGCTGCGGTTTGGCAAGTCGGTCAGCGGGTCGACATCGGCACGCCGGCGACTGCTCTCTTCCTCGGCCTTGCGTGCGGTGACATCACGCGCCGTTCCCGCGATCACGTTGGCATTACCGGCGCGGTCGAGCACCGGCATCAGCAACACTTCGAAGGCGTTCCCTGCGGCGGACGCGGCAGCGCCCGGCAAGTCACCACGATAGGCAGTCTTGCTTGCCAGCACATTGGTCACCTGCTGGCGCAATTCCTGCCCGCCGATTGGAAACAGCGTGAAGAAATTCGTATTGCCAATGTCTTTATTCGTAACATGGTATTGTTGTATGAACGCCTTGTTTGCGTAGATGAGCATGCCGTCCTTGTCGAAGATAAAATTGAGGTCGGGTGTTGAGGACAGTAGCGCGTCGAACAATTGTGTCAGGCGCAACTTGTCGTAGGCAAAGCGGCGGAGCGACTCCGACAGAGCTTGGTCGATCGCTTCGTTAAATCGGGTCATGTCGTTCAAGCAGGGACCCACAACTTCGGGATTCGCCCCGCTCCACAGACTCAGCACGCTGGCTCGCAAGGCGCGAAATTCGGACACGGTATCGCTAACGTCAAAGCCGCTCAGGGCGCGCGCCGCGCCGTGCAACGCGGCCTCCGTGGGTAGTGTCTGATGAGGCGTCAGGCCCATCGACTTTGCCGTTTGCTCGGCAGATGTCTGGTGCCGGTCAAGGTCGGCCGCGATGGTGTGCAGGATGCCAACACAATGATCGCGCAACTGTTTCGTGTCAAAGTCGTGACTGATCGGTATTGTCTTGGCGAACTGCTCCCAACCATCGAGAATGGCATCCACATTCTTGCGAATAAATGCCGCCAACATCGATAGATTTTCCCGTGGACTTATTGGTTCGCTCATGCCTGCCCCCTTATGCTGTCGCTTCATTGAATTCAATGCGCAGGCGCCACCCGATACAGGTTTGATCATTTGTTCAGAGTATCGTTCATTGTTTCATACGAAACCGTAACTTGACCCCGTCATTCAATGCCGGTAGTTGTCAACAAAAATGCTGCGTCACCGATGTCCAGCGCCATGGCAGCATCCTTGAGAGCATGGAGATACAGTTCTCCTTCTATTTAATGCAGTTGGACGAGTGGGCCAGTTTACGCGCAACCCTACGGTAAGCGTCGAGCCCATCCACCTGTTCAGTTGGCTCAAGGCTGTGTAGAGTTCGGAAAATGCGGCAAGGAATCGCTATGTTTGTTGGGGCACGTCGGCGGACGTTCCAATGCGCTGGACAGCCAATGCAGCGGATCGAGTCCATTCAGCCTGGCGGTGCCGAGCAGGGTTTGAATGGCAGCGGCGCGGCGCCCGGCGCGCTCGGAATCAGCGAAGAGCCAATTCTTCTTGCCGATGGCGATGGGGCGTATCGTATTTTTGATCGAAATATTGTCGATGGGCAGTGTGCCGGAATCGGCATAGCGCGCCAGCGCCGGCCAGCGCTTGAGTGCATGCTCGATGTCCTTGCCCGTGCCGCAGCCGGTGGCCATCGGCGAATACTTTAGCGGCGTCCACTGTCGAGTCTGAAAAATCCTTAGCGGGGACGCTCTTCTTCATGCCGGCCAGGAAGATGATGGCGTCCGCATGCCGCGTTGCCACCAGCGTGCGAGTGGCGCCGCTTTTACCCTGTCCGGGCCGAGCAACCCGCTTCATGCATAGGCCATGCCCCAGATCGGCTTCATATGCACCCGCTTCGAACTCCCTGACAGCAACGCAAAGGAGCGCGTCGGCGATGCGCTTCTTGGCCCTGCGATCAAACGACTGTGTCTTGAACACTTTTTTAAGGGACATCGGATCCCCTGGTATCGCGCTTGGTGCGATGGTTTTGCTGAAGTACGCGATCAGCAGTGCTCGTAATACCTGAAGAACCAAAAAAAAAGCCCGCTACAGGAGCGGGCTAAATCTAATTCCTTGGAGGGAAGTAGAGGAGACAGGTGAATGATGCTGCATCGCGGCATATTTAGCCAATTTATAGTTGTGATGATAGATATTCCATTGGTGAATATTCTGTCACTGACTTGATTTCATGCGACTTCTGCCCCGGCGAGCGATTCGCCGCTAGCCGGGGCCGTTCCCCTTACACCCCTTCCGGCGTCAGCACTTTCTTGAACTGCGACACGCCATCCAGGTCCAGCAATTCCACCGTCATGGTCTTGGATTGCGGGTCGATCAGCACTTCGCCGAAGAACTGGAAGCCGGCGAAGGGCGAGGAATTGGCGATGGCCGGGGCTTTTTCGAACACGGCGGTGGGGCCGAAGGTCTTGTCCAGCTTGTTCGGGCCGAAGGCGCCCGCGTTCATCGGTCCGGCCACGAATTCCCAGAACGGCGAGAAGTCGGTGAACGAGGCCTTGGCCGGATCGTAGTAGTGGGCCGCGCAGTAGTGCACGTCGGCCGTGATCCAGGTGACGTTCTTGATCGTCTTGATGGCCTTGAGCAGGCGCGCCAGTTCCAGTTCGCGGCCGGAAGGAATGCCGTCGTCGCCGTTGGCGCTCGCTTCCCAGCGGGCCGCACCGCTCGCGTCGGTGCCGTCCTGCACGTACAGGCCGATCGGCATGTCGGCGGCGATGACTTTCCAGGTGGCCTTGGAGGCCTTCAGTTCGGCGATCAGCCAGTCGATCTGGGCTGGGCCCAGATAGGCGGTGTTGGCGTCTTCCACGGTCTGCTTGTTGGCGGTGTTGGGGCCGCGGTAGCTGCGCATGTCGAGCACGAAGACGTCGAGCAGCGGGCCGTAGGAAATGCTGCGGTAGATACGCTGCGGCTCGGACTGCTTGAAGTAGCGCATCGGCGCGTATTCGAGGAAGGCGCGCTGGCCACGCGCGGCCAGGGTGGCGACATTCTTTTCCGTGTAGCGGGCATCGGCCGACAGGTCCTTGGCGCCGCTGTAGTTGTTGACCACCTCATGGTCGTCCCACTGCCAGATCTGCGGCACCTGGGCGGCGAACTTGCGGAAGTTCAGGTCCAGCGTGTTGTAGGAATGGCGGCCGCGGAACTCCTTCAGCGTTTCGGCGACCTTGCTCACTTCTTCGGTGACGATGCTCTTCCAGATCTTGCCGTTCTCGGCCACCGTTTCTGCCTTGATCGGGCCGTCGGCGTAGATGGTGTCGCCGCTGTGGATGAAGAAATCCGGATCACGCTTGCGCATCGCTTCGTAGATTTTGACGCCGCCGAATTCGGTGTTGATGCCCCAGCCCTGGCCGGCGTTGTCGCCGCTCCAGTGGAAGCGCACCGGCTTGGTGCTGGCGCTGCCTGGCGCGGTGCGGAACTGGCCGGACAGCACTTCGCTTTCGATGCGGCCATCGCTGGGATCGACATAGCGCACGCGCACATTGAGCAACTGGCCGGCGGGCAGGCCGCTCAGGTCGACGCGGGTGGTGAAGTCGGTGGCGTCGCTGGCGTAGGGGCCGACGATGCGGCTGGGGTTGGTGAACTTGTCGCTGCTGTCGTACTCGACGATCATCTGGGCATTGCGGTCGCTGCGGCTCCAGACGATGGCCTGGTTCTGCGTGACGTCGCCGAACTGAATGCCGGACAGCAGCTTGGGCCGGTCCTTCTCGCTGGTGACGACGGCCGGCGCGCTGACGGCATCGCCGCCGCAGCCGCTCAACAAGGCAGAACCGGACAAGGCCGTGCTACCGACCAGGATGCCGCCCTGCGACAGGAAACGGCGACGCGCTATAAATGAAGTCATGGAAGCTCCCGAATTGAATTGGGAGCGAGTCTATATTTTCAGTGTGACAATGTGATGAATCGCCAGGCGAACAGCGCGGGCCTTTCATTACCGCTTCGGCATCAGCGTATCGAGATTGATCGTTGCTGCCATCGCGCGGTAGCCGGCGTTTCCGGGATGCAGATGATCACCGGAGTCGAAGGCCGGGAGCAGACGCGAGGGATCGGCTGGATCGCGCACGGTGCGGTCGAAATCGGCCACACTGTCGAACTCGCCTGAGCTGCGTATCCAGTGGTTGACGGCTTCGCGCACCTGCTCTTTGGCGGGACTGTCATGCCCTTCCAGCGGCGTTCCTTCCAGGGCGCGGCGGAAGGGCGTGATCGTGGCGCCGACGATGCGCACATTGTGCTGATGTGCCTGCGCAATCAGTTGGCGCAGCCCGGCGATGACCGCGTCGGCTGTTACAGCGGGTTCGGCTGGCGCGAATGGACCGCCGGGCCAGCCGATGTCGTTGGTGCCCAGCATGACAATGACGCCGCGCACACCCGCGTGGGAAAACACGTCCTGCCGGGCCCGCGCCAGTGCACTCAGGCCCATGCCGTCGCGCAGCAGGCGTCCGCCCGAGATCCCTGCGTTGAGTACCGACATGCCGACTTTACTCGCACGTTCCGCCAGCGCATCTGGCCAGCGGCCATCGCTACCTGGCGTCGCGCCGTTGCCGTCCGTGATCGAATCGCCTAGCGCGACGATGGTGCTTGCCGGCTGCTTACTTTCCATGGCGATGCCTGTCAGGAAAACACGCGCGCTCAGTTGCTGGGCATCGGCTGGCATGCGCGCTGCTGCTGTGACGTCGCCGTGAGCCACATACACAGTCTCGCGTGCATCCCAGTGAAAGCCGGCAGGTTCGCTATGCGCGGGCAGATAGATCGAGATGGCCACCCGGCTCAGCGACGGTAATGCCAGATCCACCGGATCGCTGACGGCATTTGCGCCCGCCGGCACGACGACGTCCGCTTTGCCGCCGAAGCGCAGCGCCCGATCCGACGCGGGATCGATGGTGGATTGCTGAGTTGAACGAGCCACATGGACCGCGCCTATGTGTAAGGGCTGGCGGCCGAAGGCATTGCTGACGGTTACCCGCAGGCGTTCTCCGCCTACGCTCAGCCGCACTGTCTGGCGCACCGTCTGCTGTTCGAAGGCGCGTGGAACGCCGACAGGGAGCACAAAATTATCCTGCCAGAGCGGTTGCGGACTGGCGTACCAGGCTGGCGCCCAGTAGGTGGGTGCCGCGCGCTGCGGCAGATCGCCGGCCAGTGCGCTTGACGCGGCCAGTGCTGCGAGCGCAGCGACAAAAAACTGTTTGGTATTCATGATGGGGACTCCTGCGTGTGAATGAGCCCCTACTGTCACGTATTCCTGGATGTTCAGGTAGACTCGAGAATCGAATTTATTTCATTCCAAAATAGAATATGGACAAACTCGATTCCATCACCGCCTTTGTGCGCAGCGTCGAACTGGGCAGTCTTTCCGCCGCGGCACGCGCGCTGGGCACCGGGCAGCCCACTGTGAGCAAGCTGATCGCGTCGCTGGAAAAAACGCTGGGCGCCAAGCTGCTGAAGCGCAGTACCGCCGGACTGAGCCTGACCGGGGAAGGCCAGCGTTTTCACGAGCGCGCCTTGCGTTTGCTGGAGGCTTACGACGAAGCCGTGGCCGATGTGCGCGAGCAGGTCCAGCAGCCGCGCGGTTTGCTGCGCATCAGCGCACCGCGTGCTCTGGGTGAGCGCCGCCTGAATCGGCTGATGCTGGAATTTCTTGAGCGTTATCCGGATATCCGCATCGATCTGCTGCTGGACGATCGTTTCATCGATCCCTTGGAAGAGCGCATCGATGTATCGTTGCGCGTCAGCGGCCGCTTGCCGCCGGAACTGGTGGCGCGCCGCATTGGCGCCTGGCCGCGCGTGCTGGTCGCCGCGCCAGCGTATCTGGCGGCGCGCGGCATTGCTGAACGGCCGGAAGATCTTGTACAACATGAAGTGCTGCGCTACGCCGGTACTTCCGATGCCTTTCCCCTCGATGGACCGGAAGGCAGAATCGATGTCGCCGTGGGCGGCCGCTACCGCGTCAGCAGCGCCGCCGCCCTGCTCGAAGCGGTACAACTTGGTGCCGGCATGGCGCTGCAACCGACGTGGATGGTTGAGGAGATGATCCAGCGCGGCGAGCTTGTCCAGGTTCTGCCCGGCTGGACCGGCCCGGCGCAAGAAGCCCACCTGCTGTACGCCCCGCGTCGCCACTTGCCATTGCGCGTGCAGGTATTGCTAGATTTTCTGACGGAGCGTCTCTCCGCTTGACTTGGTTCAACACCAAGTCTATTTACCTCGTCGACACTGGAGCATCCTGTACAAAGGAGGCTTAGGTGAGCGATCGCGTGTACAAATTGAAGGATGGGACCTTGCTTCTGATGGTTGGAATGCTGAGCTCGGCCGCTGCCTGGGCTTTTTGGCACTTTCTGGGTGTGGATGCGATCGGCGTACTGGCGACGATAGTGTTGATTGTGCTCACCGCCGACAATCTTCGACTGCGCAGAAAACTACGCGATTCCCATCGATAGCCAGCGATTCACACGCCCGCATCAGCGCTGGCTTGGGCCAGCGCTTTCCACTTGGCAGCCCGCGCCAGAAGGCGCCCAATCTGTTCCCTTCCCGCCACTACGTAACTTGACGTATGTCCTTCCCGGCCCGCAATGGCAATCATAGCAATACGTTCACACACTATGAGAGGGCCTGGGATGATGTCGATACGAAAGAAAAGCATGCTGCTCGCCGTGGTGGCCGCAGCAACTGCGATGCCGGCGCTGAACGCGCAGGCCGGGGCGACAATCCCGTTTGGTCCGGACCAGTCGCTCAGCGTGGGCTTCGGCCTGCGCGAGAGCTACTCCAGCGTGGAGGGCGGGGCGCCTGACGGCTCCCGCTCCAACGACTTCCACCTGGACAGCGCGCGCCTGTTCCTGGGCGCTTCGCTGAACAAGAACATCAAGGGCATGCTCAATACCGAGTGGGATGGCGAGCAGATCCGCGTGATGGATGCGGCCGGGCAGTTCGCCATTTCGCCGGAACTCAATATCTGGGCCGGACGCCTGCTCTCGCCCAGCGACCGCGCCAATATGGCCGGGCCTTACTACTCGCTGGGCGGCGGCTACTGGGCCGGCGTGGCATCGCGCTACGGCTACAACGGCGGCATCTTCCGTGGCCGCGACGATGGCGTGGTTATGTGGGGCAATGTGGCCGACGGCAAGCTGGGCTACTCCTTCGGCGCCTTCGAAGGCCACACCTTCGGCATCGGCGCGCTGACGCAGAACGAGGCCAAGGCCGCCGGTATCAAAACATCGGACTCGCTGATGTACGCGGGCCGCCTGCAATACGATTTCTGGGACGCCGAACCAGGCTACTACGGTACCGGCAACTACCTCGGCGGCAAGGACATCCTGGCCATCGGCGTGGCGGCGCGCCAGCAGAAGCATGGCGTGCTGACCGTGGCCGGGGTGGGCGATTACAGCGCCTACAACGTCGACTTTCTGCTCGAAAAACGCCTGCCCGGCGCCGGCGCCTTCGCGCTGGAAGCGGCCTGGTACGACTATGACACCGATGGCGTGATCAAGTCCGAGCAGGGCAACGCGTATTCGGCCGGCGCTTCCTACATCTTCGACAAGGCCATGGGCTGGGGCAAGCTGCAGCCGTATCTGCGCTATCAAAAATTCTCGCCCGACACCAGCATCGATACGCGCCAGGTCGACGCCGGCGTGAACTACATCATCGACGGCTACAACGCGCAACTGAGCGCGGTGTATTCGCGCACCAAGGTCAGCGGCACCGAAGACCAGTCCAAGTTTGTCGTCGCCCTGCAGCTGCAGTATTGAACCTGAACCTACTCCACTACCATAAGAGGGACACCATGCAATCACGTCGCACTTTTGTCACATCCCTGACCCGCATCGCCGCTGGCGCCGCGCTGCTGATGAGCGGCCTGTCCGCCCACGCCGCCGACACGATCAAGGTCGGCATCTTGCACTCGCTGTCGGGCACCATGGCCATTTCCGAAACGTCGCTCAAGGACGTGGCGCTGATGACCATAGACGAAATCAACGCCAAGGGCGGCGTCATGGGCAAGCAGCTCGAAGCGGTGGTGGTCGACCCGGCCTCCAACTGGCCGCTGTTCGCCGAAAAGGCCCGCCAGCTGATCGCCAACGACAAGGTCGCCGCCGTCTTCGGCTGCTGGACCTCGGTGTCGCGCAAGTCGGTGCTGCCGGTGTTCAAGGAGCTGAACTCGGTGCTGTTCTACCCGGTGCAGTACGAAGGCGAAGAGCTGGAAAAAAATGTGTTCTACACCGGCGCGGCGCCGAACCAGCAAGCCATCCCCGCCGTCGAATACCTGATGAGCAAGGACGGCGGCGCCGCCAAGCGTTTCGTCCTGCTGGGCACCGACTATGTGTACCCGCGCACCACCAACAAGATCCTGCGCGCCTTCCTGAAAAGCAAGGGCGTGAAGGATAGCGATATCGACGAGGTTTACACCCCCTTCGGCCATGCCGATTACCAGACCATCGTCGCCAACATCAAGAAGTTCTCGGCGGGCGGCAAGACGGCGGTCATCTCCACCATCAACGGCGACTCGAATGTGCCGTTCTACAAGGAGCTGGGCAATGCAGGACTGAAGGCGACCGATGTGCCGGTGGTGGCGTTCTCGGTCGGCGAGGAAGAGTTGCGCGGGGTGGACACCAAGCCGCTGCTGGGCCACCTGGCGGCCTGGAACTACTTTGAGTCGGTGAAGAATCCGGTCAACTCGGAATTCATCAAGAAGTGGAAAGCCTACGCCATCGCCAAGAAGCTGCCGAACGCGAACACGGTCGTGACCAACGATCCGATGGAAGCGACCTATGTCGGCATCCACATGTGGGCGCAGGCGGTAGAGAAGGCCAAGTCGACCGATACCGACAAGGTGATCGCCGCGATGGGCGGCCAGACCTTCAAGGCACCGTCCGGCTTTACGCTGGAAATGGACCCGACCAATCACCACCTGCACAAGCCGGTGATGATTGGCGAAATCAAGGGTGATGGGCAGTTCAGCGTGGTGTGGAAAACCAAGGGGCCGGTGCGCGCGCAACCGTGGAGTCCTTTCATCAAGGGGAATGAAGGCAAGCAGAAGATGTAGTTTTTTAAAACCCAAGGCGTAACCCTTGTTTGTAAACCCATGGCCTAACGCTGGCTTTTAAACCCACGGCGTAACCCTGGGGTCTGACCCGCCGGGTCAGACCCCGGCATTTTGCAGTGGGTTTTCAAAAAATATTGCCGCTTACCGGACGGTAGCTACTTATGGCCTACACATTTAAAACCTTCTGCGCCGCCGCCGCGCTGTGCCTGCACGCCGTCGTCGCGCATGCCGCCATCGACGCGGCGCTGCTCGCGCCACTGGCCGGCGACGACCCCGAGGCGCGCATCGACGCCGTCGCCCACATCGCTCTCGCGGCCAACGAGGACGCGCGCAAGGTGCTGCAAGCGCTGAAGGACGAAGCACTCTACACCGCGCCCGACGGCACCATCCTGATCATCGAAGGCGACAAGGCCTACCAGCCCGCCACCGGCCAGACCATCGCCGTTCCCGATGGCGTGGACGGCATCGTCGTCAACAACCGCCTGCGCGGCGCGCTCGATGGCGCCTTGTCCGGGCTGGCACTGCTGTCGCCCGACCGTGCGATCCGTCACGCCGCCGCCACGCAAATCCAGAACACCGCCATCGACCCGGCCCAGGCACCACTGATCCGCAAGGCACTCAGCATCGAATCCGATCCTGCCATCAAGGCTATCCTGGCGGTGCTGGTCGCCACCGCCGATCTGCATTCACCCGATGCGGTGCTGCGCAAGGCCGCCGTCATCGCACTGGCCGACAGCGGCAATGCCGCGCTGCGCGCCCCCTTGCAAGCCATGCTGGCGCAAGACGCCAACGGCGGCTATGCCGAGGCGGATGCCGGGGTGCGCGTCGCCGCCGCCGCAACCCTGCGCGAGATCGACAGCCGCATCACCCGCACCGAGATCATCGGCAACCTGTTCTACGGCGTCTCGCTGGGCAGCGTGCTGCTGCTGGCCGCGCTGGGACTGGCCATCACCTTCGGCCTGATGGGCATCATCAATATGGCGCACGGCGAACTGCTGATGATAGGCGCCTACACCACTTATGTATGCCAGTCCCTGTTCCGCCAATATCTGCCCGGCGCGCTGGACTGGTATCTGGCGGCGGCGTTGCCGGCCGCCTTCCTGGTCGCCTTCGCCGTCGGCGTGGCGCTCGAGCGCAGCGTGATCCGCTGGCTCTACGGCCGTCCGCTGGAAACCCTGCTGGCCACCTGGGGCATCAGCCTGATGCTGATGCAGCTGGTGCGCACCGTGTTCGGCGCGCAGAACGTGGAGGTGGCCAATCCATCGTGGATGTCGGGTGGGGTAACGGTACTCGGCTCGCTGGTGCTGTCATACAACCGCATCGCCATCATTTTCTTCGCCATTGTCGTCGTGGCCGCCGTGTGGCTGATCCTGAACAAGACCCGCCTCGGCCTGTTCGTGCGCGCCGTGATGCAGAACCGCCGCATGGCCGACTGCGTGGGCGTGCCCACCGGCCGCATCGACATGATGACCTTCGGCCTGGGCTCGGGCATCGCCGGCCTGGGCGGCGTGGCGCTATCGCAGCTCGGTAACGTCGGCCCCGATCTGGGCCAGGTGTATATCGTCGACTCCTTCATGGTGGTGGTGCTGGGCGGGGTGGGCCAGCTGGCAGGTACCGTGATCGCCGCGCTGGGACTGGGCGAAGTGAGCAAATTCCTCGAACCTTTGGCGGGAGCTGTCATGGCCAAAATCTGTATTCTGGTGTTCATCATCGTCTTCATCCAGCGTCGGCCGCAAGGCCTGTTCGCGATGAAGGGAAGGAGTGTCGAATGAGCGGCGCGCCTTCCTTGTTCTCCCGGCCCGCCTGGATCGGTGTCGGCGTGTTTGTGGTGACCGCCGCGCTGCTGCCGCTGCTCAACCTGGCTTTCCCGGACGGCCATGCGCTGCACGTGTCGAGTTATGCGATGGGCCTGGTGGGTAAATTCATGTGCTACGCGCTGGCAGCGCTGGCGCTCGATCTGGTGTGGGGTTATACCGGCATCCTGTCGCTCGGCCACGGCGTGTTCTTCGCGCTGGGTGCCTATGCCCATGGCATGTATCTGATGCGCGCCATTGGCCGCGATGGCGTCTACCAAAGCACGCTACCCGACTTCATGGTCTTCCTCGACTGGAAAACCTATCCCTGGTACTGGGCCATGACGGACAGCTTCTGGTACTGCATGGCGCTGGTGGTACTGGTGCCGGGCCTACTGGCGTTCGTGTTTGGCTACTTCGCCTTCCGCTCGCGCATCAAGGGTGTGTACTTCTCGATCATCACCCAGGCCATGACCTATGCCTTCATGCTGCTGTTCTTCCGTAACGATACCGGCTTCGGCGGGAACAACGGCTTCACCGACTTCAAGCGCATCCTGGGCTTCAGCGTGACGGCACCCGGTACCAAGGCGGTGCTGTATCTGATCACGCTGGCGCTGCTGATTGGCGCGCTGCTGCTGTGCCGCTGGATCGTCACCTCCAGGCTGGGGCGGGTGCTGCAGGCGGTGCGCGATTCCGAGTCGCGCCTGATGTTCATCGGCTACAACCCGCTGTGGTTCAAGCTGTTCGTGTGGACGCTGTCGGCTGTGCTGTGCGGGATCGCCGGTGCGCTGTACGTTCCGCAGGTGGGCATCATCAATCCGTCCGAGATGTCGCCGGCGAATTCGATCGAGATGGTGATCTGGGCGGCGGTGGGCGGACGCGGCACCCTGATCGGGCCGATCATCGGCGCCTTCACGGTCAATGGCTTGAAGAGCTGGTTCACCGCCGCCTTCCCGGACCTGTGGCTGTTCGCACTGGGACTGCTGTTCATCCTGGTGACACTCTTTATGCAGAAGGGGATTCTGGGTTTGATGGGCAATCTGAAACGCAGCAAGCCGGTTCCCGTCACGGAAGCGGCACCTGTCGAGGCGCCAGCGAAGGAGGCAGCATGAGTACAGTCAAACGCGAGGGACTGGATACGGCGCACGGCGCCATCCTTTACCTGGACGAGATCACGGTGTCCTTCGATGGCTTCAAGGCGCTGAATAAACTGAGCCTGGATATTTCGGTCGGCGAGCTGCGCTGCATTATCGGACCTAACGGCGCGGGCAAGACCACGATGATGGATGTCATCACGGGCAAGACGCGGCCCAGTTCCGGTAGCGCCTACTTCGGCCAGACGATCGATCTGACCGGGATGACGGAATACGATATCGCCCACGCCGGCATCGGCCGCAAGTTCCAGCGTCCCACGGTATTCGAGCAGCACACGGTGTTCGAGAACCTGGAACTGGCCATGAAGATGGACAAGCGCGTGCGGCCCACGCTGTTCGGGCGCCTGAACTCGGAGCAGAAGGACAAGATCGCGGAGATCCTGCGCCTGATTCGCCTGCACGGGCAGGAAGACCGGCTGGCCGGCTTGCTGTCGCATGGCCAGAAGCAGTGGCTGGAAATCGGCATGCTGCTGATGCAGGAGCCGCAGCTGATCCTGCTCGATGAGCCAGTGGCCGGCATGTCCGATGCCGAAACGGCGCGCACGGCCGAGCTGCTGAATGAGTTGCGCGGCAAGCATTCGATCATGGTGGTGGAGCACGACATGGGCTTTGTGGCCGAGATCGCGCAGCAGGGCAAGGTGACGGTGCTGCACGAAGGATCGGTACTCGCACAGGGCCGCATGGACCAGGTGCAGGCCGACGAACGGGTGATCGAAGTTTATTTGGGACGATAGGAACAACCATGCTGCAAGTCGAACACGTGAACCAGTACTACGGCTCCTCGCACACGCTGCGGGGGATTTCGCTGTCGCTGCAAAAGGGCGAGTGTCTGACGCTGTTGGGCCGCAACGGCGTGGGCAAGACCACGCTGCTGAAGTGCCTGACCGGCGTGCTGCCGGTCGCCAAGGGCAAGGTGACCTTGAACGGACGCGATATCACGCGCCTGAAGCCGCACCAGCGCGCCGCGGCCGGTATCGCCTATGTGCCGCAGGGGCGGGAGATTTTTGCGCGGCTGACGGTGGAGGAGAATCTGCTGATGGGCATGGCCACCTTGTCGCGCCGGGAAGCGTCGACCATCAGCGGCGAGGTGTATGAGCTGTTTCCGGTGCTGAAGGAGATGCTGGGGCGGCGCGGCGGCGATCTGTCGGGCGGCCAGCAGCAGCAGCTGGCGATTGCGCGCGCTTTGCTGGCGCGGCCCAAGCTGATCATTCTGGATGAACCGACCGAGGGGATACAGCCGTCCATCATCAAGGATATCGAACGGGTGATCCGGCTGCTGCGCGAGCGCGGCGACATGGGGATTCTGCTGTGCGAGCAGTATTTTGATTTCGCGCGGGCGCTGGCGGACAAGTTCGTGGTGCTGTCGCGCGGGGAAGTGGTGGCAGCCGGTGCGCCGGAGGAGATGGATGGCGAGAACGTGAAACGGCATCTGGCGGTGTAGGGTTTACGCATGCTTGAACCCACGGCAAAGAGCCGGGGTCTGACCCGCCGGGTCAGACCCCAGATTTACGCCCTGGGTTTAAAAAGCGGCACTTTGCCGTGGGTTTCGGTCATTGTCTGTGGCGCTCAGGCGTCGGCCGCCGCCAGCGTTCCACCCTCCTGCATCGCGCCACGCACCCGGTTCATCGCCAGCGAGGCGGCGGCGGTGCGCGTCTCCACCCCCAGTTTGACGAACACATGCTCCAGGTGCTTGTTCACCGTACGCGGACTGGTGCCCAGGATGTCGCCGATATCCTTGTTGGTCTTGCCCTTGATGACCCAGTGCAGCACCTCGGACTCGCGCTGGGTCAGGCGGAACAGGGCCATCAAGGCCTGCACCTGCGCCGTATCCGACTCCTCGCGCAGCACGATCATCCACTGCTCATGGTCGCTGGTGTCGGCCGCGTGGAAAATCAGGCGGGTGGCGCCTTGCGTGATGGTCAGCTGGGCCGGCTCCTGCCCGGCGGCGCGGGCCTGGGCGGTGGCGGCGAACCAGCCGGCCAGTGCCGCCGGGGTGTCGGCGTTGTCCCTGCCGTCTACCGTCCCGGCCTCGCTGAAGTAATGCTGCATCCACTGGCGCGCCAGCGGTGTCTGCCAGACGATGCGGCCATTGTGCGGCGTCACCGCCAGCACCGCGTTGCCGAAGGCGTCCAGCGCGCTGCGTGCCTGATTCATCAACCGCGCCGTTTGCAGATGGGCGCTGATGCGGGCGATCACCTCGCTCTGGCGCACCGGCTTGCTGACATAGTCGGTGCCGCCCGCGTCGAAGGCGGCCAGCACGTGCTCGGTCTCGGTCAGCCCGGTCATGAAGATGACGGGGATGCTGCGGGTGGCGATCTGCGCGCGCAGGCGGCGGCAGACTTCGAAGCCGTCCATGCCGGGCATCACCGCGTCGAGCAGGATGATGTCGGGCACCACGTCGCTGGCCCGCTCTAGCGCGGCGGCGCCGCTGTTGGCCACCAGTACGGTGTAACCCGATTCGTCCAGCGCGTCGTGCAGCACGGCCAGGTTTTCCGGGACGTCGTCCACGATCAGCACTATATGGCCGGCGCGGCGGTCAAACGGCTTGAGCGCCATGGTGATCTCCTTTGTCTAAAAAATGGGCCATCGCGTCGAGCTGAAAACGCGTGGCGTAGCCGCGCATGGCGTCGATGAAGGCGCCGTATTGCGGCCCCAGCGCATGGATGGCGTCGAGCTGGCGGCTGATGCCGCGTATATAGCCGAGCTTGAGCTGCGCACGCAGCGCGGCTAGTTGTTCTGGCGGCGGGAACAGCAGGGCGGGCTTGTCAGCCACGATCTCGCTGCTGATGCCCTTCGGTCCCGCATGGGTAATCCATTCCAGTTGCAGGCGGCGGCCTATCCGTTCCAGCAGTTCGGCCACGTTGACCGGCTTGACGATGAAGTCTTCGGCGACTATGCCGGCCGGGTTGTCCAACCCTTTGTCGTAGGCATTGGCCGAGACGATCATGATCGGCACCGCCGACTGGTGCTGCCTGCGGATGATGCGGCTCGCTTCCCAGCCGTCCATGCCGGGCATGGCCAGGTCCATCAGGATCAGGTCCGGCCCGAAGGCGGCATAGCTGCTCACGCAATCGAGGCCGGATTCGGCCTGCGCCATCTCGAAGCCCAGCGGTGCGAGGATGTTGACCAGCAGCTCGCGGTCGACCTGCTCATTGTCCACCACCAGTATCCTGCGGCGCGCGCCCAGATAGCCGCTGCGTACCAGTTCGGGCACCTCATCGGAGCGGGCGTCGCTGTGCACGCGCGGCAGCAGCAGGCGGATCTGAAATACGCTGCCCATGCCGGGTGTGCTGTCCAGCGTGAGCTGGCCGCCCATCAGCTGCGTCAGCATCTTGCTGATCGGCAGACCGAGCCCGGTGCCGGCGGCGCTGGCATGTTCGCCCGCGCTGCCGCGCGAGAAGGGCTCGAAGATATGCTCGGTCTCGCTGGCCAGAATACCGGGCCCGCTGTCCTCGATATCGAAGCTGGCCATGTCGCGCGCGTAGCGCACCCGGAACACGATGCCGCCGTGCTGGGTGAACTTGACCGCGTTGCCGAGGATATTGATCAGGATCTGGCCCAGGCGCTTGCGGTCGGCGCGCACGATGCGCGGCAGCTCGCCCGTCAGCTCATAGCGGAAGCTCAAGCCCTTGGCGCTGGCCTGCTGCTCGAACATGCGCACCAGCTGGCCGATGAAGTCGGGGAACTTGAGCTCCTTGATGTCGAAGCTGAACTTGCCGCCTTCGATGCGGGCGATATCGAGCGTGCCTTCGATCAGCGACAGCAGATGCTCGCCGCTGCCGCGAATCACGCGGATGGCCTGCTGGCGGTGCTCGGGGATCGAGGGGTCGTTGTCGAGCAGCTGGGCATAGCCGAGGATGCTGTTGAGCGGCGTGCGGATCTCGTGGCTGATGCCGGCGATGTAGCGGCTCTTGGCCTGGTTGGCGTGGTCGGCCTGTTTCTTGGCCTGCTGCAGCTGGGCGTCGGTCTGGCTGTGCAGCGCGATCTCGCGCGTCAGCAGGCCGGTCTGGCGGTTCGATTCTTCCTGCGCCACGCGGCGGCTTTCGCTGGTGAGCACCAGCCACCACGCGACGATGCCGCTGGCCAGCACCAGCGCGCCGAAGATCTTCAGGAAGGCCAGCCGCAGCTGCGGCAGCAGCGTGGAGCCGGCGTCGATCAGCACCGTCTCCTCGTGTATATAGATCAGGCTGAGCAAGCCAGCCAGGAACAGCAGCGTGACGATCATCAGCAGCAGATAGTGGCCAAGGCCGCTGGTCATATAGGGCCACATCGACTTGGGCAGCAGTACCTTCATCGCGCCTTCCCATTGGCTGGAAAAGCGCGCGTGCGGCTTGCAGATATCGTTGCAGCGCGCATCGAGGCAGCAGCACAGGGAGCAGATCGGTCCCTGATAGGCCGGGCAGTGTGCCATGTCCTCGGTTTCGTATTCCTTCTCGCAGATGCAGCACACCTTGCTGCGGGTGCCGGCACCGAAGGACTGGGCCTTGCGGGCGATGTAGTATTTGCCGCGCGTGGCCCAGGCGATCAGCGGGGAAGCCAGTAAGGCCGTGACCAGGGCGATGAAGGCGGAGAAGGCTTGCGCCTGCGCGCCGAACAGGCCGGCGAAGGCCGCCACCGACAGCGTTGACGCCAGCAGCATCGCGCCCACGCCGACCGGATTGATGTCGTACAGATAGGCGCGGCGGAATTCGATGCCCTTCGGGCTCAGGCCCAGCGGCTTGTTGACCACCAGGTCGGCCACCACGGCGGTGATCCAGGAGATGGCGATATTCGAGTACAGGCCCAGTACCTGATCGAGCGCCTGGAATACATCGAGCTCCATCAGCAGCACCGCGATCAGTGCGTTGAACACGGCCCACACCACCCGGCCCGGATGGCTATGGGTCAGGCGCGCGAAGAAGTTGGACCAGGCCAGCGAACCGGCGTAGGCATTGGTCATATTGATCTTGACCTGGGAGATGATGACAAAACAGGCCGTCACCAGCACGGCGGCGGTGGGGCTGGAGAACACCTGCTGAAAGCCGGCCAGGTACATCTGGTTCGGATTGACGGCCTGCAGCAGCGTGGCGCCGCCCTCGATGGCCAGCAGCGCGAGCAGGGCGCCGCCCAGCATCTTGGCGATGCCGAGCAAGATCCAGCCCGGTCCGGCGATCAGCACGCCCAGATGCCAGCGCACCCGGTTCCGCGCGGTCTTCTCGGGCATGAAGCGCAAAAAATCCACCTGTTCGCCGATCTGGGTGATCAGGGCCACGCCCACGGCGGTGGCGGCGCCGAACATGCGCCAGCTGAACTGGCCGTTTTCCGGCGACTGGCCGGCGAACTGCGTCAGCTGCGTGAGCAGTTCCGGCTTCCTGGCGAGGATGGCGATAAAGGGCAGCGCCAGCAGCAGCAGCCAGACCGGCTGGGTGATCATCTGGATGCGGCTGATCAGGGTCACGCCGTGCGTGACCAGCGGGATCACCAGCAGGGCGCTGACCATATAGCCCAGCCAGAGCGGCAGATGGAAATACAGCTCCAGCGCGTAGGCCATGATGGCCGCCTCCAGCGCGAACAGGATGAAGGTGAAGGAGGCGTAGACGAAGGAGGAGATGGTCGAGCCGATGTAGCCGAAGCCGGCGCCGCGCGTCAGCAAGTCCATGTCCACGCCGTATGTGGCGGCGTAGTAGCTGATCGGCAGGCCGGTCAGGAAGATGATCAGGCCCACCGCCAGGATGGCCCAGAAGGCGTTGATGAAGCCGTAATTGACGGTGATGGTGCCACCGATCGCTTCGAGCACCAGGAAGGAGATGGCACCGAAGGCGGTGTTCGACACGCGCGCCACCGACCACTTGCGGAAGGAGCGCGGCGTATAGCGCAGCGCGTAATCCTCGATGGTTTCGTTGGCGACCCAGGTGTTGTAGTCGCGCCGGATCTTGACGATACGCTGCGGCGGTTCCGGCTCGGCCATGCGCGAATTTGGTGCAGACACCGTCATTTTTATTGGCCTGTGGGAAGGGAACAGGTGCTGTGCACCGTTCTGGTGATGGGATGGCAGTACTCCTTCATGAATAAGCAAAATACGCGCCCATAGTTGCCGCCGACCGTGCGGACCTGGCGGGATCGGGGCCAAGGGCCATAGCCTGTCAACTTGATAAGAATTGTGTTAAGGTAACGCGCGTTGCTTTATTGGTATCCACGCCTTTCTTCCCTCACCCATGCCCTCCTATCTGACACGGCGCATCGTCGCCGCGGCCCTGGCCATCCTTTGCCTTACTCCGACACCGCAGGGCGCCGTCGCACAGACGTCCTCGCTGACCACGCCGCCGCGGGCCGAACAGGCCTTTGAGCGGGGCGCGCCGGTACCGGCCTGGGTCGAACGGATGACGACCATTCCGGCCGAAACCGCGGTCGAGGCGCTCAGCATCCGGCTGGCCGACCTGCAGTTTCATGTCGCCGACACCCCCGCCTACTATCAGCATCGCGCCATCGTCGCGCATGAAGCCTCCGCCTTGGGACAACTGGGGCAGATCGATATTGAATTCCAGCCGGCCTACCAGCGGGTGCAATTGCACAAGCTGGCCATCCTGCGCGGCAAGGAGACCGTCGACAAGCTCGCCTCGGCCGATATCCGCTTCCTGCAGCGCGAGCGCGGCCTGGAGCAGGGTGTCTACGATGGCAGCGTCACTGCGCAGATTGTCACTACCGACCTGCGGGTGGGCGACACCCTGGAGATCGAGTACTCGGTGAGCGGCCAGAACCCGGTGTTTGGCCAGCATGTGATGGATACGGCCCAGTGGGATTACGGTTCGCCGGTGGCGTTGCGGCGGGTGTCGATCGATATGCCGGCAGATAAAGTGCTCGACTACCGCCTGATAGGCGGCGCAGGCGCTAACGCACCTCGCCAGTCCGCGCTCAGCCGCAATGGCCGCACGCTGCTGCGCTTCGAAGCGGCGGCCATGCCCGCCGTGCTGGGCGAGTCCTATGTGCCGACCGATGTGCAACAGTTCCGCTGGCTGCAGTTTTCCGATTTCCTCGACTGGGCCAGTGTGAATGCCTGGGCACTGGAGCTGTTTTCCGCGCAAACCGCGCCGGCCGTGCTGGAAGCGCCGCTGCGCGCCGCGCGTGCCGCCAAAACGCGCGAAGAGGCGGTCGCCAAGGTGCTGGAATTCGTGCAGAACGAGATCCGTTATCTGTCGGTGTCACTGGGTGAAAATTCGCACCGTCCGTTCGCGCCGGCCCAGGTATTGGAGCGGCGCTATGGCGACTGCAAGGATAAATCACTGCTGGCCGTAACGATGCTGCGTGCGCTGGGTATCGAAGCCTATCCGGTGCTGGTGCCCAGTTATTCCAGCGGCGGACTGGCTCAGCTGCTGCCCTCGCCGACGCTGTTCGATCATGCCATTGTGGTCGTCAAGGTCAATGGCAAGGAATACTTTCTCGACCCCACGCGCAGCGGCCAGTACGGTGCGCTGGAGCGCATGGGGCAAAGCCATGGCGGGCGCCAGGTGTTGGTGGTGCAGCCCGGCAGCGGCGCCTTGCGTACCATTCCGCAGCCGCCGGCCGAGGCCACGCGCGGGCGCCGCATCGAACGCATCGAGGTCGCCGCCATGGATCAGCCGGCCACGCTGGTCGAGCGCATCGAGCTACTCGGCGTGGCCGCTGAAAATGCCCGGATTCAGTTGGCGCGCTTGAGCAAGCAGGAATTGCGCAAGGCGTACGAAGGGGCGCTGGTCAAGCGCTATCCGGAAGCGCAACTGGTGGCCGACCCCAAGGTGGAGGATGACCGCGAACGCAATGTCTTCATGCTCGAAGCGCGGCACCGGGTGCCAAATCTGTTCGCGCCCAGCGCCGATGGTGAAAGTTGGGGCATGAGCTATACGCCGAGCAATTTGAGCGAGTTGTTCGCCCCGCCCGGCAATGCGCGCCGCAGCCAGCCGTTGCTGATACCGCTATTTCCCGAGGCGCGGGAATACGATCTGACAGTTACGCTGCCGGCCAGCTTCGCAATGAACCCGGGCAGCCAGACCCGCTCGGTGGACGATCAGGCGTTCCGGCTGGTGCGCACGCTTGAGGTGGACAAGCGTGCGCTGCACATCAAGGTGGCGCTGGCCACGTTGGAGGACCGGGTGGCACCTGCGCGCATGGCGTCCTATCTGAAGAATATGCAGCAGTACAACGAGATGCTGGGCGGCTCGCTGCGGGTCTATAAATCCGACATGACGGGCGGGGGGGGGGGGGGGGGG